>NZ_MSJP01000006.1 GCF_014596525.1 Streptomyces sp. CBMA291
TACGCCCGCGACGGCGCGGCGGTGACGATCACCCAGATCGCCACCGCCGCCCGCAGCGACCAGCGAGACGTCCGCGACTACCTGCGGGCGGCCGTCGCCGCCGGGGTCGTCACCGTCGTCCAGGCGGGAGGCCAGCAGGACGCGCTGGAGTTCCCTCGCCGCCCTCGGCGGTGCCACGTCGCTGCGGTGGGCAAGGGCGATCGTCCGGCGCAGACCCGGCCGGGCGAGGGCCGTCACCCGCAGGTCGCGGCCCGCGCGCGCCGCGACCATCGCGGGCACGACCGCGAGCCCGAGCCCGGCCCGTACGAAGCCGAGGACCGCGTCCAGCTCCCCGCCCTCGACCGTGAACGTCGGCTCGAACCCCTCCGCCCGGCAGGCGGCCACCGTCAGGTCCCGCAGGTCGTAGCCGTGCCGGAACATCACGAGCGGCTGGTCCCTGAGGTCCTTGATCCGCACCGGGCGCGCCGGGGCGGGGGCCGAGGCGGCGGAGACCACCACCAGGTCCTCCCTGAGCAGCTCGACCGTGGTCAGGGCGGGTGACGGGTTCGGCAGCGGCAGCACCACGAGGGCCAGGTCGAGCGAGCCGCGCGCCAGCTCCCGTACGAGATCGTGCGAGCCGCTCTCCTGGATCAGCAGCTCGATCCCCGGGTGCAGATCGTGGAAGGCGCGCAGCATGTCCGGCAGCAGTCCCGTGCACAGGCTCGGGGTCGCGCCGAGCCGCACCCGGCCCCGTTTCAGCTGTGCCAGCTCCTGCACCTCGATCCTGGCCGTCTCGGTGTCCGCGAGGATGCGGCGCGCCAGCGGCAGCAGGGCCTCGCCCGCGTCGGTCAGCGTGATGTTGCCCCGGGCGCGGCTGAACAGCTCGGCGCCCAACTCCTGCTCCAGTGCCTTGATCTGCTGGGAGAGGGACGGCTGCGAGACGTGCACGCGCTCGGCGGCCCGGGTGAAATGGCGAGTCTCCGCCACGGCGACGAAGTAGAGGAGCTGCTGGAACTGCATGGACCCAGAGTAGGCCAGGGAGATAGTCAAGGCCTATCGATATCAGCCGGACCATGTCTTGGACCTCTTGGGTCATTCGGCCCTAGCGTCGGGTGCATGGCTCTGGCACCCACGAGGGACCGGACGACGCGCCGACCGCCGTCCCCCACACCGTCACGCGGATTCTTCTCCTCGACCATCGGCAAGAAGACGGTCATGGCCGTCAGCGGGCTGATCATGCTCGGCTACCTCGTCGCCCACCTCTTCGGCAACCTCAAGATCTTCTTCGGCCCCGAGGAGATCAACGAGTACGCCCACTGGCTGCGCGTCGTGGGCGCCCCCTTCTTCCACCGCGAGTGGATCCTCTGGGCCGCCCGCGTCCTGCTGCTCGCCGCCGTCGTCGCCCACGGCGTCTCCGCGTACCAGCTCAGCCGCCGCGATCTGAAGGCCCGCCCCACCGGATACGCGCACCGCCGCAAGCGCGCCTCCTACGCCACCCGCACCATGCGCTGGGGCGGGATCATCCTCGCCCTCTTCATCGTCTGGCACATCCTCGACCTCACCACCGGCACCGTCCACTCCGGCGGCTTCGAGGCCGAGAAGCCCTACCAGAACATCATCGACACCTTCTCCACCTGGTACGGCAACGTCATCTACCTCGTCGCCATGCTCGCCGTCGGACTCCACATCCGGCACGGCTTCTGGAGCGCCGCCCAGACCCTCGGCGTCGGCAGCGCGCGCCGGGACCGGATCCTCAAGATCATCGCCAACGGTCTCGCGCTCGTCCTGACCGCCGGTTTCGTCTCCATCCCCGTGGCCGTCATGACCGGATTGGTGAGCTGACCATGAGCTACCTCGACTACACGACCGGCGAGCCGCTCGCCGACACCAAGGCGCCCGAGGGCCCGATCGCCGAACGCTGGGACACCCGCCGCTTCCAGGCCAGGCTGGTCAACCCCGCCAACCGCCGCAAGCACCGGATCATCGTCGTCGGCACCGGTCTGGCCGGTGGCTCCGCGGGCGCCACCCTCGCCGAACAGGGCTACCACGTCGTCCAGTTCTGCTTCCAGGACTCCCCGCGCCGCGCCCACTCCATCGCCGCCCAGGGCGGCATCAACGCGGCCAAGAACTACCGCAACGACGGCGACTCCATCCACCGCCTCTTCTACGACACCGTCAAGGGCGGCGACTTCCGCGCCCGCGAGTCCAACGTCCACCGCCTCGCCCAGATCTCCGTCGAGATCATCGACCAGTGCGTCGCCCAGGGCGTCCCCTTCGCCCGCGAGTACGGCGGACTCCTCGACACCCGCTCCTTCGGCGGCGTCCAGGTCTCCCGCACCTTCTACGCCAGGGGCCAGACGGGACAGCAGCTCCTGCTCGGCGCCTACCAGGCACTCTCCCGGCAGATCGCCGCCGGCAACGTCGAGATGCACGCCCGTACGGAGATGCTGGACCTGATCGTCGTCGACGGACGGGCCCGCGGCATCGTCGCCCGCGACCTGATCACCGGAGAGATCACCACCCACCACGCCGACGCGGTCGTCCTCGCCAGCGGCGGCTACGGCAACGTCTTCTATCTCTCCACCAACGCGATGAACTCCAACGCCACCGCCGTCTGGCGGGCCCACCGGCGCGGCGCGTACTTCGCCAACCCCTGCTTCACACAGATCCACCCCACCTGCATCCCGCGCACCGGGGACCACCAGTCCAAGCTCACCCTGATGAGTGAATCCCTCCGCAACGACGGACGGATCTGGGTGCCCAGGGCGAAGGGCGACACCCGCCCCGCCGCCGACATCCCCGAAGACGAGCGCGACTACTACCTGGAGCGCATCTACCCCTCCTTCGGCAACCTCGTCCCCCGTGACATCGCCTCCCGCGCCGCCAAGAACGTCTGCGACGAGGGCAGGGGCGTCGGACCCGGCGGACAGGGCGTCTACCTCGACTTCGCCGACGCGATCCACCGGATGGGCCGCGCCGCCGTCGAGGAGAAGTACGGCAACCTCTTCGACATGTACGAGCGGATCACCGCGGAGAACCCGTACGAGGTCCCCATGCGGATCTACCCCGCCGTCCACTACACGATGGGCGGACTCTGGGTCGACTACGACCTCCAGACCACCGTCCCCGGTCTCTTCGCCATCGGCGAGGCCAACTTCTCCGACCACGGGGCCAACCGGCTCGGCGCCTCCGCCCTCATGCAGGGCCTCGCCGACGGCTACTTCGTGCTGCCCGCCACCATCAACGACTACCTCGCCAGGCACCCGCACGCCGAACCCCTCACCGACGAGCACCCCGCCGTCCGCGAGGTGCTCGCCGAGACCCGGGACCGGCTCGACCGGCTCCTCTCCGTCGACGGCGACCGCACCCCCGACTCCTTCCACCGAGAACTCGGCGAACTCATGTGGGAGCACTGCGGCATGGCCCGCACCGAGGAAGGGCTGCGCACCGCCCTCGCCCGCATCCCCGAGATCCGCGAGGAGTTCTGGCGGCGCGTCAAGGTCCCCGGCACCGGCCAGGAGTTCAACCAGTCCCTGGAGCGGGCCAACCGGATCGTCGACTACCTGGAACTCGCCGAACTCATGTGCCTCGACGCGCTCCACCGCGCCGAGTCCTGCGGCGGCCACTTCCGCGAGGAGTCCCAGACCCCCGACGGCGAGGCCGCCCGCCGCGACGAGGAGTTCTCCTACGCGGCCGCCTGGGAGTTCACCGGCGCCGCCGCACCCGTCCTCCACCAGGAGGACCTCACCTTCGAGTACGTCCACCCCACCCAGCGGAGCTACGCATGAAGCTCACCCTGCGCGTCTGGCGCCAGGCGAACGCCGACGCCCCCGGCGCCATGTCCACCTACGACGTGGACGGCGTCTCCGCCGACATGTCGTTCCTTGAGATGCTCGACACCCTCAACGAGGACCTCACCCTGCGCGGCGAGGACCCGGTGGCCTTCGACCACGACTGCCGGGAGGGCATCTGCGGCGCGTGCAGCCTCGTCATCAACGGCGACGCGCACGGACCCGAACGCACCACCACCTGCCAGCTGCACATGCGGTCCTTCCGCGACGGCGACACCATCGACGTCGAACCCTGGCGGGCGTCTGCCTTCCCCGTCGTCAAGGACCTCGTCGTCGACCGCTCGGCCTTCGACCGGGTCATCGAGGCGGGCGGCTACATCTCGGCGCCCACCGGCTCGGCGCCCGAGGCGCACGCGACCCCGGTCCCCAAGGCCGACGCCGACTCGGCCTTCGAACACGCCGAGTGCATCGGCTGCGGCGCCTGCGTGGCCGCCTGCCCCAACGGCTCGGCGATGCTCTTCACCTCCGCCAAGATCAACCACCTGAACGTCCTGCCCCAGGGCTCGCCCGAGCGCGAGACCAGGGTCCTCGACATGGTCGCCCAGATGGACGCCGAGGGCTTCGGCGGCTGCACCCTGACGGGGGAGTGCGCCACGGCCTGTCCCAAGGGCATCCCGCTCCCGTCGATTTCGGCGATGAACAAGGAGTGGCTGCGGGCCCGGAGGAAGGTCAAGGGGTAACCGGACCGGGCGGACGCCCCGGCGCCCGCCCGGCCTCGGACGCCCTCGCCCGCCCGGCCTCGGAGGCCCTCGCGCGCTCGCTCGCCCGTCCTGAGGCACCCCCGCCCGCCCGGCCTCGGACGGAGAGCCGCGCCCCCGTCGCCCGCAGCGCCTCCACGACGGCGCGGATGGACGGCCTGCGCCCGGCGTCGGCGCGCCAGGTCGCGTGGACGCGTCGGCTGACCGGCTGCCGTACCGGCACGACGGCGACTTGGGCCCACCATCGGCAGCCGCCCCAGCCGCCCCAGCCGCCCCAGCCGCCCCAGCCGCCTCAGCCGGGCTCGCTGGCCCTGGTGGAGCAGGACCACCGCGCCGACCTGGCGCGGAGCGCCGCCCGCAGCATCGTGGTGTTCATGCAGCGCCCCGGCGGGCAGGGTCCCGCCCGGGGCCCCGTATCCGCCCCTCAGGGCCCTGGTCTCACTCCGCCAGGGCCCTGGCCAGATACGGTGCCGTCCGGCTCTCCCGGGACCGGGCCACCTCGGCGGGCGGGCCCGCCGCCACGACGCGGCCACCCTCGTCGCCGCCGCCCGGACCCAGGTCGACGACCCAGTCGGCGGCGGCGACCACGTCCATGTCGTGCTCCACCACGATCACCGTGTGCCCCGCGTCCACCAGACCGTTCAGCTGGCGCATCAGGACCTCGACGTCCGCCGGGTGCAGCCCCGTCGTCGGCTCGTCGAGCACGTAGACGGTGGGGGAGCGGTGCGGGCGCTGAAGCTCGGTGGCGAGCTTGATGCGCTGGGCCTCCCCGCCGGAGAGTTCCGTGGCGGGCTGACCGAGGCGCAGATGGCCGAGACCCACGTCGAGCAGGGTGCGCAGACTCCGGGCGGCGGCGGGGGTGCCGCCGAAGAACGCGGCGGCGGACTCGACGGTCAGGTCGAGCACCTCGGCGATGGTCAGCCCCCGCAGCCGCACCTGGAGGGTCTCCGGGTTGTAGCGGGCGCCGTGGCAGTCGGGGCAGGGCGCGTACGTACTGGGCAGGAAGAGGAGTTCCACCGAGACGAAACCCTCGCCCTGACAGGTCTCGCACCGGCCGCCGGCCACGTTGAAGGAGAAGCGGCCCGCCTTGTAGCCGCGCGCCCGCGCCTCCTCCGTCTCCGTGAACAGCTTCCGCACCACGTCGAAGAGCCCCGTGTACGTGGCCAGGTTGGAGCGCGGGGTACGGCCGATCGGCCGCTGGTCCACCGTCACCGGACGGCCCGCCCCGGACGGCTCCTCGGTCAGCGCGCCCACGAGCGTCGACTTCCCGGAGCCGGACACGCCCGTGACGGCGGTCAGCGCGCCGAGGGGGAAGGCCGCTTCGACCCCGCGCAGGTTGTGCCGGGTGACCGGTCCGGTCCGCAGCCAGCCGGACGGCTCCCTGACCTCCCGGACCGGTGCGGGCGCCGGGTCGAGGAGGAAACGCCGGGTCGCGGACTCGGGCACGTCCGCGAGTCCCTCCGGCGGTCCGCTGTGCAGCACCCGCCCGCCGTGCGTGCCCGCGCCCGGCCCGACGTCGACCAGCCAGTCGGCGTGCCGGACGACATCGAGGTGGTGCTCCACGACGAACACCGAGTTCCCGGTGGCCTTGAGCCGGTCGAGGACCACGAGCAGCGCCTCGGTGTCCGCCGGGTGCAGTCCGGCGGACGGCTCGTCGAGCACGTACACCACGCCGAAGAGTCCCGAGCGCAGCTGGGTCGCGAGCCGGAGGCGCTGTAGCTCGCCGTTGGAGAGGGTCGGGGTGGCCCGGTCCAGGCTGAGGTAGCCGAGGCCGAGTTCGGTGACCGTGGCGATGCGGGCCACCAGGTCCTCGCCCAGTACCCGCGCGGTCTCCGTGCCGTCCCCCGGCTCCCCGGCACCGGCGGCCAGGACCCCGGAGAGCGCGGTCAGCGGCAGCGCGGCCAGCTCCGCGATGCTCCGGCCCGCGAACGTCACCGCCAGCGCCTCGGGCCGCAGCCGCCCGCCGCCGCAGACCGGGCAGGGCGCGCTGGTCAGGAAGGACTCGGCCTTCGCGCGCAGCGAAGTGCTCTTGGAGTCGGAGAAGGTCCGCAGGACGTATCGCCGGGCACTCGTGTAGGTGCCCTGGTACGGGCGCTGGATGCGGCCCGCCTCCCGCACCGGGTGGACGGTGACCACCGGCTGCTCGTCCGTGAAGAGGATCCACTCCCGGTCCTTCGCGGGCAGCTCGCGCCACGGCCGGTCGACGTCGTGGCCGAGGGCGTCGAGGACGTCCCGCAGGTTCTTCCCCTGCCAGGCGCCCGGCCAGGCGGCGACGGCTCCCTGACGGATCGACAGATCGGGGTCGGGGACGAGGAGTTCCTCGCTGGTGTCGTGGACGCGGCCGAGACCGTGGCACGAGGGGCAGGCGCCCGCCGCCGTGTTGGGCGAGAAGGCGTCCGAGTCCAGCCGCTCCGCGCCCGCCGGATAGCGCCCCGCCCGGGAGAACAGCATCCGCAGGGAGTTGGAGAGCGTCGTCACGGTGCCGACGGAGGAGCGGGCGTTGGGGGAGGACCTGCGCTGTTCGAGGGAGACCGCCGGGGGCAGCCCCGTGATCTCGCCGACGACGGGCGCCCCCACCTGGTGGATCAGCCGTCGCGCGTACGGGGCGATCGACTCGAAGTAGCGCCGCTGGGCCTCCGCGTAGATCGTCCCGAAGGCGAGGGACGACTTGCCCGAGCCCGACACCCCGGTGAAGACGACCAGCGCGTCCCGGGGGATGTCGACGTCGACCCCGTCGAGATTGTGCTCGCGGGCGCCTCGGACGCGGACGTACGGGTCATGGGGGCTGTCGTGCATACCAGGATTTTATCCGCCGGGCCCCGTTTGCCCTGGTCGGGGTGGCTCCGACGGGGCATCCGGCGGACGGGCCCCGGGCCTCGGCCCTGGACGCCGGTCCTGGATCCCGGGTTTCCGATGGCCCCGGGCCCCGGTCCTGGATCCCGGGTCCCCGAAGCCCGGCCTCGGCCCCGACCCGGCTCCGGTCCGCCGAATCAGTCCGGGGTTCCGATGGTCGCGGTCCCGATGGCCGGAGTCCCGGCGGCGGAGGCCCCGGTGGTCGGCATCCCGGCAGCCGTCGCCCCGAAGGCCGAGGCCCCGGCATCCGAGGCCCCGGCGACCGGGGCGACGGCGACCGGGGCGACGGCGACCGGGGCGACGGCGGTCGACGTCCCGACGGCAGACGTCCCGCCGTCGCCCCGCGCGCTGAGCCCGTCGCCCCGCGTGCTGAGTCCGACGGCCCGTGCCAGCCCCCGGTACGACGCGCTCAGCGCCGCCCGGTCGTAGGTGCTCGTCGTGACCAGCACCTCCTGGGCCCCGGTCTCCCGTACGGCCCGCTCCAGCGCCTCCCGCACCTCCTCCGCCGTGCCGTGCACATGACCGCTCAGCGCGTTCTCGTAGAAGCCGCGCTGCCGCTCCGTCATCGGCAGCCCCTCGATCCGCTCCGGTGCTTCGAGTGGCGGGAACACCCCCAGGGTGCGCGACTGCGCCAGGGACCAGGCCTCCGGTGTCAGCAGCCGGCGTGCCTCCTCCCGGCTCGGAGCCACCACGACCGTGCCCGCGACCACCACATAGGGCTCCGCCGCCCAGGCGGAGGGCCGGAAGCCGGAGCGGTAGGTGTCCACGGCGGCCCGCAGCCGGTCCCGGCCACGCAGGTCGCCGACGACCAGCGGCAGCCCCGCCGAGGCGGCGACCGACGCTCCCGCACCCGTCGCGAGGACGAACGGCGGGACCCTCAGCCCCTCGGCGGGCCGGGCGCGGACCCCCGGGTGGGCCGTCTGCTCCCCGGTGAACCAGCCGAGCAGCTCGGCCAGCTGCTCGGCGAACCCGTCCGCCTCGTCCTTGCCCCGTCCCAGCGCCCGCCGGACGCCGTCGGTGAAGCCGACCGAACGGCCGACGCCCATGTCGATCCGGCCGGGGAACAGCGCCTCCAGGACGCCGAACTGCTCGGCGACGACCAGTGGCCGGTGGTTGGGCAGCATCACCCCGCCCGTACCGACCCGGATGTCCGAGGTGGCGGCGGCCACGGCGGCGGCGAGCACCGTCGGCGCGGAACCGGCGACCCCGGGCACGCCGTGGTGCTCCGACACCCAGAAGCGGTGGAAGCCGAGGGCCTCGGCCTCCCGGGCCAGGCCCACGGTGGCGCGCAAGGCCTCCGGGGCGCCCTCGCCCGCCCGGGTGCGGGAGCGGTCGAGAACGGAGAAACGGATGCCGTCGGGAAAGGTGCTCACCTCGGGTTCAACGCGGGGGAGGCGCGGGGATTCCCGAGGCGGCCGGGGCGTCTGCGGCGTCCCGGCGGAGCACGTGTCCCGTCTTTCCTGTGAACCCGTGGACAACGGGCGCGCCGAGGGCGTCGCGCTCCTACTCTGAGCGCGTGACAGGCGTATCGCGGCCTCCGGCCGTCCCGGGTCCCGCCCGGCATGCCGCGGGGTGCCGGGCTCGGGGAGGCCTCAGTCCTCCCCGTCCAGCCGGAACCCGACCTTCAGTCCCACCTGGTAGTGCTTGACCGTGCCGTCGGCGAGGTGCCCGCGGACCTCCGTCACCTCGAACCAATCGAGGCCCCGCAGAGTCTGCGAAGCCCGTTCGATGCCGTTTCGGATGGCTTCGTCCACCCCTTCGGTGGAGGTGCCGACGATCTCGGTGACGCGATAGGTGTGGTTCGACATGGAGCCGCTCCTCTCGGTGCGTTCCCTCCACCGTGCCCCAGAGAGGGGCGGAGCGCGACATGACGGGGGCCGCGCGGCCGACACGTGGGTACCGATGGGTAATTACCGAAGGTAATGCCCCAGGTCGTGTGCATGCGGGACGGAACGGAATGGTCAAGGACTTGACCATCTCGATGGTCCGGACCAGAATCCAGGCCACATACCCGCGCGAACAGCCCGTTCGGTCCCCCCATGTCGGGTCAGAACTCCCTTTCCGCACGAAACCTGTGCTGAACCGCAGAAGGTGACCACACGTGAAGAACCGCCACCTCGCCTGCCCCATGGCAGCCGCCACCGCCCTCGCCCTCGCAGGCTGCGGGATGCTCCCGGGCGGAGGGGGCGGGACGAAGACCGTCAACGTCTGGCTCATGCGGGAGAGCGTCAGCGAGGACTTCCTCAACCGTTTCACCAAGGCGTACGAGGACGAGCACGACGGCGTCAAGCTCAAGTTCACCGTGCAGGAGTGGACGGGCATCGGCAAGAAGGTCACCGAGGCCATCAAGGGCTCCGGCGGACCCGACGTCATCGAGGTCGGCAACACGCAGGTCGCGCAGTACGCCGACACCGACAGGCTCTTCGACCTCACCCTGGAGTCCGTCCGCGACCTCGGCGCCGAGGACTGGCTGCCCGGTCTCGCCCAGCCCGGCAGCATCGGCGGATCCCAGTACGGCATCCCGTGGTACGCGGCCAACCGCATCGTCATCTACAACAAGGACCTGTTCGCCGACGCGGGCATCACCAAGCCCCCGGCCACCCGCGCCGAGTGGCTCAAGGACACCGAGAAGCTGAACGGCAAGGGCTCCCAGGGCATCTACCTCGCCGGACAGGACTGGTACACCCTGGCCGGCTTCATCTGGGACGAGGGCGGCGAACTCGCCACCGACAAGGGCGGCGAGTGGACCGGCGCCCTCGAAAGCCCGGCCGCCCGGCGCGGCATGGCCTTCTACAAGGAACTCCAGTCCCTCGGCTCCGGCCCCAAGAACGCCGACGAGCAGAACCCCCCGCAGGCCGACATCTTCGCCAAGGGCGACGTGGCCCAGCTCATCGCCGCGCCCTCCGCCGTCGCCGCGATCCTCAAGGCCAACCCGGGCCTCAAGGACAAGCTCGGCTACTTCCCGATACCCGGTCTGAAGGAAGGCCAGCCCTGCGCCGTCTTCACCGGCGGATCCGACCTCATCATCCCGCAGAACGCACCCCAGCGCACCGCCGCCATCGACGTCGTCAAGGCCCTCGCCGGCGAGAAGTGGCAGTCCGACCTCGCCCGCACCATGGGGTACGTGCCCAACAAGAAGGGCCTCGCCTCCGTCGTCGCGGGCGAGGAGGCCACCGCCGTCATGGCCCAGGGCGCCGCCCGCGGCCGGGCCACCCCCAACTCCGCGCAGTGGGCGAACGTCGAGGCGGACAACCCCATCAAGCCCTACATGACCTCCGTCCTCCAGGGCGGCGACCCGATGCGCGCCGCCAAGCTGGCCTCGGAGGCGATCACCCAGACCCTCGCCGAATAGCATTCAGCGTTCGCACACCCGCGATCCCCCGGACGGTCACGTCGAATCCAGCCGCCCACGGAAGAAGTAAGGAGCCGGGCCACCGCTCGCACGGCCCGGTTCCGACCTTGCCCCTTCCGTACGCCGGAGGAGTCCGACATGGCCGCACCGACCCCTACGCTCACCGTCCCCGCCCAGCCGCACGCCCCCACCGGGCAGCCCGAGCCCCGTTACGTCGTCGGGCTCGCCCGGACCCAGGAGGACGTACGGGCCGCACAGCGGCTGCGCCACCAGGTCTTCGCCGGAGAACTCGGCGCCCGCCTCGACGGACCCGAGCCCGGCCTCGACATCGACGCCTACGACGCCTACTGCGACCACCTGCTCGTCCGCGAGGAGACCACCGGCGAAGTCGTCGGCACCTACCGCATCCTGCCGCCCGACCGGGCCGCCGTCGTCGGCAGCCTCTACTCCGAGAGCGAATTCGACCTCGCCCGGCTCGCACCGATCCGCCACGACCTCGTGGAGGTCGGCCGCTCCTGCGTCCACCCCGCGCACCGGGGCGGCGCCGTCATCGGCCTCATCTGGGCCGGACTCGCCCGCTACATGACGAACGCGGGCCACAACTGGCTCGCCGGATGCTGCTCCCTGTCCCTCGCCGACGGAGGCACGCTCGCCGCCGCCACCTGGGACACCGTCAAGGAGAAGCACCTCGCGCCCGAGGAGTACTGGGTCACCCCGCACAAGCTGTGGAGCCCCGACGGCATCACCCGCCCCGAGGGCCGCACCGAACTCCCGCCGCTCCTGCGCGGCTACCTCCGCCTCGGCGCCTGGGTCTGCGGCGCCCCCGCGCACGACCCCGACTTCGGCGTCGCCGACCTCTACGTCCTGCTCTCGCTGCGCCGCACCAACCCGCGCTACCTCAACCACTTCCTGTCGCTCGTCCCGGCACGGTGAACGGGCCCGCCACCCCCTCGCCCTGGCTCCCCTCCTCGCCCTGCGTCCCCGGCCACTGCACCGTCCACCCGCCCCCCGCGCCCGCAGGGCCCGTGGGGGAGCGGGCGGGCACCGTCCGGGCCGTGGCCCGGCTGACCGCCGGGCTCGGCGCCGTCGTCCTCGGCATCCTGTGCGCCCCGGCGGCCGGTCTGCTGCCGGCCGCCGCCCGGCTCGCCCTCGTCCGACACTGGACGAGGGCGGTGGTCCGCGCCTTCGGCGTCCGCGTCCGCTACGAGGGAACGGCCGCCGCCGGGCCGCTCCTGGTCGCCGCCAACCATGTCTCCTGGCTCGACATCCCCCTGGTCGCGGGCGTGCTGCCAGGCCGGATGGTCGCCAAGACCGAGGTGCGCGGCTGGCCCGTCCTCGGGCTCCTCGCCGCACTCGGCGGCACCGTCTTCCTCGACCGCGACCGGCTCAGGGCCCTGCCCGCCACCGTACGGACGATGGCCGGGGTGCTCGCGGACGGCGGCCGGGTCGTCGTCTTCCCCGAGGGCTCGACCTGGTGCGGCCGGGCCGGGGGACGCTTCCGGCCCGCCGCCTTCCAGGCGGTCCTCGACGCGGGCGCCACGGTCCAGCCGGTGCGTCTGGAGTACGCCCCCACCGACGCCGCCGCCTATGTCGGCGCCGACTCGCTCGGCGCCTCGATGTGGCGGGTCGTCACCACCCGCCACATCACCGCCGTCGTCCGGCTCCGGGACCCCCTTCCCGCCTTCCGCCACCCGGACCGGGGGGCCCTGGCGGCGGCGGCTCAGCGGGCGGTCGCCAGCGACAGGGCGAACCTCCCCTCGCCATCCGTCCACCACCGGTCCAGCTCCAGGTCCGCCTCGGCCAGCTCGGCCCGCACCCCCGCCTGACGGAACTTCGCGGAGACCTCGGTCCGCATCTCCTCGCCCGCCGCGAACGGCACCGCGAGATCCAGTTCGGGGATCTTCACGGTGAGGGCGCGGCGGGCCCGCAGCCGCATCTCGATCCACTCCTGCTCGCGGTCCCACACCGCCAGGTGGTCGAAGTCGTCCGGATCGAAGTCCGCCGCCAGCTCCCGGTCGATCACGGACAGCACGTTCTTGTTGAACGCCGCCGTCACCCCCGCCTCGTCGTCATAGGCCCTGACCAGCGTCGCCTCGTCCTTCACCAGGTCCGTGCCGAGGAGCAGGGCGTCGCCCGGGGTCAGCATCGCCCGCACCGAACGCAGGAAGGTCCGCCGCTCCCCGGGCAGCAGATTGCCGATGGTGCCGCCGAGGAACGCCACCAGACGCGGGCCCGGTGTCCCGGGCAGCCCGAGCCCCCGGGTGAAGTCGGCCACCAGGGCGTGCACCCGCAGCTCCGGCCGCTCGGCGAGCAGTGCCTGCGCCGCCCCGGTCAGCGCGGACTCGCTCACGTCCACCGGCACGTAGCTGTCGAGTTCCGGCAGCAGCGCGTCGATCAGGAACCGGGTCTTCTCCGACGAGCCGGACCCCAGCTCCACCAGGGTCCGGGCCCCGGTGACGGCCGCGATCTCCGGCGCCCGCCGCTTCAGGATCTCCCGCTCCGCCCGGGTGGGGTAGTACTCCGGAAGCCGGGTGATCTCCTCGAAAAGCTCACTGCCCCGCGCGTCGTAGAACCACTTCGGCGGAAGCTCCTTGGGAAAACGGGTCAGCCCGTGGAGGACATCGGCGCGCAGAGCGGCGCCCGTGGCGTCCGGGGCGAGGGTACGGGTCAGCTGGAACGTGCTCACGCGGACGGCTCCTTGAGCGGGGTGAGAGTGACTTCGGTACGGGTGGCGGTCACGAGCGTCCGCTCGGGAACCTCCCGCCAGCGCGGATCGTCGTCGTACGGCTCCGAGGCCACGACCGTCCGGCCGGAGCCCGTCAGGTACCACAGGCTGTTCCGCCAGGCGGTCGCGTCGATCCGGCCGCCATCGGTGAGCAGCAGGTTCAGCCGGGAGCCGGGCGCGGCCCCGGCGACCTCCCGGACCGTGGCGGCCAGCGCCTCGCCCGGTGGATCCCCGGCCCGCAGCCGGTGCAGCACCAGCGCCCACAGAAGCGCCGAGTCGGTGCGCGCCTCGATCCCGAGCAGTTCGCCCGGCGACAGCGTCCCGGCGAGCGGCGCGAGGGAGTCCGGCCAGCCTTCGACGGCGCCGTTGTGGCTGAACAGCCAGGGCCCGGCAGCGAAGGGAGCCGCTGCCGCCTCCCCGTCGGCGCCCGGCCGGGTGGCCCCCCGGACCGCCGCGAGCAGCGCTCCCGAGCGGACCACCCGGGCGAGGTCGGCGAAGGACGGATCCCCCCAGATCGGGGCCGCCCGCCGGTACCGGGCGGGCACCACGTCGCCCTCCGCGTACCAGCCGACCCCGAACCCGTCGGCGTTCACCACGCCACTGATCTGCCTGCGGGGCTCCCAGGACTGGCGCAACAGGCCGTGCGACGGTGCCACCAGCAGCTCGCCGAGCGTCAACGGATCGCCTACATAAGCGATATGACGACACATCAGGCAAGCTCCGCGTCCCGTGCGGTCCGGAACCCGGCGAAGATCTGCCGCCGCACCGGAAGGTCCCAGTTGCGGAAGGTGCCCCGGCAGGCGACCGGATCCACCGCGAACGACCCACCGCGCAGCACCTTGTGCGCGGGACCGAAGAAGACCTCCGAATACTCCTTGTACGGAAAGGCACGGAACCCCGGATACGGCAGGAAGTCGCTCGCCGTCCACTCCCACACATCGCCGATCAACTGCCGTACGCCGAGCGGCGAGGCGCCTTCCGGGAAGCTCCCGGCGGGCGCGGGCCGCAGATGCCGCTGCCCGAGATTGGCGTGGCCGGGACCCGGATCGGCGTCCCCCCACGGATAGCGCCGCGACCGCCCGGACACCGGATCGTGCCGGGCCGCCTTCTCCCACTCGGCCTCGGTCGGCAGCCTGCGCCCCGCCCAGCGCGCGTAGGCGTCCGCCTCGTACCAGCTCACATGGACGACCGGCTCCTCCTCCGGGACCGGCTCCGTCACCCCGAAGCGGCGGCGCAGCCACTGCCCGCCGTCGAGACGCCAGAACAGCGGCGCCGCGATGCCGTGCTCCCGGATCTGCGCCCAGCCCTCGGGCCGCCACCAGCGCGGGTCCGTATAGCCGCCGTCCGCCATGAAGGCCAGATAGGAGCCGTTGGTGACCGGCGTGGTGTCGAGATGGAAGGCGGGCACGAACCGCGCATGCGCGGGACGCTCGTTGTCGAGCGCCCACGGCTCGCCCGAGGTCCCCATGGTGAACGGACCGCCCGGCACCAGGACTTCGGACGGAAGCGGGCCCGTCCGCAGATCGGGCGGCGGAAGATCGGGCAGCGCGGACGGCCCCTCCCGCAGCTGATGGGTGATCAGCATCGTCTCGTCGTGCTGCTGCTCGTGCTGCGCGATCATCCCGAAGGCGAACGCCTCGTCGAGCAGCGGCCGCCCGTCGAACCGGGCCCCGGCCAGCACGTCGAGCACCCGTAGCCGCACGTCCGCCGCGTAGGTACGGGCCTCGCCCGGGGCGAGCAGCGGAAGCGAGGGACGCGCGGCACGCGGATGCTCGAAGGCGTCGTACAACGAGTCGATCTCGGGCCGCAGCGCCTCACGGCCCGCCACCGCCCGCCACAGCCACTGCTCCTCCTGATTGCCGATGTGCGCCAGATCCCAGACCAGCGGCGACATCAACGGCGAATGCTGGGCGGTGAGTTCACCGTCATCGACACAGGAGGTCAGCAGCGCCGTACGATCCCGCGCGGAGGTCAGCGCGGTCAGCACCCGCCGCCGCAGCTCCTCCTCGCCGGGCCGGCCGAAGTCCGTCTCGCTCACCGTCACGACGGCACCGCCTCGAAGTCGTCGGCCGGGCAGCTCCCGGGAATCACGTACTTCTCCTGGAACGCCTCGACGGCCCGCAGCACCTCGGGAGAGGCCCCGATCCGGGGCAGCGCCTCAAGCGCCGCGGCGAACACCGCACGGGCCGCCGTGTGCAGCTCCGGATCGGCGAGACCGTCCCGGGCCGCCGCGAGCCAGAGCGGATTGCGCGGCGCCGGTCCCGGCCCCGCCCGCTCCGCGAGCGGCGCCACCGCCCGGTAGACGCTCTCCGCCGCCCGGGGATCGTCGAACACCGCCGTCGTCACCGCCACCGGCACCATCCAGCCGTCCTCGCCGGGCTGCGCGTCGACCATCCGCAGCTCCAGATGCCCCCTCGGCCGTACCGGCGGGAAGAGGGTCGTCATGTGATAGGCGAGGTCGTCGGCGTCGGGCGGATACGGCAGGCCCGAGCGCAGCCACTCCCGGAAGGTCAGCCCCTCCGGCACCGCCCACGGCCCCTCCTCGGCCCGTACGCACATCACCGGGGTGTCCAGGACGTGCGCCGTCCACTCCGTACGAGGGTCCCCGTCCTGGGAAGGCGCGAGGGCGCGAAGGGGATCCAGATCGGTCCACAGCGCCTGCCGGGTGGACCGCCAGCCCGTCCTGCGGCCCCCGTGCAACGGCGAGTTCGCGAAGGCGGCCACCAGAACCGCGCCGAGCAGGTGCGCGAGCCGCCATCTGCGGTCGTACCCGAGCGGCCCCGGCTCGGCGAGACCCGCGTCGAGACAGATCTGCACCGAGGCCGACTCGCACATCATCGCCCGCCCGGCCGGGCCCGTGCGGTCGAGAGCCGCCTCCATCGCGTCGTACCGGGGCTCCTGGAGAACCCGGCCGCGCCGCGCGTGCCAGGGATCCACCCCGTAGCCGTTGAGGGTGAGACCGAGCGAGGCGAGCGCCGACCGGACCGCCCGCAGATCGGCGGCGAGGGTGTCGAGACATTCCATGAGCGAACCGGCCGGGCGCGAGCTGAGCTCCAGCTGCCCACCGGGTTCGAAGGTGAGGGACGACACCAGCGGCAGGGACCGCACGGTGTCGAAGGCCGCCGCGATTCTCGGCGGCCGGACCGGAAGCCGGGGGTCGCGCAATTCGTGCACGAGCCACTCCAGCTCCACCCCGACGGTACGGGGCGGCCCGGTCTTGAAGCAGATACATCGGAGCAGATCCTCCGCTTCCCTCTCGGAGAGAGGGGGACCGCCGTGCGGCGGGCCGCTGAACGGCATTCGAACACCTCCTGGTCATCGGGACGGGTCCCGGGGAGTTGCTGACTCCACCTAAAGCCACCCCCGGACGACGTGCAAGAGCGCCCCCCGTGCCTCGGCCACCGGCCGTCCGAAACCACACGGTCCACCGGCCACGGGACCGCACTCCCGCACCGTGGCGGTGCCCGGAAAAACCTCACCGCCCCACCCCCCACCACCGGGGCGCCCGGAAAACCCCGTTGCCCCGCCCCCGGCGAAACGATCACACTCGCGACCATGAGCGCACGACTGCGCGCCCTCGCGCGCCAGACCGAGGAGATCGTCGCCGCGGGCCACTACCGCGCCCCCGACGGCCGGACCGTCTCCCTCGGGGAGGACCTGGCCCGCGCACTGGCCGAAACCCGGCTCCACGGCCCCGAACCCGTCCCCGTCACCCCCGACACCGACCGGACCCCCGCGCTCCCCGTCACCCCGGAGAGCAGCCTCGCCGCCGCCCGCCGGATGACCAGGGCCGACGCCGCCCGCCCGGTCGCCGTCCTGAGCTTCGCCTCCGCCCGCAACCCCGGCGGCGGCTACCTCAACGGCGCCCAGGCCCAGGAAGAGGCGCTCTGCCGCGCCTCCGCCCTCTACACCACCCTGCTGCGCGCCCCCGACTACTACGCCCACCACCGCGCCGACCGGGACCCCTTCTACACCGACCGGGTGATCCACTCGCCGCGCGTCCCGGTCTTCCGGGACGACCGGGGCGCTCTCCTCGCCGACCCCTTCACCGTCGGCTTCCTCACCTCTCCAGCCCCCAACGCGGGCGTCGTCCGCAGCCGCACCCCCGAGCGCGCGGCGCTGCTGCCCGCCGCCCTCGCCACCCGCGCCGAACGGGTCCTCGAAACCGCGGCGGCCACCGGATACCGGCGCCTGGTCCTCGGCGCCTGGGGCTGCGGCGTCTTCCGCAACGACCCCGTGCGGGTCGCGGGAGCCTTCCGGGCGCACCTCACCGGCGCGGGACGCTTCGCGGGCCACTTCGAGGAGATCGTCTTCGCCGTCCTCGACCGCGCCCCGGGAGCGCCCGCCCTGACCGCCTTCACCCGGGTCCTCGCCCCGCCCGTCTGACATGCGGCCCCGATGCCCCCGTGCCAGGCTGAGGGGACACGGACCCCACTCCGACACCCGTCACGGGAGGCACGATCGTGGGCAGGAAACAGACCCGGACCAACCGGGGAGCGCGTACCGGCGGCCATGAGCACCGGACCGACGCCGCCACGAAGGAACAGCCCTCGACGCCGAAGAAGGAGCCCACCATGCCCCTGGTGGAGCACGCGTCCCACCGCAAGGAACGCAAGTTCGGCCACAACTGAGCGAGCCCGCCACGGGGCCCTCGTACGGCCCCGCGCGCGAAACCGTCAGATCCACCCGTCGAGCGCGGACATGAACCCCTCGAAGTCGTCCCGGTGGATGCTGTGGCCCGCCTTCGCCACCGTACGCACGGTGAACCCGCGCTCCGCCAGCATCCGGGCGGCGTCGGCGGAGACCAGCGTGCTCGGGTCGGCGAGCGCGACGAGGGAGGGGACGGCGGGGCGGTCCGGCCACAGGTCGGCGCCCACGAACGGCTCCAGGGCGTACGCCGTCCGCTCGTCCCAGAGCCGTACCGACGCCATCTCGGCGTCCAGATCGGCCTCCGCCCAGGACGGGTTGAACGCGCCGATGTGCTCCCGGGTCAGCGACTTGCCCCGGACGAACACCTCGGCCCGGTAGCCGTTCGGCCCCCGGCCCAGACGCCAGGCGGGATCGGAGTAGACCGCGCGGGCGGGCCGCAGCCGGTCGACGGCCCCCGCCAGGGCCAGCCCGCCGAGCGAGTGCCCGACGGCCAGCTCCACACCCTCGGGGACGGTCTCGACGAGGTCGTCGGCGTAGTCGGCGGGCCGGTACCCGTCGAGCCCTCCGGCCCGCGCGCTCTCCCCGTGCCCCCGCAGATCCACCGCGATCACCCGGTACCCCCGCCCGGCGAGCGCGGGCCCGACCCGCCGCCAGGTGCGATGGTCGGCCATGAGCCCGTGCACGAGCAGAGCCGTCCGGTCTCCGGACCCCCACGTGGTGGTGTGCAGACGCACGATGCCGCCTTTCCGCCGATTCCAGGCACACCGGTCCCCGCCGGCCCACCCCCCGAAGGCCCACCCGAAGGGCACGCCCGGGACCGACAGTACGACGCCCGGTGGGGGCCGCTCCCCGGGGGGACCCGGGGTCGTCCGGCGGGAGTCCGGCCGAGCGCTTAGCGTCGGTCCATGAGCACTGTTCCGAAGCGGTTCGAGATCCTGCTGGTGCCCGCGCACGTCGAGGACCGGGGCGGCGCCGCCGTGGCCGACAGCGCCGTCCGTTCGGCCGTCGTCGAGACCACCGGGCGGTACGGGGAGTCCGGTTATCCGATCTACGAAGGACACGGGATCAGAGCGGACATCGACCCCGAGACCCGTACGGTCGAGGCACTCCTCGTCGACGGACGCGAGCTGGACTACGGCCTCACCCCCCTGGCACGCACCGTCACGGACGGCTGACGCCCCGCCCTCTCCCCATGCCGCTCCCTCGGGGAAGGGCCCCGTTGACAGGAGGGGTCCCGGGGCACAGACTCTGCGCGCGCGACCCGGCGGAAACGCTTCCCCCGGGCGAACAGAGTCGTTCCGCAGGCCAGGTGGGAGAGAACCGATGAGCATCCGCGACGTCTACATCGTCGACGCCGTCCGCACTCCGATCGGAAAGTTCGGCGGCGCCCTCGCCTCCGTCCGCCCCGACGACCTCGCGGCCCATGCCATCCGGGCGCTCGTCGACCGTTCACCGGCCCTCGACCCGGCCCGCATCGACGACGTCTACCTCGGGGACGCCAACGGCGCGGGCGAGGACAACCGCGACGTCGCCCGGATGGCGGCCCTGCTCGCCGGACTGCCGGTCACCGTCCCCGGCGTCACCCTCAACCGCCTCTGCGGCTCCGGCCTCGAAGCGGTGATCCAGGCGGCCCGCGCCATCGCCCTCGGCGACGCCTCGGTGGTCGTCGCCGGTGGCGTCGAGTCCATGTCCCGCGCCCCCTGGGTCCTACAGAAACCCGAACGGGCCTTCCCCGCGGGCCACCAGCAGCTCCACTCGACGACCCTCGGCTGGCGCATGACCAATCCGCGCATGCCCGCCGAGTGGACCGTCGCGCTCGGCGAGGGCGCCGAGCTGATCGCCGACCGGCACGCCCTCACCCGCGAACAGCAGGACGCCTTCTCCCTCGCCAGCCACCGCAAGGCCGCCGAAGCCTGGGCGAAGGGGCTGTACGACGACGAGGTCGTGCCCTGCCCGGGAGCGGACCTCACCCGCGACGAGTGCGTCCGCGACAACACCTCGATGGAAGCCCTCGCCAGGCTCAAGCCCGCCTTCCGCCCCGACGGCGGCACCGTCACGGCGGGCAACTCCTCACCGCTCAACGACGGCGCGGCGGCTCTCCTCCTCGTCGACGAGGAGGGCCTGCGCGAGACCGGCCGCGAACCCCTCGCCCGGATCCGTTCCTCGGCGGTCACCGGCATCGAACCGCAGCTCTTCGGCCTGGGCCCGGTCGAGGCGGTCCGACGGGCCCTGGGAAAGGCCGGCCGGAGCTTCGCCGATCTGCGGACCTTCGAACTCAACGAGGCCTTCGCCGCCCAGGCGCTCGGCTGCCTCGCCGCATGGCCGGAACTCGACCCGGAGGTCGTCAACCCGCGCGGCGGAGCCATCGCCCTCGGCCACCCGCTCGGCGCGTCCGGCGCCCGGATCGCCGGATCGGTGGCACACCAGCTGGCGGCGGCGGGCTCCGGAACCGGCCTCGCGGCCCTCTGTATCGGCGTAGGCCAGGGCCTCGCCCTGGTCCTGGAGCGCTGACCCGGGGATACGGCCCCGAGGACGGTGACCGTACCCCCGGGTCGGAGAGGTCACGCCCCCGGACAGCACACGAGGGGGGTACGGGAACCGTCTCCCGTACCCCCCTCGCGGTGGGTCACTAGGCCTGGGCCTGCGCCTCCGCCACGGACTTGCGGACCTCGTCCATGTCGAGCTTCCGCGCCTGGCCGATGACGTCCTCCAGAGCGGCCTCCGGCAGGGCACCCGGCTGGGCGAAGACCGCCACGTTGTCACGGACGATCATCAGCGTGGGGATCGAGCGGATCTCGAACGCCGCCGCGAGTTCCTGCTGCTCCTCCGTGTCCACCTTGGCGAACACCAGGTCCGGGTGGCGTTCCGACGCCGCCTCGAAGACCGGTCCGAACTGACGGCAGGGCCCGCACCAGGACGCCCAGAAGTCGATCAAGACGAAGCCGTTGCCACTGACGACCTCGTCGAAGTTGTCCTTTGTGAGAGCTACGGTGCTCATGCTGCCTACCTTTCGGGTCTCCTGGCGGTGTCCTCACGGTCCCCTGGGGACTCGACGGGCACAACGGCGGATCGAGCCGCGCTATTCCACCGACTGCCGCAGACTGTGAGCCATGACACGAACGGTCGACGCAGCAGACGAGTACACGTACGACGTGGTGGTCCTGGGCGCGGGCCCGGTGGGGGAGAACGTCGTGGACAGGGTCGCGGCGGCGGGCCTGAGCGCCGCGATCGTCGAGAGCGAGCTGATCGGCGGCGAGTGCTCCTACTGGGCCTGCATGCCCAGCAAGGCCCTGCTGAGGCCCGCCCTCGCCCGCTCCGACGCCCGCAAGGTCGCAGGTCTGCGCGGCGCGGTCCACGGCCCCCTCGACGCCCCCGAGGTCCTCGCGCACCGGGACGAGGTCGTCGGCCACTGGAAGGACGACGGCCAGCTGGATTGGCTCGATTCCATCGGCGTACGGGTCTTCCGGGGCCACGGCCGCCTCCTCGGCCCCCGACAGGTCGAGGTCGAGCCCTCCGAAGGCGAGCGGCGGGTCCTCACCGCCCGGCACGCCGTCGCCGTCTGCACCGGCAGCCGCGCCGTCCTGCCGGAGCTGCCCGGACTGCCCGGAGCCCGGCCCTGGACGAGCCGCGAGGCGACCAGCTCCGACCGGGTGCCCGAGCGTCTCGTCGTGGTCGGCGGGGGAGTGGTGGGCGTGGAGATGGCCACCGCCTGGCAGGCCCTCGGCTCCCGGGTGACGATGCTCGTCCGGGGCGACGGGCTGCTCCCCCGGATGGAGCCCTTCGCCGGGGAACACGTGACCCGCGCCCTCACCGGGCGCGGCGCCGACATCCGTACCGGCGCATCCGTCACCGCCGTCGTCCGCGACGGGGGTACGGGACCGGTCACCGTGGTCCTGGAGGGCGGCGACCGCGTCGAGGGCGACGAGGTGCTCTTCGCGACCGGCCGGGCCCCGCGCACCGAGGACATCGGCCTGGAACGGGTCGGTCTTGAGCCGGGCTCCTGGCTCGATGTCGACGACAGCCTCCGGGTCACCGGAAGCGACTGGCTCTACGCCGTCGGGGACGTCAACCACCGCGCCCTCCTGACCCACCAGGGCAAGTACCAGGCCCGGATCGCCGGAGCCGCGATCGCCGCCCGCGCCCTGGGCACCGCGCTCGACGAGAGCGGCTGGGGCGCGTACACGGCCACCGCCGATCACGCCGCCGTCCCGCAGGTGGTCTTCAGCGACCCGGAGGCGGGCGCCGTCGGCCTCTCGTACGCCGAGGCGGGACGGGCCGGATACCGGGTGCGGGCGGTGGACGTCGACATGCGGCAGGTCGCGGGCGCCGGGCTGTACGCACAGGGCTACCGGGGGCAGGCCCGGATGGTGGTGGACCTGGACCGGGAGGTGCTGCTCGGCGTCACCTTCGTCGGCCCCGCCGTCGGCGAACTCGTCCACGCGGCGACCCTCGCGGTCGTCGCGGAGATCCCGCTCTCCCGACTGTGGCACGCCGTTCCCTCGTACCCGACGCTGAGCGAGGTGTGGCTGCGGCTCCTTGAGGCCTATCGGGGGTGAGGGCCCGCCGGGGTGGCCCGTCCCTCCGAGGAAGGACGGGCCACCCCGCCGTGTGCGGTGCGGGAACGGGCCGGTCAGAGCCGGTCGAGGATCTTCCGCAGGGCGGAGATCTCGGCGGACTGGGTGCGCACGACGTCGTCGGCGAGCGCCTTGGCGGTCGCGTTGCCGCCGCCGCGCTGCTCTTCCCTCGCCATGGCGACGGCACCCTCGTGGTGGGCGATCATCAGCTCGGCGAACGTACGGTCGAAGGCCTTGCCCCGGGTGGCGGCCAGGCCCTTCATGTCCTGCTCCGACATCATCCCGGCCATGCCGTGCCCGCCGGAGCCGTGCCCGGTGGACTCGTGCCCGGCGGATGCGGACCCGGTGGATGTGGGCCCTGTGGACTCGGGCCTGCCCCAGCCCTTGAGCCAGGACCGCATCTTCCGGATCTCCGCGTCCTGGGCCCCTTCGATCGCGGCGACGAGGGCCTTGACCTCGGGGTCCTCGGCCCGCCCGGCGGCCAGCTCCGCCATCTCCAGGGCCTGCTGGTGGTGGGGGATCATCATCTGCGCGAACATGACGTCCGCTTCGTTGAAGGGGCCGGGGGCCGCGGGTCCGGACGCGGTGGCCGGGGCGGGGGTGGTGGCGGTGCCGGTGGCGCCGTCCGTGCCGCAGGCGGCGAGGAGAAGCCCGGCGGCGGTGACGGCACCCGCCAGAGCGAGTGTGCGGGTGGGGCGCTGGGTGAGGATACGCATGATGAGACCTCGTGTCGCTGTTCGTACCCGTGGGTACGCGTCGTACGCGGATGGGGTGGGCCGGGTGGTCCGCGGGCAGCGCGAGGCGCCCGCGGGGTGGGGTACGGCCTAGATCCGCAGGACGGACAGTCGGGAGAGGTCGGGGGGCCGGGGCGGTGGCGGCTGCGGCCCGAGCGCGACGAGCCGGGCGAGAAGAAGGGCGAGCCGGTCGGGGCGGTGGCCGAGTGCGGGGCGGAGGAGACCGGAGAGCAGCCAGCCGACGAGGACGGCCACGCAGAGGGTGGTCATGTCCATCCCGGGCATCGGCCCGTGCCGGGGGCCGGAACCGTCGCCGTCGCCGTGGGGGGAGCCGTGGCCGGAGTCCTCGGCCCCGGCCATGACGCCCGCCACGGAACCGGAACCGCGCGCGGAATCGCCGCCGGACCCTTCGGGATGGCCGACGGCATGCATCAGGAACACCCCGAGCGCGAGCACGACGACCAGCAGAAGACGCGCCGAAGCGCCTCCCGCCGTCGAAGCGTGTCCCGCCCGATGCGCACGCACAGTGATGACCTCCCGGGCGGCCGAATATACCGTGCGGGGGTATCAAGACCGCGTGAGGAGGCGGGGGAATCGCCAGGGGTGGGTAGGGGCCTGGGGCCCGGGGAGACGCGCCCTTACGCCTACCAGGCCCGGCCCACCCGCCAGTCCTGGCCCCACCCGCCAGGCCCGGCCGCCGCCCACCAGGCCCGACCAGGGGTCCGGTCCGCCCACCAGGACTGGCCCGGCCAGGGGGTCCGGTCCGGCCGAGAGGCCCGGCCGCTCAGGGGTACCCGGCCCTTCAAAGCGCGCGCCCGGGTCCCCGGCGGTGGGGACCCGGGCGTGGAGGCGGCTCGGGCTCAGGCGTCCGGCAGTTCGCCCGCCATCGCGGCGGCGAGGCGCAGATGCGGCGCCGCCTCGTCCTTGCGGCCCAGGCGCTCCAGGGTGCGGCCGAGCATCAGCCGGGCGTAGTGCTCGACCGGGTCGCGCTCCAGGATGGCGAGCAGTTCGGTCTCGGCCCGGGAGAGCTGGGCGGAGTGGTAGTAGGCGCGAGCGAGCAGGAGTCGCTGGGCCGTCTGCTCAGGGTGCTCGGCGACCAGACCGCGCAGGATGCGGACGGCGGTTCCGTACTCCTTCGAGTCGAAGAAGAACTGGGCCCGATCCCAGCGCTCGGCGGCCGTTCCGAACTCGTAGTACGTGTCGCTCACTTGCTCTTCCTCTCCGGGGCCCCGTATCTGCCACTCTGTGTGGCGGTCGACCAGGTCAACAGACCTGGATGGTTGAACATTCCACAGCGATGGGTGGAGCGTCATGAGTAATCTTGATCGTCAGGCCGATCTGACCGTGTGCGGCGGTCGCGGATTCGTCGTAGCGGAGCCCGTACGGGAACTCCTCAGCCCTCGGCGCGTCCGGCTCGGCGAGTCGACCGAGGTCCGCCGGCTGCTTCCGAACCTGGGACGGCGGATGGTCGGCGCCTGGGCCTTCGTGGACCACTACGGCCCCGACGACATCGCCGACGAACCGGGCATGCAGGTCCCGCCGCACCCGCACATGGGGCTCCAGACGGTCAGCTGGCTCCACGAGGGCGAGGTCCTGCACCGCGATTCCACCGGCGTCCTCCAGACCATCCGCCCGCGTGAGCTGGGCCTCATGACCTCGGGCCGCGCCATCTCCCACTCCGAGGAGAGCCCCCGCCCGCACGCCCGCTTTCTGCACGGCGCTCAGCTCTGGGTCGCCCTCCCCAACGCGCACCGGCATGTCGAACCGCACTTCCAGCACCACGCCGAACTGCCCCGGGTCACCGCACCCGGCCTGACCGCCACCGTGATCCTCGGCTCCCTCGACGGAGCCCGCTCGCCCGGCACCACGTACACCCCGATCGTCGGCGCCGACCTCACACTGACCGCCGGAGCGGAGACGAGCCTCCCCCTGGACCCCGACTTCGAGTACGCGGTCCTGGCCATGTCCGGCGCGTCCCATGTCGACGGCGTCCCGATCCTGCCGGGCTCCATGCTCTACCTCGGCTGCGGCCGCACGGAACTGCCCCTGCGCGCGGACTCGGACGCGGGCCTGATGCTCCTGGGCGGGGAGCCGTTCGCGGAGGAGATCGTCATGTGGTGGAACTTCATCGGCCGATCCGGCGAGGAGATCGCACAGGCACGAGACGACTGGGAGAAGGGCTCCCGCTTCGGCGAGGTACGCGGCTACGACGGCACCCGGCTGTCGGCCCCGGAACTGCCCGCGACTCCGCTGAAGCCGCGGGGGCGAGTGAGGTGAGCAGGGGGAGGGAGTGACGGGCAGGCCGGGTATCTCGTGTGGGGTGCGATGGCGGAGGGGGAAGCCGGGGCTCCTCGGCCTTCAGCCTGAGGGAGCCCCGGCGGATGCCATGCTGCCGGGAATCAGAGCAGGCGGCTGTAGGTGTTCCAACCGGTGCCGATCCTGGTTTAGGCCGGTGAAGGGCGCGGTTGCCTTGCCGGTGCCCTGTGCAGCCACAGGACACCGTTCCCGTCGAGGGCGAAAACGTCGGCCCGGCCGTCATCGGTGAGATCGCCCGTGAGGACGCGCTGGCCGTACGTGCCCCAGCCCGAGCCGACCTGGCTGCGCGTGGCGTGGGGGGCCGTGCCCTTCTGGTGCATGCGATCGAAGTCGAAGGCGACTCCGCCCTACAGTCCGGAGTTCCGATAAATTCCGCCATGACGGCCATCCTGCTCGCCTACGGTGCGAATCCCGATCTGGAGCTGAATGGCTACAGCCCTCGGAAGACGGCTGACAGCCACGGCCACGACATGGCGATCAAGCTGCTCGAACGGCATGGCGGCCGCATGAAGTGAGAGACCGCCCCCTCGGGCCCGGAACGTCATTCCTCCAGTCGCCTTCCCCGGCGTGGCACCCCGCCTCCCCCTTCCCCGCTCGGCATCCTTGCGTCCATGAGCGACGGCGGTGGCCGTGAGGCCGGGGTGTACGACGTCAGGGACTCGGCCCGGGGCTGGCTGACCCTTCAGTTGGCGGCCCTGGGTTTCGTCGGGCTGTGCGGTGCGCTGAAGGCCGGAGGATCCGGTGGGGCTTCGGCGCCGCGTGGGGTGGAGGTGGTGGCGGGGGTCCTCGTGCTCCTCGCGCTGTTCCTGGCCTGCTGGGCGGTCTACCTCGTCGGGCGTACGGCCTGGCCGCACTCGCCGGTCCCCGACCCGCCCGCCCGTGCCGCCCGGCGGCTCCGTGCCGGTCTCGTCCTCACCTTCGTCACGGTCCTTCTGACGGCCCTCGCCGCCACCAGCTCCTGGTGGCCCACGCCCAAGGTGCCGTCCGCGTCCGTCGAGGTCACCACCTCGGCCGGCAGTCTGTGCGGCGAGCTTGCCCGGGGGAGTGGCGCCCTCACCCTGATCGTCCAGGGCCACACCGTCGACATCCCCGTCGCGGACGTCCTGGCGGTGGCTCCGGTCGCCCGTTGCGCGGACGCTTGACCGGACGGCCCGCCCGAGTCGCGGCGGGGGAACGATCCCGGGGCGAGGCTCGTTCGACCCCAGGCCCGAACCACCCGGACTCAGGAGTGACTTGACCGCCGCCATGACCGCCGCCGTCCTCGCCCCGCTGCCGCCCCTGTCAGACCAGGCCGAGAGGCTGATCGGGCTCGGAGCGCACGAACTCGCCGGGCTCTCCGCCGACGAACTGCGCACCTACGCCGGAAGCGCCGACGCCTCCGACGGCGGCGCCCTGCTCGCCGTACACCCCGACCGGCTCCCCGCGTCCGCGCTCGCGCCGCTCCTCCGCAGGGAGGGCAAGCCCGGGTTCGTGGTCACCGACATGACGGACGTCGACGACTTCCGGCCGTACGGCGTCGAACTGCCGGACACCCCGCTCTACCTCGGCACCGGTCTCGACCGAGGCGACCACCTGGCCGACTGGACCCCCGAGGAGGCACTTCCGGCACTCGCGCGGGAAGGACGCGACCCGCTCACGCTCACCGAGGGGATCCACTGGGTGCTCCAGCAGTCGGCCGCCCTGGAGCGCAACCACTGCTTCATGACCATCGGTTCACGGCTGCGCAAGGCCGACGGCGCCTACGACGCCCGTACGCCGGCGATCTGGATCAGCAACGGGACCGGGCGCGACGGCCGCGAGCGCCGCGACGCCCCCAAGGTCGGCTGGTGCTGGTGGGGAAACCGGCACACCTGGCTCGGCTTCGGCTCGGCCACCGGCCGCCACGCGTAGCGACGAGGTCGTGCGGCCCCGCCTGGCGGGGCGGGGCCGCACGTGCCACGGCTGTGGCGCCCGCCCGGGGCGAGGGCCCCGGGCGCGCCGTCACCCGTTGGCGCTGACGCGCAGGACGCCGCTACAGTTCAGTGCGGTGGCGCCCTCGTAGTTGCAGGCCTGGATGTCGATGTAGCCGCTCTCGCCTATGGAGAGGTTGAGGTCGGCGCAGTTGCCCTTGCCGAGGTCGTACTGCACGTTGTGCCACGAGCCGCCGTTGATCCGGTACCAGCTGCCGGGATGGTGTCCGTCCGCCGCGGTGTCACACGTATAGAGGTGCTCACCGTACGGCTGGAAACAGCTCATCGCGCCCGAGGTGGAGATCGAGTAACAGGGATAGTCGGCGGCCACGTCCCGCACGCTCGTCACGGTCGCCTCCGACGACTGCGAAGTGGCCGCCGAGGCGGGTGTGACGAAGGCGGCACCGACGCCGACTCCGAGGGCGAGCGTGCCGATGACGCGGGAGAAGCGCGCCGGAACGGTTGTCTGTGCACGGGCCATGAGGGCACCTCCGGTGGGGAGCGATCGGTGGGCATGAGCCTCACTGGTGCTGCGTCGCGCCCCGACAACCTTTCAAGTTCATGACACATCCACCACCACGTAACCCGCCTTTGGCTCGTTTGCGCCCCCTCGCCATCGGCCCGCCTCCCGACTTGAAACGGCGCAGGACCGGGCGGTCGGACCGGCCTCGGGAACTCCCGGCGGAACCGGCGGACTTGACGGGCCGAATGACGGCGTTGGGCCAGGTGAGGGGCGTCCGGGCACCCGTATGATGAGAAAGGCCCTCCAACCTGGGGCCGACTCCCGACGTGCGCGGTGGTGGTGGATGGCGGGCGGCGCTCCTCGGGGCGGGCTGCGAGGCCGGCGTGGCGAGTGCGGAGTGCTGGACCAGGTGGTGGCCGACGCCCGCGCGGGCCGCAGCCAGGTACTCGTCCTGCGCGGCGAGGCGGGGGTCGGCAAGTCCGCCCTCACGGACTATCTGGTGGAGAGCGCGGCGGGCTGCCGCATCCTGCGGGCCGTCGGCGTCGAGTCCGAGATGGAACTGGCCTTCGCCGGACTGCACCAGCTGTGCGCACCCCTCCTCGGCTTCCTCGACCGGCTCCCGGCACCCCAACGCGACGCGCTGTCCGTGGCGTTCGGCCTGCGCGCCGGAGGCGCACCCGACCGGTTCCTCGTCGGGCTCGCCGTCCTCAGCCTCCTGGCCGAGGCGGCGGAGGAGACACCCCTCGTCTGCGTGGTCGACGACGGACAGTGGCTCGACCGGGTCTCCGCGCAGACCCTGGCGTTCGTCGCCCGCAGACTCCTCGCCGAGCGGGTGGCGCTGGTGTGCGCCGTACGGACCTCGGCCCCCGACACGGGCCACGACCCCTGGACGGGCCTGCGGGAGACCGAGGTCCGGGGACTGCGCGGCGACGACGCGGACGCGCTCCTTGCCTCGCTCGTCCCCGGCCGCCTCGACGCCCGGGTCAGGGACCGGATCGTCGCCGAGACCCGGGGCAACCCGCTGGCCCTCCTGGAACTCACCCGCGGCCTGACCCCCGCGGAACTCGCCGGAGGCTTCGGCAGACCGGACGCGGGCCCACTGACGAGCCGCATCGAACAGAGCTATCTGCGGCAGATCGACGCCCTCCCCGAAGCCGCCCGGCGACTCCTCCTCCTGGCCGCCGCCGAACCGGTCGGCGACCTGCCCCTGCTGCGCCGGGCCGCTGAACGGCTCGGCATCGGGCCCGACGCCGAAGGGACGGCCGAGGCCGCCGGACTGATCGAATTCGGCGCGCGGGTACGGTTCCGCCACCCGCTGGTCCGCTCGGCGGCCTACCGCGCGGCCCCGCCCCCCGCACGCGGAGAGGTCCACCGGGCCCTCGCCGAGGCGACCGGCCCCGAGGCCGACTCGGACCGCCGGGCCTGGCACCTGGCCCACGCGGCCCGCTGCCCCGACGAGACCCTCGCGGCCGAACTGGAACGCTCCGCCGACCGGGCCGAGGCCCGCGGCGGCGTCGCCGCGGCTGCCGCCTTCCTGCGCCGCGCCACCGAACTGACCCCCGACGCGACCGTACGAGGGGAAAGAGCGGCCGCCGCCGCCCAGACGGCCTACGAGGCCGGAGCCCCCGAAGCGGCCCTCGACCTCCTGGCGGCCGCCGAACTCAGCCCCCTGGACAAGGCCGGACAAGCCCGGCTCGCCCGGCTCCGCGCCCGCATCGCCTTCGCCCGCCGACGCGGCGGCGAGGCACTGCCGCTGCTCCTCGACGCGGCCGGACGGCTCACCCGGGTCGGCGACGACGAGGCCCGTGAGGCCTACCTCGACGCGATCGGCGCGGCGGTCTTCGCCGGCCGGACACACGACATCTCCGTACGGGAAGTGGCCGAGGCCGCCCGCTCGGCGCCGTGCGGACCCCGTCCCCCGCGCCCCACCGACCTCCTTCTCGACGGTCTGGCGATGTGGTGCGCCGAGCCCGGGGCCGAAGGCGCCCCGCTGGTGAAGTCCGCGCTGCGGGCCTTCCGGCAGGCCCCCGGGCAGGCCGGGGACCACGAGGTCACGCGCTGGCTCTGGCTGACCTGGCTCACCGCCGCCGACCTCTGGGACGACGAGTCCTGGCAGGTCCTGACGACCCGCGCGGTCCGTTCCGCCCGCGCGACCGGCGCGCTCACCTTCCTCCCCCTGGCCCTCGGCTACCGGGCCTCCGTGCACGTCCACGCCGGGGAGTTCGCCCTCGCCTCCGCGCTCGTCGACGAATCCGTCGCCCTCACCGAGGCGACCGGCCACTCGCCCATGGAGTACCCGGCGCTGCTGCTCACGGCCTGGCGCGGCGACGACCCCCGGGCGGCGGAGGTCATCGAGAGCGCCGCCGGGGACGCCGCGACCTGGGGCGAGGGACGGGCCGTCGGCCTCGCGGCCTACCTCCTCGCGGTCCTGCACAACGGCCACGGCCGTTACCAGGACGCCCTGGACCACGCCGCACGCGCGGTGGAACACGAGGACTTGGCGGTCACCGGCTTCGCCCTCGCCGAACTCGTCGAGGCGGGCGCGCGCGGCGGCGCCCCCGCGACGGCCGAGGCGGCGCTGCGCCGCCTTGAGGAACGGACCCGCGCTGCGGGCACCGACTGGGCCCTCGGCACCCTGGCCCGGTCCGCGGCCCTGCTGAGCGAGGGCCCGGCCGCCGACCTGCTCTACCGCCAGGCCGTCGAGCGGCTCGGCCGCAGCGGGATCGCCGTCCACCTCGCCCGTACGCACCTGGTGTACGGCGAGTGGCTCCGCCGCGAGAACCGGCGCGGCGAAGCACGGGAACACCTGCGGACGGCCTACGAGTCGCTGCGGGACTTCGGGGCGAAGGCCTTCGCCGAGCGGGCCCGCCGCGAACTCCTGGCCACCGGTGAGACCCCGCGCCGCAGCACGGCCCAGGCTCGGGACCCGCGCGAGGCCCTGACCGCGCAGGAGGCGCAGATCGCCCGCCTCGCCGCCGAGGGGATGACCAACTCCGAGATCGGCGCCGAGCTGTTCATCAGCCCCCGCACCGTCGAGTGGCATCTGCGCAAGGTCTTCGCCAAGCTCGACGTCACCTCGCGGAACAAGCTCCGCACGGCGCTGACCGGGGGCTGAGGGGCCGCCGTCCCCCGCCCGGCGCTCTCCGCCGAGCCCCGCCTGCACCACTTCCCGCGCCCCCTGCCCGAAGAGCCTGCCCGTCGGCATCTCATTCCCGCGCCCCCTGCCGTACCGCCTGCCCGTCGGCCATTTCCCCTTCCGTACGCCCCTGCTCGTCGCCCTTTCCCGTATCCCCTGGCCCGTGTACGAGGGCGGGCGCGCGGACGCCCCGTACCCCCTGGCCCGGCACACCAGGGCCAGGACCAGGGATTCCCCGGGCGCGCGCGGCACCGGAGGAGCGCGAGCGTGGCGGGGGAGGCATCACCCCCGGATGCCGTGTGCGAAACGGAGCCGTGCCCGTGTCCCTGAACCCGCCGGAAGCCCCGCCCCGGACGCCCTCGCCCTCGACGTCCCCGGTCTCCCTGGACGAGGCGCTGTCCGTCTTCGTCGGCCTGAGACCCCGTCTCTTCGGCATCGCCTACCGGATAGTGGGCAGCACCGCGGAGGCCGAGGACGTACTCCAGGAAGTGTGGGTGCGCTGGCAGAAGACCGACCGATCGGTGGTGGTCAGCCCCGCCGCCTTCCTGTCCCGCGCGACCGCCCGCCTGGCCGTCAACGTGACCCGTTCCGCCTGGTCCCGCAAGCGGAACCACACCGACACCTGGCCGCCCGACCCCGTCGACCCCGGCACCGACCTGGAGACCCTGGTCCAGCGGGCGGAGGAGGTCGACCGGGCGCTGCTGCTCGTCCTGACGCGGCTGACCCCGGCCGAACGGGCCGTGTACGTGCTGCGCGAGGCGTTCGCGTACCCCTACCCGGACATCGCCGCCACCCTCCGGCTCAGCGCCGTCAACGTCCGCAAGATCGCCAGCCGTGCCCGCAGACATCTCCTGGCCGAGCCCAGGGGGACCCTGGACACCGGGGAGCACCGACGGCTGCGCGCCGCCTTCGCGGCGGCGGCCCGGCACGGGGACATCGCCTCCCTGGAGCGGGTCCTCGTCCCCCGTCCCCCGGCCCGGCGCGGCACGATGACACCCGCGTGATCCGTTCCACGCGAGGGACACCGCCGGGACCCCGGTCCGGGCGACGGGCAGGGACGCGCCCGGCGCGCGGTGTCACCGTCACGCTCCTCATTCGGTCAGTCGTACGGAGAAACCGGTGCGGCCCGGTCCGTACGGCCCTACCGTTCCCCTCCGTACCACGCCCCACCCCCATGAGACCCCAGAAGACCCCATGAGACCCCGCGAGACCCCGTGAGACAGGAGCCCTGGACATGCCCGACGAGCAGACGTTCGTCCTCGACCCCGCCGGTGCCGACCACCACGCCGAGGACCGCGCCCTGCGCGCACGCGGCGCGGCCACCCGGGTGGACATCCTCGGGGTGACCGCGTGGTCCGTCTCCGACCCCGCCCTCCTCAAGCACCTCCTCACCCGCCCCTATGTGTCCAAGGACGCGCGGGCGCACTGGCCGGAGTTCGCCGAGAAGGCCACCACCTGGCCACTCGCGCTCTGGGTGGCCGTCGACAACATGTTCACCGCCTACGGGGGCGACCACCGCCGCCTCCGCCGTCTGATCGCCCCGGCCCTCTCGCCGCGCCGGGTGGCCGACCTGGCGCCCGTCGTCGAGGACCTGGTCGCCGGTCTCCTCGACGAACTGGCCGCCCTGCCCGCCGGGGAGACGGTCGACCTGCGGGAACGGCTCGCGTATCCGCTGCCGATCGCGGTCATCGGCCGGATGATGGGGATCTCCTCCTCCCGGCTCGACGGGCTGCGCACGGTCGTGGACCGGGTCTTCGCCACCACCCTCTCCGCCGACGAGGCGGCGGAGAACACCGCCACCCTCTACCGGCTCCTCGACGAGCTGATCGCCGCCAAACAGGCCACGCCCGGCGACGACATGACGTCCTTCCTCATCGCCACCCGCGACGAGGAGGGCGACGGCGGCGCCCTCACCACCGACGAACTGCGCGGCACCCTCGTCCTGATGCTCAGCGCCGGATACGAGACCACCGTCAACGTCATCGACCAGGCGGTCACCTCCCTGCTCGCCGACCCCGGGCAACTGGCCCACGTCCGCGCCGGACGCTGCGACTGGGGTGACGTCGTCGAGGAGACCCTGCGACACGAACCGTCCATCAAGCACCTGCCGATGCGCTTCGCCCTCCAGGACATCCCGCTCCCCGACGGACAGACCATCCGGACGGGGGAGGCCATCCTCGCCTCCTACGGCGCCGCCAACCGGCACCCGGACTGGCACGGCGAGGACGCCGACCGCTTCGACGCGACCCGGGTCACCAAGGAACACCTGGCGTTCGGGCACGGCGTCCACTTCTGTCTCGGCGCGCCGCTCGCCCGCCTCGAAGTCGCCACCGCCCTGCGGGAACTCTTCACGCGCTTCCCCGACATCCGGCTCGCCGTGCCCGCCGACGGGCTGCGCCCGCTGCCGACCCTCATCAGCAACGGGCACGCGGCCCTCCCCGTACGGCTGACCGCCGACTGACCTCGCCGGGGATACGAGAGTGCCGTCGGCCCCTCGGGGCCGACGGCACTTTCCTTCGCCGAGGATCAGCCGCTGAGGGCCCGCCAGGTGAACGCGAGACCGGAGTCCCTGTTCAGGAGCAGCGAACCGCCCAGTTCGGTGAGATACAGGGGCTCGGTGGCGCTCGCGTACTGACTCAGGGAGAAGCTCGCCGAGTGCCGGTCGGCCAGCGGGGTGCACCACAGATATCCGTCGTCGTTGGGACGGAAGCGGTTCAGCGTGAGGGTGTTCCCCTCGCCGACCTCGGGGTGGGTGCCCGTGGAGTTGACGTACAGCCCGTCGTGGGCGAGGTAGTAGCAGTACCGGTCGCCCGTCCTGCCCGCGTCGATCGGGATGAACTCCTCCCCGGGGTCGTCGCTCTCGGGCTCCAGGACCAGCGGGGTGCCCTCCACGGGGTTCGCGTCCCGCACGGTGATCGTCGAGCTTCCGTCGGTGATCTCGTCGACGTCGAGGGTCTCGTTCTGCGCGTCCTGGACGAACCAGCGCTGGTCCGGGTCGAACTCGCCGACGAGATCCCGGCCCACCACCTCGTCGCCGTCGGCTCTCGCCAGTCTGGTCAGCGCCTGACCGGTCGCCTTGTTCAGCAGGGTCAAGGTGCCGTCACCCATGCCGAGTACGCGCCAGAGCGAGGAATCCCCGGTGTCGAAGGGGGCCAGGGACACCTTCGCGTCGGGAACGCCGGACTCCTGGGACAGGAAGTCGGACTCCAGCCGGTGGATCACCCGGTAGTAGCCGGGGGAGTCGGCGGCCGGCTCGAACTCGAAGTCGTGCTGGGCCCGGCTCGTCCTTGAGATCGTGTCGAGCCCGAGGGCCCGGAGGCCCGAGCCGCCTGCCGCGCCCCGGGGAACGGGGGACTTGGTCGTGCTCGCGACCCGCAGGTTCGTCGGCATGCCCGCCGGGACGGCCTCGGCCTTCGGAACCGGGTCGGGCGTCGTGCACGAGGGGTCGGTGGTGCTGTAGGAGAAGTCGTAGGTGACGGGATAGTGGTCCGAGATCTCGTGGTCGGACAGCACCCGGCCCGCCTGGCCGACCACGATCCTGTCCTGGGGGGTGGCGGGCGCGGGGGTGACGGCGTAGTCGATCCAACGGCCAGAGGCGCGGCGGGTCTGCATGTGCGGCCCCACGGCTTCGAAGTGGCCCGTGTCGGTTCCGAGCGCCGTCCGCAGATCCGTCGGCTCCATGTTGTAGTCACCGAGCACGACCCAGCGCAGCGGTGTGCCGTTCGGGCCCGCCGTCGCCATGCTCTGGCTCACGTTCCGCAGCATCGTGGTGTTGTCCCCGCCGCCACTCGCGTCCCCGTGCCAGGTGAAGTAGACGACCCCGCAGATGCCGACGCCGAGCGCGGGACGGCTCTTCCCCGTGTGGACTCCCTCGCTGGTGGTCTTCCCGGGTACGACGAAGATGTCCTCCGGTGGGATCCTCCTCCGGGTCCACAGCGCCAGGTTGATCTTCTTCTCGTTGTTGGTGGCTCCGTCGTAGGAGGTGTTCAGCCAGGTGAGATAGCCGGTCGGATTCCGGGCCCTGGTCGGCGAGAGAGCGAACTGGTTGACCGGCGGATTGAACCACTCGCCGTTCTTCAGGCGTTTGAAGTACGTGTGCTGGTCGAATTGCTCCACGTTCCAGTAGTGCAGGTTCTCCGTGGGCGATCCGGCCTCCTGGAGCGCCATGACCTCATTGGCCCTGGGCAGTCCGCTCCCGGACTCGTTCGCCAGGAGGGGTATGTCGGTCCCGTACCTGTCCATGACCCCGCCGGCCTGACCCGCGCCGTTCATGTTCCAGGTGAGCGCCTTGACGTCGACGACCTGCTCACGGGGCGGGAGTTCGCCCCCCGTGTCGGCGAGGAAGAGCGACCGCCGCCTGCCGACGTCGAAGGCGGCCACCCCCTTCCCCGTGAAGTCCACGGTTTCCCGTCCGGTCCAGTCCGCGATGCCCTGCCCGTTCTCGCTCAGCGGCTGGAACGTGCGCCAGTCGTCCTCGCGGGACCCGAACTGGAACGCGGTTCCCGCCTGGGCGCCATAGGGCCGGTACGGCTCGAAAGGCCCGCCCGGAGTGGACTGTTTGATCAGCGTGTTGTCGAAGAAGACGTTCTGCGGACCCGAGGAACCGGCCCATTTGCCCGCCTTGGGGCCTGCCGCCCACCAGATCGGATACCAGGTGCCCTCGTCGATCTCACCGCCCTCGCCACCGCAGTTGCTCGTGCAGTTGGCCGAGCGATGCTCGTAGGGCACCCGTACCGTGTTCTGCTCGAAGAGGTTGTCGTGCTCCCAGCCGCCGTGCAGGTTCAGGTCCGAATCGAAGTCGTTGCGGAAGGCCACATTGCCGCCCGCCGACCACTGGAAGGTGAAATGGCGCAGATTGCGGCTGAGGTTGTGGGCCCACAGCGAATCCCAGACCCGGCTGCCCCGCAGATAGCCGTTGCCGCCCTTGCCCTTGTTCCAGGCGCCGTCGAAACTGTTCCGCTCGATCTGTAGATTGCGGGCCACCTCGGTGACGATCGGATGCGAACCGGTCATCGTGGCCCGCAGCCCGCGCGCCCAGCTGTTGGCCGCCCACTTGAAGACGATGCCGTGCATCGCGTACTCCGGCGCCATGTTGCCGTAGTTGTTCCTCGCCTGCTCGGGCGTGAGCGCGTACGTCCCCTGGCCGCCGATCTTCGGCAGCCCGTTCATGTCCTGGGTGAAGGCGAAGTCCTCGAACCCGACCCCCTCGACCACCTTCAGAGGGGTCACCTTGCTGGCGTACGGGGTGCCACTGCTGTTCAGCGGTGCGGAGCCGTCCGATTCGGAATGGACCGGCAGGTCCCACTCCAACTGCTGGTCCAGCGTGATCGTCTTGGCGGCGGCGTCGACCCGGGTCACCCGGAACATCTCCTGGCGCATGTGCAGCGCCTCGATCATGCTCGGATCGGTGATGCCCTGCTGCGCGTAGAAGTTCCTGCTGTTGGCCGCGCCCACCCAGACGTAACCGCCCGGGGTGAACTTCCTCATGTCGGCTTTGGCGTCCAGCCGTACGACATCGCGGCCCTTGCGGGAGGAGAACCCGGGATCGTCCGGCGCGGCGGCCACCTTGAAGCCGGAGGCCCAGTGCTGGTTGACGCTCCCCTCGAAGAGGTCCTTGCGCATCGGGAGGCTCGACGCCAGCTCCCAGTCGTCCTGGTACCGGGCCGCCACCTCACGGGTCTGCACCCGGAACATGCCCCGACCCGGCCAGATCCAGCCGCCGTTGCCGATGTCGGGGGCGGTACCGGCCGTCATGCTCTCCTGGTCCCAGCGGCCGTTGACCGTCTGGTCGTAGCGGGTCTGGAGGTCCGGCCGGAACACCAGCCGGGTCCCTCCCTCGCCGGAGCCCTGCCCCCTGAGCGTGAGGAAGGAGGCGTCGACGTAGACCTGCCGGGAGAGGTCGATCCGGCCGGCGGGCAGCTCGATCAGCGAACGCCGGTGGAAACCGGCCCTCGGCGAACAGGCGCTCTTGACGTGGTCGATCGCCCGCTGGAGCCCGGCGGAGTCGTCGACCCCGTCGTCCGCGCCCACCTGGTACGTGGCGGCGAGGACCACCGGGGTGATGCGGCAGGCGGGGTCGGGACTCAACTGCTCGTCGCCCCGGGGGAGATCCATGCCGCCGCGATACCCGGCCCGCGACCAGTCCGGCATCCCGGGAGGGGACTGCGTCCGGTTCCCGTACCCCAACTCCGGGCCGACCGCCCCCGGCCCGGCCGACGGCGGGTCCGCCGCGCCCGCCTGAGGGCCGAGCGCCGGGGCCCCGCCGGCCGCCGGGGGAGTGAGGGCCGTCGCTCCCCAGGCGGCCGGGGGAGTAAGGGCCGTCGCCGGAGCGGCCCCCGGTATCAGCAGGCAGAGCAGCAGACCGGAGACCAGACCCGCCGCCGCGCGGCCCGGACGCCGCGGGGTCACCACTGGGGGGCCGAGGGCGTGGGCGAGCCCGCGAAGTCGTACGCCTTCTTCCACAGGACCCCGCTCAGACCGCTCGCCGTCCCGTTGATGACGTAGTAGAAGGCGGTGCCGTCGATGACGGCCAGCGGGGTCTTGCCGTACGTGTTGGCGAAGGTGTTCTCCTCGTAGTAGCCGCTCCAGCCGCCGTCACGGGAGATGATGTAGCTGCCGATCGTGCTGTCCCGGTCCTCGGCGAGGCTGATCACGCCGTAGCCGCTGCGGGAGAGCGCGACGGAAGGCGCCTGCCGGGTCCAGCCGTAGGTGTTCGCGGCGAAGATCTGACGCGGGCTCGTCCAGCCGGAGCTTCCGTACCGCTGCCGGGAGAGATAGACGCGGTTGTCGGTGCCCGTGAAGGCGAGGACGACCTGGTTCCAGGGCGCGGGGTCGCTGTTGTCGGTGTCCACCTGGGCGGCGAGCGCGGGGGCGTCCTTGCTCAGCGCGTTCGGGACCACGGCGGGGCTGCCGTAGGTGGCGGTCTCGCCGTTGTAGTACATCGTCCAGATGTCGTCGTTGGACTGGCTGTTCCAGGCGAGCATGAACGAGTTGTTCGGAAGCGCGGCGACCGCCACGGGCACCGTGTCGGTGGTCCGCGTGTCGTTGGGGATCCTGGTCCAGTCGGGCAGCGTGGCGGGCAGCTGATAGGCCGGGGTCAGCTGGACGCGGTGCTGGTAGACGTGGCCCTCCGTGCCCGTGTGGAAGACCCGGAAGTTTCCGCGGCCCCCGTCGTCGGTCCAGATCACCCTCGGAGGCGTCCAGGTCTGCGCGCCCGGCAGGACGTACGCGGGCCCGCTGTTGAGCGAGATGTAGAGGTTGTCGTTGTCCGCGCCCCGCCAGACGTGGACGATGTTGTTGCGGTTGTCGCGGGCTTCCCCGGTGGAGGAACGGCTGGTGATCTGGCCGCCCGCGTAGTTCACCGGCTTCCAGTCGCCGCCCTCGCCGGGAAAGCCCCACACGGCCGATGCCGACGTGGCGAGCCCGAGCACGGCGGCGAAGGCGGCGACGAGCGCCACCGCCGCCGTCCGGAACCCCCTGGACCCCGCGAACCTCTTGAGTCCCTTGAACCTCTTGAGCCTCGTGTCCCTCTTGAGCATGTCCCCTCCGGTGTCGATCGGGACGGCCGCGTGGCGGGCCGTCCCGGTAGAGACAAGGCGGGGACCTCGGATGTGACATGACGCTCGTCACCCCGGTCGGGGCGGTCAGAGTTCCGTCGGGCGCTTCTTCTGGAGCCACAGACCCATGAGGGAGACGGCCACGGTGAACGCGAGGGCCAGGACGGAGTCCGTGCGCGATTCCGGCAGCACGATCATCACCGCGTACAGCGCGAGCAGAGCGCCCAGGGTGGCCCAGGTGAGCCAGGGGAAGAGCCAGACGGCGGTGCCCGAGGCGGGCCGCAGGTCCCCGGAGCGGTCGCGTCGGCCGAGCACCAGATGCGCGGCGGCGATGCCGATCCAGGTGACGTAGACGGTGTCCCCGGTGATGTTCACGAGCCTGCTGAAGGCCGTCGTCGGGTGGAAGACCTGGAGCAGCAGACAGAGCACCGCGACCGCGACGGTGAGCAGGATGGCCGTGTACGGCACCCCGCGACGGGAGACCCGCGCCAGGTAGGACGGGGCGTCGTGGTCCCGGGCCAGCGCGAAGAGCATCCGGGAGCTGGCGTACACCTGGGAGTTCATCGTGGAGAGCAGCGCCGCGAACAGCACGACGTTCAGCACCGTGGAGGCGCCGTTCAGGCCCAGATGGGAGAGGGTGGCGGCGAACGGGCTCTCGCCCACGGCGGCGCTGTTCCAGGGCAGCAGCAGGACGATCACGGACAGCGAGCCGAGATAGAAGACGGTGACCCGGACCAGGATGGTGCGGGTGCTCTTGCGGATGGCCGCCGCCGCGTCCTGGGCCTCGCCCGCCGCGATGGTCACGATCTCGGTGCCGGAGAAGGAGAACATCGCGCCGGAGGTGGCGATGACCACCCCGCTGAGGCCCATGGGGAGGAAGCCGCCGTGGTCCACGAGGTTTCCGGTGCCGGGAGAGGGGGTGCCCGGCAGCAGACCCGCGATGGCGATCAGGCCGACCGCGATGAACAGGGCGATCACCGCGACCTTGAGCCAGACGACCCAGAACTCCATCTCGCCGTAGGCGCGTACGGAGGTGAGGTTGACCGCCGTCACCAGGGCGACCACCACCAGGGCGGTGAGCCAGATCGGCAGGGCCGGGATCCAGCCGTGCACGATCTGCGCGGTCGCGATGGACTCGACGCAGAGCCCCAGGGGCCAGCCGACCCAGTAGATCCAGCCGCTGGCGAACCCGGCCCAGCGGCCGAAGGCCAGTCGGCCGTAGACGGCGAAGGCGCCGGTGTCCGGCCGGGTGATCGACATCTCGGCCAGCATGCGCATGATCAGGATGACGATGGCGGCCGTGACGGCGTAGGCGATCAGGATGCCGGGGCCGGCCTGCTGGATGCTCACACCCGAGCCGACGAAGAGCCCGGCGCCGACCGCGCCGCCGATGCTGATCATGGTGATGTGGCGGTTGTGGAGGCTCCGGGCCAGCGTGGGCTTGCCGGTGCTCTCGCCGTGGCCCGCGCCCGTGCTCTCGCCCGTACGCGTGCTCTTGCCCTTGCCCGTGCCGGTGGTGTCCGGCGGGGTCTGCGCGTTCGTGGCCTCCCGACGCGTGGCGAGTCCGTCCCCGCGCCTCATGCCCGGACGCCTTCGAGGGGCTCGTCGTGCACCTGCTGGAGCAGCGCGCGGAACAGCGGCAGACGCAGTTCGGGGCTGGGCACGAAGGCCTCGGGGTGCCACTGGACGCCGACGGTCCACGCCGTCGACTCCGAGGCGCCGGGGGCGGGGTACGCCTCGATGGCCTCGACGCAGCCGTCGTCGGCGCGGGCCGTCACCCGCAGGCCCTCGCCCACCCGGTCGACCGCCTGGTGGTGGCCGGAGGAGACCGGGATGCGCTCGGTCCCGAACACCTCGGCGACCGCGCTGTCCGCCGTGAGCGTCGCGTCGTGGACGGTCCACTCCTCGCCGTCCACCGGGTTGTGGGCGACGGAGGTCTCGGGCAGGTCGATGTGGAGGGTGCCGCCCCGGAGGACGTTGAGCAGCTGCATGCCCCGGCAGATGCCGAGGTAGGGCAGCCGGTTGGCCAGGGCGTACCGGACGACGGCGATGTCGAGCACGTCCTGCGCGGGGTTGACGTCGTACAGCGAGGGGTGCTCCGGGTCGGCCCCGTACAGCGCCGGGTCGACGTCGCCGCCGCCCGGGACGACGATGCCGCGACAGCCGGAGAGCTGGGATTCCAGCGAGTTCCCGTCGGCGGACGGGTGGATCAGGACGGGCTCGGCACCGGCGGCGCGGATCAGCTCGACGACGTCGTCGAAGATGCGATTGGCCTCGACGATCCGCTGGTCGGCGCCCGGGGCGTCGCCGTCGCTGAGGCGTACGGGTATCCCGATGAGGGGTGCCGAGTGCTCGGTGGTGCTCATTAAGCTCTCCAGAAATCGCGTTGGTGTAGAAATGCGAAATCTAGAGGATAGGTTTCATGGACGACAAGGGTTGGGCGCATCACATTGCGCCGGTGCGTGCCGCCGGAGCCGCCGAGGCCATCGCCCGGAGGCTCAGCGAGCTGATCGGCGCGCGGATTCTCGTGGGCGGTGACCGGTTCCCGCCGGAGAAGGCCCTCGCCGAGCTGTTCGGTGTCGCCGTGATGACGATCCGGCACTCCATGGCCGTGCTGCGGGAGGAGGGCCTGATCGAGACCCGGCGCGGCTACCGGGCCGGCACCTATGTGGTCCCCGACGTCCTCGCCCGCATCCGCGAGCTGACCGCCCTGCACTCGTACACGCTGGCCGACATCGAGGAGCTGACGGCCTGGCGGATCGCGGTCTCCGGCGAGGCCTCCGCCAGGGCCGCGCGGCGCGCCACGCGGGCGGGGCTCGTCAGGCTGCGGGAGCTGGAGGCCGCGGCGGACGAGGCCGTCGCCGACTCGGAGGCGTACCGCACCCTGGACGCCGGGCTCCATCTGTACATCGCCGAACTCTCCGGCTCCCGCCGCCTGGTGGAGGCCGAACAGGGCATTCAGGACGAACTGACCCGGCTGCTGGCCGACCACCCCGGCGGCGTGGAGGCCAGGAGCACACCCGACCAGCAGCACCGCGCGCTGGTCGGGGCGATCGAGGAGAGCGATCCGGAGAAGGCCCGCGAGCGGTTCGCGAACCACGCCGAGGCCACGGCGGACCTCTTCCTGCCCTTCGTGCAGTAGTCGGACGACCGGACAAGGGGCGGGCCCGATCGGTGAGACCGGGCCCGCCCCTCGTACGGCTGCCCGGGTGTGGGCCCCCGTCAGCGCGCTCCGGGCTCCCCGGCCAGGGGGCGGGGCGCGTGCGGGTGTCCGCAGCGGAAGAGGGGGTCGGCCGTGTCGAAGGGCACGTCCTCGCGGGCGTTCTCGACGGCCGCCATGGAGGACGGCAGGTCGAACGGGAGGACGCCCTCCATCGGCGTACGGCCCAGGGCCGCGTCGAGCAGCAGATCGTCCCGGGCGCCGAACTCGCCGATCAGGAGCGCGGCCGGTGCGGCGAGCGGGGTGAGCACGGCGGGCCGTTCCAGATGCACGGAGAAGGCGGTGGGAACGGTCTCCGCCAGGGCGCGCAGCCGCTCCACCTCCTCCTCGGGGAACTCCAGCGAGCCGCAGTGGAAGAAGCGCTCAAGTATGCCTTCGCGCTCCTCGTACGGCGCCTTGAGCCGGACGACGGCGAAGTCGGCCTCCGCCGGGCTCGCCACCACCGTGCCGAACCGGGCGGCGACGGCCGGATCGATCCCCTCGACGTACAGCCGCTCGCCGCTCACCGGACGCCCGGCGATGTGGACCAGGGCGCGCTGCTGGACGGTGTCGCCGAGCGCGCGGCCGTCCGGGGCGCCGACGGTTCGGGCCGCCTCGTCCGCGTCGACGTACGGGTCGTCGAAGAGGCCGAGGCGGAACTTGTCGCGCAGGACGCGGCGGACGGAGGCGTCGATCCGCTCCTCGCTCACCGCGCCGGAGCGGACGGCGGTCAGGATCAGCTCCGGATCGGTCTCGCCGCCGAGCTGGTCGGCCCCCGCGTCCAGGGTCATCACCACCTGTTCGGCCACGGACAGTTCCTCCACGCCCCAGTTGCGCGGCGGGAAGGTGGTGACGCCGGGGATCTCGGTGCCGGTGATGGCGTTGAAGTCGGTGCAGATCACCCCGTCGAAGCCGTACCGCCCGCGCAGCAGACCGGTGATGACGTCCCGGTTGAAGTTGGCGCCGACCTCGGCGAATCCCAGGCCGGAGGGGATCGCGTAGGCGGGCATGATCTGGGCGGTGCCGACCTCGAAGGCGGCCTCGAAGGGGATCAGGTGCTGCTCGAAGGCGTCGCCGGGGTAGGCGAGACGGCGTCCGGCGGCGAAGTGCGCCTCCTCGCCGCCGTGCTGGGGGCCGCCGCCCGGGAAGTGCTTGGTCATGCAGGCGACGCTGTCCTTGCCGAGGCTCTCGCCCTGGAGGCCCCGGATGTAGGCGGCGATCATACGGGCGGCGCGCTGCGGGTCCTCGCCGAAGGTGCCGCTGATCCGGGCCCAGCGGGGCTCGGTGGCCAGGTCGGCCATCGGGTGGATCGCGACACGGATGCCGACGGCGCGCAGCTCACGGCCGATCAGGCGGGCGTACTCCTCCACCAGTTCCGGGTCGTCGGTGGCTGCCAGGCCGATCGGCTCGGGGCCGGTGCTGAAGCCGCCGCCGGTGTGGGCGGTGGCCGGGTTGGAGGCGAAGCCGTGCCGGGGGTCGGAGGAGAGGGTGACGGGGATGCCGAGGCGCCCGGCCGAGGCGAGGTCCTGGACGTGGTTGTTCCACTCGGCCATCGCGCGGGCGTCGGGCACGGCCATCATCGCGAAGTGGGTGATGCCGCGTTCGGTGATCAGTTCGGCGCCGGTCGGGAGCGGGACCGGCATCCGGGGGTCGGAGCCGGGCACCATGCGCCCGTGGCACATCAGGGCCGCCTTCTCGGCGAGCGTCATCCGGCCGAGCAGGTCCTCGACGCGCTCGGGAACGGGCAGCCGCGGGTCCTCGTAGGGCTCCATGGTGCCGTTGTGGTTGAGGTCGCGGAAGAGGGTTCCGTCGCTGTGGCGCAGTACGTTCGGCATCAGACCGTCACCTCGGCGGGAGCGGCGATGCCGGTGGTGACGGCTGAGACGGTGTCGGTGGCGGCGGCGGCGGGCGTGGCCTTGGCCAGGAAGGCGTCGAGGGTCTCCTGGGCGACCCCGCACTCCAGGAGGAAGGCGCGGGCGCCGCCGTGCCGGGTGCGGACGACGTCGAGGAAGGCGGTCATCGCCCCGGCGGGGGCCGCGAGGAGCGGGGCGGGGATGGCGAGCTTCTCCCGGTCCACGTCGTTGAGGGCCGTGTGGTGGCGCTGGGCGATTCCGGCCCAGATCTGTTCGAGGGCCTCGCCGGTGCGGGCGTAGTCCTCGACGACGCGCTCGGCGGGCACGCCGAGCAGTTCGAGCAGCAGGGCCGTGAGGAGACCGGTGCGGTCCTTGCCCGCGGCGCAGTGCAGCAGGACTCCGCCGGGACGGGCGGCGGCCCGGACGGCGTCGGCGATCGCGCCGGGTGCGCTCTCGGCCATCAGCACGTAGAACTCGCCGAGGTCGGCGGCGGTCTTCATGGTGGCCATCCGCTGGTCCAGGGCGGGCGAGGAGGGCTCGACCGGGGTCTGGACGACGGTGATGCCCGCGGCCTCGGCGGCGGTCCAGTCCCCGGCCTCGCGCTCGCTTCCGCCGCGCAGGTCGACGATGGTGCGGATGCCGGCGGCGCGCAGCTGCTCGACGACGGCGTCGTCGGCAGCGGGGAAGGGCTGGGCGGAGCGGTACAGGACACCGGGGTTCACCAGGGTGCCCTCGGGGTCGGTCAGGACGGACGGGTCGCGGAAGTTGACCAGGGACATGAGGGGGGCCTTTCGATTTCGTCGGAGGGGGCCGCGAGGGACATCGCGGGACGCGCGCTGCGGGGCGGCGGGCGGGGTGCGGACCGGGGCGCGGTGGGCGGCGGTTCGCGGGGCGCGGCGCGGAGGGGGCGCCGGAGCGGATCCAGGGTGCCGGGGTGCGGAGCACCATCGGAAGCACGACATCTAGATGTCTAGATGTCTACCCTCTTCCAAGGTCGTTCGGCAAGCGACGGCAAGGTGAACTTCCGGCCAACCGCCGTCCGTCGGGGGCTTCTCCGTAGGATCTGCGGCGTGGCAGCACACCGAAGCGGCACCCCGCTCTACCGCACGCTCGCCCTCCGGATCCAGGAGCGCATCGACTCCGGGGCGTACCCGGCGGGCGCCCGGCTGCCCAGCGAACCCGAGTTGAGCACCGAGTTCGGGGTGAACCGGCTGACCGTCCGGCAGGCCGTCGCCGAACTCGAACGGGCCGCCGCGATCGAGATCCGGCGGGGCGTGGGCACCTTCGTACGCCCGCCCGCGCCGCGGATCTCGATCGACGTGGACCCGCGCAGTCAGCGCTTCGACCTCGGAAGCCTCCATCCGGCCTCCCCGGAGGGGGAGTTCGGGGAGGGTGCCGAGGAATGCGTCGTCGCCGCGCCCCCGGTGACCGGCTCCGCCGAGGACCGGGAGGCCGCCCGGCACCTCGCGCTGCCCGTCGCGGGGCTTTCCCGGGTGGACACCGTGACCCGGCTGGGCGGCCGGGCGGTCGCGGCGAGCAGCATCTGGGTGCCGTTCGGCCCGCTGCCCGCCGAGCTGACCCGGCCGGGCCGCACCGGGAACATGGTGCGCGATCTGGCCCGGTTCGCCGGGATCCGACTGGAGTACGACTGGCGGGCGTTCGGCGCGATCGGCGCCGACCTCGCCGACGCCGGACTGCTCGGCGTCCCCGTCGGCGCCCCCTTGCTGGTGCGCGAGGGCGTCAGCTGTACGCCGGACGGCACGGCGACGCTGTACGTACGGCGCCGGATCGACGGCGACAGCACCCGTTTCGTCCTGCGCTACCGCGAACGCGGGGACGGCCCGGACGCCGGGGCCCGCTGAGACCCGTCTCCGTACGCCGGGAGCCGCCGAGGTTCGTCTCCGGACACCTGGGCCCGCCGAGGTCGGCCCGGACGCCGGGAGCCGTCGGGGTCAGCCCTGCGGGGCGGGCGCGCCGGCCGGGGGCGGCATCACCTGGACGAAGGCCTGCCGCCAGAGTTCCAGGCGCCCGTCGTCCTCCAGGCCCTCCACGACATGCCGCCGGGTCAGCGCCCCGATCACCGCGCCGAGCGCGTGCGGCCGCAGGTCCTGCCCGGTGTCGACGCCCAGCCGGGCGGCGGCCACGTCGGCGGTGCGCTGGACGAGGCCGTCGATCTGGAGCACCGCATGGTCGTGCACGGTACGGATGCCCATGAAGCGCCGACGCAGGGACCGGCGCCGGGTGGTGTGCTCGGCGGGCTCCTCCAGCGTTCCGTCGGTGACGTCCAGGGCGTGGAAGAAGGCCTCCCAGAGGTCGAGTCCGGCCGGTGCGGCGGCGAACTCGTCGAGGATCGCGTTGCCGAAGTCCAGACCGAAGAGCAGCGACTCCTTGCTGGCGTAGTAGCGGAAGAACGTCCGGTGGGCCACGTCCGCGCGCCGGCAGATCTGGTCGACCGTGGTCTCCTCGAAGCCCTGTTCCTCGTACAGGTCGAGCCCCGCCGTCCGGATGGTCTGGCGCGTGCGCGCCTTCTTGCGGTCGCGCAGCCCCGTCCCGGTCCGTGTCCCGGCCGAGGCCGTGACATCGGGTCCGGTTTCCTGCCCCTGCATGTGGTGTCCGTTCCATGGTCGGTGCCGGGCGTCCCGCGCCCGGCGCTGCCGGTTGTGTCCGTACCGAATCACGCGTGGCAGGGGCCGCTCAAGGCGAGCGCCGACTCGTCGACAAGGCGTCACATGGAATTTGCATAACTGCCTTTTGGCAGTCCTGTCACTTCTTGAGAGTGCCGGAAGACGCCGGTCCGGTACCGCCGTCACCAGCTGACTTCCCCCCGAGTCAAGGAACACGAGGAACCCCCATGAAGCGGCAGAAGCAGGTACTCGCGGCGGCGGTCTCCGCCGTCGTCATCGGTCTGGGCACCGGCGCGTGCTCGGCCCCCGACGACACGCTGTCGGGTGCCCCCGCCCGGAGCACCGCCCCGAGCGGCGACGGAACCGCCGTGGACGGCGGCACTCTGAAGGTGGGCCTCGACCGGCCCTTCGTGAAGCTCGACCCGGCGGACGGCACCCTGACGTCCATGCCGTCGATGATCCTGGCGAACGCGCTCTACGACCCGCTGATGGTCAACGGCGACAACGGCACCGTGAAGCCCTTCCTCGCGAAGACGTTCACCTCCGGCGCCGACGCCACCGTGTGGAACCTGACCCTGCGCGAGGGCGTCCGCTTCAGCGACGGCAAGCCGCTCGACGGACAGGCGGTGGTCGACCATGTGACCCGGCTGTCCAAGCCGGAGACCAAGTGCGCCTGCGCCGTCGACGCGGCCACGATCAAGGACATGAAGGTGACCGGACCCACCGGCGTCACCTTCACCCTCGTCGCCCCCGACGCGTCCTTCCCCAACCTCTTCACCCGCTCCCTCGGCTACGTCTCCGAAGCCCCCGCCGGAGACCGCCCCGCCGTCGGCTCGGGCCCCTACACGGTGGAGAGCGTCCAGCCCGGCGTCTCGGTGACCGTGGCCCGCAACGCCTCCTACTGGGGCCCCAAGCCCCACGCCGACAAGGTCGTCTACCGGGTCCTGCCCGACGCGGACAGCCGCTACCAGTCGCTGCGCTCCGGCGACGCGGACATCGTGTGGGCCGAGACCCCCGCCCAGCAGAAGCAGGCGACCGGCGACGGACTCCAGGTCGCCACCGGCCCCAGCGCCACCTCCGCCCTCCTCTTCAACACCAAGGTCGCTCCCTTCGACGACCCGCGCGTCCGCCGGGCCGTGCAGTACGCCATCGACCGCGAGAGCGTCGAGAAGATCGCCTACCTGGGACAGGGCCGGGTCTCCGACGGACCGATCAACTCCGCCTCCGCCTACCGAAGCACCGCCGCCTACCCCCAGCGCGACCTGGCCAAGGCCCGCGCCCTGCTCGCCGAGGCCGGCCACCCGAACCTGTCGTTCGAACTGACCGCCGACAGCCGCCCCGAGGGCCAGCAGCGCGCCACCGTACTCCAGCAGATGCTCGGCGAAGCCGGAATCAAGATGACCATCAAGCCCGGCGACCCGGCCACCAACGGCACCGCCATGATGCAGCGCAAGTTCCAGGTCCTCGACTTCGTCACCAGCATGTTCGGCGACACCGACACCGCGATGACCAACATGTTCTCCTCGAAGGGCATGTACAACTTCACCGGCTACGCCGACCCCGAGGTCGACGCGGCCATCGCCCGGGGCCGTGCGAGCGTGGACCCCGCCGCCCGCGCCGAGGCCTACAACCAGGCGTCGAAGAAGATCATCGAGGACGCCCCGGCCGCCTTCCTCACCGAGAACCGGACCGGCTTCATCGCCTCCGACCGGATCGGCGGACTGCCCGACCTGTCCAAGCGCTCCATCGTCAACGTCTCCCCGGCCGTCCTGTGGGTGAAGCGGTGACCTCCCCGATCCCCGGCTTCGCCGCGCGGGCCGGACGGGCACTTGCGGTCCTCCTGCTCGTCGCCGTCACCGCGCTCGCCCTGCCCCACCTGATGCCGGGCTCGCCCGCCATCGCCGCCCTCGGCATCACCGCCACCCCGGAACAGATCGCCGTGTTCGAATCCGGACTCGGCCTGGACCGGAACGTGTTCGCCGCCACCGTCGACTGGCTCGGCGCGGCCCTCCACGGCGATCTCGGACACTCGCTCACCAGCGGCAACGCCGTCACCACCGAGCTGGCCCACCGCATCCCCGTCACCCTCGAAGTGTTCCTCGCCGCCCAGGTGGTGGCCCTCGCCGTCGCCGTGCCCGTCGCCCTCCTCTCGGCCTGGCGGCCGGACGGCGTGATCGACCGCATCGCCACCGCCGGCGCCTTCGTCTGGCTCGCCGTACCCGGCTTCGTCCTCGGCCTCTTCCTCATCTACCTCACCGCCGTCCAGCTGCGCATCCTCCCGGCCACCGGCTGGGTGCCCTTCGGCGAGGATCCGGTGGAGAACCTGCGCCACCTGGCCCTGCCCGCACTCACCCTGGGCCTGACCGAAGCCGCCATCTTCACCCGCACCCTGCGCGGACAACTCCTCGACACCCTCGACCAGACCTACATCGCCGCCGCCCGCAGCCGCGGCATGGGCACCGCCCGGCTGCTGCTGCGCCGCGCCCTGCGCCCCTCCTCGCTGCCCCTCGTCACCCTGCTCGGCATCGGCATCGGCACCTCGCTGGGCGGCTCGGTGCTGGTGGAGACGCTGTTCGCGGTCCCGGGCGTCGGCAGCCTCGCCTCCGCGGCCATCATCAGCCGCGACTTCCCCGTCATCCAGGCGGTGATGGTGGTCTGCGCCACCGGCGTGGTGCTCGCCACGCTCGGGGTCGACCTGCTGTACCGCAAGCTCGACCCGAGGATCGCCCATGACCACCGCTGAGCGCGTACCCGCCGCCACCCCCGAGACCTCCCGCACCTCCCGGCCCACCGGCACCGCCGACGCCACCCGGGTCCGGGCCCCACGACGGCGCCCCCCGATCGGCGTACTGATCGCCGGAGGCTGGCTCGCCGCCGTCCTCCTCGCCGCCCTCCTCGCCCCCCTGCTGCCCGGCTTCGACCCCCTGCACGGCGACTTCTCCGCCCCCTCCGCCCCACCCGGCCCCGGCCACTGGCTCGGCACCGACGCGGGCGGACGCGACATCCTCCAGCGCACCATCGCCGGAGCCCGCGCCTCCTTCACCGTCGCCGCGCTCACCGTCGCGGTCGGACTGCTCGGCGGCGGCGCCCTCGGCCTCGCCGCCGGCTGGTTCCGCGGCCCCGTGGACAAGGCCATCGGCTTCGCCACCGACCTGCTGATGTCCGTCCCCACCCTGATCCTGGTGATGATCGTGGTCTCGCTGCGCGGCCCCAGCCTCCCCGTCATCGGCGGCCTCATCGGCCTGTTCACCGTCCCCGCCTTCACCCGCGTGGTACGGGCCGTGGTCCTCTCCCTCAGCGAGCGCGGCTTCGTCCAGGCCGCCCGCATGATCGGCACCGCACCGCTGCGCATCCTGCGCCGCGAGGTCGTCCCGCACGTCGCCACCATCGCGCTGACCTTCGCCTTCACCGCGACCACCGCCGCCATCGTCGCCGAGGGCTCCCTCAGCTTCCTCGGCTTCGGCCTGCGCCCGCCCGACCCCTCCTGGGGCGGCATCATCGCCGAGGGCCGCACCACACTCGGCAGCGCGCCCTGGATCTCCCTCGCCCCCGCCGCCGTCCTCTGCCTGACCGTCCTCGCCCTCAACTACCTCGGCGAGCACCTGCGCTCGCCCGCACGGAAGGGACCGAAGAACCGATGACCACCCCGGTCCTGGACGTCCGCTCGCTCGACACCACGATCCACGCCCCCGACGGACGACGGCTGCACATCCTGCACGACGTCAGCCTCACCGTCGACGCCGGGGAATGCCTCGGCATCGTCGGCGAATCGGGCTCGGGCAAGTCCGTCCTCGCCCGCACCGTCCTCGGCGTCCACGCCCGCACCACCCGCGCCGACTCCACCGGACAGGTCCTGCTCAACGGCGAGGACCTGCTCACCGCGGCCCCCGCCCGCCGCGCCGAACTCCTCGGCACCGGCATCGCGATGGTCCACCAGGACCCGATGACCTCCCTCAACCCGGTCGTACGCATCGCCGACCAGGTCACCGAATCCCTCACCAACCGCAAACGGCTCGGCCGCCGGGAACGCCTCGGCATCGCCACCGGGCTCCTCGCCGCCGTCGACGTCCCCGACCCCGCCCGCCGCGCCCGCGCCTACCCCCACGAACTCTCCGGCGGACTGCGCCAGCGCGTCGGCATCGCCGCCGCCCTCGCCGGCGACCCCGTCCTGCTGCTCGCCGACGAACCCACCACCGCCCTCGACGTCACCGTCCAGCGCACCGTCCTCGACCTGCTCGACCGCCACCGCGCCACCCGGGGCCTGGCCACCCTCCTGATCACCCACGACATCGGCCTGCTCTACGGACGCGCCCGCCGCATCGCCGTCATGTACGGCGGCCGGGTCGTCGAGAGCGGCCCCACCGAGGACGTCACCGCCCACCCCGCCCACCCCTACACGGCCGCCCTGCTGCGCTCCGTACCCCGCGTCACCGGCCCCCTGCGCCGCACCCTGCCCGCCATCCCCGGCTCGCCCCCGGACCTCTCCCGCCCCCTGACCGGCTGCCCCTTCGCCCCCCGCTGCGAACGGGCCGAGTCCCTCTGCACCACCACCGCCCCACCCGTCCACCAGGCCGGTACCGGACACACCGCCTCCTGCCACTTCCCCCTCACCCCGGCCCACCCGTCCCCGAAGACCACCCCGGAGCCCACTCCATGAGCGCCCCCCTGCCCGCCGCCGCACCCGCCGCCCCGGACCCGGCGGCGCCCGCCACCGTCCTGCGGGCCACCGGCATCGAAGTCGTCCACCGCACCCGCTCCGGCCCGCTGCACGCCGTCAGCGGCGTCGACCTGGAGCTGACCGAACGCCGCACCCTGGCCCTGGTCGGCGAGTCCGGCTCCGGCAAGAGCAGCATCGCCAAGGCCCTGCTCCACCTGCCGCCGCCCACCTCCGGCACGGTCACCCTCGACGGCACCGCACTGGCCGCGCTCCCCGCCCGCGGACTGCGGGCCCTGCGCCCCCGGATGCAGATGGTCTTCCAGGACCCGCTCTCCTCGCTCAACCCGCGCCGCACGGTCCGCGACCTCGTCGCCGAACCCCTCGACGCCCACCCCGAGCAGTTCCGGGACCGCGACCGTACGGCCGTCGTCGAGGAGCAGCTGAACGCGGTCGGGCTCGCCCCCGAGCTGTTCGGCGACCGCAGGCCCGACCAGCTCTCCGGCGGACAGGCCCAGCGCGTCGCCATCGCCCGCGCGCTCGCCGCCGAACCCCGGGTCCTGATCGCCGACGAGGCCGTCTCCGCGCTCGACGTCTCCGCCCAGGCCACGGTCCTCAACCTGCTCCGCCGACTCACCGAGGAACGGGGCCTGGCCGGCCTGTTCATCACCCACGACCTCGGAGTCGTCCGCGCGGTCAGCGACGACATCGCCGTGCTCCAGCTCGGCCGGATGTGCGAACGCGGCCCGACCCAGGAAGTCCTCGCCGCCCCCGCGCACCCCTACACGGCCGCGCTCCTCGCCGCCGTCCCCGAACCGGGCCGCCCCCTGGGCGACACCGGACTCCTCCCGGCCGACCCGCCCTCGCCGCTGGCCCCGCCGTCCGGCTGCCGCTTCCGCACCCGCTGCCCGCTGGCCGACGAACGCTGCGCCACCGAGGAACCCCCCATGCTCCCCGTAGGCCCCGGACGCACCGTCGCCTGCCACCGCCCGCTGCTCCCCGTCCTGCCGGAGCCCGCCACCGGCCCGTGACCACCGGACGGGCCCGGCCGCGTGAGCCCGGCGCGCGAGCCCGGCGTGCGGGCCTCCTCAGAAGTCCGTCGCGCTCCACCCGTAGACGAAGCGCAGCATGCCGACGGCCTCGCGGGCGTGGGCGAGGGCCTGTTCGGGAGAGTCGCCGACGGCGAGGACCCGGCCCGAGCGGTCGAAGTTGCTCCGGACCGTGGGCTGCGGACTCCCCGGCTCCCTCAGCAGGGTGACCGTCCGGACGTCGGGCAGCTCGCGCACCCGCTCGACCCCCCGCACCTCAAGGAGGGTGTGCGTCGGCGGTCCGGAGGGAGCCGCGTACCAGGCGGCGGCGGAGCGCTCGTGGAGGATCTTGTCGGGCAGCAGGGCGCCGACGTCCTCGCCGATGCTCTGCCGGGCGATCAGTTCGTACATGTCCACGCCGGTGGAGAGCCGGACCAGGTCCATGATGGCGTCGCCGCCGATCCGGTTGTGCATCTCGATGATCCGGGGGCCCCGCCCGGTCAGCATGACCTCGGTGTGCGAGGGACAGTCGTGGAAGCCGAAGGCGTCGAGGACCCGGACGACGTACGCCGACACCTCGGCGTACTCCTCTGAGGTGAGGGGCGCGGGGACCACATGGCCCCGCGAGACGAAGTTCACCGGATCGGTGAACTTGCGGGTGACCGCCACGACCCGGTGCTGCTTCCCGACGGAGAGCGCCTCGACGCTGAACTCCTCGCCGTCGAGGAACTCCTCCACCACCACGCCCCGGTCGACGTGGTACGGGCCGATGCGGCGCAGCGCCGCCTCGATGTCCTCCTCGGCGTCGACCCGGGAGACGCCCAGGCTGGCCTCGGTGTCCACCGGCTTGACCACACAGGGCAGTCCGACCTCCGCGATGGCGTCGAGCACGGCCCGCCGCCCCTGGGCGAAGGCGTAGCGGCAGCTCGGGATCGCGTGATCGTCGAGGATCTCCCGCATCCGCGCCTTGTCCACGACCCGGTGGAACAGGTCCACGTCGACCGTGGTGGGGATGCCGAGCCGCTCGCTGACGGCCTGTACGGCCGGATAGGTGTGCTCGTTGAACGCGGCGACCGCGTCGAAGGGCGCCCGCCGGTGCAGGACTTCGGCGGTCTCGGCCCACGCGTCCACGTCGACGTCGTCGTCGAGGATCACCACATGGGCGTACGGGCCGACCGCGTCCTCCCGCCGGGCGCGACCGCGCGGGACGAAGAGCACCATCTCGTGGCCCTGCTCGCGCAGCCGCTCGTGGCACACCCTGTTGGTGCCGATGACGAGAACTCGCATGGTCCCTCCGTGACGTGGTGCGGGTGCGCCGCGCGCGGACGCGCGGCCTTGCGGTGCGGCGCTCCGGTCCCGGCGGCGGCGCTCACGGCCCCGGCTCCGCACCGGTGAGCGGTTCGTGGCCGGTGGGAGACATGGGGCCGCTGGGGGATACGGGGCCGGTGGGAGGTGTGGAGTGGGTGGGGGATACGGAGTCGGTGAGCGGTTCGGATTCGACCCGGACGAGGGCTCGGGCCGTCTCGGCGCGCGCCACCGCGTCCTGCGTGTCCTCGCCGAGGCAGAGCACGTATCCCTGGCGTGAGGTGGAGGAGAGGAGCGGGCCCAGCTCCGCGCCGGGCCGCAGGGTGCACACCGCGCGGACCACCCCGGGCGCCGCCTCGGCGGCGGCGACTCCGTCGACCGCCCGGACGCGGACGTTCTCCTCGGAGAAGAAGCGGATGGCGGCCGCCCGGCCCCGGGGGACGCGCGGCGGGTCCGGCCGGCCGAGCAGGGCGCAGTAGGTCTCGGTGATCTGGTCGGCACCGCTGACCAGCTCGCACATCTCCCAGATCTGGTCGCCGCCGGCACGGGTCTGGGCTTCGATGAGGCGGGGACCGCGTGGGGTGAGGCGCAGTTCGCTGTGGACGGGTCCGGTCCGCTGGCCGATGAGCGCGAGGAACTCCAGGATCAGTTTCTCGATCTCCTCCAGGTCGCCGGAGCCGAGGCGGGCGGGGAGCTGATGGCCCAGCTCCACGAAGCCGGGGAAGCCGGTCGTCAGTTTCTCGGTGACCATGACGACCTCGTGGACGCCGTGCCGGGAGATCGACTCGACGCTGAACTCGGGCCCGGAGAGGTACTCCTCGGCGAGCACCGGTTCCCGTCCGGACACGGCGGCGGTCCAGGCCCAGCGCTCGGCGAGCCGGGCCCTGTCCTCCACCAGGTACACCCCTTCGCTGAGGCCGCCCGAGGGGGGCTTCAGGACGAGGGGCAGACCGTCGAGTTCGTCGAGGAAGTCGGCCGCGTCCGCCTCGGTGGCGCACACCCGGTGGCGCACCGGGCTCAGCCCGTGCCGGTCGAGCAGGGCGCGGGTCCTGGTCTTGTCGCGGGTGGCGAGGACGGCCTCCAGGTTGTCGCCCGCGATCCCGAGGTCGATCGCGACCCGGGAGGCGGGCTCCAGACCGTACTCGGTGAAGGAGAGCACGGCGTCGAAGGGTTCCGCCTCGTGCCAGTCCCTGACCAGGGGGAGGAGCGCGTCGAGGTCGCGGTAGTCCTGGACGGCGTACCGCGCGGCCGAGGCCCGCTGTTCCTCGCTCGCCCGCTGGGGGATCTGGACCACCGAGTGGCGCAGCCCCAGCGCCGTCGCCTTGGGCACGTCGTGGCCTGGACCGCCGATCAGCAAGATGTGCTGCTGCCTCATGGGTTCTTTGTACCTCACTGACGCAGCCGGGACAGGTCGACGTCCATCCGGTCGGCGAGGGCGCGGGCCCGTGCGATGACGACGTCGAAGAGTTCCGAGTGGGTGACGCGCAGCTCCTCGGGGTTGAGGGCGAGCGCGAGGAGTTCGCCGACGCGCTGGCGGACGTGGGCCCGCAGGTTGGCCTCGTCCAGGCACTTGCGGCCGAGTCCGATGGAGTCGCCGAGCAGCTCGATGCGGTGGAACCAGCCCGCGGGCAGATAGAGCACGTCGCCGGGCCTGAGGACGAAGCGCATGAGCCGGGTGCCGGGGGAGGCGCACAGGGCGTCGAGTCCCGCCTCGCCGCCGGGCCCCGGCAGGAGTTCGGCGCCGGGCCCCATCACGTACCAGAGCTTCTCGCCGACGATCTGCGCGTGCATGACGTCGACGGAGTACGCGTCCTGGTGCAGCCGGGTGACGCCGCCGCGCTGGCCGATCCACAGCTGGTGGTTGACCGAGGCGGCATCGCCGTACAGGTCCCGCCGGAAGTCGTACTGGGCGATGTCCAGTTCGGGCATGTCCGGCGCGATGTGCGGGGCGGTGGTCTGGTAGTACCACTCCTGGAGGTACAGGGGATCCGCGCCGCTGCCGGCGCTCTCCTCCAGGCGGGTGACGAACGCGCCGAAGGTGGTCTTCCGGGCGGCCGTGCTGTTGTAGCTGTCGACGACCACGGGGACGTCGGCGCAGCGCTCCGCGAGGTTCCGGAAGGTCCAGCCCCGGACGGACGGCCAGTCGGCGGCGTAGCCGTCCAGGACGACCGGGCGGCCCTGGAAGCGGTACTCCCGCTCGAACTCCTCCCGGGTCAGCCCGGCGCGGCGCTCCAGCTCGGGGGCTTCGGCGAGCAGATCGGCCAGCGGACCGGAGTGGAAGGCGGCCTCGACCGTCTTCAGGGCGTCGATGTCACGTCGTTTCAGCAGGTTCCGCTCGGTCTGCACGGCCATGGTGATCCGTCTCCTCGGATACGGGCGTGGGCGGGGGTACGGAGAAGGGGCGCGGGGTCAGGCGGCGAGCAGGCTCAGCACCGCCTGGACGGTCCGCTCCCGCAGCGGGCCCTGGTGGGGCAGCCAGCGGTGGACGAAGTGGTCGCACTCCTCGAACCAGACGACCTCGGCGGACCGGGCGCGGCGGGCGCTGTCGAGGTATCCCTCGACGACCTCGGGCGGGCACACCTGGTCCTGTCGGGCGCCGAAGATCAGCAGATCGCCCTCGAAGTCGCGCAGGGCGCTGTAGGCGGGGGAGTCGGGATGGTTGCCGGGGCGTACGAGGCTGCCGTCGAAGGGCAGGTCGGCGGCGTGCGCGGGATAGGCGGCGGGGCAGAAGAGCACCAGGGCCCGGGGGCGCAGTTCCCGTGCGGTCCAGGCGGCGAGGTGGGCGCCCATGCTGGTGCCGACGACCACGGGCGGCCGGTCCCTGCCGAGCCAGGCGGCGGCGGCCAGGGTCTCGGTGCGGCGGCGGCGCAGGGTGGCGCGGGTGAGTTCGCCGGTGCTCTCGCCGTTGCCGGAGAAGTCGAAGGCGAGCGAGCCGTGGCCGTGCTCCGCCCAGGGGTCGAGCAGGTACCGCGCCCGGTGCCGGGTCGCGGTCGTGCCCAGACCGTGCAGGGTGAGGATCTCCGGGGGCGCTCCGCCGGCGCCCGTGACCCGGGTCGCCGCGAGTCGTTCCCCGGCGGCCTCGAAGAAGAACTCCTGGCGCACCGTCCGCTCCCTTCCGCCGCGTGGGCTCAGTCGGTGGTGCCGGATACGGCGGTGGCGTCCGGTGTGCCGTCGGCCTTGCCCGCGCCGGTGGCCTCGAACCGTTCCTTGCGGACGGCGGGCCACTCCGCGCGCAGGATGCTGTAGTAGACGACGTCCCGGCGGCGCCCGCCCGGCATCACGTTGAAGCTGCGCAGGACGCCCTCCTCGGTGGCGCCGATGCCGGAGAGGCCCGCGCGGGCTCCGGTGTTGAGGACGTCGGTCTTGAACTCGACCCGCTCACAGCCGAGTACGTCGAAGGCGTGGTCGAGAAGAGCGAGCTTGACGGCCCGGTTGACACCGGTCCTGCGGGCCCCCGCGTACAGCCAGGACCAGCCGATCTCCAGACGCCGGTCGGCCGGGGCCAGATTTCCGTAGGCGCAGCTGCCGACGATCCGGCCGGTGGACTCGTCGACGACGGCGAAGACGATCCGGGTGCCGGTCAGGGTGTCCCTGATGGCGGTCTCCAGAAAGGCGTGGAGGTCGTCGGGCGTCTCGATCCGCTGGACGAAGTAGCGCCAGATGTCCGGCTCGTACACGATCCGGGCGAACTCCTCGGTGTCGGTGACGCGGATCCGCCGTAGGGTCACCCGCTCATTGCCCAGTTCGAGACCGGCCAGCCTGTCCCAGCTCACGTGTTCCGCTCCTTCTCCGCAGCGCGCACCAGCACGGGTGCGGTGCCGATGGTGCCGTCGTTGTACACACGGTTCTCTTCGTGGATCCGGTCGAGATCGCGGGCGTAGCGCGTGCCGATCAGGCCGCGCACCAGCTTGTACTGGGCGTTCAGGAGGCCGTTCTCGATGGAGAACGGCTCCTCGGCGACGACGGCGCCGTAGAGGCGCTGCTCGGGCCGGAGTTCCTCGTTCAGCTTGGCCAGTTCACGGGTGAGGCGCTCCGCGTAGCCGTGCCCTCCGTCGGACGCGCCAGTGCCGTCCGGCCCGTCGGCGGCGTGGGCGGGTGTCGTGGGGGAGACCACCACGGTGAGATAGGGCCGCCCGTCGCCGAACACGGCGCAGTCGTACACCCCGGGCAGCTCGCGTACGCGTTCCTCCACGAGGGGCACCAGGACGTTCAGCGCCCCGCTCAGGGTGACGATGTCGTCGACCCGCCCGTCGATGTAGAGGAAACCGTCCTCGTCGACGTGGCCCACGTCGTAGGTCTTCACTTCGCCCGTGGGCAGGAACACCCGCTCGCTCGCGCCGGGGGCGCACCAGGTGTACCGGGTGTTGACGGGATCGCCGCCGCCGACGATCAGGACGCCGTCCCCGTCGAAGCGGATCCGCTTGTGCGGCAGGACCCGGCCGACGCTGCCCAGCCGGAACGCGCCGGGGTGGTTCTTGGCGACGACACAGGTCTCGCTCAGGCCGTATCCCTCGTAGAGCGGGACCCCGGCGTCGTTGAAGAAGCGCAGCACCTGACGTCCGGCGGGCGCGGAGCCGGTCCACAGATAGCGGATCCGGCCGCCGAGCGCCCGCTGGATCGCCGCCCCCCGCTCCGCGGGAGCCTCGGGCACCCCCTCGGCTTCGAGCCGGGCCCGCAGCTGCTCGTAGAAGCCGGGCACGCCCATGATCACGGTGGGGGAGACCGCCTTCGCCGTCGCCTCGGCGGTGGTCCGGTCGGCGAGGGTGACGTCGTGGCCGTGGACGAGGGCCGAGTAGATCCAGTACCGCTGCTGGAGGAACCTGACCGGCAGGAAGACGAACAGGTTGTCGCCGTCCCGGTGGTCGAACATCTCCTGGACGGCCGCCAGCGTCCGGTTGACGCTGGCGACGGTGACCTCGATGCCCTTGGCCGGTCCGGTGCTTCCCGAGGTCTGCTTGATGGCGAAGACGTCGGCGGGGTCGTAGCCGGGGTGCGGCGGGAGGGCCGGGGGGTCGGCGGGCGCCCCGGCGGTGAAGGCCCAGTCGTTGACCCGCGCGATGCCGTGGACGTCCCGGGCGTCCGGCGCGGTGCCGTCGGCGTCCCCGTGGCGGGGGTCGTCGGTGAAGAGCAGGGCGAGACCGAAGGTGGCGAGCACCTCCGCAGGCGTGTAGCGGTGAGGCTCGATGCCCGCTGTCACGGCGCCCAGCCTGAGCACGGCGAGATCGAGCAGCACCCACTCGATCCGGTTCGGCGCCATCACCCCGACCCGGTCGCGGGCGCGGACCCCGAGGGCGTGGAGCCGGACCGCCACCCGCAGGGCGGCGGCGTCGAGTTCGGCGAGGGTCAGCGAGCGGACCTCGTCGCCCTCCCGGTAGTGGAAGCGGTGCAGGGTGTCCCGGCACGGGGTGCGCGCGAGGGTGCCGAGGACGTCGACGACGGGGGGCACAGGGCTGTGTTCGCTCATCTCGGGTCTCCTCCTCGCCGGCTCAGCCGGGAACGGACAGCGCGTCGGGCGCCGGGGCGTACGCCTCAAGGCGCTCCCAGCCCCGTGACGCGTACCAGTCCCGGTCGAAGCCGCCCAGCGGGCGTACCGGCAGGGTGCCATGCTGGACGCCGTCCGCGAGGGTGCGCCACAGTTCGTCGACGAGCGAGCAGTGGCGTACGGCTTCGCGGAGTTCCCGCAGGGTGTAGGCCGGTTTCTCCATGCGGACGAGCCGGATGTCGTAGCAGCCCCGGAAGCCGTTGCCGTAGACCGTGAAGGGCGGGTGCCACACCTGGGCGCCCGGGGCGCGGATGGAGAAACGCACCCGTGAGGCGGCGTGGCCGCCATGGTGGTGCTCGGCGTGCTCGGCGATGTCGGGGACCTGCGGAGGGAAGAAGTAGTGCCGCTTCTCCGGGATGTCCGCGCGGTCGAACTCCCCGGGCGCGAAGTGCCAGCGGTTGTACATCATGCGCTGCGCGGCCCGCCACAGGATCGACGCGGTCTCCTCGCCCGTGTCCGCCATCCGGGTGGGGTGGGGCAGACAGCAGCAGACGAAGTCGTTCTTCCTCAGTTCGAGCACGCCTTCGGCGTCGCCGGGGCGGGCACCGCGCAGCCGGGTCAGATCGCGGACGGAGCTGCTCATGCCGTAGTCGGAGTCGGTGGACCGGACGGCGGACAGCACGATGGCGGCGAGGAGTTCCCCGACGGCGCCGTGCGGCGCTTCCCCCGCGTCCGCGTGCGGCATGCCGACGGCGCCGTGCGGAGCCGCGTCCGGGCCGGACTTCGCGTCGAGGAGGGTGGCCGCGACGGCCAGCGCCCGCAGATCCTCCCTGGCCCGTCCCGTGGGCTCGACACCGAGCCGTTCCCGGCCGTGCCGGGCCACGAGTTCGGGCAGCTCGTGCGGGTCGCGGGGCTGGGGGAAGTCCGCCAGGTACTCGTTCTTGACGAAGGTCATGCCGTTGATGCGCCGGTAGCGCATGAGGGACGACTGCCGGTCGACCTCCTCCTGGAGGGCCCGGACCTCCTCCGCCAGCTCCGGCAGCGGTACGCCGTGGGCGGCGCGCGAGGGGCGGCCGAGGGCGGCGACGTACTGGGCGTGCCGGTCGAGCAGGTACTGCCGCAGCCGGGTCGCCGAGAGCTGCACCCCGTTGAACTCCTCGAAGCGGACGGAACGGCCGCTGACGAAGAGACAGTGCGCGAGGACGACGAACAGCCGGTCGGCCGTGCTCCAGGTGTCGACCGGGCGCAGCCGGAGCCCCGGAAGGCGGCCCTCCCGGGTCAGCGTGTTGCTTCCCGCGTCGGACTTCGAGAACACCTCGCGGCCGACGAAGACGTACACCGTCTCGACCCGCTCGACCCAGTCCGCGAGCCGGGCGAGGCGGCCGTCGAGTTCCCCTTTCTCCGCCCAGCCGCGCAGCAGGGAGTCGACCTCCTGGAATTCGGCGGCCTCCCGTGCCTCCGCCGACCGGGTCTCCTCCTCGGCCATGTCGAGCACCTCGGGGGGAACCCGTATCCAGGCGAGCGTCTCGGCGGCGGATTCCGGCGGCTCGCCGGGCATCCAGAACGACACGCCGAAGAGCGGCGCGCGGGTCACCCGGACGAGACCGGTCTCCTCGGACGGAGGGACCGTGACGATGTCGACGTCCGCCCTGCCCAGTACGTTCTGGACGAATCGCTTTTCCCAGACCGTCAGCCTCCGACAGGCGAGACGAAAAGGAATACGCCCTTTGCTGGTGAGTTCGCTCAGCAACCAAGCTGATGCTTCTTGCGCGGATAAGACGGAAGTGCCCGACCCTGACGAAAGCATGGAGGAACCCGTCGTTCGGCAAATGAAATGCGTCAACCGATCTCGCGGAACGTAATTCCCGGCCTGACGGAACATCAGTCATGGTGACAAGGGAGGGCTTTGACGTATACGCACTTTTCAGCCGTCACCCTCGGTGCCCGGCGCGGTTCCGGATCCGTCTCGTTCCCGGGTGCCCCGGTGAGGACGCGGACGCCGTCCTCGCACCGGCGCCCAAGCCGCCCCCGGGAGACGGTCCGCGCCGGACCGACCACCCGGCGGGAGGGCCGGCCACGGGAGACGATCAGTGTCGGCGGGGCCGCCAGCAGGGCGATCGGGCCGATGACCGGAGGCAGGGCGGCCGAGTCGACGGGCAGCCCGAAACCGAGGGCGCCACGCGCCGGATGACGCGGCATGGACGCGCCGGCGAACTCCCCGCCGGACGCCGAGGAACGACCGGCGGACCGGACCGCCCCGCCTTCCGGGCGCTTCGCCGAGGTGACGGACTTCATGGGAGATCCCCTTCGGCGGGGCGGTTGTTGTCCTGATCCGGCGCACGCTCGGGCGCCCGGAGCGCGCCACGCGGCGCCGTATTCCGTGCGGACGGTTCCCCACACTTCTCCCGCGCGGCGACCCGCTCCGGTGGCGCCGCGCGAGACGCCGGACACGCGCGCTTGCCGGGCCGTGCGAGAGGCCGGGGGCCCGCGCCCGCCGGGCCGCTTCCTTCTTCTTCCGGCCGCGCGCCCGCTGTGTAAAGGGCTACATACAGCGCGCCGGGCCGTCGCGATCCTGGGCCTTCGGCGCGTCGCGGGGGGACGAAGTGGGCAGCAGGCAGGAGACGGCCGCGCGTTGGCCGGTGGCGGGCGGGGGGCCGGGGGATCCGGGGACCACGGGGGCCTTTGGGGGCTCCAGGGCCTTTGGGGTCTCCGGGGTTCCCGGGGTCCGTGGGGCCGTCGGGGCGGCCGAGGTCTCGGAGGCTTTGGGCGACTGGGCGACCGGGCGACCGGGAGGACGGGCGGACGGACGTGTGGACGTGCGGACGGGCGGGGACGGGGGCTGGGCGCCCCGGGGCCGGGACGGGATACGGACAGGGCCGGGACGGGTTACGCCGGGACCAGGGCCGGTTGCGACGGGATCAGGACCGATGACGACGGGACCAACAGCGGTTGCGACGGGATCAGGACCGACGGCAACGGGACCAACAGCGGTTGCGACAGGACCAGGACCGATGACGACGGGGTCGAGGCTCGCCCGGCTCCGGACGAAGCCGTCGCTCCAGGAAGGACGGAAAGGCGGTGCCGATGAGTGACGGCCGAGGCGGAAGTGCCCGGCGCGGAGGCTGGGCGGCCCCGGCGGGAGAGCCGACGGGCGCCGGACGGGGCCCGGCCGGTCCGGGCGGCGGCGGCCCCGGCGGCCCAGGGGACGCGGGGGACGCCGGGGACCCCGGGGACGTCCGGGACCACGGCGACCTCCGCGGCGGCCCGCTGGGCATCGGACGCGGGGACGGCGGCTACGACGCCGCGCGGGCGGCCCGGAGGCTCTTCACCGACGCGCGTGGACGGAACTCCGTCGCGGACGGCGCCCGGGAAGACCACCCCGGCGCACGTCGCCCCCCGCACGGCAACCGGGCCGAGCCGATCGCCGGGCCCGTGCCCGCCGACGACCTCCGGCGTCTGAAGACGGTGTTCGAGGAACCGCCCGGCTACGGGGCGGTCCGGGCCCGACTCGCACGGCAACGGCTCCTCGTCCTGTGCGCGGACCCCGGCAGCGGACGCACCTCCACGGCCCTCTCCCTCCTCGACGAGGTCACGCACGGACGGATCGAACGCCTCGGCCCAGGTACCGCACTCCACCGGATCGGCGAGGCGGACCTGAGAGCGGACCACGGCTACCTGGTGGAGACGGGCACATACGGCGGAAGCCTCCCCGGGTGGCACCCCGTGGACCGGGACCGCGAAGGGGAAGCGCACCGGCCCGCCGAACCTCCGGCCGGACCCTGCCTCGACCGTCTCGCGGCGCTCCTCGAACGGCGCGGGGCGTACGCGATCCTCCTCGTCGGCCCCGGCGGTCTCGCGGACGAGTCGCTGCGCGGACGGTACGGCGTCCTCCTTCGCACCCCGTCGGCCGACGGCATGCTGCGCAGACATCTCCTCGCCCTGCTCGGGCACGGCGAGGAGAAGCGGCTCACGGCGGCCCTGGCGCTCGCGGCCAGGGAGGACGTGGTGGCGGCCCTCGGCCTCGACCGGCTCCGGCCCCACGAGGCGGAGGCGCTGGCACGGCTGCTCGTCGACCATCTCGACGGAAAGCTGCCCGTGGCCGATCTCCTGGGCGAACTGCGGGCCTTCGCGCACCGACAGGCGGAGATCTGGCTCGCGGCGCCTGGGCGGGTGGCCGCCGGAGACCGGGCGGCCGTCACCGCGGCGACCCGGCTCGCCGCCTTCCGTACGGCGCTCGCCGTGTACAGCGGATCGCCCTACAGCCTGGCGACGGAGGCCGCCGAACACCTGGCCTGGGAGTTCACGCTGACCATGGACCCGGCGACGGAACCGGGCCGCGCGCTCTTCCACGCCCATCAGGACGCCCGCCTCGCGGCCGCCCGCTCCGAACTCCTCACCGGCGGCGTCGGTTTCGGCGGCCGCACCCTGAGCGTCCGTACGGTACGACTCCAGGGCAGGGCCCTGCCCTGGGCGGTCCTCTCGCACGCCTGGGAGGGATACCCGGACGCGCGCGGCCCGCTCGCCCGCTGGCTGCGCGCCCTCTGCGACGACGAGCGGCCCGCCGGGTGGGTGCCCGCCGCGCTCGCCGTCGGAGCGCTGTGCACCCGCGATCCGCTGTACGTGTTCCGCCATCTGGTGCGGCCGATGGCGCGCTCCGATTCGCCCGCCCATCACCTGGCCGCCGCGACCGCCCTCGCCCACGCCGCCGCTCTCGACGAGGGGGTCCGGCCGGTCGTCCGCGATCTCGTGCGGGCCTGGGCCCGTGACGGCTCCGACCCGGCATCGCGCGGCACGGCGGCCCTCGTCCACGGCTACGGCACGGTCGAACGGTCCCTCTCCGCCACGCTCGACGCACTCGGCATGCTCGCGGGCCGCAGCGACGGACTGACGGCGCCCGTCTCGTTCAGTGTGGCGAGGCTCGTCGCGGGACCCCACGGCGAGGCCGCCCTGGCGCGGCTCGGAAGCTGGCTCGGCGACCGCCGACGCGACCGCAACGACCTGGCCCTGTCCACCGTGGGCCGGCTCCTGTGGCAGCGCCCGTCCGCCCTGTGGGGCCTGGAGGAGACGCCCTGGCTCGCCCCGTACCGGAACTGGCCGCTCGCGGCGGCCCTCCTCAAGACCCGGCCCGCACTGACCTCCATGCTCGCGGACCTGGTGTGGACGGGCCTGGACACCGCCCGGTGGCGGGACGAGACGGAGACCTCCCTCGTCCTCTGGATCCGGCTCGCCGACGAGGACCCCGCTCTCCTCGACGTCCTGTGCGGCTTCCTCCCGCAGCTGGTGAGCGCCCCGGAGGACTTCGAGCGGCTGCGGAACCTGGTCCGGCGCCTGGAGCGCGACCCCGACGAGGCCCTGAGCGGGACCACCGCGAAGCGCCTGGACGAGGCCGTCCCCCGGACCGTGATCGTCCCGCCCGGCAGGACCGGGACCCCGGGGTGAGCCGTACGGCCGACTGCCCGGTGGCGGACCCGGGCGTGGGAGGCCCACGCCCCGGGCTCGCCACCGGGCGGGTTCACGCCGGGCTCGCCACCCCCTCGTCGGTGGCCGCCCGGTCCTTCGGGGCCCGGCCCAGGGCGCGGATGGCCGGGAGGCAGAGCATCGCCGCGATGCACACCAGGCCCATCACCGAGGAGAACAGCAGCACCCGGTCGGCCCCCACCGCGTTCGCCGCCGGGCCCGCGAGGGCGCGGCCCAGCGGGATGACCATGATGGAACCGGCCACGTCGTAGGCGGAGACCCGGCTGAGCACGGCCAGCGGGATGTGGGTCTGGATGCTCGTCGCCCACATCACGCCCCAGAACGCGAAGCCGCACCCGGCCACCACCCCGGTGACCGCCGTGAGCGTGAACGACCAGCCCAGGGCGGGCGCCAGCGGATTGAGGGAGAAGAAGAACATCGCGCAGGCACCCGCGACGAGCGGGCGGCGGGGGCGGACCCGCATGCCGAGCAGACCGCCGACGATCGTGCCCGCGCCGTCGGCGGAGACGATCCAGCCGTAGCCGCTGGCCCCGTGCTGTTCGGTCAGCAGGGCCGCGCCCAGCGGCAGGGACGGGCCGAAGACGAGGAGCCCGTACACCGCCCAGACCGCGATGACCCCCCACAGCCAGGCCCGGGACCGGAACTCCTGCCAGCCGGTGGAGAGCCGCTGCCACAGCGGGTCGTTGCTCTCGTCCGGGGCGCTGCCGAGCTTCCGCAGCGGGAGCAGGCCCAGCGCGCTGAGCGCGTACGCCCCCGCGATGACCACGAACGAACCGGCCACGTCCCATTGGGCCACCAGGAGTCCGGCGAGACCGGGACCGAGCAGGGTGCAGATCGACTCGGAGATGCGCAGCAGCGCGTTGGCCCGCTGGATGTCCTCGGCGACCTGCGGGACCAGGCTCGCGAGCCCCGGCTGGAACATGGCGGTCGCGGCGCCGCTCAGCGCGAGCAGGGCCATGACGTGCCACAGCCGTACGTCGGTGGCGAAGAGCAGCACCGCGAGGGCGAGCATGGCCACCATGCGCACCACGTCGGCGCCGACCATCATCACCTGCGGGGTGAACCGGTCGGCGAGCACGCCGCCGAACAGGACGAGCAGCACGATCGGCGCCATCCACGCGGCCAGCGAGTAGCCGACGCCCGCCGCCCCGTATCCCGCCCCGAGGACGGCGGTGGTCAGCGACACCATCAGCATGCCGTCGGCGAGCAGCGAGGCGCTGCGGGCCGTGAAGAACAGCCGGAAGCGCCGCGACCGCCACGGACTGGGCGGAGCGCTCTGCTCCGGTGGGGCGACTCTCTCATCCATGGTCATGTGACATCCCGGTCCCGGCCGGTTCCTTCCACGAGAATCTGCTGACGGAGCCACGCGTCGGCCCGGTCCGCCTCGGCCGGCGGGTCCTGGACGATCACGTAACGGTGCGGGGCCAGTACGCCCGGACGCCCCGGCAGGGCATCCATCAGCGCGGTGTGCGCCTCGACCGGCGTGAGGGGGGAGAGGCCCGCGGCGACGAAGGCGGTCAGGACCCGGTCCTCGCCGGATCCCGGGTGGGCACCGGCGCCGGAGGGACCGTCTCCGGAGGCGCCGCTCTCGGGCGTCCGCGCGACCACGTGCACCGCTCTGCCCCCCAGGGCCTTGCCCAGGGCCTCCGCGACCAGTGGCGGCGAGACCCAGGAGCCGTCCGCCCGGACCCACTCCGGGCCGCGCACGGCCGGCCGGACCCCGGTCACCTCGGTGAGGGAGGCCAGCGGTACGTCGGCGGTGGCCGCCGCCTCCAGCAGGCGTACGAGCCCGGTGAGCAGGGCCTCGGCCTCCTCGCGGCGGAAGAGCGAGGGGTCGGCCCAGGTCGCGAGGTGGACGACGGGCTCGGTCGCGTACACGAAGGTGAGGATCCGGGTGGGGAGCACCTGGTCGGGCCCCCAGCTCAGCTCAAGCTCCGGCGGCTCGGCGGCCGGGGCGTCGGCCCCGGCGGCGGCCTCGTCGGTGGTGGCGGCGACGGTCGCCGGGAGCGTGCTGACATCGTTGAAGACGACGTCCCGGGCGAACTGGCTGCCCCGCTCGACGGTGGTCCGGCCGATCATGTCCCACAGCGCGAGCGCGTCGAACTGGCTGTGCCGGTAGGCGTTGAGCGCCGCTCCCCACGCCTTGCGCAGCAGTTCGTCGAAGCTCTCCACGCGCAGGTCGAGGGAGAGCAGCGCGTCCTGGGAGAGGGTGTTGACCGAGCGGGCGAGCCGGGGGTGGTAGCGGTTGGAGGTGGGGACGGCCGTGACGCACTCGGGCTGTCCCGCCCGGTGGCCGACCAGCGCGCACCACGCGGTGAGCAGCACGGTGGCGGGCAGGCCGCCGGTCCGTTCGGCGGCGCGGGCCAGGGCGAGCGAGGCCCGCCGCGAGCGCAGGACGAGCCGGGGCGTGCGGATCTCGGTGCCTTCGGCGCCCGGCTCGGCGAACATGGCCTGGGGGCCGGTGCGGATGATCCGCTCCCAATGGCGCAGGGACGCCTGGGACTTGCGGAGTCCGGCGGGCGAGGTCTCCTCGGCGGCGAGGTCGAGCGGGGTGTGCGAAGCCGAGGGCGGTGGTTCGTCGCCCGCGAGGAGCCCCAGCCACTCCTCCTTGAGCACGGAGAGGGCGCCGACGTCCGTCAGGGCGTGGCTCGCCGCGAGGGAGACGAAGCGCGGTGCGCCGTCCAGGGTGACGAGGAGGATCCGCAGGGCGGGGTCCCGGTCGAGCCGGAACCGGGCGTCGCGGGCCTCGCGGGCCAGTTCCTCCGCGTACACGGCGGGTTCGCCGGGCAGTTCCCCGTGGTCGAGGACGGTGACGGTGAACTCGCCCTCGGCGGACACCACTTGTTCGGCGGGTACGCCGCCCGAGGTGTCGGGGAAGGTGGTGCGCAGGGCCTCGTGGCGCACCACGAGCGCGCGGAGGGCGTCGACGGCGTCCTCCGTACGGGTCCCGTCGGGGACCGGCCACACGTCGTGGATGTTGATGTGCGCGGGCTCGTCCCGGAGCATGCAGCGGATCATGTTGGCCTGCCCCATGGTGACGGGGCCGCGGCGCTCCTCGCCGCCCGTGTACGGGACGGTGAGGGTGCGGCTGGTCCTCGGGAGCGAGGGTGCTCGCTCGCTCATGCGGTGCCTTTCACGGGGTGGAGGGGGAGTGCGGCTGCTTCGACACCCGGGTCCGCTTCGGCGCCAGGGGCCGCTTCGGCGTTCGGGTCCGCCTCGGCATCAGGGGCCGCTTCGGCTTCCGCGGCGCTCCGGGCGTCCGCGGCGGCCCGGAGCGGGTGGGCGCGTCCCGCGCGGGTGACGGCCTCCCAGGCGTCGATCAGGAGGGCGAAGTCCGCCATGTCCCGGACGGCTTCGTCGACGAGCCGGTCGCGGCGGGAGAGAAGCAGGTCGGCGGCGGTGGCGTACCGGTCGCCCAGGGTGCGGTACGCGCGGTCGAGGACGTCGAGCCGCCGGAGGCTCTCCGCGGGGTCGGTGCGGACGCCGTCGCGGACGGACCGGGCGACGGCGGTCGCGCGCAGCCGCCCCGTGCCGTCGAGCAGGCCGTCACCGGTCTCCCGCAGCGCCGCGTACACCGCGTTGAGGTGGGGTGCGGCGAGCAGGAACTTGGCGAAGCGCAGTTGGTAGGAGAGGAATCCCTCGTCCGAACGGCGCTCGTTGGTGTGGAAGTTGACGATGTGCCGGTTGTGCAGGACGCCGGGGAGGCGTGCGTCGTGGACCAGGTGGATGAGGAAGTAGTCGCTGCCGATGGTGTCGAGGGCGGGCGGCAGCGGCACCCGGGCGTACACCTCGCGGTCGAAGGCGATGTTGCACATGTCGACGCGCATCGGGCTGACGGTGGTGAGGGTGGTCAGGTCGTCGGTGAACGCGGCGGTCCCCGCGCCCCGGAAGGACTCCGTGATCAGGTTCCGGCGCCAGATCTCCGGATACCCCTCGGGCAGTGAGAGGCCGACGACCTCCTCGTACACGGCGGGGTCGAGCCTGCGGATCTCCTCGACGTCCACGGACATCTCGCCGACGAAGGAGCCGCCGACCATGGCCACGGGCCGCTCCGCGAGCGCGGGATCGAGCCTGCTCCGGGTGACCTGCCCGGTCAGCTCGGCCGCCCGCCGTCCCAGCGCCGTCAGTTCGTGGTGCAGGGGGAAGACCGGTTCCCCGCGGAGGTACTGGTAGCGGCTGTCGGAGTCCCTGCGGTGCACCGAGGAGCAGCCCAGGGCCTCGGCGAGGAGGAAGGCGCGGTTGGTGCAGGCTCCGTAGGAGACGCCGGAGGGGAGCATCAGGTCGAGCATCCGCTCCGGTGCGGCGACGCCCGCCGCGGTGATGGTCTCCCGCAGGAAGTTCCGCTGCCCTTCCTCGTCGAGGTGGTGGACGACCACGCCGGGGACCGGGGGCAGCGCGGCGACCGCCGCCCGGTGCTCGGCGAGCACGGGCGCGTCGGAGGAGTCGAGGATGAGCAGCCGCACCTCGACGCCGAAGTGGCGGACGCCGTAGGCGGCTTCCTCGGCGACGGACCGGATGGTCGCGGAGCAGGCGCGGTTGGTGGGGAGGGTCAGGCAGACGCGGCGCACGACGGCTCCCCGCCCTGCCCTGCCGTGGCCCCGGCCGCGGGTGTGGCCGTGGCGGCGTCCGTCGCCGGTTCGGCGGTGTCGTGCCAGGAGGTCAGCCCGAGCAGGCGGCTGCCGAGACCGTCGAGGGTGGCGGTCGGGTAGCGCTTGGACTCGTGGAGCACGGGGTCGCCGACGAGCGTCCGGTTCCAGCGGGGGGTGCGCAGATGGCGCCAGGACTCGACACGGGAGTTCCGGAGCCGCTCGTGCTCTTCGAGGGCGGGCATCATCGAGAGGTACTGGACCGCGCGCACCTGGTTCTCGGAGATGTTGCGGGCCACGCCGTGGGCGAGCAGACCGTTCCAGATCAGCAGGTCGCCGGGGCGCAGATCGGGCCGGACGACGGGGTACTCGTCGCGGTCGACGTCCGGGCGGAGCGGGTCGCGGTCGGCCGGCTGGGCGATCTTCCACTCCTCGAAGCGGCGGAACAGCTCGGGGTCGCACTGGAAGCCGCCGGACTCCGGGCGGGTGTCGTTGAGCGCGATGATGCCCTGCACCCGCTGCGGCGGGACGCCGAGGGTGGTGTCGATGTCCCAGTGCAGGTCGATGTCGAAGCCCCGGTCGGTGGGCTCGATCAGGGCGCGGTCGCGGTTGCCCCGGTTGGGCGGGTTGAGGTTGAGCCGGTCGAGCGTCACCCACAGCTCCTCGCAGTCCCAGACGTCCACGAAGGCGTCGTAGACCCGCTGGGCCTGGCGGTTGTCCCAGAGCAGCTGGTGGTGGTACGCCTCGACGAAGCCGTAGACGTGCAGCTGCTGGTCGAGTTCCGAGCGGAACGGGCGGTCCTCGTACCAGCTTTCGGGCCGGTCGGGATCGAGACCCTGGAACTCCCAGGTGAAGTCGAGGAGTCGGCGGGCGTCCTCGGCGGGTATCGCCTCGCGGACGATGACGTAGCCGTACGTCTGCCAGTGGGCGAAGTCCTCCTCGGAAAGCACGCGCAGCGGGCGGGACTTCTTCAGCTCCCGCAGGGTGGTCTGCGCGAGATAGGACTCTCCGTCCGCGCTGAAGTAGGGGCGGTCCGAGGCCGCCCGGTGGAGTCGGGGGCGACGGCGGGGAGCGGGTGTCGTCATGGGTCCCTCCAGAGAAAGGGGAGTCGGGGGGAGGCGGTTCGGCCGTCCGGGCGCCGTCGCCCGGACAACACGCGGCGACCCTCGGCGCGAGGCCGGTGGCAGACGGCGTGGACGGAAGGTCGCGAGGTGTCGAAGGCGGCGTAGGAGCGCCCCGACCTGCTCGTTCAGTCAGAATTGGTTTAGACCATAGCCATTGTCAAGTGTTGTTTCCATAAGTTCACTTGCTCGGCGATTCGGCCATTCGGCGACCTGACGAGGTGCGAATTTTGGTCTAGACAACGAAGGAACCGCTCGCCTAGTGTCCCCGGTGCGCGGCCCGGTCCCCCGGGGGAACCACACCGGCCTTCTTCGCCGCGCCCCGCGGTCAATGACGACCATGAGCACGAGCGTTCGCCCTGACCCCGCGAACCCGTGACCGTGCGGACGCGATGCCTCCGAGCCTTCGCGACGCCTTCGTTCCGACCGCAGGCCGACACCCCTGATTCTTCGCACATCCCCAGAGGGAGCGGTTTTCCATGAGCACAGCCAGCACCACGGTCCTGCCGGACGGTGGCCTGAAGAGCCCCGGTCCGGGACTGATCACGCTGGACCCCGTCCACACCGCCCTCCTGCACGGCCTGAACGACCTGCTCACCGGCCTGGCCGCCCGGCTCTCCGCGCCCGAGGTCCTCGGGCCGCCCCTGCTGTCCGTGGCGAGTCTCGCCCGGCTCGACTTCTTCCGGAACTTCCCGCACCTCGGCGTCTCCGCCGGACGGTTCGCGCCCGAGGCGCTCGACGGGCTCGCCACCGGAGAGGCCCCGGGAGAACTGCCGCTCACCCCGACCGGCTATCTGCTGCCCTCCGCCACCTGCTACGGGCTGCTCCTCTCCCTGGAGGGCCGGGACGTCGGCGAGGAAGGGCTCAGGCTCTCCGCCGCCGGACGCTGCTTCCGCAACGAGACCCACTACGACGGACTGCGCCGCCTGTGGGGCTTCCACATGCGCGAAGTCCTCTACCTCGGCACCAAGCAGGGCTCCCTGGACCACCTCGACCAGGGCGCCGCCTTCATCCTGGAGGCCGCGGAACTCCTCGGCCTCGAACTCGAACGGGCCGTGGCCGACGACCCGTTCTACGACAAGGGCGGCTCCCGCGCCCGGCTGATGGCCCTCGACCCGGTCAAGCACGAGTTCTGCGCGCCCGACGGCACCGCCATCGCCTCCGTCAACCGGCACCGCAACTTCTTCGGGGAGCGGCTCGACATCCAGGCCGGTTCGGCGGGTCCCGCCTACAGCGCCTGCGTCGCCTTCGGCGTCGAGCGCTGGGTCCACGCCATGATCCTCGCCCACGGGACCCCCGAGCGGGCCCTCGACCGGCTCCGCGACGTACGCGGCTGAGGCGGACGAGGCACTGCCTCGCCCTTGCCGACCCGGTACGCCCGCACGCCCTCACACCCGTCATGACCCGCCACGAGTCGTCATGACCCGTCGTCACGAACCCGAAGGAGAACGTCTTCCCATGGACCGCATCGCCGAGTGGCTGCACGAGAAGAACCCCGGCCTCGACGGCCCGATCGCCCAGGACGAGGACCTCATCGAGGCCCGGCTCATCGACTCGATGGACTTCCTTGAGTTCATCGACCTCCTGGAGGAACTCTCCGGCACCAGCATCGACCTCCAGGACGTCACCATCGACGACTTCCGGACCCTGGGCCGCGTGCAGGAACGCTTCCTGAGCGGCGTGGCCGGATGAGCCTTTGCCCGTGACGGGTACGTGGCCGGGGCCGGGACCGGTTCAGGAGTCGGCCCCGGCGGGGGACGCGCGTGCGGCCGTCGCCGTGGTCGCGACCACGGCGGAGGTCCTCGGCAGACCGGAGCTGGACGAAGGGCTCCTCGAACCCTGGGAGCTGCGCCGCCTCGCGGCGGCCCGCCTGCCGGAGCGCCGGGACGACGCGGTGGCGGCGCGGCTGCTCGTACGGTTCTGTGTCGCGCGGCTCACCGGACTGCCGCTCGCCGGGGCGGCTCCGGCCCAGCGGTGCCCCGACTGCGGACGGCCCGGCCACGGGCGCCCGTATCTGCCCGGCCGCCCCGGGACGGGCGTCAGTCTGAGCCATGCCGACGGCCTGGTGGCGGCGGCCGTCGGGCCCGGACCGATCGGCATCGACGTCGAACCGGCCGCCCGCAGGCCGGGCTCCCCGCGAGTGCTGCGGCGACTGCTGCCGGAAGCCGACCTGCGAGAGGCCGCCGCGCTGCCGGACCCCGGCCCCGCGCTGCTGCGGCTGTGGATCCGCAGGGAGGCCCTGTTCAAGGCGGGCGCGGACGTCCGGCCGGACGCCGGGAGTGGACCGCTCGGTCCGCCGTCCGGGCTCCGGCTGCTGGAATGGGCCGACGGCCCCCGCGCCGCCGTGGCCGCCGTGGCGAGCACCGTACCGGTGACGCTCCTCCCCGGCCTCGAACCCGCCGACGGCCGACGGGAAGGGACGCGGTCGCGGGGAGCCTGAGCCGGTGACGGCCCCGGACGCCGTCCGCCCGCTGGGGTAGTGCCCTGCTCCGACGCCGACGGAAGAAGGCCGGTGGCGGCCGGTTCGAGGGTGGTTCCGTCGGTGCGGTGCGGTGCGGTGCGGTGCGGGGCAGGGTGGGCGCCGAGCCGGACGGAGTCGGTCCGGCCGCACGGCCGATCGGCGGAGATCCGGTGCCCGGCCCGTGATCCCCGCGCCGGGCGGGCCGCCGCGAGTGGTAGGCCCTTGGCCATGCAGCCAGGCACGGCACCGACGGTGTCCCCCTTCCTCCGAGCCGCCGCCGCCTACGCGTGGCGCCTCATCGTCGTCGGCGTCCTCGTGTACGGCCTGTTCGTGGTGCTCGGGCGTTTCCACGAGATCGCCGTCGCCGTCTTCCTGGGGCTCGTGATCACCGCGCTGCTCCGGCCCGTCACCGATCTCGTGGCCCGCCGGCTGCCGCGCGGCCCGGCGGTCGCCGTCACCCTGCTCGCGGGCGCCGCCCTCGTCCTCGGTGTGCTCACCTTCGTCGGCGAGGCGGTCGCGGACGAGTGGACGACCCTGGTGCGGGAGTTCCGCGACGGGATCGGACGGATCGAGAGCTGGTGGGAACGGGCGCCGTTCCGGCTCGCCCCGGGAACGCTCTCCGACCTCCAGGACAAGATCGGAGCGTACTTTTCGAGCCATCGTTCGGCCCTGGTCAATACCGCCCTGAGCGGGGCGGGCGAGGTGGTGGTCGTACTGACGGGGCTGGCCCTCGCCGTGTTCTCCTCCGTCTTCTTCCTGCATTCGGGTGAACGTCAGTGGGCCTGGTTCCAGGAGCAGCTGGCACCCTCCGTCCGCGGCCGGGTGGCGATCGCCGGGCGCGCCGCCTGGCGTACCTTCACCGGCTACACCCATGGCATCGTCCTGGTGGCGGCGACCAACGCGGTGCTCGTCGGGGTGGCGCTGTGGCTGCTCGGCGTCCCGCTCGCGGTGCCGCTCGCCCTGCTCGAATTCCTCGCCGCCTTCATCCCCCTGGTCGGTTCGCCGGTCGCCCTCGCGGTCGCCGCCGTCGTCGCGCTCGCCGCGAAGGGGCCACTGGTGGCGGGATTCGTGATCGCCCTGATCGTGGTGATCGGCCAGATCGAGGGCCATCTGCTGCACCCGCTCGTCATGAGCTGGGCCGTACGCCTCCATCCGCTGGTCGTCGCCCTGGCGGTGGCGACGGGGGCGATCGCCGCGGGCATCGTGGGCGCCGTGGTGGCCGTACCCCTGGTCTCGGTGGTCTGGTCGGTCCACACGGCGCTCAGGGACGCCCGTCACGCGCCGGGCGGGAAGCCGGGGGAGCGGCCGGACGGGAGGCCGGGGGAGTGGACGGATGAAGAGCCGGGGGAGGGGTCTCCCGGCCCCGTCGATCCGGAGCACTCCTGAAGCGAACCCAAGAGGCCGTCGGGTGGCCGGAGTTCGCTTTCTGCTTGTCTCCCGGGGTCTTGCGCGCCGCTACCGGCCTCTCTAGTCTCCCCGCCAATGGTTAGGAATATTTCCTAACTATTGGCCATGGAGGAAAGGGAGTTGTCATGCGTCGACGAAGCGTCTCGCTTCTCGGGCTCGCGGGCCTGCTGGCGTTGCCCCTGACGGTCCTGCCGGAAGCGCAGGCCGCCGACGGTCTGGTGTCCACCGGAAAGGCGGTGACCGCCTCGTCCGTCGAGACCTCGGCGTTCGGCGCCGGACTCGCGGTGGACGGCGACACGGCCACCCGCTGGGCGAGCCTCGAAGGGGTCGACCCCCAGTGGATCCGCGTCGACCTCGGGGCGAACCACACGATCTCGCGGGTGAAGCTCGACTGGGAGGACGCCTACGGCAAGACGTACCGCATCCAGACCTCGGCCGACGGGACCACCTGGACCGACGTCTACTCCACCAGCACCGGCGACGGCGCCGTGGACGACCTGGCGGTCTCCGGCAGTGGCCGCTACGTCCGGATGTACGGCACCGGGCGCGGCACCCCGTACGGCTACTCCCTCTGGGAGTTCGAGGTCTACGGCGCGCCCGGAGGGACCGGGGGCGGCGGGAACACCGGAACGGCCGTGCCCTTCGGCAGCCACCTCAAGCCCTACGCCACCGGCACCCTGAAGCCCTCCGGGACCCAGGCGACGATCGACCAGAAGGTCGTCGACTACTACAACCGCTGGAAGTCCGCCTTCGTCCGCCAGAACTGCGGCAACGGCTGGTACCAGGTCGTCTCGCCCGACGCCGATCACCCCTACGTCGCCGAGGCGCAGGGGTACGGCATGGTCGTCACCGCCACGATGGCCGGAGCCGACCCCGACGCCAAGAAGATCTTCGACGGTCTCGTCAAGTGGAAGATCGACCACCCGTCCTCCGTCAACCCGAACCTGCTCGCCGCCGAACAGGACGCCTCCTGCAAGAGCGTCAACGGCGGCGACGGCGCCACCGACGGGGACATGGACGTCGCCTACGGTCTGCTCCTCGCCGACAAGCAGTGGGGCAGCACCGGCACGTACGACTACAAGGACCTCGCGCTCAAGCACATCGCCGCGATCAAGAAGGACGAGCTGAACCCGACGACCAAGCTCCTGAAGCTCGGCGACTGGAGCAGCTCCGGCGACCAGTACTACTGGACCACCCGCACCTCGGACTGGATGGTCGACCACTTCCGCGCCTTCCGCGCCGCTTCCGGCGACACCACCTGGGACACCGTGCGCACCGCGCACCAGACCCAGATCACCCGGCTCCAGTCGACCTACGCCGCCGGCACCGGACTCCTGCCCGACTTCGTCGTCGACACCAACACCACGCCCAAGCCCGCGCCCGGCCAGGTCCTGGAGGACCCGAACGACGGCGCCTACTGGTGGAACGCCTGCCGCACCCCGTGGCGTATCGGCGACGACGCCGTGACCAGCGGGGACGCGACCTCCCTCGCCGCCGCCCGCAAGCTGAACGGCTGGATCAAGACGAAGACCGGCGGCGACCCGAACAAGATCGCCGTCGGCTACAAGCTCAACGGCACCCAGATCTCCTCCGGCAGCGAAGCCGCCTTCTTCGCCCCCTTCGCGGTCGCGGCGATGACCGACCCGGGCAGCCAGACCTGGCTGGACGCCCTCTGGAACAAGATGCTGGCCACCCCGGTCGACACCAGCAGCTACTTCTCCGCGAGCATCCAGCTCCAGGTCATGATCACCGTCTCCGGCAACCACTGGGTCCCGTAACCCCGCCCGAACCGGCATCCCTCACCGTGCGACGGACAGGACGGTGAGCGGACCGACCCCCAGGTGCGCCGTGCCACTGGGAGGCGTACCGCCGGGATTCGCACCGCCGGGATTCGTACCACCGGGACGGAACCGGGCACCCGGGTGACCACCGGGCGGCCCACGGCACCGGCGACGCCGCCGGGGAGAACGCGCCACGCGAACTCCCCGGCGGCGTAGTCCAGTCGGGCTGTACGGGCACGGCCCCGGCTCATGCCCCGCCGACCCGTCCCCTGCCTCCTCCGGCCGTTCCCCGCCGCCCCGCACCGGGATACAGTCGCGGACATGTGCAAGCCGCCCCCGCCCGCCGCCCGCCCGTCCGCGCGCCGACCGGGCGCCGCCTCCCACGCACCCGGGACCGGCCGGTGATCGGTCGGCTGCTCCCGGCGACCGTGGCCATCGCCTGGCGCCCGGACGACAGCGAACCGGTGACCCTGTTTCCCGAGGAGTCCGCCTTCGTGGCCGGAGCGGTGGAGGTACGGCGGCGCGAGTTCGCCACCGTACGCCACTGCGCACGGCTGGCCCTGCGCGATCTCGGCCTGCCCGAGGTGCCGTTGGTCCCCGGTCCGCGGGGGGCTCCGCGCTGGCCTTCGGGTGTCACCGGGAGCATGACCCACTGCGCGGGCTACCGGGCCGCCGCCCTCGCCCGGACCGCGGACGTCCTGTCGATCGGCATCGACGCGGAACTGGCGGGCACGCTGCCCGACGGCGTGCTCGAAGCCGTCACGCTTCCCGGCGAGCGCCGCCATCTCGCCGAACTCGCCGACCGGGCACCGCACATCTCCTGGGAACCGCTCCTCTTCAGCGCCAAGGAGAGCGTCTTCAAGACCTGGTACCCGCTCACCGGTCGGGAGCTGGAATTCGAGGAAGCGACGGTGGAGTTCACCCTGGACGAGGCGCCCGGACCGGAAGCGGCGACAGAACCCGAAGGGGCGGCGGAACCCGAAGCGGCGCCCGGCCCCGAAGCGACGCCCGAACCCCGCGACGGGCGGGGAGCCCTGGTTCCGGACGGGCGGGGCGCCCCGCCCGCCGACGGCCCGGACGTCTCGCCTCCTTCCCCCGAAGGCAGCTTCCACGCCCGCCTGTTGGTCCCCGGGCCGGTGGCCGGTGGCGTCCGGTACGGCCACTTCACCGGACGCTGGCTGGCGAACGGCGGTCTGGTCTGCACCGCGATCGTCCTGCCCCGATGACGGGCACGCCCGGCCCCGGCGGCGGACGCCGTCACCCCGAGCGCGTCCCCCGGGGCTCCACGATCCCCCGGACGACCCCCAGGTCCACGAGGTCCCGAGGCCGTAGCCGCAGCCGGTCCGCCACCGGGCCCGCGTCCTGCGGCGGGCGCTTCAGGATGGACGCCGCGAGTTCGGGGGCGATCACCGAGAAGTAACTGTCGGGCGTCGCCCACAGGTTTCCCGGAGCGGCGAGCGCCAGGGCGCCGCCCGAGCCGCCCTCGCCGACGAGGAGCGACGTCACGGGAGTCCGCGCGGAGACCACCGCCGCGAACAGATCGGCGATCGCCGGACCCGCCCCCGCGCGCTCGGCCGCCGCGTCGTTCGCCGCGCCCGGAGTGTCGATCAGCGTGAGCACCGGGAGGCCGAGCCGCCCGGCGAGCCGCACCAGCCGGGCGGCCGTACGGAAACCGGCCGGCCGGGTCGCCGTGCCGCACTGGGCCGCGTAGGCCACCGTCCGCCCGTCGGGAAGCCGCCCGAACCCGCAGCGCATCCCCGGGTCGACGCCACCGCAGCGGTCGCCCGAGATCTCCTCCCGGGCGGTGAAGTACGAGTCGAG
>NZ_MSJP01000060.1 GCF_014596525.1 Streptomyces sp. CBMA291
ACCGCCGGGACCGGCGCCGGACGGGCGGCCGCCGCCGCCAGGGACCGCTGGGCCTCCGTCACCCGCCGCAGCTCCCGCAGCCTCGCCTCGGCCATCAGCCGCCACACCGCCCGCGCCACCGCCGTGAACGGCGTCCCCGGCCCGACCTCCACCAGCGGAAGCCCCTGCCGGGCGCACGCCTCGACGAGCCCCTCAGGGACGGTGTCGTAGACCGGGGTCACCCCGAAGGCGAGCGCGGCGGCCCCCGCCGCCACCACCCGCTCCACATAGCGCGCCGGATCGGCGAGCTGCACCCCCGCCGTCATCAGCAGCTCCCCGCCGAGCAGGTACGGGTACGGGTCGGCCATCTCCGAGGTGTGCACCCAGTGCAGGGGTACGTCCCCGGGCCCGGCGAGCAGCCGCAAGCCCAGCTCCGGCCGGGCGAGCAGCGCGGCGAGCGGCACCGGCGGCGTCGGAGGAAGGGGAGGGGAAGGGGACGGGGGAGGAGGGGGAGAGGGAGGGGTGGGGGCGGAGGTGGGGGGAGGGGAGTCGGGTTCCGGAACGTTCGCGGTCATGGTCTCTTCGTACACCCGAAGCCCGCTGTATGGAGGAATCATCCACTTCACCGTGCCTCCCCGGGCGTCCTACGGTCGAGCCGGACCCACGACAGCCCAGGAGGACCCGGCCATGAGCAGCGACCAGCAGACCCCGCGCGGCCCGATCGACTCGTCCCGCGTCCCGCGTTACGCCGGGCCCGCGACCTTCGCCCGGCTCCCCCGGCTCGACGAGGTCGGCGCCACCGACATCGCCGTGGTCGGCGTCCCCTTCGACACCGGCGTCTCCTACCGCCCCGGCGCCCGCTTCGGCGGCAACGCGATCCGCGAGGCCTCCCGGCTGCTCCGCCCGTACAACCCCGCGCAGGACGCCTCCCCGTTCGCCCTCGCCCAGGTCGCGGACGCCGGGGACATCGCCGCCAACCCCTTCGACATCAACGAGGCCGTCGACACCATCGAGGCGGCCGCCGACGACCTGCTCGCGGGCGGCGCCCGGCTGATGACCCTGGGCGGCGACCACACCATCGCCCTGCCGCTGCTCCGCTCGGTCGCGAAGAAGCACGGCCCGGTGGCCCTGCTCCACTTCGACGCCCACCTCGACACCTGGGACACGTACTTCGGCGCCGAGTACACCCACGGCACCCCGTTCCGCCGGGCCGTCGAGGAAGGCATCCTCGACACCGAGGCCCTCTCCCACGTCGGCACCCGGGGCCCGCTCTACGGCAAGCAGGACCTCACCGACGACGAGAAGATGGGCTTCGGCATCGTCACCTCCGCCGACGTCTACCGCCGGGGCGCCGACGAGGTCGCCGACCAGCTGCGGCAGCGCATCGGCGACCGCCCGCTGTACATCTCCATCGACATCGACTGCCTGGACCCGGCCCACGCCCCCGGCACGGGCACCCCCGAGGCCGGCGGCATGACCTCCCGCGAACTCCTGGAGATCCTCCGCGGCCTCTCCTCCTGCAACCTGGTCTCCGCCGACGTCGTCGAGGTCGCCCCCGCCTACGACCACGCCGAGATCACCGCGGTCGCGGCCTCGCACACGGCGTACGAACTGACGACGATCATGTCCCGGCAGATCGCGGCGGGGCGCGCGGCGGAGCGCGCGGAGGGGTAGGGGGGTAGGGGGAGGGGGTAGGCGGTAGGGGGCCTGGCTGGGCCCCGCCCCGTCCGTTGCCTCCTCGGCTGCGGTACGAGGTGTGGTGCCGGGGGCCAGGGGCCGGGGCCGGGGGCCGGGGCCGGGGCGAGGCCGAGGGCGGTACAGCGGAGCCGCCGGGTGCGGATCGCCCGTGGCGGGCCCGTCCGGGGACAATCGACCGGGGCACGACCACGCCGGACCCGATCCGGACCCGATCCGGACCCGATCCGGACCCGATCCGGACCCGATCCGGACCCGATCCGGACCCGATCCGGACCCGATCCGGACCCGATTCGGTCCGGACCGAGTGCGGACCTGACCCGGACGGGATCCGGACGGGGATCCGGATTGGCCTGGGCTCGGTCCGGACCAGTCCGGTCCGAGTCCGGACCAGTCCGGTCCGAGTCCGGACCAGTCCGGTCCGAGTCCGGACCAGTCCGGTCCGAGTCCGGACCAGTCCGGTCCGAGTCCGGACCAGTCCGGTCCGAGTCCGGACCAGTCCGGTCCGAGTCCGGACCAGTCCGGTCCGAGTCCGGACCAGTCCGGTCCGAGTCCGGACCAGTCCGGTCCGAGTCCGGACCAGTCCGGATCGGGCCAGGACCAGGTCCGCATCCGGTCCGGACCGGTCTGCACCCCGTCCGGATCGGGCCAGGATCGGGCCCGGGTCCGTATCCGGTCCGGGGCACCCCACGTCCAGCCCGGTCCAGCCCGGTCCAGCCCGGTCCAGCCCGGTCCAGCCCGGTCCAGCCCGGTCCAGCCCGGACCGGTCCGGTCCAGCCCGGTCCAGCCCGGTCCAGCCCGGTCCAGCCCGGACCGGTCCGGAATCCGGATCCCGTCCGGACCGCACTCCGGACCGTCACCGCCCCGCCCGCCCCCGCTCACCCCGCCGACCGCCCCGAGGGACCCCCATGACCCACGACCACGACCTGGTTCTGCGCCCCACCGATGCTCAGATCGAGGCGGCGTTGAATCCGCCCGCCGGGCGGACCGGTGGGGATCTCGTCGTCGAGACGCTCTCCGGGCTCGGTGCCACGACCGTCTTCGGGCTGCCCGGTCAGCACGCCCTCGGCATGTTCGACGCGCTCCGCCGTTCCTCCCTCCGGTACGTCGGGCTGCGCGCCGAGAACAACGCCGGTTTCGCCGCCGACGCCTACGGGCGGATCACCGGCGAGGCCGCCCCGCTGCTGCTCTCCACCGGGCCCGGCGCCCTGATGTCGCTCGCCGCGCTCCAGGAGGCCGCCGCCGCCTCCGCGCCCGTGCTCGCCATCGGCAGCCAGGTCCCGGCCGCCGGGCTCGGCGGCGGACGCCACGGCTACCTCCACGAGCTGCGCGACCAGCAGGCCTCGTTCCGGGACGTGGTCAAGTCCGTCCACACCGTCCGTACGCAGTCCCAGATCCCCTCGGCCCTCGCGGCGGCCTGGGAATCGGCGCTCACCGCCCCGCACGGCCCGGTGTGGATCGAGATACCGCAGGACGTCCTCCTCGCGCCGACCGCGCTGCCCGTGGTCACGGCGATGGACGCGGGCCCCGAGGACCTCGCCCCGCGCCCCGAGCTGACCGCGCTCGCCGCGCATCTCCTGGCGACGGCCGAGCGCCCGGTGATCGTCGCGGGCGGCGGCGTCGTCCGCTCGGACGCCTCCGGCAAGCTCCGCGCGCTCGCGGAACGCCTCGACGCACCCGTGGTCACCACCTTCGGCGGCAAGGGCGCCTTCCCCTGGGAGCACCCGCTCTCGCTGCGGTCCTGGCTGGAGGACCGGCACACCACCGACTTCCTGGAGGACGCCGACGTCCTCCTCGTCGTCGGCTCGGGCCTCGGCGAGCTGTCCTCGAACTACCACACCTTCGCCCCGCGCGGCCGGATCGTGCAGATCGAGGCCGACGCGGGAAAGCTGGAGTCCAACCACCCGGCGCTCGGCATCCACGCCGATGCCCGCCTCGCCCTCCAGGCGCTCCTGGAGACCGTCCCCGAGCGGCGCGACCCGACCGCGCCCGAGCGGGTCGCCGCCGTCCTCGCCAAGGTCGGGGAGCGGATCGAGGCGCAGGGCCTCGGTCTGGAGGAGGGGCTGGTCGCGGCCGTCCGGGAGGCGCTGCCCGACCGGGCGCCGAGCTTCTGGGACATGACGATCCTGGCGTACTGGGCCTGGTCGGCCTTCGACGCCCGGCACCCGAACACCATGCACTCCGCGCAGGGCGCGGGCGGTCTGGGCTACGCCTTCCCCGCCGCCCTCGGCGCGGCCGTCGCCGAGGGCGGCCCGGTCCTCGCGGTCTCCGGCGACGGCGGCGCGATGTACTCGATCGCGGAGCTGGCCACGGCCCGGCAGTACGACCTCGACGTGACCTGGCTGATCGTCGACGACGGCGGCTACGGCATCCTGCGCGAGTACATGACGGACGCGTTCGGCGAGGCCACCGGCACCGAGCTGGCCCGCCCGGACTTCGTCGCCCTGGCGGAGTCGTTCGGCGTCCCGGGCGTCCTGACGAGCCCCGAGACCCTCGCCGCCGACCTCGCGAAGTCCCTCGCCGCCCCCGGCCCCTCGGTCGTCGTCCTCCCGGCCCGGCTGCGGATGTTCGCCCCGACCCACCTGTGAGGCCCACCCACCTGTGAGGCCCACCCGCCGGTGAGGCCCGCCCACCTGTGAGGCCCACCCCCCCGGTGAGGCCCACCCGCCCCCCCCGAAGCCCGTCCGTCCGGAAACGTCCGCGTCCCCGCCCCTCCCGTCCCACCCTCCCGAATTGTTTCAGCGGGATGAAATCGCACGTCGGGGGTGTTGGGGGTGGCGGTAGCGCAGGACGGACGGGAGGCCTTCGTGGCGACGGTCGGGGAGAAACAACAGGGCTGGGCGCGCAGGCTGGCCGGATACGCCTGGCGTTACAGGACCAATGTGGTGCTCGCGCTCGGGTCCTCGCTGCTCGGCATGGCCGTGCTGGCGCTGGTCCCGCTGATCACCAAGGTGATCATCGACGATGTCATCGGGGCGAAGAGCCGGGGGCTCGGCTTCTGGACCGGGCTGCTGCTCGTCGCAGCCGTCCTCGTCTACGCCACCACCTACGTCCGCCGCTACTACGGCGGACGGCTCGCGCTCGACGTACAGCACGATCTGCGTACCGACATGTACGCGACCATCACCCGGCTCGACGGGCGCCGGCAGGACGAGCTGTCCACCGGGCAGGTCGTGGGCCGGGCCACCAGTGACCTCCAGCTGATCCAGGGCCTGCTCTTCATGCTCCCGATGACCATCGGGAACATACTGCTCTTCCTCATATCCCTGGCCGTGATGGCCTGGCTCTCCCCGCCGCTGACCCTCGTGGCCCTCGCCGTCGCCCCCGCCCTGTGGTGGATCGCCCGGCGCAGCCGCTCCCGGCTCCACCCGGCCACCTGGTTCGCCCAGCAGCAGGCGGCGATCGTCGCCGGGGTCGTCGACGGCGCCGTGACCGGCGTCCGGGTCGTCAAGGGCTTCGGCCAGGAGGACCAGGAGACCGGCAAGATACGCGAGGCCGGACGGAAGCTCTTCGCGGGACGGCTCCGTACGATCCGGCTGAACGCCCGCTACACCCCCGCCCTCCAGGCGGTCCCCGCCCTCGGCCAGGTCGCCGTCCTCGCCCTCGGCGGCTGGCTCGCCTACCGGGGCCAGATCACCCTCGGCACCTTCGTGGCCTTCTCCGCCTATCTGGCCTCCCTCGTCGGCCCGGTCCGGATGCTCGCCATGGTCCTCACCGTCGGCCAGCAGGCCCGTGCGGGCGTCGAGCGGGTCCTCGACCTGATCGACACCGAGCCGGTCATCCAGGACGGCACCAGGGAACTGCCGTCGGACGCGCCCGCCACCGTCGAGTTCGACGACGTGAGCTTCGCCTACCGGGACGGCCACCCCGTCCTCGACGGCTTCTCCCTGGAGATCAGGCCCGGCGAGACCGTCGCCGTCGTCGGCGCCTCCGGCTCCGGCAAGTCCACCGTCTCCCTCCTCCTGCCCCGTTTCTACGACGTCTCCCGGGGCGCCGTCCTCGTCGGCGGCCACGACGTCCGGACGCTCACCCTCGACTCGCTGCGCGCCGCGATCGGCATGGTCCCCGAGGACTCCTTCCTCTTCTCCGACACCGTCCGCGCCAACATCGCCTACGGCCTCCCGGACGCCACCGGGGAGCAGATCGAGGCCGCCGCCCGCGCCGCCCAGGCGGACCGTTTCATCGCCGAACTGCCCGAGGGGTACGACACCAAGGTGGGCGAGCACGGGCTCACCCTCTCCGGCGGCCAGCGCCAGCGCGTCGCGCTCGCCCGCGCGATCCTCACCGACCCCCGGCTCCTCCTCCTGGACGACGCGACCTCCGCCGTCGACGCCAAGGTCGAGCACGAGATCCACGAGGCCCTGAAGTCGGTCATGGCGGGCCGGACGACCCTCCTGATCGCCCACCGCCGCTCCACCCTCGGCCTCGCCGACCGGATCGCCGTCCTGGAGGACGGCAGGCTCGCCGACATCGGCACCCACGCCGAGCTGGAGGCCCGCTCCCCGCTCTTCCGCCGTCTCCTCACCGACCCCGACGAGCTGGGCGGCGTCTCGCCCGGCCACCCCGTCCCCGTGGAGGTCCCCGAGGACCACACCCTGCGGGCCGAGCTGGACGCCGAGTTCGACGCCGAGCGGGGCATCACCCCCACCCTGTGGGTACGGGAGGAGACGCCCGAGCGGGAGGACAGCGCCCCCGGGGCCACCCCCGAGCTGCTCGCCGCCGTGGCCGCCCTGCCGCCCGCCGACGACGTCCCCGACGTCGACGAGGCCCGCGCGGTCGCCCCCGAGGAGTCGTACGGGCTGCGCAGGCTGCTCCGGGGCTTCGGCCTTCCGCTCCTGATCAGCCTGGGTCTGGTCGCCGTCGACGCGGGCGCCGGGCTGCTGCTGCCGATCCTGATCCGGCACGGCATCGACCAGGGCGTGAACCAGCTCGCCATCGGGGCCGTCTGGGCGGCCTCCGCGCTCGCCCTGGTGACCGTGTTCGTGCAGTGGGTGGCGCAGACGGCGGAGACCCGGATGACCGGCCGCACCGGCGAGCGGGTCCTCTACTCGCTGCGGCTGAAGATCTTCGCCCAGCTCCAGCGGCTGGGGCTCGACTACTACGAGCGCGAGCTGACCGGCCGGATCATGACCCGGATGACCACGGACGTGGACGCCCTGTCGTCGTTCCTCCAGACGGGTCTGGTCACCGCCTTCGTCTCCGTGGTGACCTTCTTCGGGATCATGGCGGCGCTGCTCGTCCTCGACCTCCAGCTGGCCCTGGTGGTCTTCCTGACCCTGCCGGTCCTGGCGATCGCCACGTACTACTTCCGCCGCTCCAGCGTGAAGGCGTACGAGCTGGCGCGCGAGCGGATCAGCGTGGTCAACGCCGACCTCCAGGAGTCCGTCTCGGGGCTGCGGATCGTGCAGGCGTTCCGCCGCGAGGCCGACGGCGCGGCCCGGTTCGCCGAGCGCAGCGACTCCTACCGCGAGGCCCGGGTGCGGGGCCAGTGGCTGATCTCGGTGTACTTCCCGTTCGTCACCCTGCTCTCCTCGGTGGCCGCCGCCGCCGTCATGATCGTCGGCGCGCACCGGATCGAGGGCGGCACGCTCACCACCGGCGCGCTCGTCGCCTACCTCCTCTACATCGATCTGTTCTTCGCCCCGGTGCAGCAGCTCTCGCAGGTCTTCGACGGCTACCAGCAGGCCGCCGTCTCGCTGAAGCGGATGCAGGAACTGCTCCAGGAGCCGACGTCGACCGAGGTCGCCGACGCCCCGCTGCCGGTGCCCGCGCTGCGCGGCGAGATCGCCTTCGAGAACGTCTCCTTCGCCTATCAGGGTGAGGACGGCGCCGCGAAGAAGGAGACCGCGCTGACCGGCATCGACCTGCGCATCCCGGCCGGGCAGACCGTCGCCTTCGTCGGCGAGACCGGCGCGGGCAAGTCGACCCTGGTCAAGCTGGTCGCCCGGTTCTACGACCCGACGGGCGGCCGGGTCACCGCCGACGGCATCGACCTGCGGGACCTCGACCTCACGGCGTACCGGCACCGGCTCGGCGTCGTCCCGCAGGAGGCGTACCTCTTCGCCGGGACGATCCGCGACGCCATCGCGTACGGGCGTCCCGGGGCGAGCGACGCCGAGGTGGAGGCGGCGGCCCGCGCGGTCGGCGCCCACGACATGATCGCCACGCTCGACGGCGGCTATCTGCACCAGGTCGCCGAGCGGGGCCGCGACCTCTCCGCCGGGCAGCGCCAGCTCGTCGCCCTGGCCCGCGCCGAGCTGGTCGACCCCGACGTGCTCCTGCTCGACGAGGCCACGGCCGCGCTCGACCTGGCCACCGAGGCGCAGGTCAACCTGGCCACCGACCGGCTCGCGGGCCGCCGCACCACCCTGGTCGTGGCCCACCGGCTGACCACCGCAGCCCGCGCCGACCGGGTGGTCGTGATGGACCACGGCCGGGTGGTGGAGGACGGCAGCCACGAGGAACTCCTGGCCCTGGACGGGCAGTACGCGACGCTGTGGCGGACCTTCGTGGGGGAGGCGGAGCCGGAGCGGGTGTGAGCCGGGGCGCGGGGCGGGACCGGTAACCCTTGGGGCCCCTGCTCCCCCCCTGCTCCCCCCGCCAGGCCCCCGCCGGGCCCCCGCTCCCCAGGGCGGCGCACGCCCCGGCGGGTTGCCGAGGCGGCCGGGCGGACCTTCGGGCGCGGCGTCCGAGGTGACCTGGGCCGGCCGGTGCCAGGTGCTGCGGAGGCAACCGTTCCGGGGCGCGATGCGTCGTACGCCTGTACGGTCCATCATCCGGGGAGGGATCACATGCCCAGCCATCCGGCACCGCCCGGCCGCACGGTGGCGCGGGTCCTGCTGCCCGTGCTCGCCGCCGCCCTGCTGCTCGCCCTGCCCTTTCCCGGTCCCCTTCCCGGCGCCGGGACCGCCGAGGCCGCCTCCGTCTGCCAGGGGCGCCCGACCAGGACCATCGCCTTCGCCACCGGCGAGCTGCGGATCTACCGCAGCCGCCACTACGCCTGCGCCGTCACCGTCGCCAAACGCCCGGGGACCCGCCGCCCGATGACCGTCTCGCTCCAGCCGCGCGGCGGCCGGGCCGCCGTCCGGGCCGGCCGGTTCGACCGGCAGAGCGGGCCCGTGACCGTGCACTCCCTCAACCGCTGCGTCCGCGCCACCGGTTCGGTCGCCGGGCGGGGCACGGCCACCGGCTGGATCCTGTGCTGATCCACAGGAAAGTCACCGGGGCAAGGACCGACAGGGTCTGGCGAGCCGTCCACCGCCCCCGCTAGGTTCACGGCACCGTTGTGAACCAAGGGGAGGACGAATGCGCAAGTCGCTCGGATGGATGCTGTCGCTCTCGGTGCTCATAGGCACCGTCGGCACGGCCGGGGTGGCCACCGCCGCGGACCCGGACACCGGCAGCAAGGCCGTCGCGGACTCGCAGAGCACGGACATCAAGGACCGCATCCTGGCGATCCCCGGGATGAGCCTCATCGAGGAGAAGCCGGTCGCCGGCTACCGCTTCCTCGTCCTCAACTACAAGCAGCCGATCGACCACAAGCGCCCCTGGGCCGGGACGTTCGACCAGCGGATCTCCATCCTCCACAAGGGCACCGACCGCCCCACGGTCTTCCGCACCAGCGGCTACTCGCTGAGCACCACCCCCAGCCGCGCCGAACCGACCCGGATCGTCGACGGCAACCAGGTCTCCATGGAGTACCGCTACTTCACCCCCTCCCGCCCGCAGCCCGCCGACTGGTCGAAGCTCGACATCTGGCAGGCGGCCAGCGACCAGCACCGGATCTACACCGCGCTGAAGAAGATCTACGGCGAGAAGTGGCTCTCCACCGGCGCCTCCAAGGGCGGCATGACCGCCACCTACTTCGAGCGTTTCTACCCGCAGGACATGGACGGCGTCGTCGCCTACGTGGCCCCCAACGACGTGGTGAACAACGAGGACTCGGCGTACGACCGCTTCTTCGAGACCGTCGGCACCAAGCAGTGCCGCGACCGCCTGAACAACATGCAGCGCGAGGCGCTCGTCCGGCGCGGACCGCTGGAGGCCAAGTACAAGGCGTGGGCCGAGTCGGAGGGCGCCACCTTCCGCACGATCGGCTCGCTCGACAAGGCCTACGAGGCCGTCGTCCTCGACTTCGTGTGGGGCTTCTGGCAGTACTACGGCCAGGACGTCTGCGACCAGATCCCGGACGCGAAGACCGCGAGCGACGACACCGTCTACGAGACCATCGACGCCTACTCCGGCTGGTCCGCCTACACCGACCAGGGCCTTGAGCCGTACACCCCCTACTACTACCAGGCGGCCACCCAGCTCGGCTCGCCCTCCATCAAGCAGCCGCACCTCAAGGGCCTCAGCCGCTACGGCTACCAGCCCGCCCGCAACTTCGTGCCGCGCGAGATCCCGATGAAGTTCCAGCCGCAGGCCATGCGCGACGTCGACAAGTGGGTCCGCAACAACGCGGACCGGATGCTCTTCGTCTACGGCGGCAACGACCCCTGGGGCTCGGAGCAGTTCCACCTGGGCAAGGGCGCCCGCGACAGCTACGTGTACGTGGCCCCGGGCGCCAACCACGGCGCCAACGTGGACGGTCTCGTCCCCGCCGAGCGCGCGAACGCCACCGCCCGCATCCTCGCCTGGGCCGGAGTCCCCGCCCCGGCCGTCGCAGCCGCGAAGCCCCTCGCGCGCTTCGACGCCCGCATCGACCAGCTGGTCGACGAGGACACCACCCGCGAGCACGGCCTGCGGCCGTAGCGCTCCGGCGAGCGGAGCCGTAGGGCTCCGGTGAGACGAGGGCGGGGGCGCGTCCGGCGGGACGCGCCCCCGCCCTCCCCTTCGTCAGCGGTACGAGAGCCCGTACCCGACCGGGAACAGCACCCGGCCCGGGTCCTCGGCGCTCTGCACCGGCACCGGCAGCCTGCCCCGGGGCCGCGCCCGCCCGGCCAGCACCCGCACGGCGGCCCGGAGTTCGACATCGGTCCAGGAGTACGCGGCGAGGGTCGCCCGCTGGCCGGTCAGCTGCGCCACGTCGTACGGATTGCGGATCGCGATCGTCACCACCGGCACCCCGGTCGCCACGAGCCGCGCCACCAGGGTCCGCTGGCCGCTGCTCGCGGTGACGTTGTACGTGCCGACCAGCACCACGTCCTTCCCGGCCGCCGCCGCCACCGCCTCCTCGATCCGCGCGGCCGTCGGAGCGGTCCCCGTGGAGAGCGCCGTCGCGGTGAACCCCAGCTCCCGCAGGGCCGTCGCGAGCGTCGTCGTGGGCGGGCCCGTGGTCCCCGAGGGCGAGGCCGGATCGGCGCCCACGACCAGGACCGAACCGTGCCGCGCCGGGCTCAGCGGCAGGAACCCGCCCTCGTTGCGGAGCAGGGTCGTCGTCGCCTCCGCGATCCGGTCGGCCCGTGCCAGATGGCCGGGGCTCCCCACCACCCGCCGCACGCCCGCCAGGCTCGCGTACGGATCGCGGAAGAGGCCCAGCTTGGCCTTCAGACGCAGGATGCGAAGGATCGATTCATCAAGCCTGGCCTCCGTCAGCTCGCCGTCCCGGACCGCCTTCAGGACCGCGTTCCAGGCCACCTCCAGCTTCGGCGGGTTCAGCAGCTGGTCCACGCCCGCCTTCAGGGCGAGCACCGGGACGCGCTCGTCGCCGTACTTGGTCCGGACCCCCTCCATGCCGAGCGAGTCGGTCACCACCACCCCGTCGTAGCCCAGGCGTTCGCGCAGCACACCGGTGAGGATGGGCCGGGAGAGCGTCGCCGGGTCCTCGCTCGGGTCGAGCGCCGGGACCACCAGATGTGCCGTCATGATCGAGTCGATCCCGGCGGCGATCGCGGCCCGGAACGGCGGGGCGTCGAGCGCCTCCCACTGCTCCCGGCTGTGGGTGATGACCGGCAGCCCGTAGTGGCTGTCCACGGCCGTGTCGCCGTGCCCGGGGAAGTGCTTGGAGGTCGCCGCCACCCCGGCCCGCTGATACCCCTCGACCTGCGCGGCGACCATCCCGGACACCGCAGCCGGATCGGAGCCGAAGGAGCGGACGCCGATGACCGGATTGGCCGGGTTGACGTTCACGTCGGCGACCGGGGCGTAGTTCTGCCGGATGCCCATCGCCGCCAGCTCGGCGCCCGCGATCCGCGCCGCGCCCCGGGCCGCCGCCTGCGAACCCCCGGCGCCCAGGGCCATCGCCCCGGGCAGCAGGGTCGCGGGCTTGCCCACCCGGCAGACGATGCCGTGCTCCTGATCGGTCGAGACGAGGACCGGGACCGGGGTGCCCTGGGCGAGCGCCGCCCGCTGGATGCCGTTGGACAGCTCGGCGATCTGCTCCGGGTCGCGGGTGTTGTGGGCCCAGGTGAAGTAGATGACACCGCCCACGTGGTAGCGCTCGACGGCCTCGGCGGCGGTCCGGACGCCGATCTCCTGGAGGTTGGCGTCGACGTCCGCCTGGTCGGGCGCGGTCGCCGAGTGGCCGTACACCCGGGTGACGAAGAGCTGGCCGACCTTCTCGGCCAGGGACATCCGGCCGATGATCCGCCGAAGCCGCCGGTCGTCGGGCCGTTCCGGCCCGGCGTGGGCGGGGGTGCTCACCCCGGTGACGGCGGCCGCCACGGCGGCGGCGGTCACCGTGAGGAGAGTGCGTCGGGAGGGGGCGGGGGCGCGGTGGTGCACAGGTGCTCCTTCCGGCCGTACGGGTTGAAGGAAACTTCCAGAACGTCACGGATAGCCGGAAAGTTACTGCCGGGTCAAGGCTCCGCGCGGAAAACCGGCGCGCAGAGCCCGACTTATTTACTGTGAGACTCATAGGCCACCGCTGACGGCCCCGCCCCCGCGAGCCCGCCCGCACGGCGGCTCAGACCGATGCCGCGATCTCCGGCCAGAGTTCCTGGAGGGTGCGGACCGTCTCGCGGATCGCCGGGCGGCGGGCCGCGCCCGTCCGCCACATGGCGTGCAGCAGGCGCTTCGGCATCGGGTCGAGCCGGATCGGCGCCACCTCGGGCGGCAGCGCCCCGCGCCCCAGCCGGGGGACCAGGGCGATGCCCAGACCGACCGCCACCAGCGCCACCTGCGTGTGGTTCTCCGCCGCCTGATGGGCGATCAGCGGCTCGTAGCCGGTCGCCCGCAGGGTCCGTACGAGCCAGTCGTGGCAGACGGAGCCCGGCGGCTGCGAGATCCACCGCTCGCCCGCGAGATCCTCCCGGCGCACCGACTCCCGGGCCGCCAGCGGATGGTCCCGGGGGACGAGGATGTCGCAGAGGTCGGCGCCGACGACCACCTGCTCGACCCCCGGCGGCGCGGGCAGCGGCGCGATGTCCCAGTCGTGCGCCACGGCCAGGTCGATCACGCCCCGGGCCACCAGGTCGACCGACAGATGCGTGTCCACCTCGGAGAGCCGCACGTCCAGGTCGGGGTGGAGCCGGGTCAGCTCCGCGAGCGCCCGGGGCATCAGACCGCGCGCCGCGCTCGGGAAGCAGCCGATGGCGAGCCGCCCGGAGGGCTTGCCGCGCCGCTCTTCGAGCCGTACCTCCGCCTCCTCCATCAGGGCGAGGAGGCGGCTGGTGGTGGCGGCCAGCTGATGGGCCTCGTCGGTGAGCCGGATGCCCCGGCCCTGCCGTTCGAGCAGGGTCGTGCCGGTCTCCCGTTCCAGCTTGGTGATCTGCTGGGAGATCGCGGACGGGGTGTATCCGAGGGCCTCGGCGGCGCCGCCCACCGTCTTGTGGACGGAGACGGCGTGCAGGGCCCGAAGACGGCCGATGTCCAGCACGGTGACCACCTCGGGGGCTACGGGGGAGGGCGGAGCAGCGGATGAAGTGCTGCTACATCCAACCATGTAGAGATCCGTGCTGGTGCTACACGGTCGCCCCGGGGATCCTCTGACCATGCGCCCCGCACACATCGCCCTGGCAGCGCTGGTAGCCGCTGTCTGGGGAGTCAATTTCGTCGTCATCGAGATCGGCCTCGGCCACTTCCCGCCGTTGCTCTTCTCCGCCCTCCGGTTCCTCGCCGCCGCCTTGCCCGCCGTCTTCCTCGTCGGCCGGCCCAAGGTGGCCTGGAAGTGGATCGTGGGGGTCGGCCTCGCCCTGGGCGTGGCCAAGTTCAGCCTGCTCTTCACCGGCATGGACCTGGGAGCCCCGGCCGGGCTCTCCTCGCTGATCCTCCAGATCCAGGCGGTCTTCACGGCCCTGTTCGCCTTCGTGGCGCTCGGGGAGCGGCCGGGCCGGGTCAAGCTGGCCGGCATGGCGATCGCGCTCGTCGGCATCGCGGTGGCGGCGTTCGACGAGGGCACCTCGGGTCCCCTGGTCGGCTTCGTCCTGGTGATCGCCGCGGCGGTCTGCTGGGGCGTCTCCAACGTCCTGACCCGCAAGGCGTCCCCGCCCGACGCGCTCAACTTCATGGTCTGGGTCAGCACCGTGCCCATCCTGCCGCTGCTGGCCCTCTCGCTCCTCCTCGAAGGCCCCGAGCGGGACCTCGCCGCGCTGCGCGGCCTCGACTGGGCCGGGCTCGGCGTCATCGTCTACGTCGCCTGGGTGACCACGATCTTCGGCTTCGGCGCGTGGGGCTGGCTCCTGCGCCGCTACCCGGCGTCCTCCGTGGCGCCGTTCTCGCTCCTCGTCCCGGTCTTCGGGATGTCGTCGGCGGCGCTGTTCCTGGGGGAGGGGGTCAGCGGACTGCGCTGGTGCGCGGCGGCGCTGCTCGTCGGCGGCGTGGCGCTGACCTCGCTGTGGCGGGGATCGCCGCCGCCCGCCCCGCCGTCACCCGCGCCGGTGGAACGGGTGACGGACGCCCCGGACCCGCTGGTCGGCGGCGGGGTGACCCGGGGGTGACACCCGGGGCACCCCCGGGCCGTGCCCGTCCCGGAAGCCCCCGGGACGGGCACGACCCGCACGGCTTACGCGACCCGCACGGCTTACGCGGCCCACATGGCGCACACGGCCCACGCGGCGCACACGGCCCCCGCCGCCCGCGCGGCCTAGTGGCCGCCGAACGGCTCCTTGCTCAGCAGGTAGCCCGCGTGCAGCCGGTTGCGGGCGCCGATGCTTTTCATGATGTGGGAGATGTGCCGCTGGCAATTCCGCAGCGATATTCCCACGACCTGGGCAATTCTCTTGTCCGACTCCCCCTGGGTGAGCAACGAGATGATCGCGTGCTGGATCTCGGACGTGGCCGCCGCCCGGTCGGACTTGCGCTCCTCCGGCGAAAGGTCGGAAGCCGTCGTCCAGACCCGGTCGAAGGCTTCCGCCACAAAGGCGACGACCTGCGGTTCCCTGACGATCACTGCTCCCTTCGAGTCGCCGAGGAGCGGCAGTATGCCGATCTTCCGGTCGAATATGATGCAGCGCGGAAATCCGCCTGCGAGGGTGCGGACCTGGGCGCCGAGGGGGGTCACCAGGTCCACGTAGGAAAGGGTCGCGGGGCTGAAGCGGGCGGTGTGCTGATAAAGCGTCCGCATGCGCACCCCCCGGTCGAGCAGTCTGACCGTACGGTCCATGCTGTCGGCCAGAACCTCCTCCAGGCGGGCGCCGCCCGGCTGGGAGGAGAGCGCCTCCTCGCCGCACTCGTCGGCGAAGCCGGTGATCAGTCGGCGCACATCGGCCAACTCGTGGACGATCTCCAGCGAGCAGTGGGCGTGCCGGGAAGGGGTTGCCAGCTCCAACTGGTCCAGGTTGCTGCGGAGTTCGTCGGCCAGTGCCTGGGTGCGGTTCAGCTCGCGCTGGAGTGGGTTGAGGACCTTCACACGGGCGAAGTCCACCGGATGTGGAATCAGTGACTCTGATTCCTCGTCCTCGTCGGCGCATCCGCCCCCGATGCTCAGAAGGCCGAATTCCCGCAGGTCGCGGACGGCTTCCCCGGCTTCCTCAAGGTCCATGCCGAGAGCTTCGGCCGCGCCTTCGACCGTACACTTGGGCGTTTCCGTGACGAACCGGTACAGACGGTTCGCCGATTCATGAAGCGATGGAAGGGCAATCGCACCGCTTCTGCCGGTTTCAATCAATGTATCCCCCTGTCATGTTTCCGCCAGGGACAACATGATCCCAGGGGGGACTGGTCTAGAAACGGCTTTCCGCCAGAGGATGAGCAAAGCGCTGACGACCTCAACGCTCATCGAAAGGTAGGGTTTTCCATGGCACGTGCAGCGAGAAACCTTCTCGCCATCACGGCTTCTGCGACTCTGTCCTTCCTTCTCGTCCAGGGAACCGGCACTCAGGAAGAGAGCGCATTCCTCGCCGGATCCAGCCAGAGTAAAGTGATCAACGACCTCGGGTGGGGATGACCATGCCTCGTAGCAAGTCGTACAACACGTACTCCAGCCTCCAGCGTCCCGAGTTCCGCCGGCGCGTGGACGAGCTGCTTCTGAAGTTCGAACGGGACTTCTACGAGAAGAGCAAGGGCGCCGAGGGCATGCTCGACGCGAACAAGTTCGACCTGGACCTCTACAAGCGCCACAACGTGGAGACCATGATCCGGATCGGTCTCAAGCGCGCCGTGGACCCGCTGGTCGCCAACTACTGGGCCACCCGCGACCCGCAGCTCTCCAAGGAGTGGGGTCTGTACGGCGCCGAGGAGGGCCGTCACGACCGCATGTTCGCCGGTGACCTGCACAAGGTCGGCATGACGGACGAGGAGATCTACGCGATCCGTCCGACCTTCGCCACCGAGCTGCTCAACGGCTACTTCTACTACACGCTCGCCACCGAGGGCCCCCTCGCCTCGATGATCAGCGGCTTCTACCTCGAGTACATCGCGGGCAAGACCCAGCCCGACTGGCTCGACATCATGGAGCAGCACGTCGGCGCCAACAACACCAAGGGTGCCCGCGCCCACCTCGCGCTCGACGAGGACGACGACCACGTCGACATGGTCTGGAACATGATCATGCGCGTGATCAAGGACGAGGACGACGAGGAGCGCTTCGTCGAGCACCTCACCAAGATCAACTCCCTCTTCGTCTCGTACTTCGTCGAGGTCTACGCCTCCACGGTGCTCGGCGCCGGTGGCGACCCCTCCCTCCTGACGCAGGCGTCTCCCGCCGCGGCGGTGCAGACCAACCTTCAGTCCCGGGTCGCCGCGGTCTGACGTTCCGGGTCCGCGGCTCCGGGGAGCGACGACGCCCCGGACCGCGCCGGGGACCCGACCGGCACCCGAACACCCCCCCCTGGCGACACCGGACACCGCGTACCCAGGCCCCCGCCCCACACCGCCCCACGCGGTGCCGGGCGGTGCGGGCGGCGGTGTCCGGTGTCCCTGCGGGCTGCCCACCGTCCGGCAAACCCACAGGAAGACCCATGCGATACGAATGGCCGCGCGAACTGTCCGAGAAGGACATGCGCGAAATGATCGAGCTGATGGACGCCGTCGCGGTCAAGGAACAGACCCTCGGCTTCTACGAGCCCGTCGGTCTGGAGAAGGGCCTGCCGCTGATGCGGACCTTCGACGCCGACCTGCGCAAGGGCGCCATCGACCTCCTCGCGGTCCGCGACGAGCAGGACGACCGGATCGTCGGCATGGTGACCCTCGCCCGCGCCCCGCTGCCCGCCCGCCGCCACATCGTCGACATGAAGCGGTGCGTCATCGCCCCCGACCGCCGGGGCGAGTTCCTCCTCGAAGGCTGGGCCGAAGCCCTGCACAAGGCGCGCGACATGGGCTGCGAGGTCATCACCCTCGAAGTCCGCAGCGACGGCCCCGTCGGTCTCTGGGAGCGGCTCGGCTTCCGCGAGTACGGGCGGCTGCCCGACTACGCCCGGGTCGACGGGCGCGAGGCCGTCACCGGCCACTACCTCTGCGCGCGGATCGCCGACGTCCTGGCCCACTTCGAGGCCACCGGATCCTGGCTGCACGAGCCCCAGGCGAGCGTCCTCGCGGGCTGACCCTGTCCCGGGCCCCACCTGGACCAGCCTCCCCACCCGTACGACCGCCCCACCCGCCCCACCCGAACCACTCCCCCCACCAGCCCCCACCCGCACCGCCAGCACCATCCCCCCACCCGTACCACCCGCATCGGAAGCCGCACCCGCACCACCGCTTCCGTACCGCGCCATCGCACCGGTCGCACCGGGCCCATCGGTCCCACCGGCCCGGCCGGTTCTCGCGGGCGCGTACGTTCCCACCTCCTCCCGGACCCGCGCGTTCCTCGCGGGGCGGTCCGGCGTGCCCGCACGGTCCGGCGCGCCGCCACCGCACGTCCCGGAGCGTCCTCCCGCCGGCGCGCCCATCCTCGCGCCAGGCGTCCACCTTCCGCACGGCCACACCGAAGGGCACACCCATGTCCAAGATCGCCGTCCTCACCAACGACCTCCAGTACGAGCTGGTGGAGAAGAACCCCGAGCGCGTCGCCGCGGTCGCCGCCGCCACCCCGCACTTCACCGGCTTCCTCGACGAGATCCGCCGCCGCGGCCACCACGTCTTCCACCTCCAGCTCGTCAACGACCCCGACGACCCGAACGCCGAGCGCTACGACGGTCACCTCCCGGTCCAGCGCGGCACCCGCGGCGCCGAGATCATCGAGGAGTTCGTGGCCGACGAGGACATCGTCATGGAGAAGAGCAAGGACTCCGGCTTCTACGAGACGGACCTCCACGAGCGCCTCCAGGCCCTCGGCGTCGACACCGTCCTCATCACCGGCATGCAGACCCAGATCTGCGTCCAGACCACCGCCGCCGACGCCTTCTTCCGCGGCTACAACATCTGGGTCCCCGCCGACTGCGTCGTCTCCGCCCGCCAGGACGACAAGGACCGGGCCCTGGAGTGGCTGGACGGCTACTGCGCCACCGTCTCCGACTCCGCCGAGGTCATCAGCGTCCTCGACGCCGAGGGCACCCTGCCCCGCAAGGACATCAAGACCCCGTGACCGTCCCCGCCCCGAGGAAGGAGCGGTCATGACCGCGAGCACCACCGCACAGAGCGACGAGATCCTGCTTGACCACGGCACCGGGGCGAAGCTGAGCCAGGACCTGGTGCAGCTGATCGCCGAGACCCTCGGCGACGTCTACGTGGGCATCATGGAGGACAGCGCGATCCTCCCGGTCGAGACCGGACGCATCGCCATGACGACGGACTCCTTCGTCGTCGACCCGCCGTTCTTCGGCAACGGCGACATCGGCAAGATCGCCGTCTGCGGCACCGTCAACGACCTCGCCGTCGCCGGTTCCCGCCCCAAGTACCTCACCCTCGGCATGATCCTGGAGACGGGCCTGCCCATCGAGCGCCTCAAGCAGGTGCTCGTGTCGATCCGCGAGACCGCCCGCGAGGCCGGTGTGCAGATCGTCGGCGGCGACACCAAGGTGGTCCGCAAGGGCGAGGCCGACCAGATCTACCTGAACACCGCGGGTGTCGGCGTCTTCGAACGCGAACCGCTCTCCATGGCCGACGTGCGCCCCGGCGACAAGGTCATCCTCAGCGGCCCGATCGGCAACCACACCGTCCACCTGCTCTCCATCCGCGAGGGCCTCGGCTTCGAGCAGCGCGTCGACAGCGACTGCGCCCCGCTGAACAACCTCATCGACGGGGTCCTCAGCAGGGTGCCGGCCGGCGCCGTCCGCTCGATGCGCGACGTCACCCGCGGCGGACTCACCGCCGTACTCCACGAGTACGCCGGAAAGCTCGGCCGCACCATCCGGGTCGACACCCCCAGCCTGCCGATCCAGCACGAGACCGCCATGGCGGCCGACATGCTCGGCATCAACCCGCTGCACTGCGCCAACGAGGGCTGCCTCGCCGTCTTCGTGGACCCCGCCGCCGAGGCGGACGTCCTCGCGGCGCTGCGCTCGCTCCCGTACGGCGAACACGCCGTGACCGTCGGCGAGATCTCGGAGGACACCGAGACCCTGGTGCTCCTGCGGGACGCCGACGGCCGGGAGACGCAGCTGGAAGAACTCCTCGGGGCCGAACTGCCCCGGCTCTGCTGAGGACCCGACCCAGGAAGCGAGGGGATCACCATGAGCACCGTGACGTCTCCGCCGGACACCGCGAGCACCACACCCGACACCGAAGAGTGGCGGCTGCGGGTCACCGGGGTGGTACAGGGCGTCGGCTACCGGCCGTTCGTCTACAAGCTGGCCCATGAACTGGGCCTCTCCGGCTGGGTCCGCAACGACCCCGAGGGAGTCCTCGTGGAGGCGTCCGGACCGGACGCCGTCCTGGCCGAGTTCGCCGCCGGTCTCACCGACCGCGCGCCCGAACTCGCCCGCGTCGACGGTGTCGTGGTGACCCGGGGGCTCCCCGCGGGCAGTGTGCCCGCGGGCCCCTTCACCATCGTCCACAGCGAACACACCGGAGCCCGCACCGCCCTCCTCCCCGCCGACACCCACGTCTGCGGCGACTGCCAGGGCGAGCTGCGCGACCCCAGGGACCGGCGCTACCGCTACCCCTTCATCAACTGCACCAACTGCGGGCCCCGTTACTCCCTCATCCAGGACCTGCCCTACGACCGGCCGGCCACCACCATGTCCTCCTTCACCATGTGCCCGGCCTGCCAGGCCGAGTACGAGGACCCGCTGGACCGGCGCTACCACGCCCAGCCCAACGCCTGCCCCGACTGCGGGCCCCGGCTGCTCCTCACCGACCGGGAAGGCCGCACCAGCGAGGGCGACGCCGCCCTGCGCGCCGCCGCCCGGGTCCTCGCCGACGGCGGGATCGCCGCCGTCAAGAGCGTCGGCGGCTTCCACCTCGCCGTGGACGCCACCAGGCCGGAGGCCGTGGCCCTGCTGCGCCGCCGCAAGCGCCGCGACTCCAAGCCCTTCGCCGTCATGGTCCGCGACCTGGCCACCGCCCAGCGCCTCGCCGTCCTCTCCGAGGACGAGATCGACGTCCTGCGCTCCCCTGCCCGCCCCATCCTGCTCGCCCGCAAGCAGCCGGACGCCCTTCCCGAGTCGGTCGCCCCCCGCAATCCCAACCTCGGGATCATGCTGCCCTCGGCCCCCCACCACCATCTGCTGCTGGACGAACCGGGCCTGGAAGCACTGGTGATGACCAGCGGCAACATCTCCGGCTACCCCATCGCGTACCGCAACGAGGAAGCCCTCGAACAGCTCTTCGAGATCGCGGACGTCATCCTCTACCACGACCGCGACATCGAGATCCGCGTCGACGACTCCGTCGTCCGGCTCTCCGTCCACGACGCCCTCGACGCGCCCCTGCTCCAGTTCATCCGCCGGGCCCGCGGCTACGCCCCCTACCCGGTCGACGTGGGCCGCGAGGTGGCGCCCGCCGTCGCCCTCGGCGCCGAACTGAAGACCACCGTCGCCCTCTCGCACGGCAGCAAGGTCTTCCTCAGCCAGCACATCGGCGACCTCAAGAACGACGAGACCTTCGCCTCGCACCGGCGCACCGCCCGCCACCTCGCCCGGCTCTACGACCTCAGGCCGGGCCTGACCGCGCACGACCTGCACCCGCAGTTCCGCTCCACCCGGGCGGCGCTCGACGAGGACGGCGACGGCACCGGAGCGCCCAGGACCGTCGTCGAGGTGCAGCACCACCACGCCCACATGGCCTCCTGCATGGCGGAGAACCACGTCACCGGCACCACCCTCGGCGTGATCTTCGACGGCTTCGGCTACGGCGAGGACGGCACCGTCTGGGGCGGCGAGTTCCTGCTCGGCGACTACGCCGCCTTCCGGCGCGTCGGACGCCTGCGCCGGCTCCCCCTCATCGGCGGCGACCAGGCCGTCCGCGAACCCGTCCGCACCGGCTACGCCCTCGCCCTCGACGCCTTCGACGGCGACCGGGAACGGGCCGTGGCCGCCTTCCCCGCCCTCGCCGAACTCGACGAGCAGCAGCGGCACGTCTACGCCACCATGGCCGCCCGGGGCGTCAACTCCCCGGCCACCTCCAGCATGGGACGCCTCTTCGACGGCGCCGCCGCGCTCGCCGGGATCTGCTCCCGCGCCGAGTACGAGGCCCAGGGCCCCATCGAACTGGAGGGGCTGCTCGGCCGCGACCCCGCCCCCGAGGACGCGTACCGCTTCGACGTCCGGACGCCCGAGGGCGACACGGGCACGGACGGCGAGGACGGCCCGGTCGAGGTCGACCCCCGGCCCGTGATCCGGGCCATGGCCGACGACCTCGCCGCGGGGCTGCCCGCCGACCGGATCAGCCGCCGCTTCCACACCGCCGTCGTGGAGATGGTCCGCGACCGCTGCCGGGCCTTCCGCGAGGAGACCGGAGTGAACCAGGTGGTGCTCTCCGGCGGTGTGTTCCTCAACGAGTTCCTGCTGCTCAACTGTCTGACCGGGCTGACCGCCGACGGTTTCGACACCTACGTCCACCGACAGGTCCCGACCAACGACGGAGGCATCGCCCTCGGTCAGGTCATGGTCGCGGACGCCCGTACATCCCCTGGGAAGTGATGACGTGACCAGCCGCACGACCGCCCCCACACCGGACGAGATCTACGAATTCGTCCGGGCCCGGGAATCCGGCGCCCGGACCTATGCCACTGCTTTCGGCCAAGTCCTCCAGGAAGGACACGGCGCCCGCGTCCGCGACGCCCACGGCACCGAGTACATCGACTGCCTGGCCGCCGCGGGCACCCTCGCCCTCGGCCACAACCACCCCCACGTGCTGCGCAGGGTGCGCGAGTACCTGGAATCGGGCCAGGTCCAGCAGGCTCTGGACCTCACCACCCCCGCCAAGTACGCCTTCCTCTCGGCGCTCTACGAGCAGCTGCCCGGCACCATGGCGGACACCTTCCGCACCCAGTTCTGCGGACCCGCGGGAGCCGACGCCACCGAGGCGGCCATCAAGCTCTTCAAGACCGCCACGGGCCGCCGCACCGTCCTCGCCTTCCACGGCGCCTACCACGGCATGACGGCCGGCTCCCTCGCCCTCACCGGCAACCTGGGCGCCAAGGAATCCGTGCCCTCCCTCATGCCCGACGTGCACCACCTGCCCTACCCCTACGACTACCGCTGCCCCTTCGGGCTCGGCGGCGACCAGGGCGTCCGGGTCGGCCTCACCTACATCGAGCGGCTGCTCACCGACCCCGAGAGCGGCATCACCAAGCCCGCCGCCGTCTTCGTGGAGGCCGTCCAGGGCGAGGGCGGCGTGATCCCCGCCCCCGTCGAGTGGCTGCGCGGACTGCGGGAGATCACCGCCCGGCTCGACATCCCCCTCGTCCTCGACGAGATCCAGGCGGGCTGGGGCCGCACCGGCACCATGTGGGCCTTCGAGGAGTCCGGCATCGAACCCGACGCCGTCCTCGTCTCCAAGGCCGTCGGCGGCGGCTTCCCGCTCGCCCTGATGCTCTACCACGGCCGGTACGACACCTGGCGGCCCGGCGCCCACGCGGGCACCTTCCGGGGCAACCAGATCGCCCTCGTCTCGGGCGCCGCCGCCCTTGAGGTCTTGGCCGAAGAAGGACTCGTCCAACAGGCCGCCGTCAAGGGAGAGTTGCTCGGTGGCCTGCTGCGGCGCCTCGCCCTGACCCGTCCGGAGATCGGCGACATCCGCGGCAGGGGCCTGATGTGGGGCATCGAACTCGTCGACCCGGACGCCGAGGCCGACGCCCTCGGGGCCCGGCCCGCCGACGGAGACCGCGCTCGTCGCGTCAAGAAGGCATGCCTGGATCACGGACTGCTCCTGGAGAGCGGCGGTCGGCACGGTGCCGTGCTCCGGCTCCTTCCGCCCCTCACCATCACGGAGGAAGAGATCCACGAAGTGGTCGGCGCACTGGAGAAGGCCCTCATCGACTGCGCCTGAGGGCCCGCCCCCGGGGCGGCACACCACGCGAACAACGCGACGAGTGAAGGAACGAAGCACATGACGACGGCAACCGGTGCCGGGCAGTGGCGGGTCGACTTCGACGCCGAGGTGGTCTTCAGCAACGGCGGCTCCCTGCGGACCGAGGGCTTCCGGCTCGACATCCCCGGCGACCGCATCGACGACGGCGACCTCGGCGAACTCCTCGTACGCCACCTGGGGCTTCTGATGGTCGGCGGTACGGTCATCACCCGCAAGGAGCTGATCCGGGAGCCGCACAAGGGCTCCCGGAACACCGGCGCGGACGGCGAGCCGCCCGCCCGCCGCACGGTCGACCTGACCGGCCCCGGCACCCGTGTCGACCGGCCCGCCGGGGCGCCGGACGGCATCGGGGGCCTGGTCGACCTGCCCGTCGCCCTGGTCCGCCTGGCGGGCACCGCGGAGCCCGTCGCGGACCGGCTCGCGCTCGCCCCCTTCGAACCGGCCGGACACGCCGTCGTCGTCCACACCGGCCGCCCCGACGGCCCCTACCTCACCCCGGACGCCGTCGCCCTCCTCGCCGAGCGCGGCGCCGTCCTCGTCGCCACCGACAGCACCGAACGCGACGGCGCCACCGCCAAGGCCCTCGCCGAGGCCGGAATCCCCGCCGTCACCGGACTGACCGGCCTTGCGGACCTCCCGGCCGTCGGCGCCCGCCTGCACACGGTCCCGCACCCGGCGGGACACGGGGACGGCACCGGCGCCCGGGTCTACGGGGTGGCCGAATGAGCACCCCCGGCATACCCACCGAGGCCGCGCCCGAGGCCGGGACCGGGTCACCCGCCGCGCCCGAAGCCGGGACCGGGGCCGGGTCGCCCGCCCCGGCCGAGGACGCGGCCCCGGCCCGCAGACCCCGGCGCGAACTGCTCGCCGCCAGCGTCGGATCGGTCGTGGAGGCGTACGACTGGACGATCTACGGCATCCTCGCGCCCTACTTCGCCGAGCAGCTGTTCCCCGGCTCCTCGCCCACCGCCCGGCTGATCGCCGCCTACCTCGGCTTCGCCCTCGGCTTCCTGGTGCGGCCCCTGGGCAGCGTCGTCATCGGGCGGCTCACCGACACCCGGGGACGCCGCTTCGGCCTCACCCTCACCGTCGGCCTCATCGCGGCCGGTTCGCTGCTCCTGGCGGTCATTCCCGGCCACGCGTCGATCGGACTCGCGGCCCCGATCCTCGTGGTGGCCGCCCGTCTGGTGCAGGGCCTGTCCGTCGGCGCCGAGAACCCGAGCGCCGCCGCGTACGTCACCGAGACCGCCCCCGGCCGCAGCCGGTACTTCTACAGCGCGGTCTCCTACGGCGGCGTGGTCCTCGGCAGCGCCCTGTCCTTCCTCGTCCTCGCCGTCCTGCTCGGCGTCTTCGGCGAGACCGGCGTCGAGGACGGCGCCTGGCGGCTCGCCTTCGTCTTCGGCGCCCTGCTCGGCCTGACGGCCCTGTGGATCCGGCGCGGCGCCGCCGAGAGCGAGGTCTTCGCCAAGGACGCCCGCGAGCGCGGCGGAGCGAGCCCCTGGCCGGTCCTGCGGGCCTCCCTCCGGCCGCTGCTCGTGGTGTTCGCGATCACCTCGGGCGCCACCACCGTCTTCTACTTCCTCACGGTCGACTTCCCCGCCTACGCCGCGGACGCGGGCGCCGCCACCAAGGAGGAGGCCTCCGGGGCCCTGCTCCTCGGCATGGTGGCGCTGCTCGCCGGAATGCTCGCGGCGGGCAGGGCGGCCGACCGGTTCGGCGCCCTGAAGGTGCTGCGGATCGGCTTCGCCGGGCTCGCGCTCGGCTCCGTACCGCTGCTCGCCGGGATGGTCGCGGGCCGGGTGCCCGTACCGCTCGTCACGGTGGTGCTGCTCCTCCTGCTCGCCCTGCCCCTCTCCGTCAGCAACGTCTTCGCGGGGCAGCTCTTCCCGCCCGCCGTCCGCGCGGTCGCCGTCGGCCTGCCGGGCGCCCTCGCGATCAGCCTCTTCGGCGGCACCTTCCCGGCCCTCGCCGAGTGGCTGCGCTCCACGGGCCACGGCGGCTGGGTGCCGTGGTGGCCGGCGGTCACCTGCGCCGTGGCGCTGCTCGCCTCCTGGGGCGTACGCGAACACCCCCTTCCCGACACCCCCGTCTCCGAGTGAGGACGCCATGGACTCCCTGACCGCAGTGCTCGACGCCCTGGAACCGCTGTTCCCCGCCCTGGAGGCCGACTACAAGGACCTGCACGCCCATCCCGAGCTGGCCTTCCAGGAGAAGCGGACGGCGGCGCTCGTCGCGGAGCGGCTCGCCGCGCAGGGCGGCTGGGAGATCACCAGCGGCGTGGGCCGCACCGGAGTCGTCGCGGTCCTGCGCAACGGCGAGGGCCCCGTGGTCATGCTCCGCGCCGACATGGACGCGCTGCCGGTGAAGGAGGCCACCGGCCTTCCGTACGCGAGCACGGTGACCGCCACCGACGACACCGGCGCCGAGGTGCCGGTCATGCACGCCTGCGGCCACGATCTGCACGTGGCCGCCCTGCTCGGGTCGTGCGCGGTGCTCGCGGCCCGCACCGGGCACTGGAAGGGCACGGTCGTGGCCGTCTTCCAGCCCGGCGAGGAGAGCGGCTACGGCGCCCGCTCGATGGTCGACGACGGCCTGTTCGAGCGCTTCCCGAAGCCGGACGTCATCCTCGGCCAGCACGTGGGCCCCGGCCCCGTCGGGCTCATCGCCACCTGCCCCGGCACCGTCATGGGCGCCACCGACTCGATCACGGTGAAGCTCTTCGGGCGCGGCGGGCACGGCTCCAAGCCGGAGGCGGCCGTCGACCCGGTCCTGATGGCGGCCTCCCTGGTGCTGCGGCTCCAGTCGATCGTCTCGCGCGAGACGGCCGCCCAGGAGCCGGTGGTGGTCACCGTCGGCAAGCTCCAGGCGGGCACGACGGCGGCGGTCATCCCGGACACGGCCGAACTCGGCATCAACGTCCGCACCAGCTCGGCCCCCGTGCGCGAGAAGGTCCTCGCCGCCATCGAGCGCCTGGCCAAGGCCGAGTCGGACGCGGCGGGCGCCACCGCCGAGCCGGAGATCACCCCGGTCTACCACCTGCCGATGACGGTCAACGACACGGCGGCGGCCGAGCGGGTCGCCGACGCGCACCGCGCGGCCTTCGGCGCCGGAGCCGTCATGACCATGGGCCCGACGACGGCCAGCGAGGACTTCGGCATCCTGGCGACGGCGGCGCAGGTGCCGTCCGTGTACTGGTTCTGGGGCGGTCTCGACCCGGAGGAGTTCACCGCCGCGTTCGCCGCCGGGCGTCTCGACGACCTCCCGCAGAACCACGCGCCCACCTTCGCCCCGCAGGCGGGCCCCGCCCTGGACGTCGGCGTCCGCTCGATCGTGGCCGCCGCCCTGTCCTGGCTCTCGGACACCCCGGCGGAGACCGAGGCATGAACGGAACCCGCCCCCATGTGACCGTCCTGCACCGCTGGCGGGACACCCACGCGCTCTACGCCGACTACGTCGACCACGATGCCCACCGGGTCACCTACCTCAGCACCGACCTCGGCCGGGCCTCCGTCCCCGCCGCCGCCGAGGCCGTCGTCACGGTCGCCGCCACCGACGACCTGCCCGTCGTCCGGGCGGCCCTCGCCGACCTGGTCGAGCGGTACGGCCCGCCGCAGGCGCTGCTCGCCCTCAACGAGGGCGATCTCGACACGGCGGCCCTCCTCCGCGAGGAGTTCGGCATCGCCGGACAGACCTCCGACGAGCTGGCGGTCTTCCGCGACAAGCTCCTGATGTGCACCACGGTGGCCGCCGGGGGCATCCCGGTGCCCGCGCTCGCCCACGTCCCCGACCTCGACGCCGTACGGGAGTTCGGGCGCACGCACGGCTGGCCGCTGGTCTGCAAGCCGCACCGGGGCACCGCCAGCAGGGGAGTGGTCCGGCTCGACGGGGAAGCCGACCTGGACGCGCACCCGGACCTCGCCGCCGACCTCGCGGCCGAACCGTTCCTCGCCCAGACGTACGTGGACGCCCCGATCCTGCACATCGACGGACTGTGGGAGGGCGACCGGCTCGGCAGCTGGACGGCCTCCCGCTACGTCGGCGGCACCTGCGCCGACTTCACCCAGGGCAACTGGCTGGGCTCCGTCGAGGAGGACGACCCGGAGCTGCTCGCGGCCGTGGAGCCGTTCGCCGCCGCCGTCGGGGCCGTCCTCGGCGGCGGCCGCCCGTGGGTCTTCCACCTGGAGGCCTTCGTCACCCGGGCCCCCGGCGCCGACGGCGGCCCCGCCCTGGTCTTCCTGGAGTGCGGGGCCCGGGTCGGCGGCGGCGAGATCCCGTTCACCTGGCGGGACGTCCACGACGCCGACCTGATGGCCGCCGCCGCCGACCTCCAGCTCGGCCGGGCGCCGGTCCTGCCCGCCCTGAAGACCGGCGAGGTCGGCGGCTATCTGCTCCTTCCGCTGCCGATCCCGGCGCCCTGTCTCGTCGAACGCGCCGACTGGACCGCGCCGCCGCCCGAGGAGCGCAAGCCGTACGCGGTGCTGCACGTCCCCGTCGGCCGGCGGGTGCCCCCGATCAGCGGATACGAGCACGTCGGCACCCGCTTCCGGTTCCGCGGCCCGTCCACCGCCGCCGTCGAGGAGGCCATCGAGACCTCCGCCAACGGCTTCCGGCTCACCTGCACCCCGCTGGACGCATGACCGACCGGCGCCCCGGGCCACCACCCGCACGACCCGCACCACCGGGGCCCTGGGCACCACCCGTAACGGCCGCCCCGGGACCGCCACCCGCACCACCCGCACCACCGGGGCCCTCGGCACCACCCGTACCGCCTGCCACCACCAGGCCCCACGCACCGCACCGCATCGGAAAGGAACACACACCGTGTCCGTCATGACCAACGAACGCCCGCGCGTCATCCTGGTCGGCAGCCGCATCCGTCAGTACCGGGAGTACGCGCTCGCCTCCCTGGCCGCGCGGTACGAGGTCACCCTGATCGCCCCCGAGGCACCCACCTGGCAGGCGAAGTACGTCGACACCCACCGGATCGCCGACACCTCGGACGCGCACAAGCTGTTCCCCTCCGTCGCCGACCTGCGCGGCGAGGTCTCCGAAGCCGCCATCGTCACCTGGGACGAATGGTCGCTCGCCGCCGTCTCCTCGGTCGCCGCCCGCCTCGGCCTGCGCGCCATGGACCCGGCCGCCGCCAAGATCTGCCGCGACAAGTACGCCACCCGCCAGGCCCTGGAAGCCGCGGGCATGGCCGCCGTCCGGCACGCCCCCGCCGGCAGCGAGGACGAGGCCGTCGCCGTCGCCGAGGCCATCGGCTTCCCCGTCGTCGTCAAGCCCCGCACCCTCGGCGGCAGCTTCGGCGTCATGGTCGCCCGCGACGCCGACGGACTGCGCCAGGCCTACCGGCTCGCCGCCGCCAGCCGCCTCCAGGGCGCCGGGACCGCCGACACCGTCCTCGTCGAGGAGTACGTCGAAGGCCCCGAACTCAGCGTCGACAGCACCGTCGTGGACGGCGTCGTCACCCCCGTCTGCATCGCCCGCAAGCGCCTCGGCCCCCAGCCGTACTTCGAGGAGGTCGGCCACCTCGTCACCGCCTGGCGCGACGAGCCCTGGGCCGAGGCCGTCGTCGAACTCGTCCGCGACTCCCACCGGGCCGTCGGCGTCGACTACGGCGTCACCCACACCGAGCTGCGCGTCAGCGCCGAGGGCCCCCGCCTGATCGAGCTGAACGGACGCCTCGGCGGCGACCTCATCCCGCACGTCCACCAGCTCGCCACCGGCATCGACCTGGCCGTCGCCGCCGCCGAGATCGCCTTCGAACGCACCCCGGACCTCACCCCCACCCGCGCGCTCAGCGCCGAGATCCGCTTCCTCTACCCCGCGTACGACGGCACGATCGACCGGGTCGTCCTCCCCGAGCCCGCCGAGGTCGAAGGACTCGCCGAGGCCGTCGCCCTGGTCGAGCCCGGCGACGAACTCCAGCTCCCGCCGCGCGGCCTCACCCCCCGCTCCGCCGCCCTCATCGCCGTCGGCGAGAACCCCGTCGAGACCCGCCGCGCCCTGGACCGGGCCGAGGGCCTCTCCCGTACCGAGGTCACCGGGGTCAGCACCCACAAGCTCGGCGCCCGCGTCGAGAACGCCGTCACCCGCCGCTTCTTCGACCACGAGCGCACCGCCGCCCGCATGACCGTCTCCGGCGTCCGGGGCGTCGAGTGGTTCCGCTACGGCGCGGGCGGCGGCGAGGGCCTCAACCGGCCCGTCTTCCTCAGCGCCGAGGACGTCTCCGGCCTCGAACACGACCTCAACGGACTCTTCGAACTTCTCAAGTCCGTCCCCGCCCGCCTCTTCGGCGGCGACCTGCGCGCCTTCGCCAAGGCCGTCGGCATGAGCGACACCCAGGCCGACCTCGTCCTGCGCGGCGCCGTCGACGAGATCCCGCCGCTCTCCCGCGCCGACCTCTACCGCGAGACCGGCGGCTTCCGCCTCATGGAGCTGAACACCGGCACCTCGCTCGGCGGCTGGCAGATGGGCGAGTTCGCCCGCGCCCTGATCAAGGACGAGGAGTTCGCCGCCTTCGCCGCCGCAGAGAACCTCGTCTACCCCGACCCGCTGGCCCGCATCACCGACGTGCTGCGCCGCCAGGCCCCGTCCCTCGCCGGGATCGAGCGCCCGCTCCTCGCCATCACCGACTGGCCCGACGGCTTCGAGAAGTCCAAGTGCTGGATGGAGTTCGTCGTCCCCGCCTTCAAGGACCTCGGCTTCGACCCGGTCGTCTGCCACCTCGGCGACTTCACCTACGAGGACGGCAAGGTCGTTTACGACGGGAGGCGCGTCGACGTCGTCTACCGCCTCTTCCTGCCCGGCGAGATGCCCGACGAGCCCCGCACCTACGACCTCGTCAACCCGCTCCTCGACGCCGCCGAGGCCGGACAGGTCGAGATGTTCGCCTCCCTCGACTGCGAGCTGTACGGCAACAAGGGCAGCCTCGCCATGCTCAGCGACGAGCGCAACCGCGCCGCCCTCACCGAGGAGGAGCGCGCCCTCGTCGACCGCATCCTGCCCTGGACCCGCTTCGTCCGCGACGAGAAGGTCACCTTCGAGGGCGAGAAGATCGACCTCCTGCCGTACGCCGTCGCCAACAAGGACCTCCTCGTCCTCAAGCCGACCCTGCTCTACGGCGGCGTCGGCGTCACCCCCGGCTGGACCACCGACCAGAAGGAGTGGGTGGAGAAGCTCCACCAGGCCGTCGGCGGCCCCTTCGTCCTCCAGCGCCGCCTGCTCCCCACCACCGAGCGGTTCCTCTCCGACGACGGCGTCACCACCGAGGACATGGCCGTCGCCTACGGCACCCTCATGGTCGACGGAAAGTACGCGGGCACCCTCGCCCGGGGCGTCACCGACCCCGCCGTCGGCATCGTCAGCATGCTGCGCGGCGCCCAGATCGGCTGTGCCTTCCACGTGGCCGACCCGGCCTCCGACGAGGGGGCCGCGTGACCGGGTCCACCGACTCGCACAGCTCGGCGGAACCGGCCGACCCCACCGGGTCGGCCGGCCCGGCGACCCCCGGCGACGGCGCACCCGCCGCCGCCGGGGGGCGCGAGCGCGGCGCGCTCTGGCGCGACGCGGAGTTCATGAAGTTCTGGACGGGCGAGGGCATCTCCCAGATCGGCGCCCAGGTCACCACCCTGGCCCTGCCGCTGACCGCCGTCCTCACCCTGGACGCGTCCTCCTCCCAGGTCGGCCTGGTGAACGCCGCCTCCTACGCCCCGTTCCTGCTCGTCACCCTGCTCGTCGGGGTCTGGGTCGACCGGGTCCGCCGCCGCCCCCTGATGATCGCGGCCAACGTGGGACGCGCCCTGCTCGTCACGGCCGTCCCGCTGCTCGCCGCCACCGATCTGCTGCGCATCGAGTTCGTCTACGTGGCGGCGCTCCTCATCGGGTCGCTCACCGTCGTCTTCGACGTCGCCTACCAGTCGTACCTGCCGACCCTCATCGGCAAGGAACACCTGGTCGAGGGCAACAGCAAGCTCCAGGGCACCAGTTCCCTCGCGCAGATCGGCGGACCCGGCCTCGCCGGTCTGCTCATCGGCTGGGTCACGGCGCCCTACGCGCTGCTCATCAACGGCGCCTCGTACCTGGTCTCGGTGGTCACCCTGCTCGCCGTCCGCAGGCCCGAACCGCCGCCGCTCGTCCCCGAGACCCGCACCGGCCTGTGGAAGAGCGTCGGCGACGGCGTCCGCATCATCTGGGACAGCGCCCATCTGCGCGCCTGCGCCCTCCAGTCGGGGCTCTACAACTTCTGCTGGATGTCGCTCCAGACCGTCTTCGTGCTCTACGCGGCCCGCCGTCTGGACCTCTCCCCGGGGACCATCGGCCTGCTCCTCGGCACCGGCGCGGTCGGCTCCCTCGGCGGCTCCCTGGTGGCCCGTACCCTCAAACGGGTGATGGGCCTCGGACCCGCGATCCTGGCGGCGCTCGTCCTCTGCTGCGCCGCCCCGGTGATCATCCCGCTGGCCCCGGCGAACGACGGGATCCTCACCCTGGGCCTCTTCGTCGCCACCTTCGCGCTGATCGGCGCGGGCGGCACGATGGCCAACATCCACATCATCAGCCTGCGCCAGTCGATCACCCCGGACGAACTGCTCGGCCGGATGAACGCGGGCTACCGCTTCATCTCCTGGGGGATGCTCCCGCTCGGCGCCCTCGTCGGCGGCTGGCTCGGCGACCTGATCGGACTGCGCGAAACCCTCTTCGCGACCGCCGGAGCCTTCCTCTCGGCGGTCCTCGTGGTGCTGCTCTCCCCGGTCTGGCGCCTGAAGGACTTCCCGGCGCAGATCGGCACCGGCCCCGAGGCGCCGGAGAAGACGGCGGTGACGTCATGAGGGACGGCCCGGCACGGATCGGCACCGGCCCCGAGGCGCCGGAGAAGACGGCGGTGACCCCATGACCGGGGACGACTTCACCGGGCTCCTCGCCCGGCGCACCGCCTGGGGCAGGTCGGACGCCATCGACCGCATCCTGTCGGCGGCCAACGCGCCGGGCGTCCTGTCGATGGCCGGGGGCATCCCGGCGCCCGACAGTTTCCCCGTCGCCCGGATCGCGGAGGTGACCGACCGGGTTCTCACCCGTACGGCCGCCGCCGCCCTCCAGTACGCCCCGACGGCGGGCGTCCCCGCCATGCGCGAGGCGGTGGCCCGGCGCGCGGGCGAGACCGGCGCCCCGGTCGCCGCCGAGCGGGCGATGGTCACCGGAGGCAGCCAGCAGGGCCTGGACCTGGTCGCCAGGACCCTCCTCGACGAGGGCGACCTGGTGGCCCTGGACGACCCCAGCTACCTGGGCGCCGTGCAGTCCTTCCGGGGCGCCGGGGCCCGCCTCCTGCCGCTGCCCACGGACCGCGACGGGATGCGGGTGGACGTCCTGGCGGAGCGGCTCGCGGCCGGCGCGCGCCCCAAACTGGTCTACGTCGTCCCGCACTTCCACAACCCCACCGGCGGCGTCCTCACCGAGGGGCGCCGCAGGGAACTGGCCGCGCTCGCCGACCGGTACGGCTTCCTGATCGTCGAGGACGACCCGTACGGCGACCTGGCCTTCGAAGGCGACCGGTCGCCGTCCACCGACGTGTACGGTGACCGCGTGATCCGGCTCATGAGCCTGTCGAAGACCCTGTGCCCCGGGTTCCGGGTGGCCGGACTGACCGCGCCGGCCGGGCTGATCGGCGAGCTGGTGGCGGCCAAGCAGAGCAGCGACCTCCAGACGAACACCTTCGGGCAGTACGTCCTCGCCGACCTCCTCGGCGACCCCGCCTTCCTCCCCGCCCACCTCGCCCGGCTGCGCACCCTGTACGGGGCCAAGGCGCGGGCGACGGCGGCGCTGCTGCGCGAGCGGCTGCCGTGGCTCGTCTTCGACGACCCGCGCGGCGGCCTGTTCTTCTGGTGCTCCGTCGACGACCCCCGGGTCACCTCGGACCTGCTGTACGAACAGGCCCTGGCCCAGGGACTCGCGCTCGTCCCCGGCGCGCCGTTCTGCATAGAACAGGACGGCTCCCGGCTGCTGCGGCTCTCCTTCGCCACCCTCGACGAGGAGCAGCGGCGGGAAGGCGTCTCCCGCCTCGCGACGGCCTTCGACAAGGCGCGGGCCGCCGCGCACTGACACCGAACCCCCTTGCGGTGCGCGCCGAACCACCCTCCCGGCGCACACCGGCACCGCCCTTCCGACGACACGCAACGAAGGAGCACGGTCATGACGGCACGCACACACCCCCCGGTGTCCGCCGACTCTCTGGTGGCCCGGCTTTTCCAGGTGGTCGACTCCCGCTCGTGGGACGAGCTGGGCGAGGTCTTCGCCGAGGACGCGGTCTACGAGCGCCCCGGCTACCCGGCCCTCGAAGGTCTGGCCAGGATCCGCCACTTCTACGAGCACGAGCGGATCATCGCCTCCGGCGCCCATGAGGTCGACCAGGTCACCGGCGGTCTCGCGGCGGCGGCCTGCTGGGGCCGCTTCCGGGGCGCGAGCCGCGACGGCACGGCCCTGGACGAGGGCTTCGCCGACACGTACCTGGTCCGGGACGGCAAGATCGAGTACCGCAGGACGTACTTCTACCGGGCGGCGATCTGAGCCGGACGGCCGAGTGTGCGACGGGTCCCGCAGATTGACGAAGCGTCGACGCGCGGGGCCCGCGTACTAGGGTCCCGGTCATGGACCAGGTTCCCGTCGACCGCGCCCCCGCCCCCGGCGTCGTCCTGCTCAGCGGCATCCCGGGCAGCGGCAAGTCGACCGTCGCGGCGGCGCTCGCCGCCCGGTTCGCGGCGGCGGCGCACATCGAGGTCGACGGGCTCCAGTCGCTGATCGTGAGCGGCGGCCGGTGGCCGACCCCGGAAGGCGACCCGGAGGCGGACCGGCAGATCTTCCTCCGCGCCCGCAACGCCTGTCTGCTCGCCGACAGTTTCGCGGCGGCGGGCTTCCTGCCGGTGATCGACGACGTGGTGGTCCGCCGCAGCCACCTCGATTTCTACCGCGCCTCGCTGCGGACCGCCGCCCTGCACCCGGTCTTCCTGGTCCCGGGCCCGGCGAAGGCCAGGGAACGCAACGACGCCCGCCACAAGCGCCTGACGACCGACTGGTCGTTCCTGCACGAGGCGATGCTGGCCGAACTTCCGGACGTGGGCGTCCGCGTCGACAGCGCGGAGCTGACGGTGGAGGAGACGGTGGACGCGGTCCTCGCGGCGGCGGGGCTGAGCGGGGCGGGCTTGTAGGAGGCCGTGGCGGGGCTGGGCGGGGCGGGTTGGTGGGAGGCCGTGGCGGGGCTGAGCGGGTCGGGCTTGTAGGAGGCCGTGGCAGGGCTGAGCTGGTCGGGCCGGTGGGAGGCCGTGGCGGGCCTGCGCGGGACGGGCCGGTAGGAGGTCGTGACGGGGCGGCCCGGCGAGCGGGCCGCCGCCTCTACCTCCGGCGCGCCACCCCCGTGGACCCCCGCACCACCAACTCCGCCGGGACCGTCTCGACTTCTCCCGAAGGCGTCGGCTCCGTCTCCGTGGCGAGCCGGCCCGCCCGTACCCCCGTCTCGTGCAGCGGGAGGCGTACGGTCGTCAGGGCCGGGACGGTGTCCTGGGCCAGCGGCAGATCGTCGAAGCCCGCCACGGACACATCGCCGGGGATGTCGAGACCGCGCTCCCTGAGGGCCGCGCAGACGCCGAGGGCCACCGTGTCGTTGGAGGCGATGATCGCCGTCAACTCCGGGTCACGGGCGAGGAGTTCGGCCGTCGCGGCCTGACCGGAGGCCCGCTCGTAGGGGCCGTGGACGGTCGGCCCCTCCGGGACGCCCGCCGCCGCGAGCGCCTCCCGGTGCCCTTCGAGGCGGTGCCGGGTGGTCGTGCGGTCGACCGGCCCCGCCGCGTATCCGATGCGCCGGTGGCCGAGGGCGAGCAGATGCTCCGTGAGGCGGCGGGCGCCGGTCCGGTTGTCGAAGACGAGCGCGGCGGCGGGCACGTCGCCGGGCGCGGGCGGCCGTCCGCACAGCACGACCCGGGTCCCGGCCTCCGCGAGCCGGGCGAGCTTCGCGGTGGTGGCCGCCAGATGGGCGGGGTCCTCCAGGGAGCCGCCCATGAGGATGACGGCGGCGGCCCGCTGCCGCTGGAGCAGGGTGAGATAGGTCAGTTCGCGCTCGGGGGCGCCCCCGGTGTTGCAGACGACGGCGAGCTTCTCGCCCCCGCCGCGCCCGGTCGCGGTCTCCCCGATGGCGCTCTGCGCGGCACTGGCCATGATCCCGAAGAAGGGGTCGGCGATGTCGTTGACGAGGACGCCGACGAGGTCGGAGGTGGCGGCGGCCAGGGAGCTGGCGGGGCCGTTGAGGACGTAGTCGAGTTCGTCGACGGCCCGCAGGACCCGCTCGCGGGTGGAGGCGGCGACCGGGTAGTTGCCGTTGAGGACGCGGGAGACGGTGGCGGGGGAGACCCGGGCGCGGGCGGCCACGTCCGCCAGGGTGACGGTCATCGTGTGCGTACCTCCGGGGGGCCTTGTCGACGGCGATGTCGGCAGGCTAGCGTCACTCCCTGTAGAAAGCGCTTTCTATCGAGGCGCGGAGCACCGGGAGAGGAACCTTTCGTGACACGCAGGACCGTCCGTATCGCCATGAACGGCGTCACCGGCCGCATGGGATACCGTCAGCACCTCGTCCGCTCGATCCTCGCCCTGCGCGAACAGGGCGGCCTGGACCTCGGCAACGGCGAGACCCTCTGGCCCGAGCCCGTCCTCGTCGGCCGCCGCGAGCCCGCCCTGCGCGCCCTCGCCGAGCGCCACGGCCTCACCGAGTGGTCCACCGACCTCGACGCCGTCCTCGCGGACGACAGCATCGACATCTACTTCGACGCCCAGGTCACCTCCGCCCGCGCCGAGGCGCTCACCAAGGCGATCGAGGCCGGGAAGCACATCTACACGGAGAAGCCCACCGCCGCCGACCTCGCGGGCGCCCTCGACCTCGCCCGCCTCGCCGACGCCAAGGGCATCCGGCACGGCGTCGTCCAGGACAAGCTGTTCCTGCCGGGGCTGCTCAAGCTCAAGCGCCTGATCGACGGCGGTTTCTTCGGCGAGATCCTCTCCGTACGCGGAGAGTTCGGCTACTGGGTCTTCGAGGGCGACTGGCAGGAGGCCCAGCGCCCCAGCTGGAACTACCGCTCGGAGGACGGCGGCGGCATCGTCGTGGACATGTTCCCCCACTGGGAGTACGTGCTCCACGAGCTGTTCGGCCGGGTCACCACCGTCAGCGCCCACGTCGCCACCCACGTCCCGCGCCGCTGGGACGAGCAGGGCGAGCCGTACGAGGCCACCGCCGACGACTCCGCGTACGGCGTCTTCGAGCTGGAGGGCGGCGCCGTCGCCCAGATCAACTCCTCCTGGAGCGTCCGCGTCAACCGCGACGAACTGGTCGAGTTCCAGGTCGACGGCACCCACGGCTCCGCCGTCGCCGGACTGCGCGGCTGCCGCGTCCAGCACCGCTCGGCCACCCCCAAGCCGGTCTGGAACCCGGACATCCCGGTCACCGAGCCCTTCCGCGACCAGTGGCAGGAAGTCCCGGACAACGCCGAGTTCGACAACGGCTTCAAGGCCCAGTGGGAGCTGTTCCTGCGCCACGTCACCCTCGGCGAGCCCTACCACTGGGACCTCCTCGCGGGCGCCCGGGGCGTCCAGCTCGCCGAGCTGGGCCTCCGGTCCGCCGCCGAGGGCCGCCGCCTGGACGTCCCCGAGGTGACCCTGTGACGATCCGCCTCCCCGGACCCGACGGACTGCGGACGTACGAGCCCCGCACCGAGCCCCGCGCGCTCGCCGCCACCGGCCCGCTGACCTCCCGTACGGTCTTCTCCGCCGCCCACGTCGTCGCCGACCCGTACGCCGACACCACCCCCGACGGCCCCGCCGCCGTCGACTGGGACGCCACCCTCGCCTTCCGCCGGCACCTCTGGTCCCATGGCCTCGGGGTCGCCGAGGCCATGGACACCGCCCAGCGCGGCATGGGCCTGGACTGGGCGGGCGCCGCCGAACTGATCCGCCGCTCGTCCGCCGAGGCGAAGGCCGTCGGCGGCCGGATCGCCTGCGGCGTCGGCACCGACCAGCTCACCGGCCCGGCGGACCTGGCGACGGTGCGCGCCGCGTACGAGGAGCAGCTTTCCCTCGTCGAGGAGAGCGGCTCCCAGGCCATCCTGATGGCCTCCCGCGCGCTCGCCGCCACCGCCACCGGCGCGGAGGACTACCTCGACGTCTACGGGCACCTGCTGCGCCAGGCGAGCGAGCCGGTCGTCCTGCACTGGCTCGGCCCGATGTTCGACCCGGCCCTCGACGGCTACTGGGGATCGGCCGACCTGGACACGGCGACCGAGACCTTCCTCGACGTCATCGCCGCCCACCCCGACAAGGTCGACGGCATCAAGGTCTCCCTGCTCGACGCCGGGCGCGAGGTCGCCCTGCGCCGCCGCCTCCCGGCGGGCGTCCGCTGCTACACGGGCGACGACTTCCACTACCCCGAGCTGATCGCGGGCGACGAGCAGGGCTTCAGCCACGCGCTGCTCGGCATCTTCGACCCGCTGGGCCCGCTGGCGGCGGAGGCCGTGCGGACCCTGGACACCGGCGACACGGCGGGCTTCCGGGCCCTGCTGGACCCCACGGTGGAGCTGTCCCGGCACCTCTTCCAGGCCCCCACCCGCTTCTACAAGACGGGCGTGGTGTTCCTCGCCTGGCTGGCCGGCCACCAGGACCACTTCACGATGGTCGGCGGCCTCCAGTCCGCCCGCTCCCTGCCGCACCTGGCCCGCGCCTACGAACTCGCCGACGGCCTCGGCCTGTTCCCGGACCCGGCCCTCGCGGAGTCCCGGATGCGGTCCCTGCTCACCGTCCACGGAGTCCCGCGATGAACCTCGACCGCCTCTCCGTCAACCAGATGACGGTCAAGCAGCTCTCCCTGCCCGACCTGGTGGCCCACTGCGTCCGCCTCGGCATCGGCCATGTGGGCCTGTGGCGCGAGCCGGTCGCGGAGTACGGCGTCCAGGCGGCGGCCGACCTGGTGCGGGAGGCGGGCCTCACCGTCACCACGCTGTGCCGGGGCGGCTTCTTCACCTCGGACGGCTGGCTCGACGAGAACCGCGCGGCGATCGACGAGGCCGTGACCCTCGGCACCGACACCCTGGTCCTGGTCTCCGGCGGCCTCACCCCCGCCTGCCCGGACCTGCCCTCGGCCCGCGCCCGCATCACCGAGGCCATCGGCACCCTCGCCCCCTACGCGGGGGAGCGCGGCGTCCGCCTCGCGGTGGAGCCCCTCCACCCGATGTACGCCGCCGACCGCTGCGCCGTCTCCACCCTGGACCAGGCCCTGGAGATCGCGGAGCACTTCCCCGCCGAGCAGGTGGGCGTGGTCGTCGACACGTACCACCTGTGGTGGGACGACCGGGCCCCGGCGGCGGTGGAACGCGCGGGCGCGACGGGCCGCCTCCACTCCTTCCAGCTGGCCGACTGGACGACCCCCCTCCCGGCGGGCGTCCTCAACGGCCGGGGCCAGCTCGGCGACGGCAGCATCGACCTGCGCGCCTGGTCCGACCTCGCGGAACGCGCGGGCTGGACGGGCCCGGTGGAGGTCGAACTCTTCAACGACACCCTGTGGGCGAGGGACGGGGTGGAGGTCCTGGAGGAGACGCTGGGACGGTTCCTGGCGATCTGAGGACCGGGGACCGGCCAGAGGGGACCGGGACGGCCAGAGAGGGCCGGGACCGAGACCGGGCGCCGGGGGGGGGTCGGGGGACGGAGGCGAGGGTCCGGGAACGGGCGGCCCCGCCCCCGCTGTCCGTCCCCTTCGCTACCGTCACCCCCATGTCCAATGAAGGTCGTGGTCCCGGGCCGGTCGTGGTGGAAGGGGTGCTCGAACGCATCACCTACGCCAACGAGGAGAGCGGGTACACGGTGGCCCGGGTCGACACCGGGCGGGGTGCCGGGGAACTGCTCACCGTGGTCGGGGCGCTGCTGGGGGCGCAGCCGGGGGAGTCGCTGCGGATGGAGGGGCGCTGGGGGTCCCATCCGCAGTACGGGCGCCAGTTCACCGTGGACGACTACACGACGCTGCTGCCCGCCACCATCCAGGGCATCCGCCGTTATCTCGGTTCCGGTCTGGTCAAGGGCATCGGGCCGGTCTTCGCCGACCGGATCACCCGGCACTTCGGGCTCGACACCCTCGACATCCTCGAAGAGTCCCCGGCGCGTCTGATCGAGGTCCCCGGGCTCGGTCCCAAGCGGACCGGGAACATCACCGCCGCCTGGGTCGAACAGAAGGCGATCAAGGAGGTCATGGTCTTCCTCCAGGGCGTCGGCGTGTCGACGTCGATCGCCGTGCGGATCTACAAGAAGTACGAGGACGCCTCCATCTCGGTGGTGCGCAACCGGCCCTACCGGCTCGCCGCCGACGTCTGGGGCATCGGCTTCCTCACCGCGGACAAGATCGCCCAGTCCGTCGGCATCCCCCACGACAGCCCTGAACGGGTGAAGGCCGGACTCCAGTACGCCTTGTCGCAGTCCAGCGACCAGGGCCACTGCTTCCTTCCCGAGGAGCGGCTGATCGCCGATGCCGTGAAACTCCTCCAGGTCGACACCGGTCTGGTCATCGACTGTCTGGCCGAACTGGCGGCGGACCCCGAGGGGGTCGTACGGGAGACGGTGCCGGGCCCGGAGGGGACGCCCGTCACCGCCGTCTACCTGATCCCCTTCCACCGGGCCGAACTGTCCCTCGCCGGGCAGTTGCGGCGGCTGCTGCGGGCCGAGGAGGACCGGCTGCCGGGCTTTCGTGACGTGGCCTGGGACAAGGCCCTCGGCTGGCTCGCCGACCGCACCGGGGCCTCCCTCGCGCCCGAACAGGAGGAGGCCGTACGGCTCGCCCTTACCCGCAAGGTGGCCGTGCTCACCGGCGGGCCGGGCTGCGGCAAGTCCTTCACCGTCCGCTCCGTCGTGGAGCTGGCCCGCGCCCGCAAGGCCAAGGTCGTGCTCGCCGCGCCCACCGGCCGGGCGGCGAAGCGGCTCGCCGAGCTGACCGGCGCGGAGGCGTCCACCGTGCACCGGCTCCTGGAGCTGAAGCCGGGCGGCGACGCGGCCTACGACCGGGACCGGCCGCTCGACGCGGATCTGATCGTGGTCGACGAAGCCTCCATGCTGGACCTGCTCCTCGCGAACAAGCTGGTGAAGGCGGTGGCACCGGGTGCCCATCTGCTCCTCGTGGGGGACGTGGACCAGCTGCCCTCGGTCGGCGCGGGCGAGGTCCTCGGCGATCTGCTGGCCCCGGGGAGCCCCGTACCGGCGGTGCGGCTGACCCGGATCTTCCGGCAGGCGCAGGAGTCCGGGGTGGTGGTCAACGCGCACCGGATCAACGAGGGCAGAGCGCCGCAGACCACCGGTCTGCCGGACTTCTTCCTCTTCGCAGAAGAGGAGACCGAGGACGCCGCCCGGGTCGCCGTGGAGGTCGCGGCCCGCCGAATTCCGGCCAAGTTCGGTCTCGACCCGCGCCGGGACGTGCAGGTCCTGGCCCCCATGCACCGGGGTCCGGCGGGCGCGGGCGCGCTCAACGGGCTGCTCCAGCAGGCGATCACCCCGGCGCGCCCCGATCTGCCGGAGAAGCGGTTCGGCGGCCGGGTCTTCCGGGTCGGCGACAAGGTCACCCAGATCCGGAACAACTATGAGAAGGGGGAGAACGGGATCTTCAACGGTACGGTCGGCGTCGTCACGGCCCTGGACGCCGAGGAACAGCGCCTGACCGTGCGGACGGACGAGGACGAGGAGGTGCCGTACAACTTCGACGAGCTGGACGAACTCGCCCACGCGTACGCGGTCACCATCCACCGTTCGCAGGGCAGCGAGTATCCGGCGGTGGTGATCCCGGTCACGACGAGTGCCTGGATGATGCTTCAGCGGAACCTGCTCTACACCGCCGTGACCCGCGCCAGGAAGCTCGTCGTCCTCGTCGGCTCCCGCCGGGCGATCGCCCAGGCGGTCCGCACGGTCTCGGCGGGTCGGCGCTTTACCGCACTGGCCCATCGGCTCACAGGTGCCACCGTGGTGTGAAAGATCACGGGGTACTTCCGGAACCGGGGCGAAGGGGGCAGGATATGAAGGTTGGCGGCACTGAGTGCCGCCAATTGGCCCAATGGTCGACCCCGAGTGCACTCTGCTGCGCCAAATGGGGGATGGTAGAGACAGTCAGGGCACCTCGAAGAAGAGGCACTACGTCGGTGAGGGATGACGTGAGCGACAACTCTGTAGTACTGCGGTACGCGGACGGTGAATACACCTACCCGGTGGTCGAGAGCACCGTCGGCGACAAGGGCTTCGACATCGGGAAACTCCGAGCCCAGACCGGTCTGGTCACCCTGGACAGCGGATACGGCAACACCGCCGCCTATAAATCCGCGATCACCTATCTCGACGGTGAGCAGGGGATCCTCCGGTACCGCGGTTACCCGATCGAGCAGCTGGCCGAGCGCTCCACCTTCCTTGAGGTGGCGTACCTGCTGATCAACGGCGAGCTGCCCAAGGTCGACGAGCTGTCGACCTTCAAGAACGAGATCACGCAGCACACGCTGGTCCACGAGGACGTCAAGAACTTCTTCCGCGGCTTCCCCCGTGACGCGCACCCGATGGCCATGCTGTCCTCGGTGGTCTCGGCGCTGTCCACGTTCTACCAGGACAGCCACAACCCGTTCGACGAGGAGCAGCGTCACCTCTCCACGATCCGGCTGCTGGCGAAGCTGCCGACGATCGCGGCGTACGCGTACAAGAAGTCGATCGGCCACCCGTTCGTCTACCCGCGTAACGACCTCGGGTACGTCGAGAACTTCCTCCGCATGACCTTCTCGGTCCCGGCGCAGGAGTACGACCTCGACCCGGTCGTCGTCGCCGCGCTCGACAAGCTGCTGATCCTCCACGCGGACCACGAGCAGAACTGCTCGACCTCCACCGTGCGTCTGGTCGGCTCCTCGCAGGCGAACATGTTCGCCTCGATCTCCGCCGGCATCTCCGCCCTCTGGGGTCCGCTGCACGGCGGCGCCAACCAGTCGGTCCTGGAGATGCTCGAAGGCATCAAGGCCAACGGCGGCGACGTCGACTCCTTCATCCGCAAGGTGAAGAACAAGGAGGACGGCGTCCGCCTGATGGGCTTCGGCCACCGGGTGTACAAGTCCTTCGACCCGCGCGCCAAGATCATCAAGGCGGCGGCGCACGATGTCCTCTCGGCCCTCGGCAAGTCCGACGAGCTGCTGGACATCGCGCTCAAGCTGGAGGAGCACGCGCTCTCGGACGATTACTTCGTCTCGCGCAACCTCTACCCGAACGTGGACTTCTACACGGGTCTGATCTACCGCGCGATGGGCTTCCCCACGGAGATGTTCACCGTGCTGTTCGCGCTGGGCCGGCTGCCGGGCTGGATCGCCCAGTGGCACGAGATGATCAAGGAGCCGGGTTCCCGCATCGGCCGCCCGCGCCAGATCTACACGGGTGAGGTCCTCCGCGACTTCGTCCCGGTCGAGGCTCGCTGAGCCCCGTCCGCGACCCAGGCGCCCCCGGCTTCCGGCCGGGGGCGCCTTCGCGTGTGCGGGCGTCCGCGCGCGTGCTCGTGGGCGCTTCCCGTAAGGGGCGCTTCCCGCGGAAAGGGAGAAGCGCCCCGCCGTCGATCCCCCCACGGGTCGACGAGCGGGGCGCTTCCCATGTCCCGGAGCGGATTCCCCCCACGGGATCCGGGCCGGGCGTCTGTGGTGTGAGCAGAGGCTACGCGAGCCAGACCTCACGCGGTCTGCCGGGGTACGTACGGGAGGGCCGCTCAAAGCTCCCCGGTGCACGTGCCCCGGCCAAACAGCTTGCCAAAAGGGACGTCCCCCAAGACATCCCAGTGAACGTCCCCCAAGACGTTCGTCTGGCATCGCCCACTTAGACTCGCGAACAGCCCAGATGGTTACCCCCCAATATCTGTGATCTAGATCTCCTTGTGAAGGTCCTGTGCATCACGCGTAGGTGAAATCACGTGAAGCGCCGCAGCCGCAGGCTGTTGGATACGACGAAGACGGACGAAAAGGCCATCGCCAGGCCCGCGATCATCGGGTTGAGCAGCCCGGCGGCGGCCAGTGGCAGCGCCGCCACGTTGTAGCCGAAGGCCCAGCCGAGATTTCCCTTGATGGTGGCGAGGGTCCGGCGGGAGAGCCGGATCGCGTCGGCCGCGACCCGTAGGTCGCCCCGGACGAGGGTCAGATCGCTCGCCTCGATCGCCGCGTCCGTGCCCGTCCCCATCGCCAGACCCAGATCGGCGGTGGCGAGGGCGGCGGCGTCGTTGACCCCGTCGCCCACCATGGCGACCGTCCGGCCCTCCGCCCGCAGCCGCCGGATCACCTCCGCCTTCTCCTCGGGCAGCACCTCCGCGATCACCTCCTCGATCCCGACCTCGGCGGCCACCGCCTCGGCCACCGCCCGGTGGTCGCCGGTCAGCAGCACCGGGCGCAGCCCGAGGGCGCGCAGCCGGGCGACGGCCTCGGCGCTGGTCTCCTTGACGGTGTCGGCGACGGTGAGGGTGCCCCGGGCGAGCCCGTCCCAGGCGACGTGGACGGTGCCGGGACCGGCCTCCGCCGGGACGGCGACACCCTCGGCGGCGAGCAGGGCGGCGCGCCCGACGAGGACCGCGTGACCGTCGACGGAGCCGCGTACGCCGAGCCCGGGGACGTTCTCGAAGGTCTCGGGCTCCGGGAGCGCCCCGAGGCGCTCTGCGGCCCCGGCGGCGACCGCACGGGCCACCGGGTGCTCCGAGGCGTGTTCGAGGGCCCCGGCGAGCCGGAGCAGGGTCTCCTCGCCGGTGCCGGTGCCGGTGCCGGTGCCGGTGCCGGTGCCGGTGCCTGTGCCTGTGCCCGCGCCTGTGCTCGCGTCTGCGTCTGCGTACACCGTCACGTCCGTCAGGGACATCCGGCCGGTGGTGACGGTGCCGGTCTTGTCGAGGACGACGGTGTCGATCCGGCGGGTGGACTCCAGGACCTCGGGGCCCTTGATGAGGATGCCGAGCTGTGCGCCCCGGCCGGTGCCCACGAGGAGGGCGGTGGGGGTGGCGAGGCCCAGGGCGCAGGGGCAGGCGATGATCAGTACGGCGACGGCGGCGGTGAAGGCGGCCGTGGGGTCGTCGGTGGCGAGCAGCCGGCCCACCAGGGTGCCGAGGGCCAGGAGCAGGACGACGGGGACGAAGACGGCGGAGATCCGGTCGGCGAGCCGCTGCACCTCGGCCTTGCCGCTCTGGGCGTCCGCGACGAGCTTCGCCATCCGGGCGAGCCGGGTGTCCGCGCCGACACGGGTGGCGCGGACGACGAGCCGCCCGGAGACGTTGACGCAGCCGCCGGTGACGGGGTCGCCCTCGGTGACGTCGAGCGGCAGGGACTCGCCGGTGAGCAGGGAGGCGTCGACGGCGGAGGAGCCCTCGACGACGGCGCCGTCGGTGGCGATCTTCTCGCCGGGGCGTACGACGAACAGCTCGCCGGTCGTCAGCGCGGCGACCGGCACCCGTACCTCCGTGCCGCCGCGCAGGACGGCCACGTCCTTGGCGCCCAGCTCCATCAGGGCCCGCAGCGCCGCCCCGGCCTTCCGCTTGGCGCGGGCCTCCAGAAAGCGGCCGAGCAGGATGAAGGTGACGACCCCGGCGGCGACCTCCAGATAGATCGAGGAGGTGCCGGCGGAGCGGTCGACGGCGAGGTCGAAGCCGTGCCGCATGCCGGGCGTGCCCGCGTCGCCGAGGAAGAGGGCCCAGAGGGACCAGCCGAAGGCGGCGAGGGTGCCGACCGAGACGAGGGTGTCCATGGTGGCGGCGCCGTGCCGCAGATTGGTCCAGGCGGCCCGGTGGAAGGGGAGCCCGCCCCAGACGACGACGGGCGCGGCGAGGGTGAGCGAGAGCCACTGCCAGTTCTCGAACTGGAGCGAGGGGACCATGGCCAGGAGCACGACGGGGGCGGCGAGCAGCGCGGAGACGACGAGCCGCTGCCGAAGGGCGACGAGACGCGGGTCGGGGGGCTCGGAGGCGGGCGGGTCCAGGGTGCCGGGCGCGGGCAGGGGGCCGGGTGGGCGCGGGGCCGGGTGCTCGGGCGCGCGTCCGGTGGCCTCTCCCGCGCCCGCCGGGGTGCCCGTCGCGAGGTCTGCCGCGAGGTCTGCCGCGAGGCCCGTCGTGGGGTTCGTTGTGGGGTCCGTCGTGACGTTCCCGGGCGTCGGGTGATCCGGTGCCGGGGGTACGGGGTCCGGGGCGCCCGGCACCGGTGCCTCCAGGGCCGGTGGGTGGGGCTCCTCGGCGGTGTAGCCGGTCTTCACGACGGTGGCGATCAGGTCGCCGACCCCGATGTCGGGCGTGTGCTCGATGCGGGCCTTCTCGGTGGCGTAGTTGACCGTGGCGGCCACCCCGTCCATCCGGTTGAGCTTCTTCTCGACGCGGGCGGCGCAGGAGGCGCAGGTCATGCCTCCGATCGTCAGCTCGGTGATCGTGGGCGTCATGAGCGGTTCCCAACAGGAGCAGGGCCGTACCCGGTAACGGTACGACCCTGCGGGGGACTGCGGCGGAGAGGTGGTCAGACCAGCTCGTATCCGGCCTCGTCGACGGCGGCGCGGACGGCCTCCTCGTCGAGCGGGGCGGCGGAGACGACGGTCACCTGACCGGTGGCGGCGACGGCGGCGGCGGAGGAGACGCCGGGGAGCGCGGAGATCTCCTCGTTGACGGCGCCTTCGCAGTGGCCGCAGGTCATGCCCTTGACCTGGTAGACGGTGGTGGTGCTGCCGGGCTTCGTCTCTGCGGTCATGGCGCGCTCCTCGTGGGGTCGGGTCCGTATGACTCCACACTATACCCCTAGGGGGTATGAATTCCAGGGGAGGGTGCGCCGAGGGGCCGCCGGGCGCGCCGGGGTGGGGTCGATGGGGCGGGGTGGGGTCGGCCGGGTGCGCCGGGTGCGCCGGGTGTGCCGGGCGGCCCTGGGCGGGGAGCCCGTGTCGCCCGACCGGGTCAGGGTGCGGACGCGGGCTCGACCACCGGGGCCAGATAGCGCTGGAGGACCTTCTTCAGTTCGGCGACCGCCGCGTCCCGCTCCGGCCCCTCGGGGGCGGCGAGGATGAGCACCAGGCCGCCCTTGACCACGGAGAAGGCCATCGCGGCGATCCGCTCCCGCTCCGCCTCGGGCAGCTCGGGCGCCTTGCCCGCGACGAATTCGCGGACCCGGGTGAGCAGGGTGTTGTGCAGCTCGTCGTGCTCCTCGGCGATCCGTCCGGGCACCTCGGAGCCGTGCATCAGGGCGAGCAGCGCCGGGTTGGCGCAGTTGAACTCGATCATGGGGTCGAGTACCGCGTCGATCAGCTCGGGCAGCGGCAGGCCGAGGTTCTCCGGGGTGAAGGCCAGTCCGTGGGCCTCGCGCATCTGGTGCATCAGGCGCCCGCCCAGCTCGATCGCGATCGCTTCCTTGTTCGGGAAGTACTGGTAGAGCGTGCCGGGGGAGACGCTGGCCTCGCGGGCGATCGCGTTGGTGCTGGCCGCCGTGTAGCCGCTGGAGCAGAAGACCTGGGCGGCGGCCTGGAGCAGCTGTGCGATGCGGCGCTCGCCACGGGCCTGGCGACGGCGCGGCTTCGCCTCCGCCGGGCTGTCGCCGGACGGGTCCTCGGGCAGGTCCTCGGACATGACTGTCCCCAGCTTTCCTCAACGCGATTGACAAACGCGAGTGATCACTCGCATTCTTGTGGAACGCGAGCGGTCGCTCGTGTTTGCCATTCTATGGCAATGGGTGACCCATGTGGCCTGCCGGGAAGCGAGCACATGGGTCAGGTGAAGGGGACACCTCGTCATGGCCGAAGTCAAGAAAACAACGCCCGGGGAAGGGCCGCCGAGGGGTCCGGGCGCCGGGGGATGGACGCGGTTCGTCACCGCGCGCCCCCGCCTGACGCTCCTGGTGGCGCTCGTCCTGACCGCCCTCGCGGTCTTCGCGGGCAGCGGGGTCGCCGACCGCATGGGCAGCGGGGGCTGGGAGGACCCGGCGGCCGAGTCGACCTACGCGACCGGGGTCCTGGAGAAGGAGTTCCCCGGCTCGCGGCCCAATCTGCTGCTCCTCGTCGACGCCGGAGCGGCGGGCGTCGACGATCCGGCGGCCGCCGCCGAAGCCCGCGCGCTCGCGGCGGGGCTCGCCGCCGAGGAGGACGTCGAAGGCGTCGGCTCCTACTGGTCCACCGGCTCGCCCGCCCTCCGCTCCGAGGACGGCCGCAAGGCGGTGATCGCCGCCCGGATCACCGGCGAGGAGAAGCCCTCCGCCGTCCTGGACCGGATCGCCCCCTCCTACCGGGGCGCGCACGGCCCGCTGGAGGTCTCCCTCGGCGGCGAGCTGGCGGTCCGCCACGAGATGCAGACGACGATCATGGAGGACCTGCTGAGGGCGGAGCTGATCGCCCTGCCCATCACCCTCGTCCTGCTCGTCATGGTCTTCGGCAGCGCCGTCGCCGCCCTCCTTCCGCTCGGCGTCGGCATCGTCGCCATCCTCGGCACCAACGCCGTCCTGCGGGGCATCACCGAGTTCGCCGACGTCTCCGTCTTCGCGCAGAACCTGACGACCGCCCTCGGGCTCGGACTCGCCATCGACTACGCCCTGTTCATCGTCCGCCGCTACCGCGAGGAACTCGCCGCCGGAGCCGACACCGCCACCGCCGTCCGCACCACCCTGCGCACCGCCGGCCGGACCGTGCTGTTCTCCGCCCTGACCGTCGCCGCCTCGCTCTCCGCCATGCTGGTCTTCCCGCAGTACTTCCTGCGCTCCTTCGCGTACGCCGGAATCGCGGTCGTCCTGCTCGCGGCGGTCGCCGCGCTCGCCCTGCTCCCCGCGGCCCTGGTGCTGCTCGGCGACCGGGTGAACGCGCTGGACCTGAGGCGTCTCCTCCGGCGCCGCCGCGCCACCGGCGCCGAGGGGCCCGCCGAAGGGACGGGCTGGGCGCGCGCCGCCGGGCTCGTGATGCGCAGGGCGCCGGTCTTCGCCGTCCTCACCACCGTCGGGCTCGTCCTGCTCGGACTGCCCTTCCTCGGCGTCAGGTTCGGCACGGCGGACGACCGCCAGCTCCCCGCCACCGCCTCCTCCCGGATCGTCCAGGAAGAACTGCGGCAGAGCTTCCCCGGCAGCCCCGGCGGCGGCCTCACCGTCCTCGCCGAGGGCCCCGCCACCCCCGCGCAGTACGCCGAGTACCGCGAGCGGATCACCGCCCTCGACGGCATCGCGCGCGCCGAGGGGCCGGTGACCGGGGGACCGGGCCACGCCTACTTCACCGTCGTGCCCGAAGGGGAGAGCACCGGGACGGGGGCCCAGCGGACCGTGGGCGAGCTGCGCGCCGTGCCCGCCCCGTTCGCGACCTCGGTGACCGGACCGGCCGCCACCCTCGTCGACGCCAAGGACTCCCTCGGCGAGCGGCTGCCCTGGGCCGGGGGCATCATCGTGGTCGTCACCCTGCTGCTCGTCTTCCTGCTCACCGGCAGCGTCGTCGTCCCGCTCCAGGCCGTCGTCCTCAACGCGCTCAGCCTCACCGCGATGTTCGGCGCCGTCGTCTGGGTCTTCCAGGACGGACACCTCTCCGGACTCCTCGGCTTCACCGCCACCGGGGACATCGAGACGACCCTGCCCGTCCTGATGTTCTGCGTGGCCTTCGGACTCTCCATGGACTACGGGGTGTTCCTGCTCTCCCGGGTCAAGGAGGAGTACGACGCGACCGGCGACCACGAGCACTCCGTCCGCTTCGGACTGAGCCGAACCGGCGGACTCATCACCGCCGCCGCCGTCATCCTCGCCGTCGTCATGGCCGCGATCGGCGCCTCCCGGGTCACCAACACCAAGATGCTCGGCCTCGGCGTGGCCCTCGCGGTCGTCATGGACGCCATGGTGGTCCGCAGCCTCCTCGTCCCCTCCGTCATGAAGCTCACCGGCCGCCTCACCTGGTGGGCCCCAGGCCCGCTGCGCCGCTTCCACGACCGCTTCGGCATCAGCGAGTCGGACCCGTACAACCCTCCGCCGACTCCGGTTGTCATACAGGTGTCCGGGAAGGAACGGGAGTCCGTTTCCTCGCCTCAATGATCTGTGAAATCGGGGGAGTCCATGACACGCAGGACATCGAGTCTGGCGCTGGCGACGGTCCTCGTCGCGACTCTGGCACCCGTGGCGGCCGGAGGGACCGCCGTCGCCGCGTCCGCCTCTTCGACGGCCCCTGGGGCGGGCCCTGGGGCGGCCCTCTCGACGGCCCCTGGGACGACCGCCGAGGCGACCGCCGTCGAGCCCGGCCGGATCGTCCAGGAGGACCCCCCGCTCAGGGTCATAGCCTCCCCCGAGGCCGGGTCGGCGACCCTTCGCTTCCGGGCCACCGTGCCCGCCGGAGTCACCGGCCCGCTGAAGACCCGCATCACCCTGCCGATCACCAACTGGCCGCCCGCGGGCTGGACCGACTACCGTGTGGCGGCCCTGATCACCTCCGCCTGCTCCGTCGCCGGCACCCGGCTCGCGCCCTGCTCCTGGGCCGGGACCACCCTGAGCGAGGAGGAGGAAGGCCCGGCCCGGGTGGTGCTCGACCTGCCCGCCACGGAAGCCGAGCCCCTCATCAGCTATCTCGTCGACCTCGAACTGCACCACAGCCTCGACTGGCTCGGCAACCTCGACGCCCCCGTCGAACTGCGGTCCGCCGACGGGACGGTCGTCTCCCGGGGCACGGTGCGGCTGGAGGTCGTCGGCGACTCCCCGTCCCCGTTCACCCTGGGCGCGGTCTACGGCCGGGACAAGGAGGGCGTCCTCTGGCGCTACGAGGCCAAGGGCCTGGAGGACAGGAAGCTGACGCCCCGCACCCGCGTCGGCGGCGGCTGGAACGTCTACGAGCGGGTCGTCCCGCTGACCCGGATGGACGCGCGCAACATGGGGGAGCTGGTCGCCCAGGACAAGCAGGGCCACCTCTGGTACTACCGGGGCACCGCGTACCCGGGTGCCCCGTTCAAGCCCCGTGTCCCGCTTGGCGACGCCGCGAGCACCGAGTGGAAGCAGTACACGGCCCTCGCCGCCAACGGGCGGGGCGGACTCGTCGCCCGCGACCGCGACGGCGTCCTGTGGAACTACGAGAAGAGCAGCCAGAGAGACGAGCGCCTCAAGCCCCGCGTCCGCGTCGGCGGCGGCTGGAACGCGTACGACCTGATCACCGGCTACGCCGACGGACTGGTCGCCCGCGACCGTGACGGCGTGCTCTGGAAGTACAACGCGACCACCGCTTACCCCGCCCCGTACCGGCCCTTCGACGCCCGCTGGCGGGTCGGCGGCGGCTGGAAGGTCTACAACGCGGTGGCGGGCACCAAGGAACTCGGCCGCTGGAGCCGCACCGACCTCCTCGCCCGCGAGACCAACGGCGACCTCTGGGCGTACGACTCGGCGCCTTCGGGCTTCGGCTACGCCACCACCTCGATCCGCCGCCGGATCGGCTGGGGCTGGAACATCTACGACCTCGTGATCTGACCCGCGCATCCACGAACGGCCCGGCCTGCGGGGCCACCGGATCGCGAACGGCCCCGCCCGCGAGCCCACCGGCCCGCGAACGGCCCCGCCCGTGGGCCCACCAGCCCGACAACCCGACAACCCGTGCCCCGGAGTGTCCGGGGCGCGGTCAGGCTCCCCAGGGGGACCCATGGGAAACACCCGCGCCTTACTCGTCACGGCGGGCGTCCTGCTCGCCGCTCTGATTCCCCTGGGTCCGGGAGGGACGGCACTCGCCGACCCCCTCCCGGCCGCCGGGCCCGCCCGCGCGGCCGCCGAGGGGAAGACGGCCGCCGTCGAGCCGGGGAGGATCGTGCAGGAGGGCGGTCCGCTGGCCGTCCCCGCCGGGGAGGAAGGGCCGGTCACCACCCGGCTCACCGTCCATCTGCCGCCCGGCACCACCGGACGGCTGCGCCCGCGGAGCCTCGGCTTCCGGGGCCCGTTCCGGGAAGAACAAGGGCGCCCCGCCCAGCTGTTCACCTCCACCTGCGCCGTGAACGGCGGCCCGTTCGAGACCTGCGAATGGCAGTCGCCCGACCCCGACGTCATCGAGGAGACCTGGCTCACCCTCTATCTGCCCGACATCCAGGTGCCCCAGGGCGCCTCGACCGTCACCTACGACATCACCGTCGACGTGCCCAGTAACGCCCTCTGGCTCGGCCGCCTGGCCGGCATCCTCGAACTCGGGGACGGGAGCGGCCTCGTGGCCACCGGAGAGGTCGTCTTCCAACTGCTCCCCGGCACCCCCGAGGCCTCCGACCGGGCCATGCTGCACGCCCGCGACCGCGACGGCGTGCTCTGGCAGTACGAGGCCACCGGACTGGCCCGCCCCCTCCTCAAGCCCCGCACCCGCGTCGGCGGCGGCTGGAACGTCTACACCGCCCTCGCCAAGCCGGGCGGCGGCAACGCCGACGCCTTCGGCCGGATGGTGGCCCGGGACCGCGCCGGGATCCTCTGGATCTACGAAGGCACCCTTCACCCGTCCCGCCCGTTCGCCCCCCGGGAGCGGGTCGGCGGTGGCTGGAACGTCTACACGAGCATCGTGGGACTCGCCAACGGCGGTCTGGTGGCCCGGGACCGCGCCGGAGTCCTCTGGTACTACGAGGGCAACGGACCGTCCAGACCCGCCTTCTCGCCCCGGGTGCGGGTCGGCGGCGGCTGGAACGTCTACACGGGCATCACCTCCTACGGCTCCGGTCTCGTGGCCCGCACCGCCGACGGCAGGCAGTGGCGCTACGAGCGGACGGAGGGCGTCAGACCGCCCGTGCCCTTCACTCCCCGGCGCCTGGTCGGCGGCGGCTGGAACGACTTCACCCTCCTGGCCGGTACCGGGACGGTCGGCCAGGAAGGCCCCTCGCTGGCCGCCCGCGCCAAGGACGGCGCCCTGTGGATGTACGGCGCGGCCCGCTGGGGCGACCACCTCCAGTACACGGAGCCCGCCCACCCGCGCCGGGTGGGCGGCGGATGGAACGTCTACGACCTGATCCTCTGACCTCCGGACCCGCCGGTCAGGCGCGGCGGTTGCGGTTGCGGTTGCCGGGGCGCTCGGCGACCCAGGTGCGGATCGTGTCCGCGTACCAGTAGGGCTTGCCCGACTCGACATGGTCGGGGGCCGGAAGCAGCCCGTGCTTCCGATAGGAGCGGACCGTGTCCGGCTGCACCCGGATGTGCGCGGCGATGTCCTTGTACGACCAGAGCCTCTTATCCGTCATGTCCGGTACCTCCCTGCGCGCCGGACCGCGCAGCGGGGGCGGGGGTGCCGTTTCGGGCGCTGCGGGCGGGCGTCGGCGATCACTGTGCCTGTGCCCCCTGCAACGGTTCCTCCGACAGGCGGGGAGCGGCTGTCGAGCGTCTGTGACGGAAGGGCCACGCTATGGAGACATGTGTGACGAAGGAGGGACGAGCGTGACGGAAGCGGGGCGCGGGGACCCCGGTGTGTCCCCGCGCCCCAAGACCGCCGGGGCGGTAGGGGCGCGGCTGACGAAGGGTCACACGCCGCGGGGGGATGCGTCCTTCGTCAGACCCCGCAGGAGCGGAGGAAACGGCGGGTGCGCAGGGCGATCGGGTAGGGGGCGTCCGGCTCGCACGGGTACATGTCCTGCTCGACGATCGCGAACAGGTCGGCGTCCAGGGCGGACGCGGCGGCGAGCACCGGCTCCAGGGCGGGCACCCCGGACGGCGGCTCGCACATCACGCCCCGGGCCACCGCGGGACCGAACGGCAGTCCCTCCGCCACCACGTCGGCCAGGACCCGGGGGTCGACCTGCTTGAGGTGCAGATAGCCGATCCGCTCGCCGTAGGTCTCGATGAGCTTGACGCTGTCCCCGCCCGCGTAGGCGTAGTGCCCGGTGTCCAGGCAGAGCGCCACCGCCTCCGGATCGGTGGCGTCGAGGAAACGCGTCACGCTCTCCTCGCCGTCCAGATGCGTGTCGGCGTGCGGATGGACGACGATCCGCAGCCCGTACCGCTCGCGCACCTCCCGGCCCAGACGCTCGGTCAGCCGCGTCAGGTCCCGCCACTGCTCCCCGGTGAGCGTCCGGTCCTCCAGGACCTCGCCGGTGCGGTCGTCCCGCCAGAACGCCGGGATCACCACCAGATGACCGGCGCCGACGGCCTGGGCGAGGGCCGCGTTCTCGGCGACGTGCGCCCAGGTCCGCTCCCAGACGCCGGGCCCCCGGTGGAGCCCGGTGAAGACCGTCCCCGCCGAGACCCGGAGGCCGCGCCGGGCGGTCTCCTCGCCGAGCACGGCCGGATCGGTCGGCAGATAGCCGTACGGGCCCAGCTCGATCCACCCGTACCCGGCCCCCGACACCTCGTCGAGGAAACGCTGCCAGGGAACCTGACGGGGATCGTCGGGGAACCACACCCCCCAGGAATCGGGGGCCGACCCGATCCGGATGCGGGAGGGCGGGCGGGCCGCGGACGGGGACGGGGACGGGGAGGACGGGGAGGACGGGGAGGACGGGGAGGACGGGGAGGACGGGGAGGACGGGGAGGGGGACGGCGAGGACGACGTCTGTGGGGACGGCTTCGTCATGTCCGCCACCTTGACCGGGGCCGTCGGTACCGTCAAGGAGGCGACCCGGTCCGGTCACGTCGTCCGAATGTCCGGACATATCGTTGACAGGCCTCCCGGCGGACGGCTAGACCTGGGGACCGGAAGCCGGACGCGAGAGGTGGCGCGGGTGGAGTCGGAGCCGTACGACCTGATCACCATGGGCCGACTCGGCGTGGACCTCTATCCGCTCCAGAGCGGGGTCGGGCTCGACCGGGCCGAGACCTTCGCCAAGTTCCTCGGCGGTTCCCCGGCCAACGTGGCCGTCGCCGCCGCCCGGCTCGGGCGCCGCACCGCCCTCGTCTCCCGCACCGGCGCCGATCCCTTCGGCCGCTATCTCCGCCGTGAGCTGCGGACCTTCGGGGTGGACGCCCGCTGGGTGACCGAGGTCGAGGAGTACCCGACGCCCGTCACCTTCTGCGAACTCTTCCCGCCCGACGACTTCCCGCTCCACTTCTACCGACGGCCCAAGGCACCGGACCTGGAGATCCACCCGGACGCGCTCGACCTCGACGCGATCCGGGCCGCCCGGGTCTTCTGGGCCACCGGCACCGGACTGTGCGCCGAGCCGAGCAGGACCGCGACCCTGACGGCGCTGCGGGCCCGGTCCGGCCGGGAGACGACGGTCCTCGACCTGGACTGGCGGCCGATGTTCTGGCCGGACCCGGCGCGGGCCCGGCCGTACTACGCCGAGGCGCTGCGGTACGCCACCGTCGCCGTCGGCAACCTCGACGAGTGCGAGGTCGCCACCGGGGAGCGCGACCCGCTGGCCGCCGCCCGCGCGCTGTTCGACGCCGGGGGAGGGGCGCTCCGGCTCGCCGTCGTCAAACAGGGCCCGGCGGGCGTCCTCGCGCTCGCCGCCGACGGCACGTCCGCCGAGGTGCCGCCGCTGCCGGTGGAGGTCGTCAACGGGCTCGGCGCGGGCGACGCGTTCGGCGGGGCGCTGGTCCACGGACTGCTCGCCGGGCTCGGCCTGGAGACCCTTCTGCGCCGGGCGGGCGCCGCCGGGTCGATCGTCGCGGGCAGGCTCGCCTGCTCGTCCGCCATGCCGTACGCCGCCGAGATCGACGAGGCGCTGACGAAGGGCACGGGCACGCTCCTGCCGACGACCGCGTCGCCCACCCCGGGGGAGGGGCCGGGACCGGTGGAGGACCCGGGTTCGGGTCCGGTGCCGGTGGAGGGTCCGGGTTCGGGGGCGGGTCAGGGCCTGGCGTCGGGGTCGGGTCAGGGTCCCGGATCGGGGGCGGCTCCGGGTTCCGGGCCGGTGTCGGTCCCGGAAAGGGGGTAGGGATCCGCACATGAGCACAGCCCCGCAGGCCTCCCGCCCCCCGGACTCCTCCCGCCCCCCGGACCCCCCTCGCATCCCGGACACCTCCGCCGCACCCCGCACCCTCCATCTGCCCGCAGGCTCCGCCGCCCGGGGGCCGTACCGGGTCGACATCGACCCCGAGCGGGCCGGATGGACGCATTCCGCGCTCCGGGTGCTCACCCTGGGACCCGGCGGGATCCACTCCTTCCGGAGCGAGGATCTCGAATGGGTCGTGCTTCCCCTCTCCGGTGCCTGTAGCGTGCGCGTCGACGGAGAGAAACTCGAACTCCAGGGCCGCGCGAGCGTGTTCGACGGGGTGACCGACTTCGCCTATGTACCGCGCGACGCCCACGCCCAGATCGCCTCCGGCGCGGGGGGCCGCTTCGCTTTGGCAGGAGCGAAGTGCGAGCGACGACTCCCCGCCCGCTACGGCCCCGCGCCGGAGGTCCCCGTCGAGACCCGGGGCAGCGGCGACCGGACCCGCCGGGTGCGGAACTTCGCCGCGGCCGACGCCTTCCCCTGCGACCGGCTCATCGCCGTCGAGGTCGTCACCCCCGGCGGCAACTGGTCCTCCTATCCACCGCACAAGCACGACGAGCACCACCCCGGCGCCGAGACCGTCCTGGAGGAGATCTACTACTACGAGATCCAGGGCCCGCACGGCCTCGCCTACCAGCGGATCTCGCCCTCCCGGCCCGGCGGCGCCGACCTCCTCGCCGAACTCGGCGACGGCGACGCGGTCCTCGTCCCCGACGGCTGGCACGGCCCCTCCATCGCCCAGCCGGGCCACGACCTCTACTACCTCAACGTCATGGCGGGTCCCGGACCCGAGCGCGCGTGGCACATCCGCTTCCACCCGGACCACCCGGAGGGGTACGCATGAGCATCCGGCTGACCGTCGCCCAGGCGCTGATCCGCTTCCTCGCCGCCCAGCACACCGAACGCGACGGCGTACGGCAGCGCCTGATCACCGCCACCTGGGGCATCTTCGGCCACGGAAACGTCGCCGGAATCGGCCAGGCCCTCGTGGAGGACCCCGGCCTCATGCCCTTCCACCAGGGCCGCAACGAGCAGGCCATGGTGCACGCCGCCGTCGGCTACGCCCGCCAGTCCAACCGGCTCTCCGCGCACGCCGTCACCACCTCCATCGGCCCCGGCGCCACCAACCTCGTCACCGGCGCCGCCCTCGCCACCGTCAACCACCTCCCGGTGCTGCTGCTGCCCGGCGACACCTTCGCCGGACGCCCCGCCGATCCGGTCCTCCAGCAGCTCGAAGTCCCTTACGCGGGAGACGTGTCGGTCAACGACTGCCTCCGTCCCGTCTCGAAGTACTTCGACCGGATCGGACGCCCCGAAGCCCTCGTCCCGGCCGCGCTCGCCGCCGTCCGGGTCCTCGCCGACCCCGTGGAGACCGGCGCGGTCACCCTCGCGCTGCCGCAGGACGTGCAGGCGGAGGCGTACGACTGGCCGGAGGAGTTCTTCGCCGAGCGGGTCTGGCGGATCCGCCGGCCCCGACCCGACGCAGCCGAACTCGACGCCGCCGTACGGGCCGTGCGGGACGCCCGGCGGCCCCTGGTCATCGCGGGCGGCGGGGTCAAGCACAGCCGCGCCGAGGAGGCGCTGCGCGTCCTCGTCGAGCGGGCCGACCTGCCCGTGGCCACCACCCAGGCGGGCAAGGGCGTCCTGCCGTACGACCACCCGAGCGATGTCGGCGGCATCGGCCACACCGGCACCTCCACCGCCAACGCCCTCGCCCGCACCAGCGATCTGGTCATCGGCGTCGGCACCCGCTACACCGACTTCACCACCGCCTCCGGCACGCTCTTCCGCGAGGGCACCCGCTTCCTCAACCTCAACATCGCGGGCTTCGACGCCCACAAACTCGGCGCGGCGCAGCTCGTCGCCGACGCCCGCGAAGGCCTCACCGCCCTCACCGACGCACTCGGCGACCACCGCCAGGACCTCGTCCAGTGGACCTTCTCCAAGCGGCACTGGCAGGAATACGTCGACACCGTCTACGCAGTCCCCGACGAGACCGCCCGCCCCACCCAGGCCCAGGTCCTCGGCGTACTCGACACCCTGGTCGACGCGGACGACATCCTGGTCAACGCCGCCGGCTCGCTCCCCGGCGACCTCCACCGGCTGTGGCGGACCCGCTCGCCCGACCAGTACCACGTCGAGTACGGCTACTCCTGCATGGGCTACGAGATCCCCGCCGCCCTCGGCGTCCTGCTCGCCGCCCCCCACCGGCCCGTCTGGGCCCTCGTCGGCGACGGTACGTATCTGATGAACCCCACCGAGATCGTCACCGCCGTCCAGGAACGGCTGCCCCTGCGGCTGATCGTCCTCCAGAACCACGGCTACGCCTCCATCGGCGGCCTCTCCGAGGCGGTCGGCGCCGAGCGGTACGGCACCGACTACCGGCACCGGGACGCCGAAGGAGGCTTCACCGGCCCCCCGCTCCCCGTCGACCTCGGAGCCAACGCGGCCTCCCTCGGCATGCGGGTCCTGCGCCCCCGCACCGTGCGTGACCTGCGGGAAGCCCTCGCGGACGCACGGAACAGCACGGTTCCCACATGTGTCTACGTCGAGACCGAAACGCCCGACACTGTGTCGGGCCCGCCCCCGGCCCAGGCGTGGTGGGATGTGCCCGTGGCCGAGACCTCGACCCGCCCGTCGGCGGTCAAGGCCCGGGAGGAGTACGACCGGCACGTCACCGCCCGACGCCGCCATCTCTGAAGGAGCATTTTCGTCATGACGAACACCGTCAAGACCGTCGACCACTGGATCGGCGGGAAGGCAGTCGAGGGCACGTCGGGCAACTGGGGCCCGGTCACCGACCCGGCCACCGGCGCCGTGACCACCCGCGTCGCGCTCGCCTCCGTCGAGGAGGTGGACGCCGCCGTCGCCGCCGCCAAGGACGCCTTCGCCACCTGGGGCACCTCCTCGCTCGCCCAGCGCACCACGATCCTCTTCAAGTTCCGCGCGCTGCTCGACGCCAACCGCGACGCCATCGCCGAACTGATCGTCGCCGAGCACGGCAAGGTCCACTCCGACGCGCTCGGCGAGGTCGCCCGCGGTCTGGAGATCGTCGACCTGGCCTGCGGCATCACCACCCAGCTCAAGGGCGAGCTGTCCACCCAGGTGTCCAGCCGGGTGGACGTGGCGTCGATCCGCCAGCCCGTCGGCGTCGTCGCCGGCATCACGCCCTTCAACTTTCCGGCCATGGTGCCGATGTGGATGTTCCCGATCGCCATCGCGACCGGCAACACCTTCATCCTCAAGCCGAGCGAGAAGGACCCCTCGCCCTCGCTGAAGATCGCCGAACTGCTCGCGGAGGCGGGCCTCCCGGACGGCGTCTTCAACGTCCTGCACGGCGACAAGGTGGCCGTCGACCGCCTCCTTGAGCACCCGGACGTCACCGCGATCTCCTTCGTCGGCTCGACCCCGATCGCCCGGTACATCCACACCACCGCCTCCGCCAACGGCAAGCGCGTCCAGGCGCTCGGCGGCGCGAAGAACCACATGCTGGTCCTCCCGGACGCCGACCTCGACGCGGCGGCCGACGCGGCCGTCTCCGCCGCCTACGGCTCGGCGGGCGAGCGCTGTATGGCGATCTCGGCGGTCGTGGCCGTCGGCGCCATCGGCGACGAACTGGTGGAGAAGATCCGCGAGCGCGCCGAGAAGATCAAGATCGGCCCCGGCGCCGACCCCACCTCCGAGATGGGCCCGCTCATCACGGCCGTCCACCGCGACAAGGTCGCCTCCTACGTCCACGGCGCCGCCGCCGAGGGCTGCGAGGTCGTCCTCGACGGCACCGGCTACACCGTCGAGGGCCACGAGAACGGGCACTGGATCGGCCTCTCCCTGCTCGACCACGTGCCGACCACGGCCAAGGCGTACCAGGACGAGATCTTCGGCCCGGTGCTCTGCGTCCTGCGCGCCGAGACCTACGAAGAGGGCCTCGCCCTCATCAACGCCTCGCCGTTCGGCAACGGCACCGCCATCTTCACCCGCGACGGCGGCGCGGCCCGCCGCTTCCAGCTGGAGGTGGAGGCGGGCATGGTCGGCGTCAACGTGCCGATCCCCGTCCCCGTCGGCTACCACTCCTTCGGCGGCTGGAAGGACTCGCTCTTCGGCGACCACCACATCTACGGCAACGACGGTGTGCACTTCTACACCCGCGGCAAGGTCGTCACCACCCGCTGGCCCGACCCCTCCGAGGGCCCGTCGGGCGTGGACCTGGGCTTCCCCCGCAACCACTGACGCGGCCTGAGCAGGACCGGGCCCCCGGCACACGCGAGAGCGCGCGCCGGGGGCCCGTGCCCTTTCCCCCGCCGAGAGGGACGGCCGTGTCCGCGCGGGGCGGGACGCGATCGTGCACCGGATGCGGGGAAGCGCCTCGGGCCCACCGCCCCCTGGTCCCACCGCCCCCTGGTCCCACCGCGACTTGGGCCCACCGTGCCTTGGGCCCACCGTGCCTTGGGCCCACCGTGCCTTGGGCCCATCGCGCCCTGGTCCCACCGCGCCTCGGGCCCACCCCCCCTGGTCCACCGCGCTCCGGGCTCCCCTCGCCCCGGGCCCACCGCGCCCCGGCGAGCCCGTACCGCGCCCGTCGTACGTGTCCCCCTCCCGTACTCCTCAAGGAGGGGGACCGGCTCCCTCCCCGGGCCGCCGTGCTCCGGCGGGTGGACGCTTAGGCTCGACGGCATGCGACTCCGATTTCCCCGGTGGGCCGCCGTCCTCGCGGTCCTCGCCGTTCTCGCGGGTGGCGGTGTCCGGGCCGCCGCCTCGGACGGTTCGCCGTCCGTGCGCCGTGCGGACCGGACGCTCGATCTCGACGGCGCCCGGCTCGACACCTCCTACTTCGTCGGCGAGGGCGGCGGGCGCCGCCCCGCCGTTCTCCTCGGCCACGGCTTCGGCGGCTCCAAGGACGACGTACGCGTCCAGGCGGAAGGGCTCGCCCGTGCCGGGTACGCCGTCCTCACCTGGTCCGCGCGGGGCTTCGGCGCCTCCACCGGGGCGATCGGGCTCAACGATCCCGACCACGAGGTGCGGGACGTCCGGAAGCTGATCGACTGGCTCGCCGCCCGCCCCGAGGTCCTCCTGGACAAGCCCGGCGACCCGCGCGTCGGCGTCACCGGGGCCTCCTACGGCGGCGCGGTCGCCCTGCTCGCGGCCGGGTACGACGAGCGGGTCGACGCGATCGCCCCGCAGATCACCTACTGGAACCTGGCCGACGCCCTGTTCCCCGAAGGCGTCTTCAAGAAGCTGTGGACCGGCCTGTTCTTCACCGCGGGCGGCGCCCTCGGCGAAGCCGCCGACGGCCGCCGCGCCGAGGCCGCCGACAACGGCTCCGCCGATGCCACCGAAGGTCACCCCGGCAAGGCCGCCGCCGGTGGCTGTGGGCGCTTCACCCCCGAACTCTGCGCCCTCTACCAGCGCGTCGCCGTCGCCGGAAAACCCGACGCCGCCGCCCGCGCCCTCCTCGAAGCCCGGAGTCCCTCCGCCGTCGCCGACCGGATCAAAGTGCCCGCCCTCCTCGTACAGGGCCAGTCCGACTCCCTCTTCACCCTCGCCCAATCCGACGCCGCCGCCCGCACCCTCACCACCAACGGCGCCCCCGTCGCCGTCGACTGGATCTCCGGCGGCCACGACGGCGGCGACCGCGAGACCGGCCGGGTCGAACAACGCGTCACCACCTGGTTCGACCGCTGGCTGAAGCGGGACGCCTCCGTCGACACCGGCCCCGCCTTCCGCGTCAGCCGTACCGGCGGTGTCGACTCCACCGACGGGCGGTCCACCCTGCGCGCCGCCACCGCCGACCGCTACCCCGGCCTCGCCGAAGGCCCCGTACGCCTGCCGCTCACCGGCCCCGCGCAGACCTTCGCCAATCCGGCGGGCGCCGCCCCGCCCGCCGTCTCCGCCGTCCCCGGGCTCGGCGGCGGCGTCACCGGGCTCTCCTCCCTGGGCGTCGGTCTCGCCCTCGACTTCCCCGGCCAGCACGCCCGCTTCGACACGGCGCCGTTGACGGGCCCGCTCCGGATCACCGGCACCCCGACCGTCCGCGTCAAGGTGACCTCCACCGCCGCCGACGGTTCCGCCGTCCTCTTCGCCAAGGTGTACGACGTGGGCCCGGACGGACGGCAGCAGGTGCTGCCCGCCCAGCTCGTCGCCCCCGTCCGCGTCGAAGGCGCCGCCACCGGCCGGAGCGTCACGCTCACCCTGCCCGCGATCGACCACGAGGTGGCGGCCGGACACCGCCTCCGGCTGGTGCTCGCCGCCACCGACCTCGGCTACGCCTCCCCGCTCGTCCCCGCCGGTTACACCGTGGCCGCCGAGGGCCCGCTGACCGTCCCCACCGCGCCCGGCCTCGCCACCGAGGCCGCCGCACTGCCCTGGTGGGTCTGGGGTCTGCCGCCGCTCGGCCTCGCCGTCGCCGCCGCCCTGCTGCTCACCGCCCGCCGCCGCACCGGCGCCCCCGCACCCGATCCCGCGCTCGCCGCCGTCCCGCTGGTGATCACGGGTCTCTCCAAGAAGTACCGGGGCGGCGACGCGTACAGCGTCCGTGAGCTGTCCTTCCGGGTCGAACGGGGCCAGGTCCTGGGCCTGCTCGGGCCGAACGGCGCGGGCAAGACCACCACCCTGCGCATGCTGATGGGCCTGATCACCCCCGACGAGGGCGAGATCCGCGTCTTCGGCCAGGCGATCCGCCCCGGCGCCCCGGTCCTCTCCCGGGTCGGCGCCTTCGTGGAGGGCGCCGGTTTCCTGCCGCATCTCTCCGGCCGGGAGAACCTGGACCTGTACTGGAAGGCCACCGGCCGCCCCGCCGAGGACGCCCACGCGGACGAGGCCCTGCGCATCGCGAACCTCGGCGGCGCCCTCGACCGCGCGGTCCGCACCTACTCGCAGGGCATGCGGCAGCGCCTCGCCCTCGCCCAGGCCATGCTCGGCCTGCCGGACCTGCTGATCCTGGACGAGCCCACCAACGGACTCGACCCGCCGCAGATCCGCGAGATGCGCGAGGTCATGATCCGGTACGCGGCCGGTGGCCGTACCGTCATCGTCTCCAGCCATCTCCTCGCCGAGGTCGAGCAGTCCTGCACGCACCTCGTCGTGATGGACCGGGGGCGGCTCGTGCAGGCGGGACCGGTCGCCGAGATCACCGGCTCCGGCGACACCCTCCTGGTGACGGTCGGCGCGCCCGTCTCCGAGGTCGTCGTGGAGAAGATCGGCGCCCTCCCGGGTGTCGCCGGGGCGACCCGCACCGAGGGCGGCGTCCTCGTCCGGCTCGACGGGCTCACCCCGACCGCCCTCATCGGCGAACTCGTCGCCCTGGAGGTGCCGCTGACCGGCGTCGGCCCGCACCGGCGCCTGGAAGACGCGTTCCTGACCCTGATCGGAGGAAGCGCCGCATGACCGGGCTGCCCGACACCACCGCCCCCACGGCCGCGTCCCCGGCGGTCCCCGTGGATTCCGCCGCCCCCGGCTACCGCGCCGGGCGCACCCTGCCGCTGCGGGTCGAGGCCCTCCGGCAGGGGAAGCGCCGCCGCACCCTGGTCATGGGCGGCGTCCTCGTCGCCCTGCCGTTCGTCCTGATGGTCGCCTTCGCGGTCGGCGGCGACCGGGAGGGCGGGAGCGGGCGGGTCACCCTGATGGACACGGCGACCGCCTCCGGCCTCAACTTCGCGGCCACCTGCCTCTTCGTCTCGGCCGGTTTCCTCCTGGTCATTCCCGTGGCCCTGTTCTGCGGGGACACCGTCGCCTCCGAGGCGAGCTGGTCCTCCCTGCGCTATCTGCTCGCCGCGCCGGTGCCCCGGGCCCGGCTCCTCGCGGTCAAGCTGACCGTGGCCCTCGGCTACAGCGCGGCGGCCATGCTGCTCCTGCCGCTGGTGGCGCTCGCGGCGGGCACGGTCGCCTACGGCTGGGGGCCGCTGCACCTGCCCACGGGGGGCGCGGTGCCCGCCGGGGACGCGCTGCTCCGCCTCGGGGTCGCCGTCGTCTTCGTCTTCGCCTCCCAACTGGTGACGGCGGGCCTCGCCTTCTGGCTCTCGACCCGTACGGACGCCCCGCTCGGCGCGGTCGGCGGCGCGGTCGGACTGACCATCGTCGGCAACGTCCTCGACGCGGTCACCGCCCTCGGCGACTGGCGCGCCTTCCTGCCGGCGCACTGGCAGTTCGCCTGGATCGACGCGCTTCAGCCCCACTGGGAGTGGGGCGGCATGGCGAAGGGCACGGCGATCTCCCTCACCTACGCCCTGGTCCTCTTCGCCCTCGCCTTCCGGGGCTTCGCCCGCAAGGACATCGTGTCGTAGCACCACCGGTCGTGGCCTTGGCCATGGTCACGGTGTTTCTCAGAGTCACCGTCTCAGAGCCGCCCTCTCAGAGCCACCCCTCAAAGCCACCCTCTCCGAGCCGCTTCCGCGCCCGCGCGGAAGCGGCTCGTCGTGCCGAGGGCCGTCATCAGTTCCCCGACGCGGCGGCTGTAGGTCCGCGCCGACATGCCGAGTCTGGCCGCCGCCGTCTCGTCGGTGAGTCCCGACAGGAGGGCGTCGAGCACCGGGCGCAGCTGGGGCGGCAGATCGCGGGGTGCCGGCGGGGGCGGGGGTGCGCAGCCGATCTCCTCGGCGGCGGCCCAGCAGGCGTGGTGGGTGCGGACGAGGGCCTGCACGATCACCGGGTCCCGGATCAGCAGCAGTCCGTTGTAGAGCAGTTCCAGGTCGAGCGGGACGGCGGCGACCGTCCGGTCGACCACGATCAGCTTGAACGGGATGGCCTCGGCGAGCCGGGCCCGGCCGGGGAGCCGGAGCCCGTCCTCCACGCGGGGCAGTGCGTGGCGCGGCACGATCCGTCTGACCTCGGCGGCCCGCTCGGCCGCGGCCCGCATGCACGCTCCCGCGAGTTCCAGGAACGGCTCGGGGATGGCGCAGCCCGCGGAGGCGACCGGGTCGTCGAAGGTCAGCAGCTCGTACCGGGTGGAAGCGGCCAGCCCGGCGAGCGCCGCGCTGATGCGTCGCGCTCCCCGGACCGGGCGCCCCGCGGGCCGCTGTCCCTCGGTAGCGGCCCGGTTCATCGCCGAACGGGCGAGCATCACGGAGCCCGCGCTCTCTGCCACCGCTGACCACCCCCGCCCGCTCGATGTCCACTCCATGTACTCATGTGACTGCACACGGTGACAACCCCTGTTGGGAAGGATGGCGAATCCATGCCACCTCGTGTCTCGCGGCTCGCCGCCGCCGCGTCGCGCCGCGTCCGCCACTCCCGCGACGACGCCGCGCGGCACCCCGTTCACCTCGGGATCAAGTGCCGTACGAGGAGGGGGAGATGGGGCCGGAAGGTGCGAGGCGGGTCGGGATGGGGGCCGGTGGGGGCGGTTCCCGGCCATCGACGCAGGGTCGTGCGGTCTCCGTACTGACAAGCGGGGATGCTCTCCGGGGCTCAGGTCCGAACTGCCGGGAGTTCACCCGGTCGTTCACCAGTCACCAGTCACCAGTCACCAGTCGCCCGGTCACTCGCTCGACCGTTCACCCGGCCGTTCGTCCGACCGTCTTCCCGTCGGGCCGCCCCTCCGCGTGCCCCTGGCGGGCGCCGGGCTCCGGTGTCAGGGCCGTCTCGTCCGTCACGGATGTCACGAGGTTTCGCTGCGGCCGACACGTGGGCGCGTGGCGGAACAGAATGGCCCCGAGGTCCGCGCCGTCCGGTCGCTCCGTCACCGGTTCCGGGAGGGAGGAGGTCGTCCCGGGTCGGAGGGGCCCGCTCCGGAAACGTACCCCGCCGTCGGTTTCTGGCTGGAAATCGCAGGTGTGAACGCCTCGATACGCTGCACGGACCCTTGAAAGCGTACCCCTGAGTCCGGAAACAGTCTGCCAGAGCGTGCATGCCGATCGTTGATGATGGAATTATTACGCCGCAATAAGCGGACAAAGGGGGTGAATCAGCACGATATCAGGGGTCTGGATTCCGTACCCTCCGGTTTCTTATTGACATGCCTACGGGGGTCTTTTCTAATCATCGGGAGTCATCCCGCGCGCAGACACCGCAGAGGCACTGAGGGGGCAAGGTGGACGTCCGGATCTTGGGGGGGCTTTCGGTGCGCGAGCACGGGGTGTCCATCACCCCCACGGCCGCCGCGCCCCGTCAGCTCCTCGCCCTGCTCACGGCCAGCGCCGACCAGGTCGTCCCCGTGACGGTCCTCACCGAGGAGCTGTGGCCGTCCGGTCCGCCGCGCGGTGCCCGCGCCGAACTCCAGGGTCACATAGCCGAGTTGCGCTCCCTCATCGCGGGAGCGCTGCGCGGCGCCGCCCCGGCCGAGCCCCGGCCGGGCTGGGCCGACCGGCGTACCGCCGAGGCCGTCCTCGTCTCCCAGCCCGGCGGCTACCGGCTCGACACCGGCGGCGGCGCCCACGACGTCTGGCAGTTCCAGCGCGCGGCCGGTGCCGGATACCGGGCCATGGAGGCGGGCGACCTGCCGCGCGCCGCGCTCCGTCTCGGCGAGGCACTCGCCCTCTGGCGCGGCGAGCCCTACGCGGGCGTCGCCGCCGGACCCCGGCTCCGCCGGGAGATCGAGCGCTTGGAGACCTCCCGGCTCAGCGTCCTCGACCAGTGGATGGAAGCCCAGTTGGGACTCGGCGGACATGCCGAAGTCGTTCCCGAACTCTCCGGCCTCACCGCCCGCTACCGCACCAACGAGCCGCTCCACGCCCACTTCATGGTCGCCCTGCTGCGCTGCGGACAGCACGAGGAGGCCCTCGCCGCCTTCGAGCGGCTGAGCGCCGCCCTCCTCGCGGAGAGCGGAATGGAGCCCTCGGCGCGGCTGCACCGCCTCCGGCGCTCGGTCCTCGCCGTCCGTGACACCGCGGGCCGACCCGTGTACGTGCCCCGCGTGCCCACCCAGTTCAACCCCACTCAGTTCAGCCCCGGCCGGGGCCGGCTCGTCCCGGTCGGCTCCTCCGTGGGCTGACGAAGGGAACCGGAGGACGCCCGCCTACAGTTACCGGTGGGGAATGAAGTGCGGCAGCTCACCGTTGACCGACTCCCGAAGCCGAATTATTTTCGGCGAGCACTACGGGTTTCCTCCGAGGTGCCCGATTTCGCTCGACAACGGGGGTAGGACCCATGAGGCTGCACGGCGCGGACGGAGCCGGTGGTGCCGACGCGCTGCTCACGGTCCTCGAACTGCTCGCGGCCCAGGCACCGCCCGCCCGCTACGAGTCCCTGCTGGCCGAGGCCCGGTTCGGCGGGATCGACGCGGTGGGACTCGACCGGCTCGAACGGGCCGTCGCCCTCGCGGGCATGGCCCGCACCGGCCACGCCCGCGACCCCCGCTACGAGGCCGGGCTCATCGCCCTCACCGACACCGCCCGCGATCTGACGTCCTCGTACGACCTCGACGGTCTGCTGCGGGTCGTCACCCGCAGGGCCCGGCTGCTCCTCGGCCTCGACCTCACGTACGTGACCCTGCGCGACGCGCACGGAGCCTGCTACGTGCACACCACCGAGGGCGCCCGCCCCGTCCCCGTCGGCGGGGACAGCGGCCCCCGGCTCGCCCCCGGCCTCCGGTTCGCCGAGGGGTACGGACTCGGCGGCGTCCTCCAGCTGCACGGCGAGCCCGTCTGGACCGCCGACCACTTCGTCGACGCACGGTTCGCGCCGCCCTTCACGTCCGGCGCGGGACCGCACGGCCCGGTCTACGACGAGGCGGCCGAGGCCGCCCTGCGCGCCGAGGGCCTGCACGCGGTCATGGCCGCCCCGCTCCGCAGCGGCGACACCGTGATCGGCGCCCTGTACGGCGCCGACCGGCGCGTCCGGCACCACACGCCCGAGGAGGTCGGGCTGCTCGCCGCGCTCGCCGACCTCGCCGCCCTCGCCGTGGAGAAGGCCGGACTCCTCGACCGCACCCGCGTCGAGGTCTCCGAGCTGGAACGGGACAGCGCCCGCGTCCGCACCAGCCTCACCCGGCTGCGGCACACCAGCGAGGCCCACAGCCGCATCATGAACCTCGTCCTCGCGGGCGGCGACCTGTGCAACGTCGCCAAGGCGGCGGCCGACGCCCTCGACGCCACCGTGATGATCCGGGACCAGGGCGGCCGCTGCCTCGCCACCGCGGGCGAACTCCCGCGGCTCGACGAGGAGGCCGTCGCCAAGGCCTCCCTCGACGCGCACGCCCGCCGCCGCCCCGTCCTCGCCGCCGACGACACCTGGGTCGCCCCCGTCATCGCCGGCTCCGAGGACCTCGGCGGGCTCGTCGTCCGGGCGGCCGGCGGACTCACCGGCGAGGACGAACGGCTCCTCGAACTCGCCGCCCAGTCCGTCGCCTTCCTCCTCCTGATGCGCCGCTCCACCGCCGTCGCCGAGGGACCCGTACGCGACGAACTCCTCGACGACCTCATCGCCGACCCGCCGCACGCCCCCCAGCAGATCGCCCAGCGCGCCCGCCGCCTCGGCGTCGACCTGCGCAAGCCCCATGTCCTCGTGCTCGCCCGGCCCGAGGGCGGCGAACAGGGCCGGGCCGTCGTCTGGGCGTCCTCGTACGCGTACCGCCTCTCCGGTCTGAAGACCGTGCAGGGCGGCTGCATCGTGCTGCTGCTTCCCGGCGTCGACGCCTCCGCCGCGGCCAAGGCCGTCGCCGCCGAACTCTCCCCGCTGCTCGGGCACCCCGTCTCCGTCGCCGCCGCCGGACCCGGCTGGAGCCCGGACGGCGTCGGGCGGATGCACCAGGAGGCCGGTCGCTGCCTCGACGCGATGAGCGCGCTCGGCGGCACCGGCTCCGCCGCCTCCGTACAGGATCTGGGCTTCCTCGGGCTGCTGCTCTCCGACGACAACGACGTGGACGGCTTCGTCGAGGCGGCGATCGGCCCCGTACTGGACTACGACGCCGAGCGGTTCACCGACCTCACCCACACCCTGGAGGCGTACTTCGCCTCCGGCGGCAGCCCCACCAACGCGGCCGAGGCCCTGCACGTGCACCCCAACACGGTCTCCCGCAGGCTCGAACGGATCGGCGAACTCCTCGGCCCCGAATGGCAGAAGCCCGGCCAGGTCCTGGAAGTCCAGCTCGCCCTGCGCCTCCAGCGCACCCGCGAGGTCCTGGCCAAGAGCCGCACCGCGACCGACCCGAACCGGCAGCCCCCGCCCCCGCAGGACCGTCACGGCTGACCGGACGGAGGCGGGAACGGGGGCTGAGCGGGGCGGGAGCCCTACAGGACCGGGAGCCTTACAGGACCGGGAGCCCTACGGGGGGCGGAAAGCCACGGGGCCGGGTGCCGACGGGACCGGGCCCCCCGACGGGACCGGGCCCCCCGACGGCACCCGGCCCCCCGACGGCACCCGGCCCCGGGCGTCAGACGGCGCTGCGCCCCGAGCCGTACCCCGTGTCCCAGTCGGCGGAGGCCAGGGCCGTCGCCGCGTGCGCCGCCGACGCCAGCGTGATGTGCCGGTGCCAGCCCCGGTACGAGCGGCCCACGAAGTCCCGCAGGCCCGCGCCCTCGCCGATCTCCACGAAGTCCCGCTCCACCCGCCGCGCCAGCTTCGTCAGACGCAGCAGCGAACCCACCGGAGACCCCGTCAGATCGCTGATCCAGACCCGCGCCGGGGCCCGCCGGGGGTCGTCCCACTCGCCGAGCAGCACCAGCGGACGCATCCGCTCCCCGCCCGGCGTGGGCAGTGCCACCCGCACCGCCGTCGCGAGCGAGGTCCGCGAAGTCCGCACCCCGCCCACCGTGTCCACCCAGCTGACCGGCCTGCGCAGCCCCTTCAGGGACTCCAGGATCTGCACGGCCGAGAGCGGACCCGCGCCGAAACCGGGCAGCGCCCGGTCGGCGATCGCCAGCCGCGACCCCGGACCGATCCGCGCCACCACCGGCACCCCGGCCCCCGCGAGCCGGGTCAGGGCCGCCCGCCCCGCCCCTCCCCGGATGTCGAGCAGCACCGGCTTGCGGGTGATGTCGGTCCAGCGGGCCGCGTCGAGCGCCGCCGCCACCGCACACTCCTCAAGCGTCTCCTCGCCCGCCTCCTGGGGAACCTCCGCACGATCGCGCCGCGTGCGGTCGTTCACCCAGGGGTCCGGCAGGAACAGACGCCAGTTGACGGGGACGCTCAGCTCGTCGCTCGCGAACCACACCCCGAACGCCTGCTGACCGTGGAAGACCTGACCGCGCTCCGGGTCGAAGCGCCGGTCCACGCCCACCGAGTGCTCCCCGGCCTTCGGGATCGGCATCGGCCGCACCACCCACGCCTGCGGGCAGGCGTTCCGCTCCAGGTGCCGGGCGAGCGCCGCCCGCATGGGCTGCCAGTCCCAGGTGGAACTGGAGACGAAGTGGTGCAGGCTCTGCTCGGCGGCGGGACCGCCGATCTGCGCGGCGATGTTCCGGATCGACTTGCGGCCCTGCGCGGTCAGCAGCCCATGCAGATACTGCTCGGCTTTCAGCCGCTGATCGCGGCGCGGGAAGCCGGAGAACAGCGCGGTGCACAACTCGGTGTAGACGGCCTCTCGCGCGCCGGGTGCGCCGGCGGACCTGACGACGCCCAGGGGCGCGGCGGGGGAGGCGACCCCCGCGACGGCCCTGCGTTTGGTTGCGACGGATGTACTCACGACACTCCTGCCCTCAGGTTTGCGCAGCTCCCTCCCGCTGCCCCACCACGTTCACCCGGATGGGCGCCTCGGGACGAGGTGTACCCGGCACCCGAATCGGCCGCCTGATGGTGGCCGGACCACCTCCCCTCGCGTTTCCGCAGGTCAAAACGGTGTCGCCGAAGGGGGCCGGACACCTTTTGGACATCTCCCGGCCATCTCCGGGGTCTGCCCGGCGGCTCCGGGCGCCCCCGGACCCGGCCCGACGGGGGTGGCCGGAATCCCTCCTCGGGGGGATGTGACAGATTCACCGGCCCGCCTTTGACCGGTAGCGGTCCGTGGCCGGACCATCGCAGAGCGAGGCAGCACGGGCCGGTACCCGGTTAATGCCCCAGGCCGGGAACCGTGCCTGTGCGCCTCGCCTCGACGTCCCCGTAACCTGGGGAGTATGGATCTCCGAGGCTCGCTGCCCGCTGTCGGCGTCATCGCCGCGGGCGGTGTCCTGGGGGCGACCGCGCGCTATGCCGCCTCGCTCGTCTGGCCGACCGCCACGGATGCCTTCCCCTGGACCACCTTCACGGTCAACGCCGCCGGATGCGCCCTGCTCGGCGTCCTCATGGTGCTGCTCACGGAGACGATGACCGCCCCGCATCCGCTGCTCCGGCCCTTCCTGGGAACCGGCTTCTGCGGCGGGTTCACCACCTTCTCCACGTACGGCCTGGACACCCAACGGCTGCTCGCCCACGGGGAGAGCGGTCGCGCGGTGCTCTATCTGGGCGGCACCCTCGTCACCGCCCTCCTCGCCGTCGCGGCGGGCGTCACCGCCACCCGGACGCTCGCCGCGCGGACCGGCGGGAGGGAGGTGCGATGACCCGGCTCACCGGCGGCGCCCTGCGCCTCACCGTGCTCGTCGGCGAGAACGACACCTGCCACCACCGGCCCCTCGCCACCGAGATCGTGCACCGCGCCCACGCGGCGGGGCTCGCGGGCGCCTCCGTCTTCCGGGGGGTGGAGGGCTTCGGCGCCTCCTCGCGCATCCACACCACCCGGCTGCTCTCGCTCAGCGAGGACCTGCCGGTCGCGATCGTGATCGTGGACACCGAGGAGCGGATCCGGGCCTTTCTGCCCGTCCTCGACGAGCTGGTGACGGAGGGCCTGGTACTCCTCGACGCCTGCGAGGTCGTCCGTTACGCGGGCCGCCCGGCGGACGGCGGCGCCACGGCTCCGCGACCGGGCGACGGGGAGCCGCGGGAGTGAACTGGCTGCTCGTCGTCGTGGGCGCCGCCCTCGGCGCGCCACTGCGCTATCTGACGGACCGCGCGGTCACCGCCCGGCACGGCTCGGTGTTCCCCTGGGGCACCTTCGTGGTGAACGTCGTCGGCTCGTTCCTGCTCGGGCTGCTGAGCGGAGTGGCCTCCGCCCACGCGTACGCCCTCCTCGGCACGGGGCTCTGCGGGGCGCTGACCACGTACTCGACGTTCTCGTACGAGACGCTGAAGCTGTACGAGGGCGGGGCGAAGGGATACGCGGCGCTCAACGTGGCCGGAAGCCTGGGCGCGGGACTCCTCGCCGTCTGGCTGGGAGTCGAGGCGGCCGGGCTCCGCTGAGGGGCAGGGGACCCGCTCGCGGGGGAGACCCGCTCGTGGAGGGCCCGTCCGCCGGGGGAGACCCGCTCGTAGAGGACCCGCTCGTACGGGACGCGTAAAAACGGGTGCGGGTGGCGTCAGGGGTGCGTCAACGGCGGCGGCGGGCGGCCCGGGGAGGCGTTTCCTCGTCTTGTCCGAGAATCCTCTCTTCCTTCTTCATCGGGAGTTCACGATGGCCGACACGGCCTTCGTCGTCACCATGGTCGCGGTCTTCGCGCTGGTGGCGCTCATCGCCAAGGGGGTGGCCAAGCTGTGAGTGCCGAGAACATCGTCGGTCTGCTCGTCGCCGCCGCCCTCCTGGGCTACCTCGTCCTCGCCCTCGTCAAGCCGGAGAGGTTCTGAGCACGCGATGAGTCCCGTCCTCGCCGGCGTCCTCCAGGTCCTGGCGCTCGTGGCCGCACTGGCACTGTCCTACCGGCCGTTGGGCGACCACATGGCCCGGGTCTACACCTCCGACCGGCATCTGCGGCCGGAGCGGTGGATCTACCGGGCCATCGGCGCCGATCCCGACGTGGAGATGCGCTGGCCCGCCTACCTCCGCGGCGTCCTCGCCTTCTCCGCGGCGAGCCTCTTCTTCCTCTATCTGCTCCAGCGGCTCCAGGGCGTGCTGCCGGGCTCGCTCGGCTTCGCCTCGATCGACCCTGACCAGGCGTTCAACACGGCCGCCTCCTTCGTCGCCAACACCAACTGGCAGTCGTACGCGGGCGAACAGGCCATGGGCCACGTCGTGCAGACCGGCGGGCTGGCGGTGCAGAACTTCGTGTCGGCCGCCGTCGGCATCGCCGTGGCGATCGCCCTCGTGCGCGGCTTCGCCCGGTCCCGGACCGGCGAACTGGGCAACTTCTGGGCCGACCTGGTCCGGGGAACCCTCCGCATCCTGCTGCCCATCTCCGTGGCGGGCGCGCTGGTCCTGGTGGCCTGCGGCGTCCTCCAGAACTTCGCGGGCATCCACGAGGTCGGCCGGTTCGCGGGCGGCGTCCAGCAGTGGAACGGCGGGGCGGTGGCCTCGCAGGAGGTCATCAAGGAGCTGGGCACGAACGGCGGCGGCTACTTCAACGCCAACTCCGCCCACCCCTTCGAGAACCCCAACGGCCTCTCCAACCTCTTCGAGATCTATCTGATCCTGCTCATCCCCTTCGCGCTCACCCGCACCTTCGGCCGGATGGTCGGCTCGCCGCGCCAGGGGTACGCGATCCTCGGCACGATGGCCGTGATCTGGCTCGGCTTCACCGCCCTGATGATGTGGACCGAATTCGCGCACAGGGGACCGGCGTTCGAGCTGGCCGGCGGGGCGATGGAAGGCAAGGAGACCCGTTTCGGCATCGCCGGATCCTCGATCTTCGCGGTCGCCACCACCCTGACCTCGACCGGCGCGGTGAACTCCTTCCACTCCTCGTACACCGGCTTCGGCGGCGGCATCACCCTGCTCGGCATGCAGCTGGGCGAGATCGCGCCCGGCGGTGTCGGCTCGGGCCTCTACGGCATGCTGATCATGGCCGTGATCGCGGTCTTCCTCGCCGGTCTGATGGTCGGCAGGACCCCCGAATACCTGGGCAAGAAGATCGGCACCCGCGAGATCAAGTTCGCCGCCTGCTACCTCCTGGTCACCCCGGCGCTCGTCCTCTGCTTCACCGCGCTCGCCCTGTCCCTGCCCACCCCGCCGCACTCCATGACCAACTCCGGCGCGCACGGCTTCTCCGAGATCCTCTACGCCTACACCTCGGGCGCCAACAACAACGGCTCGGCCTTCGCGGGGCTGAACGCGGACACGCGGTGGTTCAACACCACCATCGGCCTCGCGATGCTCCTCGGCCGCTTCCTGCCGATGGTCTTCGTCCTGGCCCTCGCGGGCTCGCTCGCCGGACAGACCCCGACCCCCCGGACCACGGGCACCCTCCGCACGGAGAAACCGCTGTTCGCGGGCCTGTTGGTCGGCACGATCCTGATCATCGCCGGTCTCACCTACTTCCCGGCCCTCGCGCTGGGACCGCTCGCCGAAGGGCTCGCAGCATGAGCACGACCACTCCCACCCGGCCCCCGCGCCAGGCGGCGCCCGGCGTCCGGACCACCGGTGCCGGACGCGTCGGCGGCGGTCTGTTCGACCCCCGGCAGCTGCTCGCCTCCTTCCCCGACGCCCTGCGCAAGCTCGACCCCCGGGTGATGGTCAAGTCCCCGGTGATGTTCGTGGTGCTGGTGGGCTCGGTGCTCACCACGGGCCTCGCGGCGGCCGACCCGGGGAACTGGTTCGGCTGGGCGATCACCGGCTGGCTCTGGCTGACCACGGTCTTCGCCAACCTCGCCGAGGCGGTCGCCGAGGGCCGGGGCAAGGCGCAGGCCGACACCCTGCGCAAGGCCAGGACCGACACCGTCGCCCGCCGTCTGGTGAAGACCGGCGAGGAACGCGTCCAGGGCACCGCCCTGCGCGTCGGCGACCGGGTGGTGTGCGAGGCGGGCGACGTCATCCCCGGCGACGGCGACGTCGTCGAGGGGGTCGCCTCGGTCGACGAGTCCGCGATCACCGGCGAATCCGCCCCCGTCATACGGGAGTCGGGCGGCGACCGGTGCGCGGTGACCGGCGGCACGAAGGTCCTCTCCGACCGGATCGTCGTCCAGATCACGACGAAGCCGGGCGAGACCTTCATCGACCGCATGATCGGTCTGGTGGAGGGCGCGGCCCGGCAGAAGACACCGAACGAGATCGCCCTCAACATCCTGCTCGCCTCGCTGACCGTCGTCTTCCTCCTCGCGGTGGTGACGCTGAAGCCGTTCGCGATCTACGCGAGCGCCGACCGGCAGACCTCGATGATCGTCCTGACCGCGCTCCTGGTCTGTCTGATCCCGACCACCATCGGCGCGCTTCTCTCCGCCATCGGCATCGCGGGCATGGACCGGCTGGTCCAGCGCAATGTCCTCGCCATGTCGGGCCGTGCCGTGGAGGCGGCCGGGGACGTCTCCACCCTGCTCCTGGACAAGACGGGCACGATCACCCTGGGCAACCGGCAGGCCGCCGAGTTCGTCCCCGTACGCGGGACGACCGCCGTCGAACTGGCCGAGGCCGCCCAGCTCTCCTCCCTCGCGGACGAGACTCCCGAGGGCCGCTCCGTGGTGACCCTGGCGCGGGAGCGGTACGGCCTCCCCGAGCGCCACCGGGACGGTCTCGCGGGCGCCGACTGGATCGCGTTCACCGCCCAGACCCGGATGTCGGGCGTGGACGCCGAGGGCCGGCGGACCCGCAAGGGCGCCGCGGGGGCGGTCACCGACTGGGTGCGGGAGAACGGCGGCACGGTCCCGCAGGACGTACGGGAGAGCGCCGACGCCATCGCCCAGGCGGGCGGCACCCCGCTCCTCGTCGCCGTCGAGGACGCCCGGGGCGCCCGGGTCCTCGGCGTCGTCCATCTGAAGGACGTGGTGAAGGAGGGCATGCGGGAACGGTTCGCCGAGCTGCGCCGGATGGGCATCCGTACGGTCATGATCACCGGCGACAACCCGCTGACCGCGAAGGCCATCGCCGAGGAGGCGGGCGTCGACGACTTCCTCGCGGAGGCGACGCCCGAGGACAAGATGGCGCTGATCAAACGGGAGCAGGCGGGCGGCAAGCTCGTCGCGATGACCGGCGACGGCACCAACGACGCCCCGGCGCTCGCCCAGGCGGACGTGGGCGTGGCGATGAACACGGGCACGTCGGCGGCGAAGGAGGCCGGCAACATGGTCGACCTCGATTCCGACCCGACCAAGCTCATCGAGATCGTCGAGATCGGCAAGCAGCTCCTCATCACCCGGGGCGCCCTGACGACCTTCTCCATCGCCAACGACGTCGCCAAGTACTTCGCGATCATCCCCGCGATGTTCGCCGTCGCCTATCCGTCGCTCGGCAAGCTGAACATCATGGGGCTCTCCTCGCCCCAGACCGCGATCCTCTCGGCGGTGATCTTCAACGCCCTGGTCATCGTGGCCCTCGTCCCCCTCGCCCTCCGGGGCGTGCGCTACCGGCCGGCGGGCGCGGACGCCATGCTCCGCCGCAACCTCGGGATCTACGGCCTCGGCGGGCTGGTCGCCCCCTTCGTCGGCATCAAGATCATCGACCTGCTCCTCTCCCTCGTTCCCGGGCTGCGTTGACCAGAAAGCGTGCTGACCGATCATGAACACCTCCGTGGGAAACACCGGCCGGGTCCTCTGGGCGGGCGTACGGGCCCTGCTCGTCCTGACCCTGCTCTGCGGCCTCCTCTATCCGCTCGCCGTCACCGGCATCGCCCAACTCGCCTTCCCCGCCCAGGCGAACGGCTCCGAGATCACCGACGCGGGCGGGCGGACCGTCGGCTCCGCCCTCATCGGGCAGCGCTACGACCTGCCCCTGAAGGAAGGGCAGCAGACCCCCGCCCCCGATCTGCGCTGGTTCCAGCCCCGCCCTTCCAACGGCCTGGGCACCAACAGCGTCAACACCCGCTACTCCCTGCTCGTCTCCGGCGCCACCAACCGCTCCGGGGACAACGCGGAGCTGATCCGCTGGATCGAGGAGGCCAAGGCGGCCGTCGTCAAGGACAACTCGACGAGCGGCTTCAAGGTCAAGCCCTCGGAGGTCCCCGCAGACGCGGTCACCTCCTCCGGCTCCGGCCTCGACCCGGACATCTCCCCGGCGTACGCAAGGCTCCAGGTCCACCGGGTCGCCGAGCGGAACCGGCTGCCCGTCGCCCGGGTGGACCGGCTGGTCGCCGCTCACACCGAAGGACGCGTCCTCGGCTTCATCGGGGAACCCCGGGTCAACGTCCTGGAACTGAACACCGCGCTGAAGGGGCTGGTGGCGGGGGAGGGGTGAGCGGGGGCCGTCCTTACGCGGGGTGACCGCCTGCGCGGGGCGGGCCGGGAGGGGCGGCTTGCGCGGGGGCGGCCAGGGGAGGACGGCCTGTGTGGGGGGCGCCAGGGAAGGGCGGCTTGCGCGAGGGCGGCCAGGGGAGGACGGCCCGCGTGGGAGCTCTCCCGGAAGGGAGGCCCCTCGCTGGGGCGGCCCGGTCCTCAGCCCCCCGTCGGGCGCCCCCGCCCTCAACCCCCCGCCGGGAGCACCCGGGTCTCGGCCGTCGGGAGTCCCTTCGCCCACCAGTGGTCGTAGCGGGCGTACACCCGGGGGTCCCGGGCGGCGAGCAGGGCGCCCAGGGCCTCGGCCTCGGCCGCCAGTTCCTCCCAGGTCCCGGCGGGCAGCGGCCGGAAGGCCGAGGCCTCCACGCCGCCGTCGACCGGGCGCCAGACCCCGGCCACGTGCCCGTCGACGAGCAGGGTCGGCAGGGTGTCGCCGTTCACCCGGATCACCTGTCTGCGGTACTCCTCCGGGAGGATCCGGCCCCGGTCGGCGTAGGCGAGCAGGACGCTGTCCCACATGGCCATGAGACGGGGCGGCGCCGGGACGTCCTCGTCGGGCCGGGGCGCCCCGGGCACGTCGTACAGCTCCGTGCCGCCGGGGCCCGTCAGCCGTTCGAGACCGTCGCCGAGCAGCCGGACCGCCTCGCGCACCTTGCCCCGGGGCGCCAGGGTGAACGTGGCCATGTCGGCGACGGACGCCGGGCCGAAACCCTCCAGATAGCGGCGGATCAGCACGGCGAGCCCCGCCGCCGAGGCCTCCGGGTCACGGAGGGCCGGCCGGGTGGCGGCCGTCACGAACGACTGCGCCGTCCCGAACGACCACGGCGGGCCCGTCGGCGCGTGCCACAGCGGCGCGTACTGCCGGATCATCCGCCATACGACCGCTTCCACCGGCCCGCCCCTGGCCTCCTCAAGGGCGGCGCGCAACTCGGCCCCGCTCCGCGCCCGGTCGGCGAACTCCAGGAGGCCGGGCAGCAGGGCGTCGCCGTCCTCGGCGGTGAATCCGGCCGCCTTGAACCGGGGATCGTGCAGCCGGGATCCGCGTATCGTCGGCTCCATGGCCTCCCGGAAGACCGGGTAGTCCTCGGCGCGCACCAGATGCAGGGTGATCCGCATCAGGGTCGACCGAACCAGCTCGTACCGCTCAAGGGCCTCGTCGAGCCGCTCCGGGACGAAGCCCTCGATCCGGTTCCACAGCGCCACGTACGGCGAACCCGGCTGCTGTGCCTGGAGCGCCACCACCCGCCGCACGGCCTCGCCCACGTCGAGCGGCTCCCGGGCGAGCAGCAGCTGCCGGGCGAGCGTGGACCTGTTGAGGGCGCGTGCGGTGAGGGCCATGGGGCGATCCTCTCCCGGGAACCGCGGGCGGCGCACGGGCCGCCACGGGCCCCGCGCCCCACCAGCCCCGAACACTCCAGCGGACGCCCGTGGTTCACCGGTTCCTCGGCCTTCCGACACCCGGGCCTCACCCGGCCTCACGAGCATCGTCCGCATGACCTTCACGCCTCGGGCCGCGCGCCCGGCCGTCGCCGCGTCCGCCGTCGCCCTCGCCGCCGCCGTCGCGCTCCTCGCCCCGACCACCCCGGCGTACGCCGCGGGCAACGCCGTCCCGTCCTACGAGGTGAAGATCAACCTCACCGCGGCGGCCCTGGACGCCTCCCACAACCCCGGCGCGGCGGTCAAGTCGGCCTTCGGCATCACCGGTTCGGCCAAGACCCGCTCCTACGGCTACTACGACACCGACGCCCTGGCACTCGACGCCCAGGGCTGGAGCGTCCGCCTCCGCCACAAGGACGGCTCCAACTTCGAGGAGACGTACAAGAAGCGTTTCCCCGTCACCGGCGGCGACATCAATGCGGCCCTCACCACCGCCAACGCGGCGGGCTTCGACAGCGGCGACACCAACTACAAGGCCGAGGTCGACTGGGGCTACGCCAAGCAGACCCTCAGCTTCAGCAACGAGAAGAGCCACAGCGCCAAGAACTACTCCGGTACGACCCTGCCGACGGACGCCACCGGCCGGGACTGGCTCGTCGCCGACACCCCGGGCAAGCTCGCCGACTGGAACGGCACCGGCTGGGGCACCACCACCCTCCAGGGCTCCCGCCTTCACGGCGGAGTGACCGCGAAGGTCTACGGCGGGGCCTGGGGCGCCTCCGACGACGCCTCCATCGAGGTGCTGCCGGTGGTCGGCGCGGGCGGTACGGGCACCGAGTACGTCGTGGAGCTGTCCTTCAAGACGGCCTCGTACACCGACGCGGCCAAGCTGCACACCGACGCCATCGCCCTGGCCGAAGCCAACGGCTGGCTCTACCACGGCGACATCCTCAAGACGCAGCTCATCCTCGACCGGTACTAGGGCCTGTTTCTCGGATCTCCTGACGTGGGTTGGGTGCTGGGTCCAGGGTGGATGTATGGGCCGTGGGGATCTGACGAATGCGGAGTGGGACCGGCTGGAGTCGTTCCTTCCGCGAGGTGGCAC
>NZ_MSJP01000061.1 GCF_014596525.1 Streptomyces sp. CBMA291
CTCCTGGGCGCGGCGGCGGGAGCTGCGGAAGGCGACCGCGACGGCGGCGACCCCGGCCAGACCGAGCCCGACCAGGGTGTACGGGGTGCCGAGGCCGCCGTCTCCGCCGGTCTGGGCGACCCCGGGGGCCATGGGCGCGGCGAACGCGGCGGTGCCTCCGCCACCGGCCCGTACCGGGGCGACGGGGCTGCTGTGCGGGGTCGGCCGGTGCGCGGGCTCGTGGGCGGCCGGGTGGGAGGGCTCGCGGGAGGGCTGGTGGCGCTGGACCCGTACGGTCCCCGCGTCCGGGTGCTCGTGCCCGTCGCAGACCACCCCCACCTGGTACGTACCGTCCTGGAGGCCCGAGCGGAGGGTGGCACCGCCGGTGAGCGGGCGCTCGCCCCGGTCCCGTCCGGTCAGCTCGGCGTCGGCGACGAACGCCGGGGACTTCGCCGTTCCGGACGCCTCCCCGCAGCCCTGGACGCGGATGTCGATGTCGGCGCCCGGGGCGGCGGTGGCCGGGGTGGCGGCTGCCTTCACCCCGTCGTGGGCGTACGCGCCGGCGGCGGGTGCGAGCACGAGGGCCAAGGCCGCCCCCGCGGCACGAAGAGCAATGGGACCTGAACGCATCGTGACCTCCTGGTACTGGCAGGGTCACCCGGATCGGGCCGCTTCGCATCCGCAGGGAACGGCGGCGGGGAGGTTCAGATCCGGTCGACGAGGTCCGCGATCGAGTCGACGATCTTCGACGGGCGGAACGGGAAGCGGTCGATCTCGGCGTGGCCGGTGAGACCGGTGAGGACCAGGAAGGTCTGCATGCCCGCTTCGAGACCGGCCAGGATGTCGGTGTCCATCCGGTCGCCGATCATGGCGCTGGACTCGGAGTGGGCGCCGATCGCGTTGAGCCCGGTGCGCATCATCAGCGGGTTGGGCTTGCCCGCGAAGTAGGGCTCCTTGCCGGTGGCCTTGGTGATGAGCGCGGCGACCGAACCGGTGGCGGGGAGCGGGCCTTCGAGCGAGGGCCCGGTCTCGTCGGGGTTGGTGCAGATGAAACGGGCCCCCGCGTTGATCAGCCGGACCGCCTTGGTCATCGCCTCGAAGGAGTACGTCCGGGTCTCGCCGAGCACCACGTAGTCCGGGTCGTGGTCGGTGAGGACGTAGCCGATGTCGTGCAGCGCGGTGGTGAGACCCGCCTCGCCGATGACGTACGCGGTGCCGCCGGGGCGCTGGTCGTCGAGGAACTTGGCGGTGGCCAGGGCCGAGGTCCAGATGTTCTCGACGGGGACGTCGAGGCCCATCCGGGCCAGACGGGCGTGCAGGTCCCGGGCGGTGTAGATGGAATTGTTGGTGAGGACCAGGAACGGCTTCCCGGTCTCCCGCAGCTTCTTGATGAACGCGTCGGCGCCGGGGATCGGCACGCCCTCGTGGATGAGGACGCCGTCCATGTCGGTGAGCCAGGATTCGATCGGCTTGCGCTCTGCCATGGGTGCGGGACTCCTGCCGTACAGACCTGCGTGTGCTGGGGGCGCCGCCACAGCACTGTGGCGGCGCCCCCAGCCTAGTCAGGATGTGGCGACCCTGACCCCGTCGAGGGTCCAGTACCAGTTGTTGGCCCCGGTGTAGCGGAAGCGGAAGCTCACGCTGGAGGCTCCGGCGGGGACGGCGACGGCGAGGGACTGCGGCTGCGAGATGACGTCGGCGGTGTAGCTCTTGACCAGGACCGGGGTGCCGCCGTTGAAGCTCGCGAGGACCTGGGCGCTCTGGGCGCCCTCCTGCCGGTAGAGGGTGGTGAAGTCCAGGGTGACCGTACCGGCCCCTGCGACGCTGTAGGCGGGGGTGACCAGGGTGGAGTCGTAGCTTCCCGAGAAGGTCTTGTCGGCCCACTCGTCGGAGTCGGCGACGGCGAAGACGCCCCGGGCGCGCACGTTCAGCTCGCGGGACTGGTCGCGCTGGGAGCGGGACCAGAACTCGTCGGTGGCGAAGGACCAGCCGCGCCACTCGGTCATGCCGCCGGTGCCCATGGCGTTGTTGATGACGGACCAGCCGCTGGGCGCGGTGTGGGTGAAGCCGAGGATTCCGGCGGGGATGCCGGTCTCGTCGACCCGGCCGGTCAGCGAGCCGTAGAGGGTGTCGAACGGGTCGCCGGAGCGCTCCTGGACCGGCTTGCCGTCGAGTCCCCACGCCGGGTCGGGCACGATGCCGAGCTGGTGGAAGACGGTGGCGGCGACGTCGACGAGCCGGGTGTCGATGGGGCGGGCGCCCGCGGCGATGCCGGGGCCCTTGGCCAGGACGAAGGTGCGGCGCTCCTCGATGCTGGAGCCGCCGTGGCCGCCCGTGTCGGTGTGGCCGTGGTCGGTGGCGACGATGACGGTCCAGCGTTCGGCGGCGTACGTCGGGCGGGCCTTGATCGCGGCGAGGAGGCGGCCGAGGTAGGCGTCCTGGACGTCGATGGCGGCGAGGTACTGGGCGCTGGCGGCGCCGAGGTTGTGGCCGATCTCGTCGGTCTCGCCGAAGTAGACGAAGAGGACGTCCGGGTTCTGGTTCCGCAGGACGTCCTCGGTGAGGTCGGTGATGGTCCGGTCGTTGACCGCGTAGTTGTTGTCGTAGACGAGCTTGGCGTCGGCGCCGGGGGTGACCGTGCCGTGGGTGTCCAGCTCCGGCCAGTCGACGGCGGCGAAGAGGGAGAGTGCGGGGCGGACCTGGTGCAGCCGGGCGAGGAAGCCCGGGTAGCGGCCGTAGTTCTTGCCGGTGAAGGTGTTGTCCTTGACGCCGTGCTTGTCGGGCCAGACGCCGGTGGAGATGGTGGACCAGCCGGGGCCCGAGGAGGTCGCCGCCATCGGGTTGGCGTAGAGCAGGGAGCGGCCGTACGTGCCTTCGGCCATCAGGGACTTGAGGTGCGGGGCCTGGGCGGCGTCGATCCGGTCGTACCGCAGGCCGTCCATGCCGACGACGAGCACCTTGTCCTGGCTGGTGCCGTCGGGGAGCACGGGCGCACCGGCCGCGAGGGCGCCGGGGGCGGCGAGGGTCCCGGTGGCGGCGACGGCGGCGGTGGCACCGGCGGCGGCGAGCACGGTGCGGCGGGAGATGCCGGGGAGCGGCATGTCGGGGTCCTCCGTGGAAGTCCGGGGAAGCGGGGGCGGGCATGCCGACGCCCCTGATTTCTCAGGGGCGTTGGTCCGTACCCGTTATCCTTCCGCGATGCGCGGAGGGGCTGCCAGGGACGTGCGGTGAACTCTTGGTGCCGTGCGGCGGTCGGTCGGCTGCCGTGCGGCGGTCGGTCCGTCGCCGGTCGGCTGCCGGTCGGCGGTCGGTCAGCTGCCGGTGGCGGCCTTCCAGGCGTCGACGTACGTCTTCAGGTTCTGGTCGATGTCGGTCCAGTCGGGCTGGAAGATCTCGACGCCCTCGGTGATCTTGGCGAGTTCGACGGCGTTGGCGTCGGTGGGCTTGACGTCCTTGCGGGCGGGGAAGCCGCCGCCGACGGCGCTGACCTGCTGCTGGGCGTCCTGGCTCAGCATGAAGTCGAGGAGCTTCTTGCCGTTCTCGGTGTGCGGGGCCTTGTCCACCAGGCCGGCCGCGTACGGCAGGGCGAAGGTGGTGGGCTTGCCCGTACCGGCGGCGGGGAACCAGATGCCGAGGTTCGGCATGCTCTTCGACTGGGCGTAGTTCATCTGGACGTCGCCGTTGGCGGCGAGGAGTTCGCCCTTGTCCACCTTGGGGGCGAGCTTGGAGGTGGAGGAGGACGGGCCGACGTTGTTGGCCTGGAGCTTCTTCAGGTACTCCATGGCCGCGTCCTTGCCGCCGAAGTCGTGCATCGCCTTGATGAGGACGGCGGTGCCGTCGCCCGCGACGCCGGGGGTGGAGTACTGGAGCCTGTTCTTGTACTTGGCGTCGAGCAGCTCCTCCCAGGTCTTCGGGGCGGTGGCCAGCTCCTTCTTGTTGTAGATGAAGCCGAAGTAGTTGTTGACGACCGAGGTCCAGCTGCCGTCGGTGGCCTTGTCGCCGCCGTCGACCTGGTCGGAGCCCTGCGGCGCGTACTTCTGGAGGAGGCCCTTGGAACCGGCCTGCTGGATGAAGGGGGGCAGGGTGACGAGGACGTCGGCCTGGGTGTTGCTCTTCTCGCGGAGGGCGCGCTGCACCATCTCGCCGGAGCCGCCCTCGACGTACTTGACCTTGATGCCGGTCTTCTTCTCGAAGTCGGCGAAGACCTTGTCGTACCAGCCGTCGCCCGCCTCGCCCTTGAGGCCGTCGGCGCTGTAGACGGTGACGATCTTCTCGTCGGCGGCGTCGGAGGAACCTCCGCAGGCGGTGAGGCCGGCGGCGAGGACGAGGGAACCGGTCAGTGCGGCGATCGGCTTGGCGTACGTACGCATGACGTTCTTTTTCTCCTGGGGAAGGAAAGCTCGGGGTGACGCGTGGAGTTCGGGGTGACGCGGGTGAAGGCTCGGGGTGAAGCGGTGAGGCTCTGGAGCGGCCTAGCGGAACGAGGCCTTGGTGCGGATGCGGGAGACGGCGAGCAGGGCCAGCAGGGTGGTGGCCATGAGGACCACCGCGAGCGCCGAGCCGGTGAAGAGGGAGCCCCGGTCGGTGGCGGTGAAGATGCGCACCGGGAGCGGGACCCAGTCCGGCGGGTAGAGCATCATCGTGGCGCTCAGTTCGCCCATGGAGAGGGCGAAGCAGAGTCCGGCCGCCGCGTTCAGGGAGGGCAGCAGCAGCGGAAGCTTGACGCGCAGGAGGACGTACGAGGGGCGGGCGCCGAGGCTGGCCGCGGCCTGCTCGTACATCGGGTCGAGGCGCCGGATCGCGGCCGAGACCGACTGGTGGGCGAAGGCCGTGACCAGGACGGTGTGCGCGATGATCACGATCCAGCGGGTGCCGTTGAGGAGCAGCGGCGGCTGGGAGAAGGCGACCAGGACGGCGAGTCCGACGACCACCGAGGGCACCGCCACCGGCAGCATGAACAGGGCGTCGAGGACCTTCTTGCCCTTCTTGCCGAGGGCGGCTCCGGCGAGGGCGGCCCAGGTGCCGACGGTCAGCGCGATGACGCTGGCGGTGACGGCGGTGATCAGGCTGGTGGTGAGCGCCTGGAGGGATTCGCCTCGGACGGCCGCCGCGTAGTGGGCGGTGGTGGGTCCCGAGGGGAAGGCGCCCGACCAGTTGGTGGAGAAGGAGGCGGTGACGATGACCGCCAGGGGCAGGGCGAAGAGCGGGACGAAGAGGACGCCGAAGGCGGTCCAGGCGGTCCAGCGGCCCGAGCGGCTATGCACCAGCACGGCGGCTCACCCCCCGGTAGACGGTGTAGAGGCCGACGGAGAGGGCGATGTTGACGACGGCGACCACGCAGGCGGCGGTGTAGTCGGATTCGAGGATCGCCTTGCTGTAGACCAGCATCGGCAGGGTGGTGACGCCCTTGGCGCCGGTGAAGAGGACGATCCCGAACTCGTTGAGGCACATGACGAGGACCAGGCTGCCGCCCGCGGCGAGCGCGGGGAGCGCCTCGGGCAGGATCACCTGCCGGACGATCCGCATCGGGCGGGCGCCGAGCGAGGAGGCCACCTCCAGCTGCGCGGTCTCCAGTTGGGAGAAGGCGGCGAGCAGGGGGCGCATCACGAAGGGCGTGAAGTAGGTGATCTCGGCGAGGAGGACGCCCCACGGGGTGGTGAGGAACTGGAAGGGGCCGGTGGCCGCTCCGGTGACGTCCGTCCACAGGCCGTTGGCCATGCCGACCGTGCCGTAGAGGAACAGCAGGGCGAGCGTGATCAGGAAGGACGGGAAGGAGAGGAAGACGTCGATGAACTTCGACACCGCCTTCCCGCCGGGGAAGGGCACGAACGCGATGACGACCGCGAGGACGAAGCCGAGGACGAGACAGCCGACGGTGGCGGCGACGGCCAGCCAGACGGTGGTGACGAGGGCTTCGCGGAAGGACGGGGAGGCGAAGACGTCGGCGTACGCGCCGGGGGCCAGGGATTCCTGGACGACGAGCGCCAGCGGGTAGAGGAAGACGACGGCGAGGACGGCGACGGGCGGGAGGGCCCAGACCCAGCCGGGGACCGTGCGCCGGGGGGCCGAAGCGGCGGCGGGCGCGGGGGCGGTGACCGCGGGGGCGGGCGGTGCGGGCGGTGCGGGGGTGGTCGTCTTCACCGGTTCCCTCTCCTTGAGCCCGGTCGCGGGGCTAGCCATCGCCGACCCCCGATCCGAGCAGTACCGCGTCTTCCGGTGCGAAGTTCAGGGTGACCTCGGTGCCGAGCGGCGGGGTGTCCCGCAGCTCCCGGACGTCGGCCTTGACGCGCCGGCCCGCCGTCTCGACGTAGAGGCGGTGGGTGGAGCCGCGCCACTGGACCTCGGTGATCCGGCCGCGCAGGGCGTTGGGTCCCTCGCCGAGGCCGATCAGGTGCGGGCGGACGCAGAGGGTGGCGGCGGCGCCGGGGGCGATGCCGTCGGTGGCGACGCTGAGCCGGGTGTCCCCGAGGGTGACGCCGTCGGGGGTGACGGTGACCGGCAGCAGGTTGGCGTTGCCGACGAAGGAGGCGGTGAACTCGGTGCGGGGCCTGCGGTAGAGGTCCTGCGGGGTGCCGCAGTCCTGGAGGCGGGCCTTGTCCATGACCGCGATCCGGTCGGCGAGGGTCAGCGCCTCGATCTGGTCGTGGGTGACGTAGAGGATCGACACGTCGGGCAGTTCGCGGTGGAGGCGGGCCAGTTCGGCCAGCATGCCGGAGCGGAGCTGGGCGTCGAGCGCGGAGAGCGGTTCGTCGAGGAGGAGGACTCCGGGCCGGATGGCGAGGGCGCGGGCGATGGCGACGCGCTGCTGCTGGCCGCCGGACAGCTCGCGGGGGTACCGGTGGGCGTAGGACGCCATGCCGGTCATCTCCAGGGCTTCGGCGACCCGGGCCGGGATCTCCTCCTTGGAGACCTTCTGGGCCTTGAGGCCGAAGGCGACGTTGGCGTCGACCCGCAGGTGCGGGAAGAGCGCGTACTGCTGGACGACCATGCCGATGCCCCGCTTGTACGGCGGGAGATGGGTGACGTCACGGTCGCCGATGAGCACCCGCCCCGAGGCCGGCCGCACGAATCCGGCGACGGCCCGCAGCGCGGTGGTCTTGCCGGAGCCCGAGGGCCCGAGGAGGGCCATGACCTCGCCGGGCTCGACGGTCAGGTCGAGGCGGTCGAGGACGGTGGTGCCGCCGTACGCGACGGACACGGCGTCGAAGCGGATGCCGCTGGTCATGCCTCGTACTCCCGGATCAGCTCGGGGAGTCCGGCGATGGTGCCGAGGACCCGGTGGGCGCCGTGGCCGGTGAGCGCGGCCTCGTCGTGGGCGCCGGTGAGGACTCCCGCGACGAGTCCGGCGCCGGAGCGGACACCGCTGAGCATGTCGTACGAGGTGTCCCCGGCGACCACGACCTGCCGGACGTCGTCGACGGCGCCGGTGCGCAGGAAGGCGGCGAGGACCATGTCCGGGTACGGGCGGCCCCGGCCGCCGGCGTCGGCCGGGCAGAGGGTGAGGGAGACCAGGTCGCGCCAGCCGAGGGCGTCGAGGATGGCGTCCTGGGTGACCCGGGCGAAGCCGGTGGTGAGAACGACCGTGCGGCCTTCCTCGGCGAGGGCGGCGATGGTCTCGGCGGCGCCGGGGATGGCGGCGATCCTGCCGTCGGCGACGAGTTCGCCGTAGGCCGCCTCGAAGGCCTGGTTGGCCTGCTGGGCGCGGTTCTCGTCGCCGCCGAAGAGGTGGCGGAAGACGGAGATCTTGGACTCGCCCATGGTGGCACGGACGTAGTCGATCATCGTGGCGGGGTCTTCGCCGAGCCGCTCGGCGGCGGTGGCGAAGGCCTGCTCGACGAGTCCCCCGTCGGCGACGGTGGTGCCGGCCATGTCGAGGACGACGAGGTTCTTCTTCTGCTTCTGGTTCACGGGGGTGCTCGTGCTCACGGAGTCGGGGGTGGGGTTCGTGGTCATGGGGTTCACCAGCCCAGCGTGTCGGCGGTCGTCTCGGCGATGGCGGGCGAGCAGGTCATGCCTCGGCCGCCGGGGCCGGTGACCAGCCACACGCCGTCGCGGACCTGCTGGCGGTGCACGACGCGGCTCTTGTCGGCGCACTGCGCGTACACACCGGCCCAGCGGCGCCGGATCTTCGGCAGCGGGCGGCCGAGGAAAGACTCGACGACCCGGGTGAGGTGCTCGTAGGGGTCTTCGAGGGTGTCGAAGGCGAAGGGGTGCTCGTACTCGTGGGTGTCGCCGATGGTCAGCCCGCCGTCGAGGCGCTGCACCATGAGGAGCTGCATCTTGTGGGCGGCGGCGGTCGGGTCCTGCGGCTGACCGGCCTGAAGGGCGTCCAGGGCCTCGGAGGCGTAGGCCGGGTAGTAGCGGAAGGAGTCGGCGTCGGCGACGGAGGTCGTCAGCCGCTCGCCGAGGGGCTCCGTCTGCATCATCTGGAGCCGGACGCGGCGGACGGGGACCTCGCCCGCGACCTCGCGGACCAGACCGGAGAGCCAGGCGCCGGTGCACAGGACGACGGCGTCGCCCCGGTGGATCTCGCCCCGGTCGTCGCGGACGGCGTTCTCGCCGACGACGTCACGGACCTCGCGGTTCGGCAGGAACGTGTAGCGGCCGCTGGCGAGGAGGGCCTCGCGGAGGGCGAGTTGCGCGGTGCGCGGCTCGACGGCGGCGTCCCGCTCGCACCACAGGGCGGCCTGGAACTCACCGCGCAGGGCCGGGTTGACCTCGCGCGCCTCGGCGGCGGTGAGCAGCTTGTAGCCGCGCGCGGCGGCGTCGGGGCGGGCCAGGGCGGCCTCGGCGACGGCCAGTTCCAGCTCGTTGCGTACGGGGGTGAGGGACCCGATGGCCCGGAAGCCGAGCCTGGGGACGCGGGCTCCGACGCCCTCCCAGAGTTCCCGGGCGCGCAGGGCGGTGTCGAGTTCCTCGCCACCCGCCCGGCCACTGACCCAGATCTGGCCGAAGTTGCGGAGGGACGCCCCGCGCGCCTCGGCCTCGCGCTCGATGTGTACGACCTCGTGGCCGCGTTCCACTGCGTGCCAGGCGTGCATGGTTCCCACCACGCCGGCTCCTACGACGATCACCTTCATGACAGCGAGATTCGCGGCGGGGGGTGTCCCGGGTGGGGCCGCCGGGCAACGGGACGGTGAACGGGCCGACAAGCTTGGACCAGACCCGTTACCGTTCCGTGATCAATGGAGGCGGGGGTTCCGAGGGCCGGTCCTGGCGCCCCAGATGGGCCGTGAAACTGAACCGGTCGCCCCGGTAGAGGGTGCGGACCCGTTCGAGCGGGCGGCCCGCCGCGTCCCGGGAGACCCGGTGCAGCAGCAGCATGGGAAGGGCCGGCGGGGTGCCGATCAGCAGGGCTTCCCTGGGGGTCGCCAGCACCGTCTCGATGCGCTCGTCGGCGTCGCCGAAGGAGATCCCGAGCCGGTCGCGGAGATAGGCGTAGAAGGAGGAGTCCGGGTCGAACTCGACGTCGAGCCCGGGAGCCCGCGCCTCGGAGACGTACGTGCTTTCGAGCCCGACCCGCTCGTCGTCGGCGAGCAGCACCCGCTCCATGTGCCAGACGTTCGCGCCGGGCTCGGCGCCGACCTCGGGGGCCAGCACCTCGGGGCAGGGGAAACGGTCCAGCGAGATCAGCGCGCGGCCGGGGCGGCGGCCCTGACGGCGCAGGCCCTCGGTGTAACTGGCGAGGGAGAGCGGCTGTTCGAGTTTGGGACCCGCGACGACCGTGCCCCGGCCCTGCCGCCGGAGCCGCCCTTCGAGGAGGAGTTCGCGCAGCGCCTGCCGCAGGGTCTCGCGGGACACCTCGTACCGGACGGCGAGGTCCCGCTCCGTGGGCAGCAGCCCGCCCTCCCCCAAGTCGTCGACCATCAAGGAGAGTTTGGCCTTCACCGCGTAGTACTTGGGAACGCGGCCGTGCTCCGGAACGCCGGCGCGGACAGGGGCGCCGGGGGTGCTCTGATAGTTCACCGGGGGATGGTCGCAGACGGGGATGAACGGGAAGGTGTACGGGAAGTGACCCGCCGGTGCCGGACTTTCCGCCCCACGATCACCAACACCGCACCGAGCAGCAGGAACCCGCCCGCGTAGGGCGCGACCCGCAGGGCCCGAGCCCTCGACTCCCGCCCGGTGTAAGCGAGTTCACCCCGTACGGGGCTCTCGTCGACCTCCGACTCGACGGCGCCGGGGCCGAGGGGCCGGGGGGCGGCCGAGGGGGGCCGGGAAGGGGGGGATGTGTCAGGTGCGGGGGGCCGGGGGGTGCCGCCGACGACGGGGGTGCTCTGGGCGGGGCCGGGGGTGACGGGGCTCTGGGCGGGGCCGGTGCCGGTGGCGGGGGCGGGGCTCGTACGGTCAGACCTGCCCGGAGTCGCCGACATCGGCGACTCCGGCTTCGGCGACTCCGACGTCGGCGACTCCGGCCGGTCTGGGGCGTAAGGGGTGCCCGTGGCGTCAGGGGTGCCTGTGGCGTCAGGACCGGCGGGGCCGACGGTCAGCCGGTAGTCGCCGGACTCGCCCACCCAGTCGCCGTCGGCGCCCCGGCGCTGCACGACCGCCGCGTTCACGACGACCTCCTCGGGGGCGGTCCCCACCCGGAAGGCCAGCCGTACGGGGACGGTGAGGGTCCCGCCGGCGGGCACCGCGAAGCCGCCGAAGCCGGTGAAGGCACCCACGTTCTCCGCCTCGTCGGTCCCCTCGAAGGCGACCGGACGCCAGCGGGCCGCGCCCTCGTCGTAGAACTCCAGCCGGATCTGCTCGGGCCGCAGGACCCGGTCGCGGTCGGTGAGGACGAGCACCGGATGGATGCCGGAGCAGGAGGCGGCGGTGGTGTTGGTGAGATCGAGCCGCCACTCCTGGAAGACCCCGCCCGCCGGATAGTCGACGGGCCCGCCCCGAATCCGCGCGGCGAGCGGAAACACGACCCCGGCGGGCGGACCACAGGAGGGCGGAAGGGGCTCGGGGACAGGGGCGGACGCGAAGGCGCCGGGGGCGGCCAGGGCGGAGGCGGTGGCGGCCGGGGTGGCCGGGGCGGAGGCGGGGGCGGCCGGGGTGGGAGCGGCCAGGACCAGCTGTGCGCCGGCGGTGACGGCGAGCGCGGCGACGGCCGTGGAGAGGGCGCGGGAGCTGCGCGGGCGCAGGGGTACGGGTGCCATGGGGCCGGGCCTTTGCTGGTCACGGGCGTACGGGTCGGCCGCGACGTTGCCACGCGGGCGGGGGCGGGGGGAATGGCGGCGCCGGGGGTGTCCCTCGGATGAGCGGGGAATCGGTCCGTTTAGCGGATGGTGTGACGATCGGAGTTTGAGCCCGAGGATGCGTCCCGGGAGGCCGCCCTCCGCCGGGAGATCCACGAGGAGATCCACGAGGAGATCACCCACGCCCCCGAGGGGCCATCGGCGACGGCCCGCTCGGGACCGGGTACGTGAGGCAGCCCGGCGGGCGGCGAAAAGCCCGGCGCGAGGGCTGCCGGAACGGGGTAACGTCTTTGTCATGTTCTTCCAGACGCCGATTTACGAGTGAGAGCGTGACGGGCCCCTGTCGACACCGCTCCGTGTCACCGCGCCCGTCCCCCACCGAAATCCGTAGACCACCTCACCTCATCACCGGGAGAACCCATGCCCGACAGCAAGAACATCAACAACCCCGTGGGCCAGGGCGGCGGCCAGCGCAAGCGGCAGTCCCGCGCCGAACGGCAGAACAACGGCCCGCATCGCAACCTCGACCGCCAGAACGCAGCCGACAACAAGGCGGAACTGGTCCGCAAGATGCGCGAGAAGGCCCAGGCGACCGAGACCACCACGCAGGCGGGCGAAGACGCCGGTCAGACGGACGACGCCGCCACGCAGAGCTGACACACGGCCGCCACAGGACGGCACCGCACCGGGGAATCCCCGGACACGAATGAAGCCCCAGGTCCCTGACCTGGGGCTTCGCCGTGGAGCGGATCGGTTGTCCCTACTGCCCGCAGCCGGGAAGGTGGGCCTTGCCGCTGGCGTGAATGATGATCGCAGCCGTCGGCCACTCGTCCCATCCGTCGGCGGACGCACCGCCGCGAGGTGTGCGCGGAGCGCAGTCCGCGCAGTTGTGCATTTCATGGCGTTCGCAGTACCGCATCGTCCTCTTCCCGTCAGGTCCGCGATCAGGCTACTGAGATCGGACCTGAAACCAGGCCAATTCCGAGGCATACATACTGATATGCCAAACCGTCCGGACGGTGCGGCACGGCTCGCGTCAGCGTTCCCCTCGGGCGTGAGCAGCTACTGCCCCAGGGACGGATCCGGTCCGAAGTCGGCGACCCGCATGGTGGCCGATCCTCCGGGCGGGCTGTTGAGCACGCCACGGACGCGCACGGGGATGCCGGAGTCGTGGCAGCGCACTGCCTCGTGATAGCCGGCGTCGGGAAGATCCATCCAGACCGTGCGACTGCGTCGCTGGATGAGGGCCTGGACGCCCACTCTGCCCGTCTCGTCGCCCGGATGGCGGTTCAGGTGGGTGACCAGCCCGAAGATGACGTTCTCGCGGCTGTAGACACTCGTTTTGAGCTGGTCGGACACCCGCTCCACGATGGCGATGGCATCGTGGTTGAACTCGACTTCGCGTGGTGTTCCGGGCGGTGCTGCCGCCACCCGGGACCAGTTGAAAGTCACGTCCAGGGTGTCGACCGCGTCGCTGTTCACGACCTTCGTCAGGGCTTGGCACAGCTCGTACGAGACGCCTTCCCCGATGGAATCGGTGATCTCGCTGGGAGTGGGCACCCGCGTGGCGCCGGCCATTTCCTCCAGCACGCCCAAGGCGCGGGACATGGTCGCGGTGACCCGCCGGTCGAAGAGCGTCTCCTCGACCTCGATGTCGATCTGCTCCTGCCCGCGCTCGTACACGTCCCGAGGGGACCGCGCCTGGCTGATGATGGGCACGATGTACGAGCCCTTGCGGGTCTGGCCGAGGCGGACATCGCGGGCCTGGTCCCGGGCGCGCGTAGGGAAATTGCGAAAGTGTCCCTGTCGGCGGATGGTGGCGGCGGCCGAAGCCACGCGGAGACGTTTGGCGGACTGGAACAACTCGAATCCGGCATCGAGTGGAATCGATCCGTCGCGAATGGTGGGGTGGGACGCTCTGAGGTCCGTGACGTCGTGGAAAACGGATGCGATGGCGTCCTGCACGGTCCGGATGTCTTCGGAACCGACACGCGCCAGGTCCTCGACGAGCATACGGGCGCGCTTGCCGAAATCCGGGGCGCCCGCCTTCATGGGGACGAGTACGACTTCCTCGGTCGGCCCCGGCAGGCGCCAGAGTTCCGCCACGGCGCCGCCGGAGACGGCAGACCAGCCGGTGACCTTGAGGTAGCTGCGGATCTCTTCGGGCCCGAAGGGAAGTGCGTCGCTCGCCATGTCAGTTCACCGCCCCGCTGCCGGAGAGAACAATGCCGCGCGCCATGTCGAACATGCCGCGCATGGACTTCACCGAGAGCTGTTGCTCCTCCGGAAGACTGATAGCCGTCGTCACCTTGCTGGTCACCGAGTCACGGCCATGTAAGCAGGCCCAATATCCGTGGCAGGCGAGCACGACCGAATCGGAGTGCTGAGTGACCCAGAGTTCGAGGTTGGTCGGCACGACCAGGAGCACCAGGTGCCCGGGTGCCGAACGTTCCGTGCTGCGCAGTTTGTCGTAGGTCTCGATATCCAGGTCAAAGCTGTATCCGCCTCGGACGACCCGAGGACTCTGGGTGCACTTGAGCTGAAAGTCGACCATGAGACCGCGATCCCGGAGGGTGACGTCCACACCGTCTTTGTCGACGTTCCACTCACCCACGGTGTAACCGCCTCGGGAAGCGAGTGCGTGTACGTACGCGCGGCTGATCTGTTCCTTCTGCCAGCTTGTCGCCTCGCCTGCCACGCGCCCTCCCCCTCGCCGCTTGATCGCGAGGATAGGCGCGGACGAAGCTTGTGGGAACAGGGCATCACGCGCCTGGCCATTTACATGAGTTGGCGGCGCGCATTTCTCGCCACGCATGTCCAGTAGAGCCACGAATCTCGTCCTTGAAGCCGCGTGTGGCTGATGTCAGACGAGGGAACGGTCGGTGCGGTGCGGCATGGTCTCCCTCTTCAGATGGGCGTCCCACCGGTCAGCGTAGTGAGGCGGAGGCGGCAAGCTCGGCAACGGCGTGCCGGTGGCCGCCGGAGCGAGACCAGGGGCCGGTGCCCAGTCGGGCTGACGGCCCAGGTCGGGCAGGTCACCGGCAGTCTTCGAGAGCGGGTAGCGCCCCTCACCCCTCCCCCCACACCCTCCCCGCCCGCCCCCCGTACACAGGGCTCAGGAGCAGCCACGCCGCGCCCTCCGCCACCAGGTCCGGGTGGGTGGCGGGCTCGACCGGGGTCGGCAGGTGGAGGGCGGTCAGGGTCTCCCGTACACCCGTCGTGAACGTCTCCGGTGCGGCCAGTACCGTCCGGCCGCCCAGGACGATCCGGTCGACGTCGAGGAGCCGTACGAGGTTGGCCGCGCCGGTGCCCAGCAGGCGGGCGGCACCCGGCAGGTCGTCGCGCGCGACCGCCGCCAGGCACAGCGCCTCCAGGCAGCCGCGTCCTCCGCAGGCGCACGGCGGCCCGTCGAGCCGTACGGTCTGGTGGCCCAGTTCCCCCGCGCCCGTCCTCTCCCCGCGCAGCGGCGCCCCGCCGAGGACGAGGCCCGCGCCCAGACCCGTACCGAGGTGGACGTACGCGAAGGAGGCGGGGGCGCCGGGGGCCAGGGCCAGGCCGAGGGCGGCGGCGTTGGTGTCCTTGTCCAGGGCGACCGGCAGCCCGAGGCGGCGGGCCAGCTCGGCGCGGACCGGCCGGCCCTCCCACTGCGGAAAGCCCGTCACCCGTCCCGGCACGCCCGTGCGATGGTCCAGCGGACCCGGCATGGCCACGCCCACGCCGAGGACCCGCCCGGGAGCCTCGGCGAGCAGCCGCCGCACCTCCTCCACCACGGCATCGAGAACCACGGTGTGGGCGACGGGCCCCGCCCCGGCATCGAGGACAGGCCCCACCGCGTCCCGGGCGGCCCCCGCCCCCGCCCGCAGCCCGCGCGGGCTGCGGCGTACCGCGACCGGCGTGCCCGCGAGGTCGACGAGGAGGACCGTCAGCTCGTCTCGGTCGAGGTGGGCGCCCACCGCGTACCCGGCGGAGGGGACGAGCCGCAGCACGGTCCGCGGCTTGCCGCCCGTCGAGGCGCGGTGCCCCGCCTCGGCGGCCAGGCCCTCCGCACGCAGCCGTGCGGTGATCTTGCTGACCGCCTGCGGGGTGAGCCCGGTGCGCTCGGCCAGCTCCGGGCGGCTGATGCCGGTCTCCCCCGCCGTCCGCAGCAGGTCGAGGACGAGCGCCGCGTTGTGGCTGCGCAGCGCCGGTACGTTCACTCCGCCGAGGTCCGTCTTCACCCGCCCATTGTCGCCGTTGCTTGCACTTCGGCAACACCGTTGCTTAAGTGGGCGCCATGAATGGCACCGCCCCCACCGGCAGCCCCTCCTCCCCCGCTCCCCTCCGCGTCGGACTCGTCGGATACGGCCTCGCGGGATCCGTCTTCCACGCCCCTCTGCTCGCCGCGTCCGAGGACTTCGCGCTCGCCGCCGTCACCACCGGCAACCCCGAGCGGGCCGCAGAGGCGCGCGCCGCCCACCCCGGTGTCCGGGTCGCCGCCTCCCCCGAGGAGCTGTGGGCGGACGGGCTCGACCTGATCGTCGTCGCCTCCCCGAACAAGACGCATGTCGCCGTCGCCACCGCCGCCCTGGAAGCCGGACTGCCCGTCGTCGTCGACAAGCCCCTCGCCGGGACCTCCGCCGAGGCACGCGCCCTGGCCGTGCTCGCCGAGGAACGGGGACTGCTGCTCTCGGTCTTCCAGAACCGGCGCTGGGACAACGACTTCCGCACCCTGCGCGGGCTGCTCGACGTCGGCGCGCTCGGCGAGGTCCAGCGCTTCGAGTCCCGTTTCGAACGCTGGCGGCCCCGCCCCAAGGGCGGCTGGCGCGAGTCCGGCGCCCCCGAGGAGATCGGCGGTCTCCTCTACGACCTGGGCAGCCATGTCGTCGACCAGGCCCTCGTCCTCTTCGGGCCCGTGGTCTCGGTGTACGCCGAATCGGATGTCCGCAGACCGGGCGCCGAAGCCGACGACGACACGTTCCTCGCCCTGACCCACGCGAACGGGGTCCGCTCCCATCTGTACATGAGCGCCACCGCCGCCCAGCTCGGCCCGCGTTTCCGGGTGCTCGGACAGCGCGCGGGCTTCGTGAAGCACGGGCTCGACCCGCAGGAAGCCGCCTTGCGCGAAGGACTGCGGCCGGTGCCGGGCGCCCCGTGGGGCGTGGAGCCGGAGGAGCTGTGGGGCCGGCTCGGCTCCGGCGAGTCCCCGCTGACCGGCGGCGGAACCCCGGTCCCCTCCCTGCCGGGTGACTATCCGGCGTACTACGCGGCCGTCGCCGCCGCCCTGCGCGGAACCGGCCCGAACCCGGTCACCGCACACGAAGCGGCGGCCACCCTCGCTGTCCTGGAGGCCGGCCGCCGCTCGGTGAGGGAGGGCGTCACGGTGAGACCGTGACGCCCTCCCTCCCCTCATTTCCGTAGGTCCCGTCGCTCTTGTCGCTCTTGTCGAGCAGTCATGACGGGTGGACGGATGTTCAGTTCGTACGGCGCCTCATGCGGCTGACGAACACGATCGCGCCACCGACGAGGGCCAGGCCCGCGCCCGCGAGAGCGATACCGAACTCGTTGCCGCCCGCACCGGTCTGGGGCAGCTGGCCGCCCCCGGTCGCACCGGACTGCTCACCGGAACCACCGACGCCGCCGATGCCGCCGGAGGTGCCGCCGTTGCCACCGGTGCCGCCGCCGTCACCGCCGCCGATCGACGAGCCGCCACCGGTCGAGCCGCCGTTCGCGGAACCACCCGTCGAGGAACCACCGGTGGTCACGTCGGTGGACGTGGGGGTGGGCTCGGTGGGAGTCGCGGTGGGCTCGGTCGGGGTAGCCGTCGGCTCGGTCGGGGTCGCGGTGGGCTCCGTCGGAGTCGCGGTGGGCTCGGTCGGGGTAGCCGTCGGCTCCGTGGGAGTCGCGGTGGGCTCCGTCGGAGTCGCGGTCGGCTCGGTGGGAGTCTCCGTCGGCTCGGTCGGAGTCTCGGTGGGCTCCGTCGGAGTTTCCGTCGGCTCCGTCGGGGTTTCCGTGGGCTCGGTCGGAGTCTCCGTCGGCTCCGTCGGAGTCTCCGTGGGCTCGGTCGGAGTCTCCGTGGGCTCGGTCGGGGTCTCCGTGGGCTCGGTCGGGGTCTCCGTCGGCTCGGTCGGAGTCTCCGTCGGCTCGGTCGGAGTCTCCGTCGGCTCGGTCGGGGTCTCGGTCGGCTCCGTGGGAGTCTCCGTGGGCTCCGTCGGAGTCTCGGTGGGCTCCGTGGGCGTCTCCGTCGGCTCCGTCGGCGTAGGCGTGGTCTTCCCGCAGTCGGGCAGGTCGCCGTTGAACGGGTACGCGTGGAACTCCTGGCCGCCACCGCCGCCGCCCGGCGCCGAGGTGTGCGTCAGGTTGCCGGTGGTGAAGAAGCGTCCGTTCATGCCGGGGACGGTCACCGTGGCCATGCTGGACTGGTTGCCGATCAGCACGCTGCCCGCGAACTGGGCGGAGCCCTCGATCGTCACCGCGGTGGCGTCGGGGAAGTTCCACAGGACCCGCTCGCGCAGGCCGTCCGGCAGCTGGTTGATGTACGAGTCGATGGTGCGGTCCGCGCCCAGGATGTTGACCAGGACGGTCGCGTCGTCGGGTATGCCTTCGAACCGTATGCCCTGCTGGCCCTTGGACGAGGACTCCATGTCGAAGTCGACGGTGAAGACCTGCAACTTCGAGGTGCCGTCACCGGTGAAGGTGGTCTCGTAGTCGTTGTTGACGGCCGTGCCGGTGGCGGGCCGGGAGGCCCCGTCCACGTACGCGTAGCACCGGCTGGCGTCGGTGAGCTGACCCCGGAGGTCGAGGTACGGGTCCGCCGCCTTCGGGTCGTGCACGGCCTCGGGCGTCACGGTGCCGGACAGCGTGTCCCCGTACCGTACGACGCCGGTGACGTCGATGTCCTCGGCCACCACGCGCTGCCCGTCGGCCACCGTCATGTTCTTGCCGACGGTGAGGAAGTCGGTGCCGTCGTCCGGGGGGACGCGGGAGCCGACGCCCGCGACGCCCACGTTGTAGATGCCGGATACGCCTTCGCGCTTCTCCATGTCGAAGTTGCCGAGGGCCACGACCTTGCCCTCGGCCTCGGCAGCCGCCTCGCGGACGAGGAAGTCGCCTCCGACGAAGACGCTGATGTTGTTGTCCCGGTACTCGACGGCTCCGTTGCCGACTTCCGGGTAGGTGGCCGGGCAGTTGCCCGGCTTACAGGGCCCGAGACCCCCGGGCAGGGGATCGGCCCAGCCGTTCATGGCCAGCGCGCCGACCAGGGCGGCGCCCCCGACCGTGGCGGCGGCGATGGCGGCGATGCGGCGCCGATCGGTTCGTCGTCGATGCGTGTTTCGTTCCATATCGGACAATATGCAAGCACAGAAACGACAAAGGCGGCACCTCCCCGAGGGGAAACGCCGCCTTTTTAGGCGTAGATCACATCGGATCATACTGGAATGTATCGCCCTTAGGCCCACCCGGTCACGTATGGTCACTTTTTGGGCGTGTCAAGGGAGTCGGACTTTCGACGGGGAGTCAGACGCCCTCCCGACCGGTCGGGCCCCTTGCGGGAGTCAGGCCCCCTTCAGCCGCTGTCGCTGCCGGCCGAGCCCGTCGATCTCCAGCTCGACGACATCACCGTCCCTCAGATACGGCTTGGGGTCCGGCTGTCCGAGGGCGACTCCGGCGGGCGTGCCGGTGTTGACGACGTCGCCCGGATACAGCGTCATGAACCGGCTGACGTACCGGACGACCTCGACGACCGGGAAGATCTGGTCCGAGGTGTGCCCGTCCTGGCGCAGCTCGCCGTTGACCCGCAGGCGCAGACCGAGGGCCTGAGGGTCCGGCACCTCGTCGGCGGTGACCAGCCAGGGGCCGAGCGGGTTGAAGGTCTCGCAGTTCTTGCCCTTGTCCCAGGTGCCGCCGCGCTCGATCTGGAACTCGCGCTCGGAGACGTCGTGCGCGATCGCGTACCCGGCGATGTGCGCGAGTGCCTCCTCGTCGGTCTCCAGATAGCGGGCGGTGCGCCCGATGACGACCGCGAGTTCGACCTCCCAGTCGGTCTTCACCGAGCCGCGCGGCACGAGCACGGTGTCGTCGGGACCGACGACGGTGTCGGACGCCTTGAGGAAGACGACGGGCTCCTCCGGGATCGCGGCGCCCACCTCCGCCGCGTGGCCGTGGTAGTTCAGGCCGATGCACACGACCTTGCCGATCCGGGCCACGGGCGGGCCGACGCGCAGTCCGGCGGCGTCGAGCGCGGGCAGCACCCCGGCGCCGCCGGCGGCCCGTACGCGGTCCAGGGCGGAGGCGTCGGCGAGCAGGGCGCCGTCGATGTCGTCGACCAGCGCGGACAGGTCGCGGAGGGTTCCGCCCTGGTCGAGCAGGGCGGGCCGTTCGGCCCCCGGCGGGCCGACACGCAGCAGCTTCATGGACTTCTCCCTGTGGTCGAGGTGGGCCCGGGAAGGGCCCTGGGGTACCCCGGCCGATGGAGTGCGGCCATCGGAGGATGAGCCGGATCCTCCAAGAGAACGCACCGCCCTGCAAGCCCCCGCTCAGCCCGTGGACCCTTACGGGCGGGTGGTCCGGGCCTTGGCGACGACGCCCCCGGTCTCCCCGCCCTTCCCGGTCTTCTCGGCCTCATGACCCGTCTCGTCCCGGAAGAGCAGGGCGCGTTCGACGACGGTCCAGGTGGTGCTGGTGACGATGTAGAGGGCGGCGGCGAGCGGGACGACGGCGACCGTCACGAGGGTGCCGAAGGAGAGCAGCGGCATGACCTTGGCGAGGGCGCCCGCACCCGGGGTGGACGGCCCCGGGTCGAGAGGCTGTTCGGCGAGTCGTTTCCGAGCGCCGAGGTAGCCGTACGTGGCGACGGCGGCGGCGAGTGCGAACAGGGCCAGATAGACCCGCCCGGCGGGACCGAAGGGCCCGCCGTGTGCGAGGGCGTCGGCCCAGCGCCCGCCGAGCGGCGCGGCGAGGAGCGCGTGCCCTGCCATCCGGCCGCCGGAGAACAGGTGGTACATCAGCAGGAAGGCAGGAGCCTGGAGCAGTCCGGGCAGCAGTCCGGCGAAGGGCGAGACCTTCTCCCGCTCGTGGAGCGCGAGCATCTCCTTCCTCAGGCGCTCGGGGTTCTTGGCGTGCTTGCGGCGGATCTCGGCGAGTTGCGGCGCGATCCGGGTGCGGGCCTTCTGCCCCCGGGCCGAGGCGCGGGACAGCGGATGGATCGCGAGCCGTACGAGCGCGGTGAACAGGACGATGGCGGCGGCCGTGGCGGCGCCCGCGAAGAGCGGTCGGAGCAGCTCGGCGAGCCACTCGACCAGGGAAGCGAAGACGGACATGGGGGAGCCCTCCGTGGGGTCTCGTCGTGCCGGGAAGAGAGACGTGTCTCGGCATGACGGATCCGCGAGGGGCCGGTCCGGTGTGTGGTGGCGCCCAGGCTCCTACGCGGCCGTCGGGAGGGGACGGCCCGGAGCCCTGGGTCTGCGGCGCCCGGCCGCGTCGGGGTCGCGCTGGGGCAGGAAGGCGGTCCGCCGCTCGCGGTCGCGCAGGGCGGTGCGGACGACGGCGGTCGGCACGACCGGGGCCGTACGCGCTCCGAAGAGGGCGCAGAACACCGTGGTCGCGGCGAGGGCGACGGCGACGGAGACGGAGACGCCCGCGCTGTCGGCGAGGAGGAGATCGGCGAGGGCGAGGAGGAAGAACAGCGGCGCGACGACACGCAGGACGAGGTCCCTGACGGTCATGGCACTCCCCCCGTCTCCCGTTTCTCTTCTCTCACGCGCCGCGCGTGACGCCTTGTCATGGAGACGCACGGGGCGCACCGGAAGTTCCCGCCGCCCGGAGCCCGCTCGCGTCATCCGAAGTCCGCTCGCGTCGGACCGAGTCCGCTCCCGCCATCCGGAGCCCCGTTCGCGCCGTCCGGAGCCCGTTCGCGTCGGACCGAGTCCGTTCCCGCTGTCCGGAGCCCCCGTTCGCGGCGGCAGTCATGCGGGCGGTCAGGCAGGGTCGATGGGCCGTCGGCCGGGCCCCGGCCCCTCAGGCGTCCGTCTGCTCCAGCGGGACGAGGAGGCGGCGGGGGCGCAGGAGGGCGCGGCTGACGGGGTCGGCGGGGTCCTGGTCGAGTCCGGGGCCCGGCCGCATCTCGATGTCGGCGGGCGGTACGGGGAGGCGGCAGGCCGGGCATTCGCCGTAGGGGCCGGTCTCGGTGCCGCAGTCGGCGTGGTGGAAGCGGCGCAGCGGGACGGCGCCGGGCAGCTCCTCCCCGCCCCAGGCGGCGAGCGAGCGGACGACGGGCCAGAGGGCGACCCCGCGTCCGGTGAGCACGTATTCGTCGCGCGGGGGCGACTCCTGGTAGCGGCGCCGTTCGAGGACTCCGGCGTCGACGAGGGACTGGAGGCGGGTGGCGAGGACGGCCCGGGGGGCGCCGAGGTGGACGAGGAAGTCGCTGTAGCGGCGGACGCCGTAGAAGGCGTCGCGGACGACGAGGAGGGTCCAGCGCTCGCCGATGACTTCGAGGGCACGGGCGATGGAGCACTGCTGGTGGACGTAGTCCTTGCCGAGGGCCATGTGCCCATCGTACTCGCATGGTTCATTGAATGAACCTTCGCTGCTACGGTGGGGCCCTCGCTCAGTTCATTCACCGAACCAAAGCGGCCGGGTCAAAACGCCCGCGCCGACGTGACCGCGCCGACACGACCGCGCCGAAGCAACCGTGCCGACGTGACCGAACCGCCGGGATCTCACCGCCGGGATCTCACCGCCGGGATCGAACCGACGCGACCGAATCGCCGTGCCCGTACCGCCGTGCCCGTACCGACCAGGTGGAGGTTCCCGCCGTGCCCCGACTCGCCTCCCACGACCGCGACCGCACCCGCGCCGCCGCCCCGCCCCGGGCCGGCCGCCCCGGGGCCACCCTCGCCGTCACCGCCACGGCGACCGCCGTCGCGCTGATGAACTACACGGCCCCGCTCCTCACCCTCCCCGACATGACCGCCGCCTTCGGGACCCCCGCCTCGGCCCGCGCGTGGCTGCTCAACGGCACCCCGCTCGGTCTCGCCGTCCTCCTCCTGGTGGCCGGCGGCCTCGCCGACGCGCACGGGCGCCGCCGGGTCTTCCTCCTCGGCAACCTCGCCCTCGGCCTCTTCACCGCCCTCGGCGCCTTCGCAGGCGGCACCGGCACCTTCACGGCGGCCAGGATCGCCCAGGGCGCGGCGAGCGCGGCCGTCCTCGCGAGCAGCCTCGGTCTGCTTGCCCAGGCGTACCCGGAGGGCCGGGAGAGGATCAGGGCGACCGGGATCTGGGGCGCGTCGGTCAGCGTCGGCATCGCCCTCGGCCCCCTGCTCGCGGGCGTGCTGAGCCTGGCGGACTGGCGGCTGACGTACGGGGTCCTCGGCGCGGCGGCGGTGGCGACGACGGCCCTGGGGGCGCGGGCGCTGGCGCGGGAGGAGCGCCCCGAAGCCGCCTCCGTGAGCCGCCCCCACCTCGAAGCCGCCTCCGCGTACCGCCCCCACCCCCAAGCCGCCTCCGCGCGCCGCCCCCGCCCCGATCTCGCGGGTGCGGTGACGTTCGGGCTCGCGCTCGCCGCGCTGCTCACCGCGCTGACCCTGGGGCGGGACGGCTGGCTGCGGCCCCGGGTGGGGCTGCTGCTGCTCGCCTCGCTCGCCCTGACGGCGCTGTTCGTGGTGGTCGAACACCGGGGCCGGGCGCCCATGGTGGATCCGGCGCTGCTGCGGCGGCCCGCGTTCCTGGTGTCGACGCTGGGCGCGCTGTTCACCGGTCTGGGGGCGATCGGCCTGTTCAGCGTGGCGCCCGCGCTGATCCAGAACGCGTCCGGGATGTCGGCCCTGGGCGCCGCGTGGCTGTTCCTGCTGTGGTCGGGCACGGCGTTCGTGGTGGCGCTCCAGGCACGGCACCTCGCGGGGCGGCTCTCCGCCGCGTACCAACTCGTGCTGGGGTTCGTCCTGTCGGCGGCGGGGACACTCGCCCTGCTCGGCGCCCTGGACGGCGGGCCCGGCTCCTGGCCCCGGCTGCTCCCGGGGCTCTTCGTCGCGGGGGTGGGCAGCGGCCTGCTCAACGCGGCCCTGCCCCGGCTCGCGGTGGACTCGGTGGAGCCGGAACGGGCGGCGATGGGCTCGGGCGCCAACAACACCGCCCGCTACGTCGGCTCCTCTTCGGGCGTGGCGGTGACGATGGCCGTGGCCACCTCGGGAGCGGGCCCGGACACCGCCGTCCTCGTCGCTGCGGCGCTCGCGCTGACCGGCGCGGGGATCACCCTCGGGCTCGCCCGCCGCCCGCGCCGGTGAGCGCCCCGGGGGTCACCTCCCGTACTCCGGTCCCACGAGTCACCCCCGCCCCGCTCCCACGGCCGCTTCGGTGAACTCCTCCAGGGCGAGGACGTCCTCGTCGGCGCGTTCGTCGGCGCGTTCCGGTGGCCCGTACAGGCTGACGAGGACGCTCACGGCGAGGTTGACGACGAGGGCGAGCAGTCCGGCGTTGACGCCCCAGAGCGGATCGTGCCCGGTGAAGACGAGGCCGCAGACGAGCGCGACGCCGACGGCGAGCCCGCAGGCCCCGCCCACCAGCGTCATCCGGCGCCACACGAGCCCCAGCAGCACCAGCGGCAGGAGTTGCGCCATCCCCTCGTACGAGATGAGGGAGAGCCGGACGAGGGTGTTGGGCACGGTGTACGTCATGAGGAGCGCGAGGACGCCCGCGACGACCACGACCAGTTGGGAGAGGCCCTTCTCGCGGGACCGGAGCCGGGGCGCGAGACTGAGCACGCTCCGCCCCCACATGGTGCCGATGACCAGCATGAACACGGCCATCGGCACGATCGAGGAGAGCGCGGCGGCGACCCCGACGAGCCCCACGGCCCAGGCCGGCAGGGAGTCCGTGACCAGCTTGAACAGGGCCAGGTTCGACTCGGCGCCGACCAGTCCGGGGACGACGAAGAGGGCGGCCGTGCCGAGGACCATGGGGATGAAGAGGAGCACGTTGTAGGCGGGGAGCCAGACGGCGTTGCGGCGGAGGGTGTCGGCGTCGCGGGCGCCGAGGTATCCGGCGACGGTGGTGGGGAAGATGACGACGGTGAGGGAGTTGAGCACGGTCGTGGACGCGAACCAGCCGATGCCGTATCCGCTCTCCGCGCCTCCGTTGCCGGGCAGCTTCAGCCAGGCGCCCTTCTCGTCGACGAGCCGCCCGAAGAAGTCCCCGAAGCCGCCGAAGTAGTGCAGCGGCACGTAGACGAAGAGGAAGGCGAGGGTGAGGACGACGAGCGCGTCCTTGAGCACGGAGACCCAGGCGCTCCCGCGCAGCCCGCTGACCACGACGAAGCCGGTGGTGACGGCGAAGGCGAGGAAGTAGGCGAGGTTCTGCCCGATCGTCCCGTACGAGATCGTGGAGACCACGATCCCCATGCCGGTGATCTGGAGCTGGATGTACGGCAGGAGGAAGACGGTCGCGAGGACGGCGACGGCGGCGCCGACCCAGGGTCTGCGGTAGCGGTGGGCGGCCGTGTCGCTGAGCGCGACGAGCCCGTGTTTGCGGGCGTACCCCCAGAGCATGGGCCCGACGACGTACCCCACGGCGTAACCGCAGGACATGTAGGCGACGACGTAGAGGACGGGCGCGCCGTAGTTGTAGCCCCAGCCCGCGGCGCCGAGGTAGCTGAAGCTCGTGTACCCCTCACCGGCCATCAGGACCCAGATGAAGACGGGCCCGAGGGAACGTCCGCCGACGGACCAGGCGGCGAGCCCGCCGCCCTGCTGCCGGCGGACGGCGAGCAGCCCGAGGACGACGGTGAGCACCATGAAGGCGGCGAAGACGGACACGGCGACGGCGGCGGGACTCATCCCCGCTCACCCCGCTTCAGGTCCGCGCGGCGGGCGAGCCCGACGGCGACGGGGGTGACGAGCGTGGCACCCAGCAGCCAGAGGACGAGAAGGGGAACCCGGTTCACGAACGGCAGCGCGGCCACGAACAGGACGTACGGAAGGAGGAGCCACACCAGCTGGGGCCTGCGTCTGATCACCCGGTCGAGACTAGCTTCGCCCAGACGACGAGCCGGTAGGCACTGCTGAACTCGGGGGTGCAGGTGGTGAGGGTGAGATAGGCGCCGGGGGTGTCGTACCCGTAGGACGGCTCGACGAGGGAGCGGGGCACGGGCCGGATGACGCCGACATCCCGGGGCGCGGTCCGCGGCAGGACCCGGTCGACCCGGTAGGTGTACGTGGCCTCCCGGGTCCGCACCGAGATCTCGTCGCCGCGCACGAGCCGGTTCACGTACCGGAAGGGCTCGCCGTGCGTGTTCCGGTGCCCGGCGAGCGCGAAGTTCCCGGCCCGCCCGGGGGCGCCGGTGCCGGGGTAGGCCCCGACGTACCCCTTGTCGAGCACGGCCCGCCGGGAGACCCCGACGGCCACGGGCACGGTGAGACCGAGCCGGGGGATACGGAGGACGGCGAAGGGGGCGGCGGGGGCGTGGGGGCCAGGGGGGATGCCGGTGGGGTACGGGTCGGGGGAGCCGGGTGGGCGCGGGGGGTTGTCGGTCTCCGAACCAGCGGGCGGCAGAGGGGCACCGGCACCAGTCCCGATATCGGCGTCGGTGCCGGTGTCGGGACTGGTGCCGGGGCCGGGGCCGGGACTGGTGCCGGGACTGGTGTCGGTGTCGGTGTCCCACCCTCGTTCGAGGACGCGGACCTGGTCGCGGGCGTCGGCGAGGGCCTGGTGGTTGGTCCACCAGAGCTGGTGGACGACGAGGAGCAGGATCAGGACCCCGCAGGTGACGACGGTCTCGGCGCCGGCCCGGAGCGCGCGGGCAGCGGGGCGCCACCCCGGCGACTGGACGACGACCGGCACCCGCCGGGGCGCGACCGGGTGGGGAGCGCGCACAATCCTGGCCCGCACGCGGGCACGATAAGCGCTGGGGCGCCAACTCTCCAGGCCCGTACAGCAGTACGGTGGAAGGCATGCGCCCCGACACGCCTGCCGCCCACACCACCGAAGCCGAGCGCCTGCTGCGCACCGCCGCGCAGTACCCCGGGGACAGGGAGTCGCTGTCCCTGCGGGCAGCCGCACACCTGGAACTCGCGGGCGACCGCCCGCGGGCCACCACGCTCTACGACGACCTGCTGTCCGCCACGCCCGTGAACCCGGTGCTCATCAGGGCGCTGAAGGCGGCGAACCTGTGGGAGTACGGCCACGAGGCCGAGGCCCGCGCGATCATCGACGGGGTGCGGCGGGCGAAGCCGTCGGACGCGGCGGCGTGGGAGATCGCGGCGGAGACGCTGGAGGCCCACGACGAGCTGGAGGCGGCGGAGTCGACGCTGACGGAGGCGGCGACGCTGCTGGCCACCTCGGCGGAGCTGCCGCACGCCACCCAGTCCCTCCTGACGACCCGGCACCGGGTACGCAGGATGCTGGCGCTCGCCCACGACACCTGGGACGACCTGGCGGACCGGCTGCACACGGCGGAGGTGCCGCTGGACGAGCTGCACGACCCGAAGCGGCTGTGGTCGCTCGGCTCCTCGGACCCGGTGGAACTGCGCGCCGAGATCGCGCGCCTCCGCTCGGAACTGGGCGCCTACCGCACGGCGCTCTCCCGCCCGTTCCCGGTGGCGGTCCTGCACTGGCCGGAACCGGAACTGGACGAGCTGCTCGCGGCCTATCCGGAACTGGAGGCGGAGTACCCCACGTACACCGCACACCTGACGGACATCGAGGCCTCCCTCCGCGAACTCGCCCAGGCGGGCACCCCGAACCTGGGCATCGTCCGCGCCACGGTCCCCTCCTACGAAGCCTTCGCCGCCTCGGAATCCACCACCCCCGCCAACGCGGACCTCCTCCCCCAATACGCCACGACCCTCGCCGCCCGAGGCCGCGCCACGACTTGGCCGCCGGGGCGGGGGGAGGGGTGTTGGTGTGGGGGTGGGAGGGTTTACGGGGAGTGTCATGGGGGGTTGGGGGTGGGGTGAAGGAGGCTTCAGGCTTCCTTGCCCGCGACCCACTACTCCGTCGTCATCCCCCAGCCCCGCGCTTGGGGGGACCCGGCCCATCCCTCACCGGACCGCCAGATCGAGGCGATGCCTTGCTCTTCCAGGTACGGGGCGTAGACACCGATCTCCTCGGAGAAAAGCCCTAGGAGAAAGGGTTCCCGCTCCTTTCGGTAGAGAAAGTGACGGTATTCGTAGAGCTGCCCGAGCGCCTCACGAACGGCCGTCGTCGCGTTCCCGTTGCGAACGACCTTCGCTTCAACCAGCCACTCCGAACCTTTCCCCTCCGAGTCTTGCGACTCGGCCAGAACCAAGTCTTTGGGGTGCTGGCGTTTCGTTATGGGCCGGTACCCGCGATTCGCGATGTAGTTTCCAAAGTCGTCAATCAAGGCCTCATGATGCCGCTGCTTGACCTGCTGCCGGGCTTTGATCTGGACCTCGTACTCACTGCTGTCCTTCGGCTGGAAGTCGGCGAGCGGATCAAAGTCGGCCGGCAAAGCGATAGGTGTCGCTTCAGAGGTGTGACTGTCGAGAGCGTAGGCGAATTGGATCACGTCAGCTTCGCCGCTCATCCACCAGATGCGGTCAAACTCCTCGGCTCTACGCAAGGCTTCGACACCCAGAAGCAGATCCTCCATCAGTGCGACATCGCTAGGCAGCGTGGCGGTGTCGTACACCCGGGCGATGACGCTAGCCGCCTCGTACGCCTTCGGTCGCGTGGCACTGTCCCGGAGCGAGGGTTCATCCGCCCACTGAAGAAGCTCCTGCCGCCTTACCGCTCGCCGAAGCCGCGCCGCGTGATGACGGAGGTGAGCTTCTCGGGCTTCACCCTTCCCTAGGGGTTCTTCCAGCCAGGTGATGCCCTGTTGCAGAGTGAGAGCCACGTTCTTCAGATCAGCACTGAAGATATAAGCGAGATACAGGCCTTTCTTAGGATCCCGCATTCCCTTCTCGTCGAAGATTTCAATCCATGGGGTCGCCGCAGGGGTGGTCTGCCCTCCATGCCCCTTGGCTTTGAAGCCCGAGGGAAGCGTAAGGTCCGTACGACCGGCAACCCCCCGCAGCACTTGCTGTCCCAGCACATCTCGCCTCGAACCCGCATCGCGGTCGTAGGTAGTCGCGACCTTACTGAGCAACTCTCGCATTCCCATGCGAAGAATCTAGATCACAGTGGCTCACCAAGGGAAAGGGGCGGGGCTACCTCGTCACCTTGACCAGCCTGCTCACAGCCCGGCGTCGAAGCGGGCTTGCGCCACGTCTAGGACATCGTCCGCGTCGTACCCATGGGCCTCCACCCAGTGGAGGAGATCCACGATCACCTGCACCACTACGTCACTCGCCACAGCTGCGGCCAGCCGACTCCCGTTGATCACCTGCGGAAGGGCGACAGCGCCGTAGAGCGAGAGCATGGCTTCCGCTCGCGTGACGCGGGCGCCTCCGCTGTGACCGTCCGATGTCGTGAGATCGGTACCGATCTCACACCAGGTGACCCTGTGCTCGGGCTCTGCCACGACGCCCCAACGATCCGCGAACCCCTCCACCAACACCATGCCCATATCCGCCGAGGCACCAGGCGTCGGGGGCGGCAGCTGCGAGGAGGGGCCCCTCACCTCGATGCGCAAGGAGGTACCACTCATCAACAGCCGAAGCGATGTTGGAGCCCCCGTCCCGGCCTCGCGAATCACCCGGGAAACCAGCTCGCTCACGCAGAGCTGAGCCGTGTCGATCTGACGTGACAACCCCCAGAACCCCAGGTGCAGCCGCACCACACGACGAAGCCCGGCAACCTCCTGCGGCTCCGCCAAGAACGACAGCTCCCACGGCTTACGCACCATGCATCCATCCACGTTCACACCGCCTCCCCGTCGCCCAGCTCGGCCCAGACCTGCTTGCCCCAGGAGTACAGCTCGGTTCCCCAACATTCCGTAAGGGCATCGACAAGGAGCAGACCTCGGCCTCGGGTCTGTTCGTCACCGACGGCCGGATTCAAGACCGGGACGGCCTTGGAACGGTCGCTCACAGCCAAGCGGACCGTGTCCGAGGACGGCCTGGCAACGCTCACGCGGATCGATGAGAGTCGGCCGTGGTCAACCGCGTTGGAGACCAGTTCGGTCATCACGAGGGTGGCGTCCTCCGCCAAGGGCTCAAGGCTCCAAAGAGTCAGTGCCGTACGCACCAGCCTGCGGGCGACCTCAGCACTTCGAGGGGTACGCGGAAGCGTTTGCGAATACGCGGGGCACCCCCTGAGGTGAGCACGCGCGGGCTCCGCCATCGGACGCCCGGCGGGAGGCACGGCCGTCTCGCCTGCCCTCTCTCCTGCCTTCTCCCCTACTGACGAGACCTCATCGACCGGGCCTCCAACGGCCACCCTCAGGAGAGTCGGAGGCCGGAAAGTATGGAATTCCGTACGGGGCGCCAACGTATCCACTGCCTCCGAGAGCAGGTCAGACACACCTTGCCCCTCGCCGTCACCCGCGTGGCTGAATTTCACCAGTTGCCCTTTCGGCATCGCTGATTGGTGATTTCGTGTTCCCTCAGCGAACCGTGATTCACGGCGGGTGGATACCCCAGTCCAGGTCTCGACGCTGTCAAACCCGTCAAAGATTGTTCTCTTGTGAACAGGGGTGCAACATGGCACGCAGGAATGAGTACCTGGCCGCGTTGATCGCGGAAACAGGCTGGTCACAAACGTCGGCCGCCGCTGCGATGGTGCGCGTAGCGGCGGAATCCGGAGTTGACGAACTCCTCACGGTCAAGCGCTCTCACATCGCCATGTGGATCGCTGGCACCCAGCCCCGGGGGCGGGCGGGTGACATCCTGCGCGAAACGCTGTCGCGACGGCTGAAGCGTCCTGTGACACTCGCGGAGATCGGTCTCAACGGCGCGGCCCCCGAGAGGGTCGCCGAGTTCGAGTGGGGCACGGACACCCTGACAGCTCTGGCCGACTTGGGGAGAAACAGCATGGATCACGAACGCCGACGGCTCCTCGCCGGTGCCGCCTACTCCGTCGGGGGCTTAGCCCTTCCCAACGAACCATGGTGGGACGAGGCCCCGGAGCGGGCCCGCACCCGCACGGTCGGCACGGGGCACAGAGTCGGCGAGGTGGAAGTACGCGCCGTTCGCGAGATGACAGAGTTCTTCGCGCGACGCGATCAACGGCACGGAGGCATCGATGGCCGCAGCGCCCTTCGCCAGTACATCGTCGATGACGTCGCCAGGTACGTCGGTGGAGCCTTCAGCAGCGAGAAGGTGCGTCGCGCCCTCTACTCAGCCGCCGCTGAAGCGGTGTACGTGGTCGGGTGGATGGGCTTCGACTCGTCACGACACGAGTCCGCGCGACACCACTTCACCCTCGCGCTCAAGCTAGCCGCCGAGGCCGACGACGCGCCCCTTGCGGGACACGTGCTCCGAGCGATGGCCCATCAGGCCATGGACCTCAGGCACGGCAGAGCGGGCCTGGCCCTGGCCACCGCGTCCGTCGAGCGTAAGAGGTACGTCGATGCCACTCCCCGGGAACGGGCTCTGATCGGCATCGTGCGCGCACGGGCGTTGGCCGTAGACGGACAGCGGAACAAGGCCCTCGCCGCGATCCACCAAGCCGAGACCGACCTGAGACAAGCCTCGTCGGGCGACGCCGAGCCCCACCGGGTCTGGTTCTTCCAAGAAGCGTCCCTGGCACACCAGACCGCCCAAGCCCTGTGGGCTCTGGGCGACCTCGACAATGCCCTACGCCACTTCCGGGCCAGTGTGCGACACCGTAGAGCCGACTCCTTCAGCAGGACCCACGCCGTCACACTCGGATACATGGGAACGGTCGAAGCCAAGCAGGGCAACATCGACGCGGCCTGCCAGACGTGGTCCCGCGCTCTCGATGCCATGGATGGCGTGCAGTCCGGCCGAACGCGGGACGCTGCCGCGACCATGCGTGCCGCGCTGTCTCCGTTCCGCAGCCGGGGCATCCCCGGCGCCCTGGAAGTGGACGCGCGGGCCAGGGCTGTGCTTCAACGCGTAACCTGACGCCGCCGACGCCGCCCCGCTTCGTAAGCGGCACCGCCAGGAGGGAAGAGGGGTCAGCCGTGCCTATGCAGTTCATCGAGGTGCCAGTCATCGCCGACGTCGTGGGAGGCCATGCCGGACGTCTCGACGACTTCAAGGGCGGCGTTGAGTCGATCATCCGGCTGAGGCCAGAGTTCCCTGTCGAGACGCTGCGAGGCATCGAGGAGTTCTCACACCTCCAAGTCACGTGGTTCTTCAACCTCGGGTCCCCTGACGATGTGGCCCTCCACGCCCGCAGCCCCCGAGACAACCCCGCATGGCCCGCCACCGGCACCTTCGTGCACCACAACCATCGACGCCCGGCACGGATCGCCACCTCCTTCCCGAAGTTGCTCAGGGTGGAGGGCCTTGACCTACACGTCACAGACCTCGACGCCGACGAGGGAACGGAGGTCATCGACCTCGTCGCGGCGTTCCGAGAAATGCTCCCTCGGGGACCTGTCACCCAGCCGACGTGGCCGTCCGAGATGCTCTCGGACTACTGGCGGGGTGCTTCGGAGCGTTGAGGCGAAGCGATGCCATCCCGCTGTAGCGGATCCGGTCCCAAGTACCCATGGAGTTGGTAGGGCATCAGAGAATCCACGTGCCCCCTGGTACTCATGAGGGGGCACTCCACCATCGCCATGGTCTTATCGGGATCGAGTCGTCAGCCAACCGAACCCGACACACTCTCAACCACTTGAGTAATCTCCTTGACCACTCCGGAGCCTGCTTCAATGGCTGTCTGCAACTGCGTCGCCCCCGTGGCGAGCAGGGTTGAAGCCGCAATAAACGTGATAAACCCTCGCTTCCACCTCCCAGCGACCTGTTCATCCTGGCCGCTAACCACAGTCGATGCCTGTGCGATCGAGCCCACAACCAAGGTGGCCTCGCGGGAGATGCGAGCAGTCCCAAAGAGAGCCGCATGGTCCATCAACCACAGCAGGTGCCGAATCTGAGCCGCGATTTCCTCACGCATAGAAGGAACAAGCTCTTCATCAGGCATCTGCTCAAGCAGCTCGAGCCAATCGTTGCAGCTCTCTTTCAACGCCTCCAAATTGCTACCCACAGGCGCTGAGCAGGTACCGCGCAAGGCGCTCTGCAAGAGATCGGCTGCCGAAGCCAAGTGGTCGAGAGTTTCCTGCGTGACCAACCGGCGGGCCGGCCGGCCTGCGTCGATCCAGCTCAACTCTGGCTGAACGACAGCCGACCACCACTGTGGGAAGTAGCGCGAGTACCTACGGCGCTGAGCCTCCGGCAACGCATCAATTTGGCGAATGGTTTCAGCTAGAAGCCCTGCAACCTCGGCATGCCTTTGCGCAAAATCAGGAGACCCCCACTCCGCGTCGAGGACTTCTCCCCATCCACTTCGGAAGTCCGCAGCTCCTGACTGCCACACCCGCTCAAGAATCTCATGCAAACCGTGAGCATTCGTACTGGGAACCTGGCTCTCCATCCCCCACCCTCACAAGCGGCCATCAGTAGAGCAACGAAGTTACCACTCCACACCGAAGCGTACGCCTCTCCCCTGTTGTCACATATCGGGCGATTTCGTCATAAATCAACCACTCAACTGACACACAAGTCAGTATCAACAATGCAGTCACCGGTAAGCGAGTTAACCTCTGGGTAGACCCGGAAGGAACCGCATGGCCATCATCAAGAACGCCGCTCGCCAGACCCTCGGCCAGCTCATTGGCGCCAACAATCCGCCTGTCGTGGTACCGGACGACAGTCAGCGTCAATACGCGTGGGGGAAGCGTGAAGTAGACACGTACTGGGATGACATTCAGAAGTTCATGCGGGCGCGCAAGACAGGCAGTCCGGCTTCATCCGAGTATTTCATCGGCCCCATCGTAACAATAACCGACGACAAGATCACAACTCGGTCGCTCCTCGACGGTCAGCAGCGACTCACCACGTCAACCATTCTGATTGCGGCAATCAGAGACACACTCGGAGAAATGTCATCCACCGAGGCTCGCGTCGTAGCGAACAACATCCAGCGTGACTACATAGCGAGGCGTGACGGTCGACACTCCAACCCCCAGTACTTCCTCACTCTCTCCCTTTTTGATCGAGACTTCTTCAAGGATTACATCCAGAACTGGAATGAGACCACCGGGAGGACAACCGTCACGGAAAAATCTTCAAGACCTTCCCACACCCTCATCCAGGGTTCTTACACTTCTTTCAAAACACACATCGCACGCACTCTAGAGTCGATTCATTCGGATGAAGAGCGCCTGGATTGGCTTGACGAATTGTCCCAGTGTCTCGTCAAGGGCTTGGTTTTCGTCGAAGTGCAGACACCCACATCAAGCGATGCCAACGAAGTATTCGAGACTATAAATTCTCGCGGCAAAGACCTCTCAACCGTCGACCTTGTTCGAAATTTCCTCATGGAAAAGAGCCGAAACGGCGAGGAGAAGGAGAGGGTAAACAACGCCTGGCGATCCCTTCTCGACGGATTCGAGCGTCGCGAAGAAATCGAAAAATTCCTACGCCATTTCTGGGTGGCGCGCCATGGCGATGTTCGCTCACACAGTCTTTATACCACCATCCGAGAAGAACTCACTTCCCGATTTGAATGCATTTCACCTCGCTACGAGGTGCGTACGTTCGCGGGAGAACTCCAAAACGCCTCCACCCGCTACATCGAACTGATCACGGCAAGCACAGATTCCGAAACTCTCGATGGCTTGCTTGATGAAGTGAAGAGCCTCAGCGCTGACGCCGCCTACCCGCTCCTCCTCGCAGTCTCCGAGAAGTCCCCCTACAGCGAGATGATCCGGGTCACGCAGGCCCTCATCAGCTACTACGTTCGCTGGACGGTCGTCGGCCGTCGTGAGTCAACCCTCCTAGAAGAAAAGCTCTTCACTCTAGCGAAGAAAGTTACCTCCGGCCTCACCATTGACGCCGCCTTTGAGCAGATTGCTCAGTGGACACCTGACGATATAGCCTTTCAGGCTGACTTCGCCCAGGCTCCTATTCCCCGAAGTACACAGGCCCGCTATCTCCTCACCTTGATTGAGCAGCACCTCCGGCAAAGCGCAGGTGTCGACGATGTCGTTGTGGCCAGCACGACCGCCGTTCACATCGAGCACATCTACCCTAAGAGTCCCGAAGCTGACCTTCAGCTCGATGATCACTCTACATTGATCAACCGGCTTGGAAATCAAACTCTTCTACATGGGCGAAAGAACCGAGTCGCATCCAATAAGGCGTACCCAGAAAAAGTTGAGGCTTACGACTCCTCCTCGCTCCTCATTACACAGCAATCAGGAATCGAGCGTCTCTGGGACTTCGAACTTGGATCTTGGCGTGCCCGCGGAATCGAGGAACGCCAGGCAGATCTTGCCGAGATCGCTGTCAAGGTATGGCCGGTCGGCGACCGCAATGAGGGTGCCCATTAGTCTGCTCATACAAGGACTCGTACCCTCGTGGTGAAACTACTCGCTCCCGAAAGGCCCCGCCATGTCCTCCCTCCCCTCCCCCGCCATCGCCGCCGCCGGTCTCGTCGGGGGTTATGCCGTCGCACGGTGGACGAAGAAGCGGCCGCTCGGTGGGGTCGTGCTGGCCGGGGCCGGGGGCGTGGCCGCGTACGAGTGGCGGCGGGTCGCCGGGGGGAAGGCCGCCGCCGGGCTCGGGGTCGCCTACGTCGTCGCCTTCGCCGGGTCCCACCCGCTCGCCAGGAAGATCGGCGCCTGGCCCGCCGTCTTCTCCGTCGCCGGGGCCGTCGCCGGGGCCTCCTGGGCCGTCACCCGCGCCAAGGGCTGATCCCCGGGCGGGCCTTCCGCGCGGAGGGCTCTCCTGGGCGGGAGGCTCGCGCCGGGGGCCCGTCCCGGGCCGACGTCCGGACCGGAAGCCTCCCGGCAGGCCCTTCGTGCCACGGGCCCTCCCCGGCGGAGGCCCTGCCCGGCAACCGGTCCCCGGCGGGAGGCCCTTACGCCCCCACCCCCCGGCTCACCGTATAGATCAGCAGGCCCGCCAGCGCCCCCACCACCGTTCCGTTGATACGGATGAACTGGAGGTCTCGGCCGATGTTCGCCTCGATCTTCTTCGAGGTCTGGGTGGCGTCCCAGCCGGCGACCGTGTCGGTGATCAGGGAAGTGATCTCCGGGCGGTAGGTCGTGACCAGGTAGGCCGCCGCGTCCTCCGCCCAGCCGTCGACCTTCGACTGGAGGCGGGCGTCCGTCGACAGGCGGTTGCCCAGGGAGATCAGGGAGGCACGGGCGCGCAGGCGGAGCTGGCTGCGGTCGTCCTCGGCCGCCGCGATGATCAGGGCGCGGACCGAGGACCACGCCGAGGCGATGATGTCCTGGACCTCGGGGCGGGCAAGCAGGTCCGACTTGAGCCGTTCCACGCGCGCGCGTGTCTCCGTGTCGCCCTGGAGGTCGGCCGCGAAGTCGGTGAGGAAGCGGTCGATCGCGCCGCGCGCCGGGTGGCCCGGCGCGTCCCGCATCTCCGTGACGAAACGCAGCAGCTCCTTGTAGACGCGCTCGCCGATGCGCCGGTCCACGAACCGGGGCGTCCAGCCCGGCGCGCCGCCCTGCACCGCGTCCATCACCGAGTCCCCGTGGGTGACCAGCCAGTCGTGGGCGCGGGTGCAGATCAGGTCGACGGCCCTGCGGTGGGCGCCGTCCGCGACGACCTTGTCCAGGGTCTTGCCGATGCCCGGCGCGATCTCGGCCGCCTCCGCCCTGCGGGTGATCGCCTCCCCGACGACCGCCTGCACATCGGAGTCGCGCAGCACCGTCAGTGCCCCGCGCAGCGCCGTGGACGCCTCCGCCGTGACGCGGTCCGCGTGCGCGGGGTCCGCGAGCCAGGCGCCGAGTCTGCGGCCGATGCCCAGGGCGGCGAGCCGGCCCCGTACGACGTCGGCGGAGAGGAAGTTCTCGCCGACGAACGAGCCGAGGGACGCCCCCAGCTGGTCCTTCTTCGTGGGGATGATCGCCGTGTGCGGGATCGGCAGCCCCAGCGGGTGCCGGAAGAGCGCGGTCACCGCGAACCAGTCGGCGAGCGCGCCGACCATGCCCGCCTCCGCCGCCGCCGCGACATAACCGGCCCAGGCACCCGCGCCGGCGTTCCGCGCCCAGGTCGCCAGGGCGTAGATCACCGCCACTCCGACGAGGAGCGAGGTCGCCAGCAGCTTCATGCGGCGGACGCCTCTGCTCTTCTCCTCGTCAGCGGCCGTGTACGAAAAGCTCACCATGGACTTGACCTCCTACTTCAGGGACTCCCGGCGCTCCTCCCGAGTTCCCCCGTACATCTTCGCGATCACCGCCTCGATGTCCGGTTCCCGCACCGAGAGGTCGACGAGTGGATGCCTCGCGGCCACCGCGGCGACCAAGGGCGCCGCCGATGCGGTGGCCGGGAAGGCCAGCCACTGGCGGGGGCCCTCCGCGCGCACGAAACGCGCCCCCGGCACGTCCTCGATGGGCGGTGTCTCCCGTTCCAGGTCCACCACGAGGAGCCGTTCGCTCTCGCCGACGGCGTGCAGCCCGGCGAGCGCCCCGTCGAACATCAGCCGCCCGTGGTCGATCACCATGACCCGGGAGCAGAGCTGCTCGATGTCCGTGAGGTCGTGCGTGGTGAGCAGCACCGTCGTGCCCCGGCTGCCGTTCAGCTCGCGCAGGAATTCGCGGACCCGTGTCTTGGAGACGACGTCCAGGCCGATCGTCGGCTCGTCCAGATAGAGCACCTCCGGGTCGTGCAGCAGCGCCGCCGCGATGTCGCCGCGCATCCGCTGCCCCAGGGAGAGCTGGCGTACGGGCACGTCGAGCAGGTCCCCGAGTTCGAGCAGTTCCACACAGCGGGCCAGGTTCTCCCGGTAGCGGGCGTCGGGGATGCGGTACATGCGGTGCATCAGGCGGTACGAGTCCTTCAGCGGCAGGTCCCACCAGAGGGTCGTGCGCTGCCCGAAGACCACACCGATCCGCTGGGCGAGCCGGGTGCGTTCGCGCGCGGGATCGATGCCCGCGACCCGCAGCCTGCCTCCGCTGGGGGTGAGGATGCCGGTGAGCATCTTGACGGTGGTCGACTTCCCGGCGCCGTTGGGGCCGATGTAGCCGACCATCTCCCCGCGCCCGACGGTGAAGGTGATCCCGTCGACCGCGCGGACCTCGCGCCGTTCCCGGCGGAAGGGGCCCGTCCTGCGGCGGACCGTGAACGTCTTCTCCAGGGCTTCCAGCTCGATGAACGTCACGGTCCTCAGCTTCCTGTCGATCGGTACGAACGGACCCCGGCCCGCCAGGCGAGCGCGGCGAGCCCGCAGCAGACCGCCGCGACCAGCGGGGCGGCGAAAGCCGCTCCCTCCGGCACCCCCGGCGGGGCGGGGCGGCCCAGCAGACGGAGGGCGGGCAGCCAGCTCACGAACGCCAGCGGCACCACGTACACCACTCCCCGTACCAGCTCCTGCGCGAAGACGGACGGCGGATAGCCGAGGAGGGTGTTCCCGCCGTACGTGAAGGCGTTGGTCACCTCCGCCGCGTCCTGCATCCAGAACAGCGCCGAGCCGCCGAGCACCATCAGCGCGGAGAAGATCACCGCCCCGCAGACCACCGTCACCGGCAGCAGCAGCACCTTCACCGGCGTCCACTCCAGATCGAGCAGACAGAGCCCCCAGATCAGCACGGCCATGCCCTGGAGGAAGCGGCCGAAACGGCGCAGCGCGAACTTGTCCGCCGCCACCTGTGCGAGCAGTGGCGCCGGACGCATCAGAAAGGTGTCCAGGGAGCCGTCCCTGACCCGCCGCCCCATCCGCTGGATCGAGCCCATCGTCAGATCCGCGATCCCGAACGACGTGCCCGCGAGCCCGTAGAGCAGCGCGACCTCGGCGAACGCGAAGCCACCGAGCCCGCGCACCTGGCCGAACATCAGGAGGATCACGACGAAGTCGAAGAAGGTGACGCAGCCGCTGACCGCCAGCGTCAGCGCGAAGGACGCCGGATACGCCATCGTGGAGCGGATCCACATCCCCGCCACCATCCGGTACGTGCTCCAGGAGCCGACCGGCGGACCGTACGCGCGCGGGGAGGAGGAGCCGGTTTCGCCGGGGGCGTATGGATAGTGGCTCTCTCTGTCTCCGGGGGTGTATGGATAGCGGCCCTCTCCATCCTCCGGGCCGTATGGATAGCCGCTCTCTCTATCCCCCGGGCCGTATGGATAGCCGCCCTCCCCATCCCCCCGGCCGTATGGGCAGCCGCCCTCCCCATCCCCGGCTCCGCATGGATGGCGGCTCTCCCTCTCCGTGTCCGTCCCCTCCTCAGCCACCCTGGACCACCACCTTCCGTGTCGCCGCCGCCTGTGCCGCCCGTCCCGCGCCGAGCAGGACGAGGGCCCAGCAGCCCTGGAAGGCGTACGCCCCCGCCAACTCCCAGCCCTCGTACCGGCCCAGGTACACATCGGCGGGCACCTGGAGGAGCGCCGCCCAGGGCAGGGCTCTGGCGACCTCGCCTAGCGCGCCGGGGAAGACGTTCAGCGGGAGCAGCATCCCGGAGAAGAACAGGCCGCTCAGCCAGGCCAGCTGGGAGACGCCCTGCCCGTCGAGCAGCCAGAACGCGCTCATCGCGACCAGGTACCAGATCGCGAAACCGACCGTGGCGCCCAGGACCACGGCCACCAGGAAGGCAAGCCAGGTGCCGGGGCCGGACGGCAGCGTGAAGCGGAAGACGAGCCAGCCGACCACCATCGGGGCGACGCCCCGGCCGAGCAACTGGTAGGCGCACCGGCCCGCGTTGGCCGAGAACCACCAGGTCTGGAGGTCGGCGGGGCGGTAGAGGTCCACCGCGATGTCCCCCGTCCTGATCCGCTCGATCAGCTCCTCCTCGAAGCCGCCGCCCATCAGTCCGCAGACGGTCAGCAGGGCCTGGCCGAGCCAGACGTAGGCGAGGGCGTCGTCCGCCGTGTAGCCGCCCAGGTGCGGGCGCTCGGACCACAGGGCGAGGTAGGTGTAGGAGATGACGAGGCCGAAGACGCTGTTGGTGAAGACGCCCGCCGCCGTCGCCACCCGGTAGGTGGCATGGCGCCGGAATCCGCCCGCGGCCACCGTCGCGTACAGCCGCAGCATGCTGCTCCCCTTTCCGGTTCGCGGGCCGCAGCACCGCGGAGACGCCGAAAAAGCCGAAGCGCCCGACCTTAGCGACGGGGCCGGGGGGCCGCGACCGGATTTCCCGTCACGTCCGGTCGGGTCCGGTCACGTTCGGTCGGATCACGTTCGGTCGAGTCACGTCCGGTCGGGCCGAAGGAGTCCAGGGGAACTCAAGGAACCGTCATATTCGGGTCGCAATCCAGACTTTCGAGACAAGAGGGGCAATATGGGTTGCCATGCCGCCTTCCTCCGATACGAGTGCCCCCGACGGCCCCCGGCCGGTCCCCGCGCCCGGCTGGGAGCCGAGGGACCCCACCCTCGCCGCTCCCCCGCCCCCCGCCCCGAGACGCCGACCCCTCCGGCGGACCCTGCGCGTCCTGCTCGGCGCGTTCCTCCTCGGGACGCTGCTGCTCGTCGGCGCCTTCGTCGCGGGCTATCTCCTCGTGGAGATCCCGCCCGCCAACTCGGCGGCCGTCGCCCAGTCGAACGTCTATCTGTACCGCGACGGCAGCACCCTCGCCCGGGACGGCGAGGTCAACCGCGAGAACGTACGGCTCGACCGCGTCCCGCCCGCCCTCCGGCAGGCGGTCCTCGCCGCCGAGGACCGCGACTTCCACACCTCGCGGGCGGTCGACCCCAAGGCGATGCTCCGCGCCGCCTGGAACACCGTCACCGGCAAGGGCCGCCAGTCCGGCTCCACCATCACCCAGCAGTACGTCAAGAACTACTACCTGGGCCAGGAGCAGACCCTCAGCCGCAAGGTGAAGGAGTTCTTCATCGCGATCAAACTGGGCCGCGAGAAGAGCAAGGAGGAGATCCTCCAGGGCTATCTGAACACCAGTTACTTCGGCCGCAACGCCTACGGGGTCCAGGCCGCCGCCCGCGCCTACTACGGCAAGGACGTCGAGCGGCTCGACACCGCCGAAGGCGCGTACCTCGCCTCCCTCCTCAAGGCGCCCAGCGCCTACGACGTCACCACCCACCCCGAGAACCGCGCCACGGCCGTCGCCCGCTGGGATTACGTCCTCGACGGCATGGTCTCCGAGGGCTGGCTCGCCCCCGCCGCCCGCGCGGCCCTCCGCTTCCCCGCCCCCCAGACCGCCCGCCCCTCCACCGGACTCTCCGGCCAGCGCGGCTATCTCGTCCACGCCGTCGCCGACTTCCTGACCGGCCATGGCGTCGTCGACGAGAAGACCCTCGCCCGGGGCGGTTTCCGGATCACCACCACGCTCGACCCGGCCAAGCAAGAGGCGCTCGTCGACGCCGTAGAGGAGCGGGTCGTCTCCCGGCTCGACCCGACGCGCTTCCCCGCCGACCGGAACGTGCGCGTAGGGGCGGCGGCGGTCGACCCGGCCGACGGCAAGGTCCTCGCCATGTACGGCGGCGTCGACTACACCCGGCAGTACGTCAACAACGCGACCCGCCGTGACTACCAGGTCGGTTCCACTTTCAAACCCTTCGTCTTCACGGCGGCCGTGCAGAGCGGCGCCCAGACCCAGCGGGGCGAGCCGATCACCCCGTACACCGTGTACGACGGGAACAACCGGCGCCCGGTGGAAGGCTGGAACGGCAGCCCGTACGACCCCTCCAACGAGGACGACCGGAGCTACGGGGAGATCCCGGTGGGCACCGCCACCGATCTCTCTGTGAACACGGTTTACGCGCAGATGGCGGTCGACGTCGGTCCCGGGCACGTCCGGCGCACCGCCGTCGCCCTCGGCGTGCCCGGCTCCACACCCGACCTCACCGCCTCCCCCTCCATCGCGCTCGGTCCCGCCACCGCCAGCGTCCTCGACATGGCCACCGCGTACGCCACTCTCGCCGCGCACGGCCGGCACGGCGCAGCCACCCTGGTCGAACGGGTCGTCAAGGACGGGCAGGAGCTGCGGTCGCCGAAGGTCGGAACCCGGCAGGCGGTCAGCAGGGAGGCCGCCGACACGACCACGGCGATCCTGCGGAGCGTCGTCGACACGGGCACCGGGAAGGCCGCGCGGAGCGCCGGACGCCCGGCGGCGGGCAAGACCGGCACGGCGGAGGACGACAAGGCCGCCTGGTTCGCCGGGTACACCCCGGAACTCGCGACCGTCGTCGCGCTGATGGGCCAGGACCCCGAGTCGGGCCACCAGGAGCCGCTGTACGGGGCGCTCGGGCAGCGCCGGATCAACGGGGGCGGGTTGCCCGCCGAGATCTGGGCCGCCTTCACCCGGGAGGCACTGGCGGAGGACCCGCCCCAGGACTTCGACCTCCGGCTGATGCCGGGGGCGGAGGGGATGACGGCACGACAGGAGGGACCCGGGGGGCCGTTCGGTCCGTACGGCCCGTTCCGGCCGGGAGGCCCGGCGGGCGGGACGGACGGGGCGGCGGATTCGCCTGTGACGGGAGAGGCGGGACCGCAGGCGGGGAGACGGCCGGGGTCGGGCCCGGGAGCGGGAACGGGCCCCGGGGGAAGGCCGGGCCCCGGACCGGGTCCGGGCGCGGGATGGGGGCCGGGACAGGGACAAGGTCCGGGAGGAGGCCCGGTTCCCGGATCGGGTACGGGACCAGGATCGGGCACGGAGCCGGGTACCGGTTCGGGCGCGGGACCGGGTACGGGATCAGGATCGGGTACGGATCCGGGGCCAGGCACGGGGCCGGGTACGGGCGCGGGTCCCGGGGCGGCCCCGGGGGCGGGCGGCGGCGCGGAGGCGGGGCCGGGGCGGGACGCGGAAGCCGCGCCGCCCGACCCCTGGCCGTCCTTCGCCCCCGGCCCGCCCGGCGGCCCGCAGCCGCCCCGGGGCCCGTAGGGCCGGTGAGCGGCTGGCGAACGACCGGGTGAGCGGCTGGAGGGAGAAACGGCGAGCGGCCGACGAGCGACCGGGCGGGCGGCCGGGTGAGCGGCCAGGGGAGAAACGGCGAGCGGCCGACGAGCGACCGGAGGCGCAAACGGTGAACGGCCGGGTGAGCGACCGGTGCGGGCCGCCCGGACGGAAGGCCCAGGCCAGGGCCACCCAGGTCAGGCCGCCCCGGTCAGGGCCACCCAGGTCAGGCCACCCCGGTCAGGACCACCCAGGTCAGGCCACCCCGGTCAGGACCACCCAGGTCAGGCCACCCCGGTCAGAACCCCGTGCCAAGTCCCCACGCGGCAACCCTGCGTTCAGGCCCCGCAGTGACCCCGGTCAGTGCCCCGAGGTCGCCTTCAGGCCGACCACGGCGACCAGGAGCAGGGAGACGAAGAAGATCCGGGCGGCGGTCACGGGCTCGCCCAGGATCACCATGCCGAGTACCGCCGCGCCCGCCGCGCCGATGCCGACCCAGACGCCGTACGCCGTGCCGATGGGCAGCGTCTTGGCCGCCTGGGAGAGCAGGACCATGGAGGCGACGATGCCGAGACCGGTGAAGACACTGGGCCAGAGCCGGGTGAAGCCGTCGGTGTACTTCATCCCGATCGACCAGCCGACTTCGAGCAGACCCGCGATGATCAGAAGAACCCAGGCCATGACGACGACACCTCCGAGAGACGGAAAACAGGGATGCGTCGTCTTGTCGGGATCCCGGTACGGCGCGTCTCGTCGGGTGGAATCAGGCTAGCAAAGAACGGCGACGGGCCCTGGTGACACTGGTCACCAGGGCCCGTAGGGTGCTTCGCTCTTACAAATAGAGGCCGGTCGAGTCCGAGGTCCCCTGGAAGCGGTCGGCGGCCACCGCGTGCAGATCGCGCTCCCGCATCAGGACGTACGCGGTTCCGCGCACCTCGACCTCGGCGCGGTCCTCGGGGTCGTACAGGACCCGGTCGCCGATCTCCACGGTCCGGACGTTCTGGCCGACCGCGACGACCTCGGCCCAGGCCAGCCGACGGCCGACGGCCGCGGTCGCCGGGATCAGGATGCCGCCACCGGAGCGCCGCTCCCCCTCCGGGGAGTCGGTACGGACCAGGACCCGGTCGTGCAGCATCCGGATGGGCAGCTTGTCGTGCGTGTTCTCGCTCACGGAGTGAACCTACCCGTCCGGGCGTGACGCCCGTGGCCGGGAGGCGTCATCCCTTGCCCTCGCGGGAGGACGACTCCTTACGCGAGGAGGACACGAGGAGTCCGACGACGGCCACGGCGACGAGCGCGGCGGGCAGCACGCGGTCCATCCGGGGGGCCCCGTCCTCATGGGTGAAACGTGCCTTCACATCCGAGACGACGCGGTTGACGGCGACGAAGGCGCGTCCCGCGGTCTGGTCGACCGTCGAGGCGACCTTTGCCTTCGCGTCGCCGATGATCGTCTTGGGGTGCACCCGCATGCCGATCTCGTCGAGAGTGACGGCGAGCTGCTCGCGCCGGCGGACGATGTCCGCCTCGATCTGCGCAGGGGTCCTGGCGTCCGACACCGCGCTGCCTCCGTAGTCGTGATCCGGTCGTCGACCGGTTCGTGATCGGTCCTTGTGGACAGTCTGTCAGCTCTGTCGCCGTCGGGCCGTCCCCGACCCCCATTAGGCTCTCATCGCGTACGCGAACAATCCCGAGGAGAGCCATGAGCGAGCGACTAGAGCCCGGCGACACCGCCCCCGCCTTCACCCTGCCCGACGCGGACGGCAACGAGGTCTCCCTCGGCGACCACAAGGGCCGCAAGGTCATCGTCTACTTCTACCCGGCGGCGCTCACCCCCGGCTGCACCAAGCAGGCCTGCGACTTCACGGACAACCTGGACGTCCTCGCGGCGGCGGGCTACGACGTCATCGGCGTCTCGCCGGACAAGCCGGAGAAGCTGGCGAAGTTCCGCGAGAAGGAGAACCTCCGGGTCACCCTGGTCGGCGACCCGGAGAAGAGCACCCTGGAGGCGTACGGCGCCTTCGGCGAGAAGAAGCTGTACGGCAAGACGGTGACGGGTGTCATCCGCTCCACGATCGTCGTCGACGAGGAAGGCAAGGTCGAACACGCCTTCTACAACGTGAAGGCCACCGGCCATGTCGCCAAGATCATCAGGGACCTGGGCATCTGATCACGAGGTGTCGCGATGGGGCAGACCCGTTTCCCTCGGGGCAGTAAGGTAGTCGCCGTCTGGGCCCGTACCCCAGCTGGCCAGAGGGCGCCGGTTTAGGTCCGGTGTGTCGTGGGTTCGAGTCCCACCGGGCCCACGTCGACGGGCGCGGCTCCCTCCGGGGGCCGCGCCCTTTGCCGTCGTCGTACCGGCCGCCGGACCTCAGCCCAGCAGCTCCCGTACCACCGGCACCAGCGCGCGGAAGGCCTTGCCCCGGTGGCTGATGGCGTTCTTCTCCGCCGGGGTCAGTTCGGCGCAGGTGCGGTCGTAGCCGGTGGGCTGGAGGATCGGGTCGTAGCCGAAGCCGTTGGTGCCGGCCGGGGCGGAGCGGAGGGTGCCTTCCATCCGGCCCTCCACCACGCGTTCCGTGCCGTCCGGGAGGGCGAGGGCCGCCGCGCAGGCGAAGTGGGCGGCGCGGTGTTCCTCGGCGATGTCTCCCAGCTGGGCGAGGAGCAGGTCCAGGTTGGCGCGGTCGTCGCCGTGGGTGCCGGACCAGCGGGCGGAGAAGATGCCGGGTGCTCCGTTGAGGACGTCGACGCAGAGGCCCGAGTCGTCGGCGACGGCGGGCAGGCCGGTGGCCTGGGCCAGCGCGTGGGCCTTGAGCAGGGCGTTCTCCGCGAAGGTGACGCCGGTTTCCTTGACGTCGGGGATCTCGGGGTACGCGTCCGCGCCGACGAGTTCGAGGTCGAGGCCCGCGTCGGCGAGGATCGCGTGGAGTTCGGTGATCTTGCCCGCGTTGCGGGTGGCGAGGATCAGACGGGTCATGCCCCGATTATCCCGAGGCGTCCGTCCCGGAGTGCGTTCACCCCGGGGTGCAGACCTTGGCCACTTCGCCGGCCGCTTCGGTGATGGGGGTGATGTCGGGGGTGGCGTCGCCGTTCTTCACGGCGGTACGGACGCTGTCGACGCCCTTGGTGAGGTCGTCGACCGCCTTGGCGAGGTCGGCGTTGTCCGTGGTGTCCTTGAGTTTGCCGAGTTCCTCGGAGATGGAGTTCAGCGACTCCTCGATCCGCGTCGGGTCGTTCGAGGCGTCGGAGACGGCCTGTTGGAGATGGTCGACGCTGGTGGCGATCGCGTCGGCGGTCTTGACGCAGTCCATGGCGGTGTCGAGGGCTCCGCAGCCGCTCAGGACGGTGGCGAGTGCGACCGCCGTGGCCGCGGCGAGTGCGAGACGGCGCTTCAAGTCGGGTCCTCCCCCGGTGCGTGACGCCCGCACCGGGCGTCGGATGCGGGCGCACGGATCGTAGCCGCGCGCCCGCTTTTCCGACAGGACGCCGTCGGGGGACCGGCGGTTGCCCCGGCGCGTACCCCTCGGCGCGTACCTCCCGGGCACGCGCCGCCGGGGCCTGCCGCCAGGGCCTGACGTCGGGACCTGCTGTCAGGACCGGTCGTCAGGACCTGTCGTCAGGACCTGTCGTCAGAGCGTGCCTTCGAGGGCCTTGCGCTGGATCTCGGCGAGGTCGGCGCAGCCGCCGGAGGCGAGGTCGAGGAGGGCGTTGAGTTCCTCGCGGTCGAAGGGCTCGGCCTCGGCGGTGCCCTGGACCTCGACGAAGCGTCCGTCGCCGGTGCAGACGACGTTCATGTCGGTGTCGGCGCGGACGTCCTCCTCGTAGCAGAGGTCGAGGAGGGGGGTGCCGTCGACGATGCCGACGGAGACGGCGGAGACGGTGCCGGTGAGGGGCTTGCGGCCGGCCTTGACGAGCTTCTTGCCCTGGGCCCAGGCGACCGCGTCGGCGAGGGCCACGTACGCGCCGGTGATGGCGGCGGTGCGGGTGCCGCCGTCGGCCTGGAGGACGTCGCAGTCGAGGACGATGGTGTTCTCGCCGAGCGCCTTGTAGTCGATGACGGCGCGCAGGGAACGGCCGATGAGGCGGGAGATCTCGTGGGTCCGGCCGCCGATCTTGCCGCGGACGGATTCGCGGTCGCCGCGGGTGTTGGTGGCGCGGGGGAGCATGGAGTACTCGCCGGTCACCCAGCCCTCGCCGCTGCCCTTGCGCCAGCGGGGGACGCCTTCGGTGACGGAGGCGGTGCAGAAGACCTTGGTGTCGCCGAAGGAGACGAGGACGGAGCCCTCGGCGTGCTTGCTCCAACCGCGTTCGATGGTGACGGGGCGGAGCTGTTCGGGGGTACGGCCGTCGATACGAGACATGCGACGAGCGTAGCCGTACGGCACGAGGGGCCCGTTCCGGCGACGGAACGGGCCCCTCGGTGTGCTGGGGCAGCCGGGCGCGGCTGCTTACATCATGTCTTCGATGTCCGCGGCGATCGGGTCCGCGTCGGTGCCGATGACGACCTGGATGGCGGTGCCCATCTTGACGACGCCGTGGGCGCCGGCGGCCTTGAGGGCGGCCTCGTCGACCTTGCTCGGGTCGATGACCTCGGTGCGCAGACGGGTGATGCAGCCCTCGACCTCTTCGATGTTCTCGATGCCGCCGAGGCCGGCGACGATCTTCTCAGCCTTGCTGGCCATGTGTCTCTCCCTGTCCGTTCCGTTCGCGAAACGCGAATCTCGGCGCACCTGCGGTCCGCTTTGTCACGGTAACCCACGGTTGGCCCAACTTCACGAGCGAGTGCCGCCGTTCTGCCGAATGATGACGATCAACGGCGGCCTGTCCTCTGTGGGCTCCCGGAGCCTATCGCAAGTGGTCTACACCAGTTCACAACGAGACGCGGACCCGGCTTGTTCCGGACAGGAAGGACGCCGATGAGTACCGAAAGCGCTGCGGCGGGGCGGAAGAAGTCCTGGGGCGGCGGACTCTTCCAGGGGCTCCAGAAGATGGGCCGGAGCCTTCAGCTGCCCATCGCCGTGCTGCCCGCCGCCGGCATCATCAACCGGCTCGGGCAGCCCGATGTCTTCGGCGCCGAAGGTCTCGGCTGGGACGACATCGCCAAGGTGATGTCCGGCGCGGGCGGCGCCCTGCTCGACGGCAGCCTCGGGCTGCCGCTGCTGTTCTGCATCGGCGTCTCGATCGGCATGGCGAAGAAGTCGGACGGTTCGACCGCGCTCGCCGCCGTGGTCGGCTTCCTCGTCTACTACACGGTCCTGCGCCAGTTCCCGAAGGACTGCCCGACCGGCACGAAGGACGTCGGGGGCGGCTGCCTGGGCGCGGCCGACACCTTCGCCGGGTACACGTACCAGAACCCCGGGGTCTTCGGCGGCATCCTGATGGGCCTGTTCGCCGCCTATCTGTGGCAGCGGTTCCACCGCACCAAGCTGGTCGACTGGCTCGGCTTCTTCAACGGGCGCCGCCTCGTCCCGATCATCATGGCCTTCGTCGGCATCGCCTTCGCCGCGCTCTGCCTGTGGATCTGGCCGCCGATCGGCGACGCCCTGGAGAGCTTCAGCGACTGGCTGGTCGGGCTCGGCGCCTGGGGCTCGGGCATCTTCGGCGTCGCGAACCGCGCCCTGCTCGTGATCGGTCTGCATCAGTTCCTGAACGTGCCCGTCTGGTTCCAGTTCGGTTCGTTCACGAAGCCGGACGGCACGGTGGTCCACGGTGACATCAGCATGTTCCTCGCGGGCGACCCGAACGCGGGTCAGTTCACCTCGGGCTTCTTCCCGATCATGATGTTCGCCCTCCCGGCGGCGGCGCTCGCGATCACCCACTGCGCCAAGCCGCACCGGCGCAAGGAGGTCGGCGGTCTGATGCTCTCGGTGGCCCTGACCTCGTTCGTCACCGGCATCACGGAGCCGCTGGAGTACTCGTTCCTCTTCATCGCGCCGCTGCTCTACGCGATCCACGCGGTGCTCACGGGTGTGTCGATGGCGCTGACCTGGGCGTTCGGCGTGAAGGACGGCTTCAGCTTCTCGGCCGGCCTGATCGACTACCTGATCAACTGGAATCTGGCGACGAAACCCTGGCTGATCATTCCGATCGGTCTCGGATTCGCGATCGTGTACTACGTGATCTTCCGGTTCGCGATCATCAAGTTCAATCTGCCGACCCCGGGGCGCGAGCCCGAGGAGGTGGAGAAGGAGATGGAGCGTGACAACGTCAAGTGACCCGGCGCCCTCCCGGCCATAAGGCCGCTTGACTTCCCGCAGTACGACCATCCGATCTACCGCCGTACGGCCGCCCGCCCGCAGGGCTTTCGGCCCTGCGCGCACGGCCCCCGGAAGGCCCCTGGACCCCAGTGTCCAGGGGCCTTTCGTCGTTCGTCACGAACGGTGACCACACCTCGGAAATTCGTAGGTTCCTTATCTAAGTCTCACGTGCTAAAACTGGTCTACACCACTCATTGGTGTAGACCACGCGGTTGGAACACCGCGTTCCACGAGTCGCCGCCGCCCCCCTTCCCCTGTCCTCTGGCGGCGCCTTGCGCCCCACTGGAGGAAGTTGATGAGTACGGCCACCGCCCAGGCCGCGGCTCCCGCGAAGAAGCGTGGATCCGGCCTGTTCCAGGGCCTGCAGAAGGTCGGTCGCAGCTTGCAGCTGCCGATCGCCGTGCTGCCGGCCGCGGGTATCTTGCTCCGCCTCGGCCAGCCCGACGTCTTCGGCGCCGACGGTTTCGGCTGGGACAAGGTCGCCTCCGTCTTCGCCACCGCCGGCGGCGCGGTCTTCGATAACCTGCCCATGCTCTTCTGTATCGGCGTCGCCATCGGCTTCGCCAAGAAGGCGGACGGCTCCACCGCCCTCGCCGCGCTGGTCGGCTTCCTGGTCTACAGCAATGTGCTGAAGGCCTTCCCGGTCACCGAGGCGATCGTCAACACCACCGCCAACAAGGGTGTCGACGTCGCCGCGACGTACAACAACCCGGGCGTTCTCGGCGGCATCCTGATGGGTCTGCTCTCCGCCGTCCTGTGGCAGCGGTTCCACCGCACCAAGCTGGTCGACTGGCTCGGCTTCTTCAACGGGCGCCGCCTCGTCCCGATCATCATGGCCTTCGTCGGCACCGCCGTCGGTGTGATCTTCGGTCTGGTCTGGGAGCCCATCGGCAACGGCATCTCCAGCTTCGGCGAGTGGATGACCGGCCTCGGTGCCGGTGGCGCCGGTCTCTTCGGCCTCATCAACCGCGCGCTGATCCCGGTCGGCATGCACCAGTTCGTGAACACCGTCTCCTGGTTCCAGATCGGCGACTTCACCAACGCCGCCGGCGAGGTCGTCCACGGTGACCTCAACCGCTTCTTCGCCGGTGACCCCAGCGCCGGAATCTTCATGTCGGGCTTCTTCCCGATCATGATGTTCGGCCTCCCGGCCGCCGCGATCGCCATCGCCCACGCCGCCCGCCCCGAGCGCCGCAAGGCCGTCATGGGCATGATGGTCTCGCTGGCACTGACCTCCTTCGTCACCGGTATCACCGAGCCGATCGAGTTCACCTTCATGTTCATCGCGCCGGTCCTCTACGCGATCCACGCGGTCCTGACCGCCATATCGATGGCCGTCACCTGGGCCTTCGGCGTCCACGCGGGCTTCACCTTCTCCGCCGGTCTGATCGACTTCGGCCTGAACTGGAGCCTCTCGACCAAGCCCTGGCTGATCATCCCGATCGGTCTGGTCTTCGCGGTGGTCTACTACGTGCTCTTCCGCTTCGCGATCACCAAGTTCAACCTCCCCACCCCGGGCCGCGAGCCCGAGGAGGAGATCGAGGACCTCACCAAGGCGTGATCCTCACCCGCACCAAGGGGAAGGCCCCGGAACCGTCCAGGTTCCGGGGCCTTCCCCCTTTTCCGCACGCGGCGGACCTGCGCCCGCCTCCCCGTACGCGTACGGGGAGACGCTCAGATCTCGTACACCGCGCCCGGTCTGGCCAGCTCCGCCGGGCCCGGGTAGACCGCGCGCGCGTCCGCCAGGTTCCGCTCGCCGTCGGTCCACGGCGGTACGTGGGTGAGGACCAGGCGGCCCACCGAGGCGCGGGCCGCTTCCGCACCCGCCTCCCGGCCGTTGAGGTGCAGGGCCGGGACGTCCTCCTTGCCATGGGTGAAGGAGGCCTCGCAGAGGAACAGATCGGTGCCCTCGGCCAGCTCGCGCAGCGACTCGCAGGTCCCGGTGTCCCCGGAGTACGTCAGCGAACGGCCGCCGTGCTCGATCCGGATGCCGTACGCCTCCACCGGGTGGCAGACCCGCTCGACGCGCACCGAGAACGGGCCGATCCCGAAGGAGCCCGGCTTCAGGGTGCGGAAGTCGAAGACCTCGCTCATCGAGCTGTCCGAGGGCGTGTCCGCGTACGCCGTGGTCAGCCGCTGCTCGGCGCCCTCGGGCGCGTACACCGGGATCTGGCCGCAGCGCCCGCCCTCGTGCCGGTAGTAGCGGGCGACGAAATAGGCGCACATGTCGATGCAGTGGTCGGCGTGCAGATGGCTGAGGAAGATCGCGTCGAGGTCGTACAGACCGATGTGACGCTGTAGCTCGCCGAGGGCGCCGTTGCCCATGTCGAGGAGCAGCCGGAAGCCGTCGGCCTCGACGAGGTAGCTCGAACAGGCCGAGTCCGCGGACGGGAACGACCCGGAGCAGCCGACGACGGTGAGCTTCATGGAGCGTGAACCTCCGTGGACGGATACGGAAAGCGCGCTGGGGAGGGGGAGGCTGTGCGGTCTGTCGAGCGTACGGCGCGGCCGGGCCCCTGGCTCCTCCGTGGTGGCCCGTTGTGGGCGAACTCACGGGCTCTGTCACCGGTTCGGATGGAAGGCGGGCCGTCGCGGTGGCGCGGGCGGGGCGCCGGTACGGTCTTGAGGTATGGACACGTCATGGTGGCTCGCGTCGGCCGGAGTCGTACTGCTCGCGTTGGTGACGGCGCTCGCCGAGGGACGCAAGCGCTCGTCCCGGCGGCCCACCGGCCGGACCCGCCCGCCGCGCGGCCCCTCGACCTCGGGGAAGGCGCCGGGAAGGGCACCCGGCAGGGCCTCGGGGAAGGCTCCCGGCAAGGCTTCTGACAGGGCGTCGGCGCGGCTGCCGAAGCAGGGGGAGATCTGGTGGGCGGACGTGCCCTTCGAGGACGGGCCCGGTTCGAAGGACCGGCCGTGTCTGGTGCTCTCGCTCCGCGGCGACCGGGCTCTCGTCGCCAAGATCACCAGCAAGCACCATGACGAGCGGCCCGGGGTGATCGCGCTGCCGCCGGGTGTGGTGGGCGACGCGCGGGGGCGGGCGAGCTTCCTGGAGACGGACGAGCTGCGGGAGGTGCCGGTGGCGCGTTTCCGCCGTAAAGCGGGGATGGCGGACCCGGTCCTGTGGAACCGGGTCCGCCATCTGGCGCGGTAGACCCGCGCGGGGCGGGGCCTGATCGGCCGCGGGGGCGCGAGGCCTGGTGGGGCCGGGCCTGGCCGGGCGGGACCAGGCCGGAGCCGTACCGGGGCTCAGGCCCAGAGCTGGCCCTGGACCGCCGCGATCGCCTCTTCCGTGGTCGCGGCCGTGTAGAGGCCGGTGGAGAGGTACTTCCAGCCACCGTCGGCGACGACGAACGCGATGTCCGCGCTCTCCCCCGCCTTCAGCGCCTTGTTGCCGACGCCGATCGCCGCGTGCAGGGCGGCGCCGGTGGAGACGCCCGCGAAAATGCCCTCCTGCTGGAGGAGTTCACGGGTACGGGTGACGGCGTCGGCGGAGCCGACGGAGAACCGGGTGGTGAGGACGGAGGCGTCGTACAGCTCCGGTACGAAGCCCTCGTCGAGGTTCCGCAGCCCGTAGACGAGGTCGTCGTAGCGCGGCTCGGCGGCGACGATCTTCACATCGGGCTTGTGCTCGCGCAGATAGCGGCCGACGCCCATGAGGGTGCCGGTGGTGCCGAGCCCGGCCACGAAGTGCGTGATCGAGGGCAGGTCGGCGAGGATCTCGGGGCCGGTGGTGGCGTAGTGGGCGCCCGCGTTGTGCGGGTTGCCGTACTGGTAGAGCATCACCCAGTCCGGGTGCTCGGCGGCCAGCTCCTTGGCGACGCGGACCGCCGTGTTGGAGCCGCCCGCCGCCGGGGACGAGATGATCTCGGCGCCCCACATGGCGAGCAGCTGCCGCCGCTCCTCACTGGTGTTCTCGGGCATGACGCAGACGATGCGGTAGCCCTTGAGCTTGGCGGCCATGGCGAGGGAGATGCCGGTGTTGCCGCTGGTCGGCTCCAGGATGGTGCAGCCGGGGGTGAGGCGGCCGTCCTTCTCCGCCTGCTCGATCATGTGGAGCGCGGGGCGGTCCTTGACCGAGCCGGTCGGGTTGCGGTCCTCCAGCTTCGCCCAGATGCGGACGTCTTCGGAGGGCGAGAGCCGGGGGAGGCGGACGAGCGGCGTGTTGCCGACCGCCTCCAGCGAGGAGTCGTAGCGCATGTGGATCAGACCATGCCGCCGGCGACGGCCGGCAGGATCGTGACGCTGTCGCCGTCGGTGAGCTTGGTGTCGATGCCGTCGAGGAAGCGGACGTCCTCGTCGTTCAGGTAGACGTTGACGAAGCGGCGGAGCTTGCCGCCGTCGACGATGCGCGCCTCGATGCCGTTGTGGCGGGTCTCCAGGTCGGCGAAAAGCTCGGAGAGGGTGCCGCCGCTGCCCTCGACGGCCTTCTCGCCGTCGGTGTAGGTGCGGAGGATGGTCGGGATGCGGACCTCGATGGCCATGGCGTGGGCTCCTGTCGGAAGTGGCGTGAAGGGCGCGCTGCTGGGGCCCCCGCGCGGAGGGGGGTCGTGAAAAGGTGCGCTCGGCCGGTGTATCAGAGCGCAGCGCGGGACGGACACATCGCGCTGGCGAGGCGGCACAGGTCGACGTGCAGGCGGCCTACGAGCATGACCGTGCCCGGAGTCTCTTCGCTCACGTCGTGGGAAACCATGGGCTCATCGTATCGATTCCCGGTCCGGGTTTCGGAATGTGATCTCACATGGTGGATGTTTGGCGACCGGTGGCCGGACGGGCCTGGTAGAGGACGGTCGGGGAACCCGTCCCGGGGTGGGGGATGACCTCGGCTTCCACCCCGTAGACGGCGGCCAGGAGGGCGGGGGTCAGGACCTCGGCGGGGGTGCCGCCGGTGACGACCCGGCCGCGCTCCAGGACGTAGAGCCGGTCGCAGTACGCCCCCGCGAGGTTGAGGTCGTGGAGGGCGAGCAGATTGGTGGTGCCCAGGGTGCGGACCAGGGCGAGGACGTCGAGCTGATGGCGGATGTCCAGATGGTTGGTGGGCTCGTCGAGGACGAGCAGCTCCGGTTCCTGGACGAGGGCGCGGGCGACCAGGGCGCGCTGGCGTTCGCCGCCGGAGAGGGTGGGGTACGGGCGGTCGGCGAGGTCCGCGAGGCCGACCCGGGCGAGGGCCCTCCCGGCGCGCTCGTGGTCGGCGCCGGTGTCGCCCTCCCAGAAGCGCTTGTGCGGGGAGCGGCCGAGGGCGACGAGTTCGCGGACGGTCAGCTCGAACTCGACGGCGCCGTCCTGGGGGACGGTGGCGACGCGGCGGGCGCGGGCCTTGGGGCCGAGGGCGCGCAGGTCCTCGCCGCCGAGGAGGGCGTGGCCCGCGGTGGGGGCGAGGGTGCCGTAGACGCAGCGCAGGAGGGTGGTCTTGCCGCTGCCGTTGGGGCCGATGAGTCCGACGGTCTCGCCGGGGCGGACGGTGAGGTCGGCGGAGCGGAGCCGGGCTCCGTACGAGAGTCCCTGGACGCGCAGTTCGGTCACGGGGTGGTTCCTTCCGGGCGGCGGCGCATCAGCCAGAGGAAGAACGGGCCGCCGGTGAGGGCGGTGAGGACGCCGACGGGGATGTCCTGGGGTGCGGCGACGGTCCGGGCGGCGAGGTCGGCGAGGACCAGGGCGAGCGCTCCGCCGAGGGCGGCGACGGGCAGCAGGCGCCGGTGCGGGGCGCCGACGGCGAGCCGGGCGGCGTGCGGGGCCATGAGTCCGACGAAGCCGACGGCGCCGCTGGCGGCGACCATGACGGCGGTGACGAGGGAGGCGAGGACGAAGACGGCGGCGCGGAAGCGGGCGGTGTCGAGCCCGAGGACGGTGGCGCCCTCCTCGCCGACGAGGAGCAGGTCGAGGGGGCGGGCGAGGGCGAGGAGGAGTCCGGTGCCGAGGACGAGGACGGCGGCGGGCAGCAGGAGGGTGTCCCAGCGGGCGCTGCCGAGGCCGCCGAGGGACCAGAACATGGCCTCCTGGAAGTGCTCGGGGCGTCCGGCGAGGACGAGGAGGAGGGTGGCGAGGGCGGAGAGGACGTAGGAGACGGCGACTCCGGCGAGGACGAGCCGGGTGCCGGTCAGGACACCGCCCTTGCGGGCGAGGCCGTAGACGAGGACGAGGGCGAGGAGGGCACCGGCGAAGGCGCCGGTGGGCAGGGCGACGGTGGTGGTGATCCCGGCGACGAGGCCGGTGCCGCCGCCGACGACCAGGACGAGGACGGCTCCGGCGGAGGCGCCGGAGGAGATCCCGAGGAGGAAGGGGTCGGCGAGCCGGTTGCGGACGAGAGCCTGGAGGACGGCGCCGACGACGGCGAGTCCGGCGCCGACGACCACGCCGAGCAGGACCCGGGGCAGGCGTACGTCGAGGACGATCGTGCGGTACGGGGAGGGGGCGGCGCGGCCGGTGAGGGCGTCGAGGACCTGTCCCGGCGGGACGCGGACGGAGCCGAGGGCGAGGGAGGCCAGGGCGGCGAGGGCGAGGGCGGCGAGGAGTCCGGCGACGACGAGGGCGTAGCGGGCGGGGCGCGCGGGGGCGGGGGCCCCGGCCTCGTGGCGGGCCGGGGCGGGGCGGGTGGCGGTCTTCACGGGGCGGGGATCACCGGGCGGCGGGGGTGGTGGTGCCGGTGGCCGGGTGGAGCTGGGCGGCGAGGGTGCCGACGGCGGCGGGGACGCGGACGCCGAGGACGGTGTCGGAGAGCGGCATCACGGCGAACCGGCGGTTCTTGACGGCGGGGACGTCCTTGAGGGCGGGGTCGTCGAGGAGCCGCTTCTTCTTCTGCGCGAGGGTGGTGGAGCCGTAGTCGTAGAGGACGATGACCTCGGGCTTGCGGGCGACGACCTGTTCCCAGGTGGCGTCGCCGAAGGTCTTGTCGAGGTCGGCGAAGACGTTCCGGCCGCCGGCGCGGGTGATGAGTTCGTTGCCGATGCCCTTGCCGCCCGCCGTGAACGCGGTCTTGTCGCCGCTGTCGTAGACGAGGACGGAGACGGGTTCGACGCCCTTGAGGCGCTGTTCGGTGGCGGCGAGGGTGGTGCGGGCCTCGCGGATCCAGGTCTCGGCGCGGTCGGCGACGCCGAAGGTGCGGCCGGTCTCGCGGACTTCGCGGTAGAGGTCGTCGACGGAGGTCGCTCCGGTGGGGCAGTACTCGGTGTTGAGCCGGGTGGCGATGCCCGCGCGGGCCAGGTCCTCGCGGCTGCGGCCGTCCTTGGCGGCGAAGGCGGAGGAGTAGCCGCCGTAGACGAAGTCGGGGTCGGCGGCGAGGAGGGCCTCCTTGGAGGGGTACTCCTTCGCGAGGACGGGGACGGCGGCGTAGGCCTTCGCGTAGGCGGGGAGGACGGCGTCGTCGAGGTAGGCGGTGCCGACGAGCGACTTCTCAAGGCCGAGGGCCAGCATGATCTCGGTGACGTGCTGGTTCATGGTGACCGCGCGCTTCGGCGGGGCCTGGTAGGTGCTGGTCACACCGCAGTTGGTGACGGTGTACGGGAATCCGGCGGCGGTCTTCGCGGGCGGGGCGGCGGCTCCGGGGCCGGTCCCGGGGGTGGCTTCGGGGGTGGCCGAGCAGGCGGCGAGCAGCGGGACGAGGGCGAGCGCGGACAGCAGCGGGCGGCGCCGGAACATGGCGGGACGAGCCTCCTCCGGGGATTTCCACGTCCCCGATCGGTGCTGGAAGGCGGCAGGTCAGTTCCTGGCTTCCGCCCCTCGGAAGGGCGGTCACAGTGGCGGGACCGTGCCGGATTCGCACCGGCTTCCTGGGTCCTGCCGCCTTTGGGTCCCGGTCAGTCTCTCACTGCGGCCGAGGACGGCTCGCGGGGTGTCCGGCCCGCGCGGGGAGGGTCAGTCGGCGTCGGTCTCGTACGCCTCGACGACCTTGACGTCCTCTTCGGTGACGAGGCCGTCGACGATGGAGAAGGAGCGGAACTGGAAGGGGCCCGCGCCGTCGGTGTCGGCGGTGGAGACGAGGACGTAGTGGGCCCGGGGCTCGTTCGCGTAGGTGATGTCCGTACGGGACGGGTAGGCCTCGGTCGCGGTGTGCGAGTGGTAGACGATGACGGGCTCCTCGTCCCGGTCGTCCATCTCGCGGTAGAGCTTGAGCAGGTCCGCGGAGTCGAACTCGTAGAAGGTGGGCGAGCGGGCGGCGTTCAGCATCGGAATGAACCGCTCGGGGCGGCCGGAGCCTTCCGGTCCCGCGACCACGCCGCAGGCCTCGTCGGGGTGGTCCGCGCGGGAGTGTTCCACGATCTGGTCGTACAGGGCCCGGGTGATGGTCAGCATGCCGTCAGGATAAGCCGATGGGCCGTCTCGTACCGAGGGATGGTACGAGACGGCCCGGATGTCGAGACGGGGCAGGTCAGGCGGGCTGTTCGAAGTGGTCTCCCGTATACCCGTACGGGTGGTCGACCCCGAGGGAGGCGAGGGCGGCGGGGACGACAGGAGGTATCGGCGGCGTCAGGGGCCGGCGTGGCCGATTACCTTGGCGACGACGTCGGTGATCAGCGGGCCGCATCCGTCGGGTGCGCGGCCGGCGAACTCCAGGGTGAAGTGGTCTTCTCTGCCGGTGAAGACCTGAAGGGGCTTGTTGATCGAGGCGAAGCGGGCGCTGATGGGCGTGTAGGAGTCGCCGACGGGGTCCGAGCTGGGCGGGGGGATGACCTGGGCGCTGTAGGACTGGTCGCCCATGTCCCTGGCGCAGGCGGGGTCGGAGTTGCGTGAGTGCTTCCAGGTGACGCTGACGACGGAGCCGGGGTCCGCTTCGAAGTCCTGGGAGAGGGTGCCCGGTCCGATGTCGACGGCCTGGTAGGTGTACTGGGTCAGGGCGCGGCTGTACAGCGTCACCCCGCCGCGGGGAGTGGACGATCCGACCTGCCAGGGGCCGATGTTCTCGCCGTCCTCGTACTCCACGTAACCTCCGGCCGGAGCATTCGGGTCGGAGAAGGTGCCGTTCTTGACGAGGTTCCCGGCCGCCGCGGCGGGGGTGAGGCTCGCGGTGGCGGCCAGGACAGTGGCGCCCAGCAGGGCACCGACGGACGTGCGCTTGTTCATGCGTCTCCTTCATGCGTCGGGAGAGGGTTCCGCCGCTTCACGGGTGCAAGGACGGCGGTGGGGACGGGGGCCCACCCACGCGGGCGGGCTCACCGGCACGGTGGCCGCCGTCGGGAGGCGATCGCCGCGCGCCATGGGGGCAGCGGATGCCCTCGCCTCGCGGTCGGCCTCCGCTCGTCAGCTTCCGATGTCGAACAGCGGGACGATACGTCCGTGGTCCTCGGAAGGGAGGTACTCGTCGTTGCCCAGGTACTTGACCGAGTACCCGCCGATCTCGCCCATGACGGAGGAGGCGATGCCGCTGATGCTTCCGCCCTCCATTTCGGCGATTCCCCTGGCGTCGGTTTGCGAGGTGCCGATGCGCTCACCGTGCTTGCCGGTGTACCACTCGATGTCCTGCCAGGGCACAGGCCTGCCCTTGCACGTCAGACGTGCTCTGCCCGCCGCGGACAGCCCGCCCAGGAGCTGGCCCTTCGTCGTCTCGGCCTTCAGGCTCGTCGGCTGAGGCGGCTGGGCGGGGGCCGGGGCCGGCTGCGACTTGGCGTCGTCGGGTGAAACCCTCTTCGGCGACATGGTGACTCCTTGCGGTCGGACGATCTGCCCCGCATGGGCAGCAAAGGAATAAATTGCGCGCCCGAGCGTGGGATACATCCACAGTGAAGCCAGTTCACTACATTGTGTAATCAAGAGGTGAGTGAAGGCCACGTGCGCACCAGAGCGCATTCCCCGGCGCAGATGATCTCCGCAGCCGCACCAGGTCACATCGGTGAGACCGACGGCAAGCATGCTCTCCACACCCCCGCCCCCGACCGGGAGGGCGCGCGCCCCGACAGTGCGCTCCGCCGGTCGGCGCAGGCATGGACTCCCGGGCAATCCCCGGGGAGGGGCGACGCCAACCGGTGGATCGCACCGGTCCTCGGCCTTCCGGAACTCCCCTCGCGGACCGTTGCAGCAGGTCGACGTGGCGGAGTCGGGGGCGTCGGCCGACGACTGGTCATGCTGGAGCCAGCGGGCGGGGGCTCTTGTTACGCCGCTTCCGGTCGACCCGACAGACACCCCGCCCCTCCGTCGCGCGAGGGGCGAGGACCCGCGCCGCGCGCTCCCTCCATACCCGTCGGCCAAGTCGGCCCCGGCGCGATCCGACCCGGAAGGTGCGGTCAGGAGCGTTTGGCGAAGGCCGCGCCGTCGGGGTCGCGGGCCTTCAGGACGAGATAGGCGACGCCCAGGAGCAGGCCCCAGACCGGGGCGCAGTAGAGGGAGACGCGGGCGCCCTCGTCGATGCCCATCATCACGACCACCATGACGATGAAGGCGAGCGCGAACCAGCTGGTGTAGGGGGCGCCGGGGGCGCGGAAGGAGGAGCCGGGGAGTTCGCCCCGGTCGGCCTTGGCGCGGTAGCGGATCTGGCAGACCAGGATCATGATCCAGGCCCACATGCCGGAGATGGTGGCGAAGGAGACGACGTACTCGAAGGCCTTGCCGGGGGCGACGTAGTTGAGCCAGACGCCGACCAGCATGAGGGCGGCGGAGAAGGTGGTGCCGATCAGCGGGGTGCCGCTGCGGGTGAGCCGGGTGAACGCCTTGGGGCCCTGGCCGTTGAGCGCGAGGTCGCGGAGCATCCGGCCGGTGGAGTACATGCCCGAGTTGCAGGAGGAGAGGGCGGCGGTCAGGACGACGAAGTTGACGATGGCGGCGCCGACGCCGAGGCCCATCTTGTCGAAGGCGGCGACGAACGGGGAGACGCCCGGCTGGAATTCGGTCCACGGCACGACCGACAGGATCATGATCAGGGCGCCGACGTAGAAGACGGCGATCCGCCACGGCACGGTGTTGATGGCCTTGGGCAGGACGGTCTCGGGATCCTTGGACTCGCCCGCGGTGACGCCGACGAGTTCGACGGCGAGGAAGGCGAACATCACGATCTGAAGGGTCATCAGGGTGGAGCCGACGCCCTGCGGGAAGAAGCCGCCCTGGTTCCACAGATGGGCGACGCTCGCGGTGTCCCCGGCGTCGGAGAAGCCGAGGGTGAGGACTCCGGCGCAGATCAGGATCATTCCGACGATGGCCGTGACCTTGACCATGGAGAACCAGAACTCCAGCTCGCCGAAGAGCTTCACGGAGATCAGGTTGGCTCCGTAGAGCACCACGGTGAAGACGAGCGCGGAGAGCCACTGCGGGATGTTCCACCAGTACGTCATGTAGGTGGCGGCGGCGGTGACCTCGGTGATGCCGGTGACGACCCAGAAGAGCCAGTACGTCCAGCCGGTGACGAAGCCCGCGAAGGGGCCGACGAATTCCCGGGCGTACTCCGAGAAGGAGCCGGAGACGGGGCGGTACATGAGGAGTTCGCCGAGGGCCCGCATGATGAAGAAGATGACCAGGCCCGCGACGGCGTAGGCGAGGATGAGGCTGGGGCCGGCCTTGGCGATGGCCTTGCCCGCGCCGAGGAAGAGTCCGGTGCCGATGGCACCGCCGATCGCGATCATCTGGATCTGCCGGGCGCCGAGGCCACGCTGGTAGCCCTCGCCGCCGTCGGCGGCTCCCTCGGTGCCGCCGGGCTGCTGATCGACCTGCGCAGAGGTCATGGTGGTGCGCCTTTCTCCATGCCCGATCCGCGCGATCGCGTATGCGTCCGTCGCGGGTCGGTTCCCGATCCCCCCGGATGTGGATGGAGTGCCACCGGCGGTCAGCCGGCCCGAGCGCCCTCGGGAACAGGGGTGGCGTCCCCGAGCGGTCGTGAAGATTTATCACGGGATGGACGGGGATCGCAGGGGAAGAGTGTGACGTACGTCACTGAATGCGACTGGAAAAAGCGGACGCAAGACGACAAAGCGGACGCTCCGATAACGCATTCGTTATCCGGATTTGAGCGTCCGCTGAGCGAATGAGACGGGCGCGCACCCGCCCCGCCGTCACGCCATGAGGGTCTCCACGAGGGACTCCTGAAGGGCGCCGAGCCAGAGGTACGCCATCACCATCGGCTTGCGCGGGTCGGAGTCCGGCAGCCGGTACAGCCGCTCGCTCTCCTCGTCCTCGGTGATCTCAAGGCGGGTCGCGATGGTCAGCCGGAGGTCGTTGAGCGCCCCGAGCCACGCCCGGGACTCCTCGGGGGTCAGCTTGAGGACGGCCCCACCGTCGCCGCCCTCGCGCCCGCCGGAACCGTCGAAGCCACCAGCCGCCAGCCCGTCGAGCGCGCGCACCACGACGAGGGCGTCCTGCCGCTTGCGGGCGCGCAGGTCGTTCTCGGTGAAGCGGCGGAAGTCGGAGGCGGCGGCGCGCAGCTCCTCGCTGTCGTCCCCGTACGCGTCGGGGAAGAGGCGCCGCAGGGCGGGATCGGAGGGCGGCTCGCTCGGGCCCTCGGCGAAGAGCGCGGCGAGCGGGTCCGCGTCCGGCTCGGGCTCGTCGCCCGGCCCGATCAGCTCCATCAGCTGGACCGCGAGGGAGCGCAGGATGGAGATCTCGACCTCGTCGAGGGCGACGGCGGCGCCGCCGCCGGGCAGCGGTTCGAAACGCCCGGCCATCAGAAGCGGTCCTGGGAGAGTGTGGCCCACAGACCGTAGCCGTGCATGGCCTGCACGTCGCGTTCCATCTCCTCGCGGGTGCCACTGGAGACCACCGCGCGGCCCTTGTGGTGCACGTCGAGCATCAGCTTGTGCGCCTTGTCCTTGGAGTAGCCGAAGTACGCCTGGAACACGTACTCCACATAGCTCATCAGATTGACCGGATCGTTGTGCACGAGGGTCACCCAGGGCACGTCGGGTTCGACGACCGCGGAGACCTCCTCGGCTGATTCCGTACGTTCGATCTCGATAGGCGCGACGCTCACTCACCCCATGCTGCCACCCCGGGGGGCCCGTCGCACAAACGGACGCGTCGGTTCCGGCGGATGCGCGCCGCTCTCGGGGGCACGCCCTAGAAATCGTCACTCTGACGATTTCTGCGCTAGCATCGCTGACATGAACGCTGCGGACCTTGGGCTGCCGGTGGACGTGCCGTCGACCGCGCTCTTCACCGATCAGTACGAGCTGACCATGCTCCAGGCGGCCCTGCGGGCCGGCACCGCCGACCGGCACTCGGTCTTCGAGGTCTTCACCCGGCGGCTGCCCGAGGGGCGGCGCTACGGCGTCCTCGCGGGAATCGGGCGGGTCCTCGACGCCGTCGAGAACTTCCGCTTCGACCCCGACCTCCTCGCCTTCCTGCGCGAACGGGCCATCGTCGACGAGCCGACCCTGGACTGGCTCTCCCGTTACCGCTTCTCCGGCGACATCTGGGGCTACCCCGAGGGCGAGGTGTACTTCCCCGGCTCCCCCGTGCTGCGCGTCGAAGGCTCCTTCGCCGAGTGCGTGCTCCTGGAGACGGTCGTCCTCTCCATCCTCAACCACGACTCGGCCATCGCCGCCGCGGCCTCCCGCATGTCGGCGGCGGCGGGCGGGCGCCGCCTGATCGAGATGGGCGCCCGGCGCACCCACGAGCTGTCGGCGGTCGCCGCAGCCCGCGCCGCGTACGTCGGCGGCTTCCACACCACGTCCGACCTCGCGGCGGGCTTCCGCTACGGCATCCCGACCGTCGGCACCTCCGCGCACGCCTTCACGCTGCTGCACGACACCGAGCGGGAGGCCTTCCGCGCCCAGGTCGAGACCCTCGGGCGGGGCACGACCCTGCTCGTGGACACCTACGACGTGGCCGAGGCCGTCCGGACCGCCGTCGAGGTCGCGGGGCCCGAGCTGGGCGCCGTCCGGATCGACTCCGGCGACCTGCTCCTCGTCGCGCACCGGGTACGGGCGCAGCTGGACGAGCTGGGGGCGCGCGAGACCCGGATCGTGGTCACCTCGGACCTCGACGAGTACGCCATCGCCTCGCTCGCGGCGGCACCGGTCGACGCGTACGGGGTGGGCACGCAGCTGGTCACCGGCAGCGGCCACCCGACCTGCTCCATGGTCTACAAGCTGGTCGCGCGGGCCGACGCGGCCGATCCTTCGGCGCCGCTCGTGCCGGTCGCCAAGAAGTCCCTCGGCGGCAAGGCGTCGGTCGGCGGGCGCAAGTGGGCGGCCCGGCGGCCCGACGCGGACGGGATCGCGGAGGCGGAGGTCGTGGGCACCGGAGAGATCCCGCCGGAACTGGTCGACCACCAGCTCCTGGTCCGGCTGGTCAAGGGCGGCGAGGTGGTGGCGAGGGAGCCGCTGGAGGCCGCCAGGGACCGGCACATCGCGGCCCGCGCCGCACTGCCGATGTCGGCGATCCAGCTCTCCCGGGGCGAGCCGGTGCTGCCGACGGAGTACGTGTGACGGTGCCGGTCTGACGGTGTCCGCCCCACGGGGTACGCCCGACGGAGGACGGGTGACACCGGGCATCCGGCCGGGTACGGGTGGCGCCGGGCACCCGACCGGATACGGGTGACACCAGCCACCCGACCAGGTACGGGTGACACCAGGCACCCTCCCGGGTACGGGGGGGCGCCGTCCGTCCGGCGGAGTACGCCCGACGGCGTGCGCCGCGCCGCGTCCGCGCGGGCGGCGCGTCCTCGGCGGGGCCCGCGCGGCGCCCGCCGGGGACGCCCCCTCCCGATGCGAGGGGGAAGTCTCTAGGCTCGAACCCTCCCTTCCCAAGGCCCTTCCCTCCGGCCCTCCCGACCCGACAAGGACACCCGCCATGCACCGCGCATTGATCGTTGTGGACGTTCAGAACGACTTCTGCGAGGGCGGCAGCCTCGCGGTGACCGGCGGCGCGGACGTCGCCGCGGCCATCACCGACCTGGTCGGGGAGACGGCGGGCACCTCCTACCGGCAGGTCGTCGCCACCCGTGACCACCATGTCGACCCGGGGGCGCACTTCGCCCCCGCGGGCGAGGAGCCGGACTACGTCTCCTCCTGGCCGGTGCACTGCGTGGCCGGTACGGAGGGGGTCGGCTTCCACCCGAACTTCGCTCCGGCCGTCGCCAGCGGGGCGATCGACGCCGTCTTCGACAAGGGCGCCTACACGGCCGCGTACAGCGGTTTCGAGGGCCGGGACGAGAACGGCCTGACGCTCGCGGAGTGGCTGCGGGAGCGGGAGGTCACCGAGGTCGACGTGGTGGGCATCGCGACCGACCACTGTGTCCGGGCGACGGCCCTGGACGCGGCGCGGGAGGGCTTCAGGACCCGGGTGCTGCTCGATCTGACGGCCGGGGTCGCCCGGGAGACGACGGACAGGGCCCTGGCGGAGCTGCGTACGGCGGGCGTGGAGCTGACCGGGAGCCCGGTGGTCGGCTGAGACCCCGGGCCGGAACCGGCGTCCGGCTGCGGCCCGACGGGGCGGACGGGGCCGACCGGACGGCCGGGGCCCGGCGGCCGAGCGGGGCCCGGCGGGGCGGGTCTCAGAGCGCGGGGGCCTTGGGCAGGGACCGGACCGGGTGCCACAGTTCCTGGGCGGTGCCGGGGGTGGATCTCCACAGCAGGCCGTCCGGGTGGTGCAGGACGGCCGTGATCTCGTCCGGGGTGGGCGGTTCGGTGTTGCCCCGGAGGTAGACGGCCCGCAGTCCCAGGTTCCGCAGTCGGGTCAGGGCGCGGGAACGGTTCGCGGCGTGCACGAGGAAACGCATGGTGGCGCCGTCGCAGGCCGGACTCGGCAGGCCTATGGCGACCACCACGCTGCCGCCCGGCAACTTGCAGAACCCTCCGTTGGGCATGTGGAACCACTCCCCCGTGGATCGAATGTCGACGAGGACCCGGTCGGGGCCCTCGAACGCACCTAAACACGATCGGCCGCCGCCCGCCAGGGGGCGACGGCCGATCATGATTCGACCTGCGGATTCAGTGATTACTTGGCGGCAGGACCCACGCGGACCGTGATCGTCTGGCCGCTGGCGGGCTCCTTGACGACCTCGATCTTGGTGTTGGTGTCGGAGACCTTCACACCGGCACGGGGGGTCTCGGAGGACCAGTAGGTGTTCCGCTTGTCGTCGAAGACCGGGTTGCCGGGCTGCGACTTGACGAGCGTCGGGACGTCGGCGTTGTGGAGGCGCAGCGCGTCGGTCCGGGTGGTGCCGAAGGTGGAGTCGTACGCCTGGACGCGGTTACGCATCAAGGTGCCGTCGTTCCAGCGCAGCGGGGTCGGGTGGGCGTCGACCGGAAGGATGAGACCGGCGCCCGGGTGGACGGCGGTGTTGTTGTCCTTCTGGGAGAGGTCCCACTTCCAGATGAGCAGACCGTTCTGGTACGCGTAGTGCTCGACCCAGTCGGCCTTGGTGCCCGTGAAGCCGAAGTTGTACGGGCCGGTCTTCAGGGTGGCGTCGTACGAGACGTACTGGCGGTTCTCCGCGATGTAGTACTGCTCGTACTCCTTGGAGAAGCCCTCGCCGATGCGCGAGAAGCCCTTCGAGACCCAGCCGTTGTCGCCGTTCTCGACGTTGTCGGAAAAGAGCGCGGCGCCGTCGGCCTTCACGGTGATGGCGTCGGCGGTGAAGCCCTTGCCGCCCGCGCCGCCGTCCGTCTGGTAGCGGAAGCGGAGGTCGAACTTCTTGCCGGCGTAGGCGTCGAGGCCGTAGACCAGCGACTTGTGCGTGCCGGAGACGTCGGTCAGCGCCGGGGCGCCGCTGGCGTCACGCGGGAGCGCCACACCGTCGGCGGTGCCGTCGAGGGCGGTCCAGTTGGCGCCGCCGTCCGTGGAGACCTCGGCGTACAGGAAGTCGTACTCGGCCTCGATGTCGTACCAGCCCTTGAGTTCAAGGGAGGCGGACGTCTTGCCCGTGAGGTCGACCGAGCGGGTCAGGGTGTTCTTGAGGTTGTCACCCATGCCGCTCCACCACTGCGTGGCACCCTCCGCGGGGGCGACGACCGTGGTGGGGACGGCCTTCTTCGGCAGCTCGACGACAAGCGCCTGCGGGTTCTTGGTGTTGTACTCCGAGACGCCCAGCTTGTGGGTGGTCTTCGCCTTGCGGGCGTCGTTGGAGACCTTGGTGTAGTTCAGCCAGCCGAGCTGGAGCTTGTCCCAGGCGGTCATGTCGCCGGGCAGGTCGCCGATGGCGTCCTTGCCGCGGCCGAGCCAGGAACCGGAGGACATGAGGGTCCAGAAGCCGGTCGAGTTCTCGGCGCCGCCGCCGGAGGTGTCGTACAGGTCCGGCAGACCGAGGTCGTGGCCGTACTCGTGCGCGAAGACGCCGAGGCCGCCGTTCTCCGGCTGCATCGTGTAGTCGCCGACCCAGATGCCGGTGTTGCCGATCTCGGCGCCACCCGCCTTGTTGCCGGTCGGGCCGGTCTTGCCGAAGTCGGTGCCGTAGGCGTACCAGCGGTGGGCCCACAGGGCGTTCTTGCCCTCGGCGCCGCCACCGGCCGACTCGTCCTCGCCCGCGTGGACGATCTGGAAGTGGTCGATGTAGCCGTCGGGCTCGTTGAAGTTGCCGTCGCCGTCGTAGTCGTACCGGTCCCACTGGTCGTACTGCGCCAGGTCGGCCTTGATCTGGGCGTCGGTGCGGCCCTTGGCCTTCTGGTCGGCGGCCCAGGCGGTGACACCGTCGCGGACGGCGTCCCAGGCGCTGGAGCAGTTGCTGCTGCCGCAGTAGTTCGAGCCGTAGCGGGCCTCGTTGTACTCGACCTTGACCCAGTCGGAGACGGCGCCGTCGACCGAGTAACGGCCGGACGAGGTCTTCTCGTAGTAGGTCTTCAGCGACTCCTTGGGCTGTCCCTTGGCATCCTTGCCGGTGCCGAAGTACATGTCCTGGAAGTGCTGCTGGTTGTAGTCCGAGCGCCATTCCGTGGAGTTGTCGTTCGCACGGTTGGGCTGGGCTATGCGGTTGTGCTGCGGGCCGGGCGTGCCGCCGTACTTCGGCTTCAGCTCGGGCGTGTTGTCGTCCGCGCGGTCGATCAGGGTGGTGTTGTCCACCTTGTCGCCGAACTCGACCAGGATCGTGAAGATCTTGTCGGTCTTCTCACGGCCCAGCTCGACGTACTTCTTGCTGCCGAGCTTGACGACCTGGGAGCCACCGCGGCTCTCCACCTTCGACTTGCCGCTCAGGACCTGCTCCAGGGCGGCCTTGCGCTGCTCGCTCTGCTCCTGGCTGAGCGGACCGTCGAGGTCGTGGTCGACCGCCGTCTTGTCGACACCGGCGTCCGGCGCCGGGTCGTGGCGCACGTCGGCCGCGCTCACGCGGCCGTTGTTGTCCGCCCAGGCGGTGGTGAAGGTCGAGGCGGTGGCGGCGGTAGCCGCGAGCGCCACAACCACTGCGGACGTTCTGATCGCCCGTCGTCTGTTGGTCACTTGAAGATGTCCTCCCCGGCGCCCGCGCAAATGGACCGAAGGTGGGGTGTCCGTCCGGCGGGGTCGCGCGTCACAAGTGACGACATTTGACCGGAGGGACACGAGAAAAGACAGATCTTGACATGCGCCGACCAGGTGCACTATGCGGGAGATGAATTCCGATTTTCGGACAGTCGGCGGGCGTGTGAAGAGGGAAAATACAGAGGGCGTGACCCCGTGCGCCCCCTGTGCATCCATCGCCCGGAGCTGCCCTACCCCGCTTCGGTTCCGCTCTAACTCCTCACGTCTGTAAAGTCGTTGCCCGTCGGAGCGACCGTACGGCGCGCACCCGGCGCACACCCGGTGCGTACCTGGCGCACGCACCCGGCGCGTTCCCGCCGCACACCTGCCGGACCTCCGGCGCACCGGCCGAAGCGAAGTCCCGAGGGGGCGGTCCCGACCATGCAGCGCCCACGCGCCACGCCGCTCGTCCTCGGCTCCGTCACCGTCGTCCTCACGACCGTTACGCTGCTGCTGCTCTCCGGCACCACGACCACCCCGGGCATCACGGTGGCCTGTCTCGCCGGAGTACTTCTCGGCCTGTTCACGGCCCTGTTCACGGCCGCCGCACCCTCGGTGCGGACCGGCGCCCCCAGGACCTTCGGCGCCTCACCCCCGCGCCCTCCGGAGGAATCGGCCCGCACCCGCGCGGAAACCCGGAGCGGGAAAGGTTCCTGACCGGCCGTCCGCTGCCCTACCCGGGGACGGAGACGACCACCGTCTTCGCCGCCTTGTCGTGCAGACCCTGCTTGTAGGGCTTGTCGACCAGGATCAGGACCAGCAGGATCAGCGGCCACAGACAGGCGCAGCAGATCAGGGCGGGCAGCCACAGGACCACCGCCCGCAGCAGCGACTGGCTCATCGGAGGCGTCGAGCCGTCGTTGAGCATCGCGACCCGCAGCTTCATCAGCTTCTTGCCGACGGTCCGGCCGTCCCTGGCCGTCAGCACCGTGTCGTACGCGACGTAGGCGACGATCGTGATCAGCTGGAAGACCAGCTGGCTCCCCCCGCTGAAGCTGTTGACCGTGTCGCCGAAATTGTCCTCCGTCGCCCGTTTGTAGACGTCGAACGGGATGCCGATGATCGCCAGTGGAATGAAAACGATCAGCCAGTCGATCAGCCGGGCGAGGATACGCCGACCGGGCTCGGCCAGCGGCGGCATCCCGGAGAGCGGATCGGCCCCGCCGTAACCCCCGCCACCGTACGGAGGGGGCGGAGGCGGCGCCCCTCCGCCGTACGGGGAGCCGCCGGAAGGCCCGTACGGGGAGCCTCCCGAGGGCCCGTACGGAGAGCCGCCGGACGGGCCGTGAGGGGAGCCGTTCGCGGGCCCGTAGGGAGAGCCCTCCGACGGGCCCGAACCCCCTGACGGGCCGTAGGGGCTCCCCTGAGGGGGCGGCTCGGGGGGCGGCTCCCCCGGAGGAGGGCCGGACGGCGGCGGCTGCCCGGCGGAGGGCGGCGGAGGCTCCTGCGGCCTCTTGAGGAACGGGTCCTCCTCGGGCGGCTGGCCGGACGGCGGCTGGTCGGTGCTCATGGGGGCAGTGCATCCCGGGCCCGGCGCCCCCGCAAGGAATCACCGCCCGTTCGGGGTGGCCCTCGCCCGGTCGGCCCCTCGCCGGGCCCTCCGACGGCCCGTCAGCGCGCCACGAACGTACGGGCGGCCTTGTCGTGCCAGCACTGGCGCCAGGGCCGGTCGAAGAGACACCACGCCATGTTGACGACCCCGATCACGAGCAGGTTCAGGACCCCGTGGACGAGCCAGCGGCGCAGCGAGGCGCCGAACGTCGGCGGCTGGTGCGCCTCGATGTCCCGCACCTCGATCCCGCACGCCTTCTTGCCCAGGGTCCGGCCCCAGCGGGCGGTGGGCAGCACCTCGTACAGCAGACCGAGGACGACGAGCGCGGTCAGCGCGATGCCGAACTGGACCGAGGTGGTCGAGTCGATCAGCCAGACCTGGACGGTGACGCCGGACTGCCGAGCCTCCTCGATCTTGGCCTCGATGTGCTCGACGGCGGCGGCCACGAAGGGGAAGGCGGCGGCCCCCGAGAGCCCGCCGAGGACGACCGTGTCGATCAGCCGGGCGACGAGCCGCCGCCCGAGCCCGGCCGGCCTGGCCGCCGCCTGCGCCCGCGCCGCCTGGGTGAACACATCGTCGACGGGCGGCTTCCAGGGCGCCACCGGCCCCTGCTCCCCCACCGGCGCCTGCGGCGGGTTCCGCTGCGCCCAGACGGGCGACCCGGGCGCCGCCTGAGCCTGCGCGGCGGGCACGGGGGACGGGGCCTGCGCCACGGGGGCGGGGGACGGCGGTACGGGGGCGGGCGGGGCCTGCCGTACGGGAACGGGAGGGGGAGCCGGGGTCTGCCGTACGGGGGCGGGGGCGAGCGCCGGGGTCTGGACCTGGGCCGCCTGGGCGGGCGGGGCCTGACGGGCGGGAGGGGCCTGCCGATGGGGCCCCGGGGCGGCGGCGCCCGGGTGGAGGGCGCCCGGGTGGCCGGCGCCCGGTACGAC
>NZ_MSJP01000062.1 GCF_014596525.1 Streptomyces sp. CBMA291
GCCGACCGCGAGCGCGCGGGGCCGGCGGGAGCCGGTGGCGGGACCGGGGCCTCCTGCCGGCCGCCGTACTCGGCCGAGCCCTCCTGCCGGTCGCCGGGTCCGGCCGAGGGCTCGGGCGCGAAGCCGTAGGAGGCGGGGGCGGGATCATAGGCGCCGGGGGAGGGCTCGTAGCCGGTGGGGGCGCCCACGAGTCCGGGGGCGGGGCCGGGGCCCACGGGGGTGCCCGCCCGGGGGTGGGGTCCCATCGCGTCGTAGCCGGTGAACAGGTCGGCGAGGCCCGCGGGGGGCTCGCGCCAGCCTGACGGGGCGGGAGGCTCCTGGCGGCGGCCGATCCTGATCGAGCGGAGCTTCGGCTGCTCCGTGCGGCGGTGCGGGTCGGCGGTGGCCAGGGCGAGCCGGACCCCGGTCCAGTCCTCGCCGGTGCGCTGGGCGACGGAGGCGCGCAGCACAAGGCGGCCGGTCTCCTCGCCCTGCCGGTGGTCGAGACGGTACGCGGGCACCCAGCGGGCGCCCGGCACCCCGTACTCGACCTCGATCTCAAGCTCCGCCGGGGCGCCGTCCGTGCCGACGAGGGTGAGGAGCGCGCAGACCGCGGTGTCCACGTGCGGTGACGACGCGTCGGTGGAGGAGCGGTCGAGACGGTCGGCCGCCGCGAAGAGGTCCCGCTCGGCGCGCAGCAGCTCCTCGTCGAGCACGGCGAGGCGGGCGTGCAGCCCGGTGAGCCGCTCGTCGACGAAGTCGACGAGTTCCAGCCAGGACTCGACCGGGGCGGGGCGGTGCCGGGGGTCCTCGCGCTTGCGGCCCGGGGGCACCGGGCGCAGCGCCTCGACCTCGGCGATCAGCGATCGCTGCCGGTCCCGGCGGCCCTCCGCCGCCTCGAACGCGTCACGGAGCCGGTCCACTTCCCGCCGCAGCGCGTCGGAAGCGTCAAACGCGGCGGAGGCTTCGGACGCGTCGGACGCGTCGGACGCCGAGGTGCGGGGCACGGCCTCGATCTCCACCCGCGCCTCGGCCACCCGGGCACCGGGGGCGCCCAGGACCCGGGCCCGCAGCGATCCGGGGTCGAGGGCCCGGGGCAGCCCGGTCACCCGCACCCGCCCGTCGGGCGGCACGACGCCCCGGGCCAGCCTGCGGCAGAGCGCGCCCTGCGCGTACACCACGACCGAGTCCAGGGCGGAACCCCAACGCCCCGCCGAGCCCTCCGCCTTCGCCGAGCCCGCCGTCCGTTCCGTACCGGCTGTCATCGCCCCGCCCCCCACACACACGACCGCGTTACTTCGGGCGAAGCCTACGGGAGCGTTTCCCGGGGTGGCAGGGGGAGTCCGGGGTCGGCGACACCCCGGGCGTACGGCTTCCCGTGGACGCCCTCGACGGGCCGTGCGCCGCCGTCGGCAGGGGTGTCGCCGTTCTACGGGTGGGCGTCCCGCCGCCCGGCGGGGGCCAGTCGGTCCAGGGCCGCGACCGTCAGGGCGTCGATCGCGGGCGGCAGGGCGGCCCGCACCTCGGGGGCGAAGAGGGGCGAGTGGTTGGGCGGGAGGCGACCCGCGGCGGCGGCCCACTGACCGGCTCCCGCCGTGCCGGTCATCCAGTAGACGAGCGGCACCCCCTCCGGGCCGTCCGCCCCGCCGTAGAGCGGGAAGTCCTCCGAGGCGGGGGACGGCGGCCAGTCGTGCACGCGCGCCGCGCCGAACAGGGCGGTGTGGGCGGCCCGTACCGACTCCGTCGCCGCCGGGTCGACCCGGAGCGCGGGGGCGCGCGACACCTGCCGGATCGTGGGCTCGCGCGGGCAGGCGGAGGCGGCGCACTCGGCCCGTACGATCCGCTCCACGGCCTCGGCCGCCCGGTCGAGGGAGGCGTCCGTCAGGGCCCGCAGGCCGATGCCGAGTTCGGCCGTGTCCGGGACCACGTTCACCGCCGTGCCCGCCCGCAGGGTGCCGACGGTGAGGACGACCTGTTCGCCCGGCGCGCTCTCGCGGGAGACGACCGTCTGGAGACGGGTGATCAGGGACGCCGCCGTCACCACCGGATCCACGGTCAGATGCGGGGTGCCCGCGTGCCCGCCCCGTCCGTGCACCACCACGTCGAGCGCGAGGCTCGCCGAGGTCATCGGGGCGTGCGGGGTGCCGTGCGCGACCGTGCCGGCGGGCAGCGGCGCCGCGTGCTGGGCGAGGACGACGTCCGGCCGGCCGAACCGCTCGTACAGCCCGTCCGCCAGCATCGCGCGGGCCCCCGTCAGGGTCTCCTCGGCGGGCTGGCCGAGCACCACGAGGGTGCCCCGCCAGTGCGCGGCGGCCTGTACGAGCAGTTCGGCGGCGCCGGTGGCGGCGGCGAGGTGCAGATCGTGCCCGCAGGCGTGCATGGCCCCGTTCCCGCTCGCGTACGGCAGCCCGGTCCGCTCGGTCAGCGGGAGGGCGTCGAGTTCGGCCCGCAGACAGACGCGGGGCCCCTCGCCGTTGCGCAGCACCCCGACCACGCCGTGGCCGCCGACGCCCCGGGTGACGTCGAGACCGAGGGCGGCGAGCCGGTCGGCGAACAGCCCGGCCGTACGGCTCTCGGCGCCGGAAAGCTCCGGGGCGCGGTGCACGTCCAGATAGAGCAGGAGCGCGGGGCGCAGTGCCTCCCGGGCGGGGGCGAGCGCCACCCGGACGGCTTCGGGGAGAGCACCGGGCGCGGCGCCCCCGGTGGCCGTGGTGCCGGGGCCGCTCGCGGTACCGGGGCCCATGGCATCGGGGCTCGCCGTCTCGGTCTCGGTGCGCGTGGTGTCGCCGGGGTTCACGGGGCTCCAGGGGGTCGGGCGCGGACCGCTGGCGTCGCGTGCCAGCGAAGTGCGTGCGGAAGACGTGCCGAGCGGTGAGCGGGCGGCGGTGGAATGGACGACGTCACCCCGGTCGGTCCCGGCACGGGGCCGTGGTCACAGGAGGCGCCATGAACAAGGACCTGAGCACCCTCGCCGACGAGATCCTGGAGCTGGAGGCCGAGACCTTCGAGATCTCCGACTACTCGGACGCCAGCGAGGTCGTCCTCGCCGGTTCCACGAGCACCAGCTCCACCTCGACCTGCAGCTCCACCACCAGCACCACCTCCTGCTCCGCCTGAGCGAGCCAGGACGCCCGGCCCACGGCCGGACGCGCGCCCGGTGACCGGTCCTCCGGTCACCGGGCGTGTCCCGTTTCCCCGGAGGGTTACGGGAACGGGTGCGGGACCCTCCGGATCTCCTCGTCGGACAGGTCCGTGGCCCGGTGCCCGCCCCGGCGCAGCGCGGTGCGCAGCCGGGGCATGTACAGCGCCCGCTGCCGGTTCCAGCCGAAGTCGATCGGCAGCAGCCCCGGGACGAGGGTGGCGACCGTGCGCAGCCCCATCCGCTCCTGCTCGGGAGTGGTCTGGTCGACGACGATCACATCGTGCCCCGCCGCCGAGAGCAGTTCCGTCACGGCCCGTACGTCGTCCCGGAGATCGCCCGTGCGGGGCCGGCCGGTCGCCTCCCACTCCCGGTGCACCTCGTCGAAGGGGCGTACCGCGAGCGGCTCCAGATAGCCCCGGGCGTGCTCCGCCATGCGCGGCAGACCGTACAGCTGGGCGTGGTCCTTGAGGTGACGCACCCGGTGGAAGTCGTCGGCCATGGCCTCCAGTTCGGGGCGGCGCTCCTCGGTCTGCCGCGAGAGGTGCGGAATGTAGGTGAGGACCTCCGAAAGGGCGCCCTCGACCGCCGCGCGCGGGTCGAGCGAGGCCGCCGCCGCGAAGGACAGGGTGCCGGGGCCGCCGTCCCGGCGCACGGCGAGCGCCGTGACCACGGGCACCGGCAGGTCGATGCGGTTGTCCAGGACGTGCACGTCGTAGCCCTGGAGCGCGGCGCGGGCGGCCATGGCGGCGGACGCCCGGCCGCCGACGGTGGCCAGGTCGATCTCGGTGAGCCGGGCGTCGCCGTACCAGGCGTTGAGGAAGGCGTCCCGCTCGACGAGTTCGAGGAGCCCGCCGAGGACCGCCTCTTCGAGACTGCCGCCGATGGCGCAGCCGTTGGAGCACTCGAAGACGAAGTTGTCGGCGGCGAGCCCGGCGCTGTAGTAGACGAGCCGGGACGGGACGAGCACCGGGCGGGAGTCGCGCAGCGACCAGCCCCACTCCCAGGGGATGGCCCGGTCCGGGTCGAAGGGATCGACCAGCGGGTCGTCGCGGTAGGTCTCGGGGGCGTAGAAGCCGCAGAGCGCCGGGTCGACGGCGTCGGCCCGCAGTTCGTTCCAGGAGCCGGTCACGGGGGTGCGGGGGCCGCGCCGGTGGGTGCCCGCGTACCGTTCGAGCCCTTCGAGGAAGGCCAGGGTGCGGCTGGTGGAGAAGGTGTTCTCCTGGCCGCTCCAGGTGACGTCGTTGAGACCGGCGTACCCGCGCACGAAGACGCTCCCGGCGACCGGCGCCGTCGTCGGCGAGGTGACGCTGATCCACGTGCCGCCGCCGAGTGCCCCGCACACCGGGTTGGCGAGCGCCTCGCGGGGCAACGGATACGCGGAGGCGGGCCGCAGCCGGTAGGTGCCCGGGTCGGGCTTCGGCCGCTCGACGAGGTCCAGGGACCGGGGCCCGGCCGGTGCGGGCCCGGGGGCGCAGTCGGGGCAGAGCGGGTCGGCGAGCAGCGGATACGTGCGGACCGCGAGCGTCGCCAGATCGACCCGGGTGACCTGGGGCAGCGCCCGGTCGGCCGGTTCGGCGGCGCCCGGTTCGGCCCCGGGCCCGTCGAGCAGAGCCGCACAGAGCGCCGCGACAGCGTCGTACACATGGTCGGTGAGGACCGGCCAGGCGCCCGCCGGACGGGGGCCTTCCGGGCCGCCGGTCTCCAGGGCGTCCCGCTCGCTGCGGCTGCGCAGCCGCTGCCAGCGCAGCGCGAGACAGCGTCCGCAGGCGGGCGCGGTGCCGTCGCCGCCCCAGGGCCCGACGAGGACGGCGGAGGCGGTGAGGTGGACCCGGGCCCCGGCGCGTGTCGCGGCCCACGGGTCGGGGGCTCCGGGGCCGCCGAGGGGCGTTCCGGCGTCGGTGGCGCCGACCGGGACGACGGGGAGGTCCCGGCCCAGGCGCCCGGCGAGCACGGCGCGCAGGGCGGCCCGCGCCTCGTCCATGGGCAGCGGCAGCGGCTTCGGCCGCGTGGCGGTGCTCACGACGACCTCGTCCAGCGGAAGGTCTTCACCGCGACCGCGCCGAAGAGCAGGGCGAACACGAGGAGCCCGGCGCAGCCCACCCAGACGTCGGAGAGGTCGCCCCGTCCGGTGAGCGCGTGGGACACGGCGTCGTTGAGATAGCGCAGCGGCATCACCAGGGAGACCTTCTGGAGCCAGGACGGCATGGAGTCGAGCGGGAAGAAGGAGCCGGAGAGGAACGCCATCGGCAGCATCAGGAAGTTGGCGACGGCGGCGACGGACTCCGGGGTGTTCGCGAAGGAGCCGATGATCACCCCGAGGAGGAGGAAGGTCGTGATGCCGAGGACCAGCACGGGGATCAGCAGCGGCCAGCCGGAGGCCGGTTCGAGGCCGAACAGCGGCAGCATCGCCACCCCCACGAACAGCACCGACTGCACGGCGCCCACCACCAGGGCGATGACGTACCGGGAGCCGATGACCGCCGAGAGCGGCGCCGGGGACATCCGGATGAGGCGCAGGATGTCGTCGGTGCGCCACTGCATGAGGGTGAACGAGATGCCGAACACGGCGGCGTTCGCCACGCCCCAGGACAGCACTCCGGCCGCCGTGTACGACAGATAGGTCAGTCCGCTCTCCTCCACGGCCTGGCCCCGGAAGATCAGCCCGAAGACGACGAGGAAGAGCAGCGGGAAGGCGAAGGTGAAGAAGAGGGTGGTCTTGTCCCGGACCTGGGCCCGGTAGCCCGCCCCGGTCAGTGCGGCGTAGGCGCTCATGGTCACGGCTCCGTGGTCTCGGCGTGCGGGTGGGAGGACCGTCCGGAACCGGCGAGCCGGGCGGTCAGATCGAGGTAGACGTCCTCCAGGCTCGCGGTCCTGGTCTGGACGCCGTCGAGCCCGGCGAGCCGGTCGACGGCGGCGAGGACCCGGCCGGCCGCGTGGGTCTCCAGGACGAGGGAGCCGCCCTCGACGCTGACCCGTTCGACGCCCTCGATGGCCGCCGCCCGCGTCTCGTCGAGCCGCCCGAGCGGCAGCATCAGACGGCTCGGCGCGCGGGAGGCGCCGACCAGGTTGTGCGGCGAGTCGGTCACCGCGATCCGGCCGTCCACCAGGATCGCGATCCGGTCGCAGAGCGCCTCGGCCTCGTCGAGGTGATGGGTGGTGTGGACGATCGTGCGGCCCTCCGCCTTCAGCCCCCGCAGCACCTCCCACAGGGCGCGCCGGGCCTGCGGGTCGAGCGCGGCGGTCGGCTCGTCCAGGAAGATCAGCTCGGGCCCGTGGACGAGGGCGGAGGCGATGGCGAGCCGCTGCCGCTGGCCCCCGGAGAGGTTCTCCACCTGGACGTCACGCTGTTCGGTGAGGCCCACCGAGGCGAGCGTGGCGTCCACGGCGCTCCGGGGCGCGCCGTAGAGCGCGGCGACCGTCCGCAGGTGCTCGTGGGCGGTCTGCCGGACGAAGAACGCCGAACTCTGCGTCTGGACGCCGATCCGGGGCAACAGCGCCGTGTCGCGCGGCCACGGCGACGTCCCGAAGAGGGCGACCGTGCCCGTGTCGGCCCGGCGCAGCCCTTCCATGATCTCGATCAGGGTGGACTTGCCCGCACCGTTGGGGCCCAGCAGACCGAAGAACTCGCCCCGGTGGATCTCCAGGGTGACGTCGTCCACCGCCTGCCGGTCCCCGTACCGCTTGGAGACGCCCTTGACCTGGACGGCGGCGGTCGGCGGACCGCCCGCCGCGGATGTGGTTGACATGGCCTGTACCTCACTCGTGTGGTGCGTGGATCGTGCCGGTCGGGAAGCGGGTGGAGCGTGCGCGGCCGGTCAGCCGAGCAGGGCGAGGACGAAGACGGCGGTGCCCGCCGCCGCCAGGAGCAGCAGGAGCGGCGCCCCGATCGCGTACGCCGTGTAGATCCGCCGGGCCCGCGCCGGGTAGGCGGCGAGCGCGGGCGAGTCCCGGCCGCCCCGGCGCACCCGCAGATAGGCCCGGGTCTCGGGGGCCAGATGGGCGGTGCCCAGGGCGTGCCCGAGCATCCGGTAGCCGTCGAGCGGCGGCAGCGGTACGAGGTTGCTCAGCGCCTGTACGGTGCCGAGCAGCAGCAGACCGGCGAGGGCGGGGCGCTCGGGGGCCCCGGCGGGCAGTAGCAGCCACCAGACCCCGAAGGGCAGCAGAAGCACCATGTTGAGCTGCGCGCCCGCCCCCGCGATGACCAGTTTGGCCCGTCGGCCCGGCAGGAACAGGTAGTTGTCGACCGTGCAGTAGAGCAGCGCGGCCGGGAACCGCCAGCGCAGCCCGATCTCGGCGACATGACCCCCGTGGTGCTGGGCGGCCACCCCGTGCGCCAGTTCGTGCAGGGTGATGCTCAGCCACAGGAACAGCGCGATGCCCAGGAAGACGACCGGCTGCCCGGCCAGTTCCGCCGCGTCGCCGAACAGCGCCGGTGCCCGTACGGCGAGCACCGCGAGGAGCGCGAGGACGGCGGCGAGCAGCGGGTACTGGACGGCGGGCCGGAGCAGCGGGCGCAGGGCGCGGTGGAGCCGCGCCGTGGTCGCGTCGGCGTCCGCGACCATCGGCCGGGTGCCGCGCCACAGCGAGTTGGGGCGCTTCGGCGCGGTCTCGGGCGCCACCGGGTCGGGCGCCCCGGCGAGCAGGCCCCGGGTGCCGAGGAGGCCGAGCAGCCGGTTCCAGTTCTCCTCGCCGAGCCGTCGGCCGAACCGGTCCGCGTACGCGGGCGCGAGGTCGTCGAGGTTCCGCGTCCCGTCCAGGCGCGCCATCAGGAAGTGCTCCTTGACGCCGACCTCGAACGCGGCTCCGGTGACGGGGTGCCGGACGAGGTGCACGGTACGGGGCCCGCGCAGCAGCGGCGCGCTCAGCAGGACGCCGGGCCGGAGCGCCGGACGGTAGGCCCGCGCGGCGGCGGCCGTCACGACTCCGCC
>NZ_MSJP01000063.1 GCF_014596525.1 Streptomyces sp. CBMA291
ACCTCGACCATCCGAAGATGGACGGGGTATCAACTAATCTGGCGTTGATTTTTGGCACGCTGTTGAGTTCTCAAGGTGCGGACGCTTCCTTCGTTCCTGTTTCCAGGCCCTCCGGGCGCTTCCTTCGTTTCCGACTCTATCAGATCTTTCCGACCCTACTTCCTCGGCGCTTTCCGGTCCCATTCGCTTTCGCTTCGGGCCCTTCCGGCGTGTCCACTACGTTAGCTGATTTCTTCGGCGACTCATAATCGAGCCATTCGAATTCTAATTTCGGGAATGCCAAAATTAGCCCCTGCTGGGGATCATCTTGAGTAGTGGGTGGCGGCTGCGGGGTGCTTGAACAAGCAGGCCCGTTTCCAGCTGCTCGGGCTACGTTAGGCGTTCGCACCCCCAGAGTCAAGGCGGCGCCTCCGGGGCGTGTGAGCACGGTAGGGACTGACCGTCGGATCGGCCTCGATCCAGAACCGCCAGGGGTGCGGGGCCCCCTCGCCGCCGACGCCCGTACGAGGACCGCTGCGGACCAGCTCCGGCGCGGGAGGAGTGCCGGTCAGCAGACCGAGCGGGCTCTCGGTGTCCGCGCAGGCGTCGGTGCCGTTCAGGGAGAGCGCGACGCCGAGGGCGGTCGCGAGACGGGCGGGCCCCTTGGCCAGCTCGCGGTCGGCACGGGCCGAACGGCGGCGGGGACGGGCCAGCTCCGCGCCCCGCAGGATCTCCCCCGCGCGCAGCAGCACCCCGCTCGCCTGGCCCTCAGGACCGCACACCAGGTTCATGCAGTGCCACATGCCATAGGTGAAGTAGACGTACACATGGCCGGGCGGGCCGAACATCACGGCGTTGCGGGCCGTGCGTCCCCGGAAGGCGTGCGAGCCGGGATCGATCTCTCCGGCGTACGCCTCCACCTCCGTAAGGCGTATCTCCATCACCCCTTCGGGGGTGCGGTGGACCAGCGTGCGCCCCAGGAGATCAGGGGCGACCTCCAGGACCGGACGGTCGAAGAAGGCGCGCGGGATCCGCGTACGGCCGGCGTTCTCGCTCATGGCGCCCGAGGGTAACGGGGTTCCCCGCGGAACCGGCTACCGTCGTCGCGCGTATGTAGGGGGCAGGACCGAGAAGGAGTGTGGATCATGGGTTTCAAGAAGCTGCTCGCGAGCCTGGGTGCGGGTGGGGCCACCGTGGAGACGGTGCTCACCGAGGAGAACGTGGTCCCGGGCGGGGTCGTCCAGGGTGAGGTGCGCATTCAGGGCGGCAGCGTCGACCAGCGGATCGAGGGGCTCTCGGTCGGTCTCCAGGCGCGGGTCGAGGTCGAGAGCGGCGACACGGAGCACAAGCAGGACATCGAGTTCGTGAAGGTGCGTCTCGGCGGTGCCTTCCAGGTGCGGGCGGGTGCGGTGCACGTGGTCCCCTTCGGTCTGGAGATCCCCTGGGAGACGCCGGTGACCTCGGTCGGCGGGCAGCGGCTGCGCGGGATGGACATCGGGGTGACGACCGAGCTGGAGATCGCCCGCGCGGTGGACTCGGGCGATCTCGACCCGATCAACGTGCACCCGCTGCCGGCGCAGCAGGCGATCCTGGACGCCTTCATCCAGCTGGGCTTCCGCTTCAAGAGCGCGGACATGGAGCGCGGGCACATCCGGGGCACCCGGCAGCGGCTGCCCTTCTACCAGGAGATCGAGTTCTTCGCCCCGCAGCAGTACCGGGGCCTCAACCAGGTCGAGGTCAGTTTCGTCGCCGACGACCGCGCGATGGACGTCGTCCTGGAGATGGACAAGAAGCCGGGGCTCTTCACCGAGGGCAGCGATTCCTTCCGTTCCTTCACGGTGGGGCTGCACGACTTCCACACCACCGACTGGGCGGCGTACCTCAACCAGTGGCTCGCCGAGGTCGGCGGGCGTCGCAACTGGCTCTAGGCTCGGGCCCGTGAGACTGCCGAGGCAGTGACGGGCGATACGGAGGTTTTCGACGTGTCCGAGGGCAAGAGGGCGCCGCTCCCCCACGACTTCCATCCGCCGGTGGCGGCGTTCACCGTGGTGAGCGACGACGTCCAACCGGGCGAGGTGCTGAAGGACGCGCAGGTCTACGCGGCGGGGAACACCTCGCCGCAGCTGCGCTGGGAGGATTTTCCGGCGGAGACGAAGAGCTTCGCCGTGACGTGCTTCGATCCCGACGCCCCGACGGGCAGCGGATTCTGGCACTGGGTGCTGTTCGACATCCCGGCGTCGGTGACGGAGCTTCCCGCGGGGGCCGGCTCGGGCTCTTTCGAGGGGCTGCCGGACGGAGCCGTGCACGTACGGAACGACTACGGGGCGAAGGAATTCGGCGGCGCCGCTCCTCCGCCGGGGGATCCGGCGCACCGTTATGTCTTCACGGTGTACGCGGTGGACAGCGAGAAACTCGGCCCCGATGCCGATGCTTCGCCCGCCGCCGTGGGGTTCAATCTGCGATTCCACACGCTGGGGCGCGCCCAGCTGATCGGTGAGTACGCGGCTCCCGCGGCGGTCTGATCGTTCGTTTGTTGTTTGCCCGCTTCTGGTCCTGGAGAGATCAGAGGCGGGCATCTTTTGTCGCACGGGAAATTGCGTTGTCCGACCCCGGCCGGCCCGGCCATCGTTGCTCCAGGCCTCACCGCCCCGCCCGGGGCCGGGCCTGCACACGGGAGGTGGGCACCATGCGGGACACGCTGGTACTGAACGCGAGCTTCGAACCGCTGTCGACGGTCACTCTCCACCGGGCGGTGGTGCTCGTCCTGACGGACAAGGCCGTCGTGGAGCACGCGCATCCCGAGCTGCGGGTGCGAGGTGCCGAGGTGGATCTTCCGGTGCCCCGGGTGATCAGACTCTGCCGGTACGTACGGGTGCCCTTCCGAAGACAGGCTCCGTGGTCCCGGCGGGGGGTGCTCGCGCGGGACCGGCACCGGTGCGCGTACTGCGGGCGGCGGGCGACCACCGTCGACCATGTGATGCCGCGTGCCCAGGGTGGCGGGGACAGCTGGCTGAATACCGTCGCTTCCTGTGCCGAGGACAACCACCGCAAGGCCGACCGGACGCCGGAACAGGCCGGGATGCCGCTCCTTTACCAGCCGTTCGAGCCGACTCCCGCGGACGCGATGCTGCTCTCGCTGCGGGCCGGTGACCGGTCCCGGCTGCCGGAGTGGCTGACGGGGGTCGCCGCGTAACCCCTGCTCGTACGGTGTGGGCCCGTCGTCCCCGGTGGGGAGGACGGGCCCTTCGCGGTGCCGGGGTCAGCGCAGGGTCAGCTGGAGGATGGCGGCGACGCCGACCACGATGATCACTCCGCGCAGGACGGCGGACGACAGCTTCCGGCCGACCTTGGCGCCGATCTGGCCGCCGAGGGTGGAGCCGACGGCGATGAGCAGGACGGCCGTCCAGTCGAAGTCGGCGACGAAGAGGAAGAAGACGGCGGCGACGCCGTTGACGAGGGCGCCGAGGATGTTCTTGACGGCGTTGATCCGCTGGATGTCCTCGTGGAGCAGCAGGCCCATGAGCGAGAGGTAGAGCACGCCTTGGGCGGCGCCGAAGTATCCGCCGTACATGCTGGCGAGGAAGAGTCCGACGAGGAGGGCGGGCCCGCCGTCGGGGTGGGCCTCGGTGCCGGTCTGTTCGCGGTGGCGGCGGACGGCGGCGCCGATGCGCGGCTGGAGGAGGACCAGGACCAGGGCGAGTCCGATGAGGACGGGGACGATCGCGTCGAAGGCGTCGGACGGCAGGGCGAGGAGCAGGATCGCGCCGAGGAGCCCGCCGAGCAGGGCGGCGGTGCCGAGGCGCAGGACGCGGGTCTTCTGGCCCCTGAGTTCGCGCCGGTAGCCGATGGCCCCGCTGATGGAGCCGGGGACGAGGCCGAGGGCGTTGGAGACGTTCGCGGTGATCGGAGGGAGTCCGGTCGCGAGGAGGACCGGGAACGTGATGAGCGTTCCCGATCCCACGATGGTGTTGATGGTGCCGGCGCTGATGCCGGCGGCGAAGACCGCCAGGGCTTCCCAGATGGACAACGCCATCTCCTTACATGGTCAGCGAGTCGCCTCCCCGCCCTGTCAGGGTCGAGGGGCTCGCACTGATCATGCACGGATTACGTGTACGTGTCAGTCGACCGGGGGTTCGTCTCGCCTTTCGGTCGCCGTGCCCTTGACGTTGAAGCCGGGGACGCCGCCGCCCATGTTGCCGAAGGCGCCGGAGAGGCCCTTGAGCGCGTCGCCGATCTCGCTGGGCACGATCCAGAGCTTGTTGGCGTCGCCCTCGGCGATCTTCGGGAGCATCTGGAGGTACTGGTACGAGAGCAGCTTCTGGTCGGGGTCGCCCGCGTGGATCGCCTCGAAGACCGTACGGACGGCCTGGGCCTCGCCCTCGGCCTTGAGCGCGGCGGCCTTGGCCTCGCCCTCGGCGCGGAGGATGGCGGACTGCTTCTCGCCCTCGGCGGTGAGGATCTGGGACTGCCGGGTGCCCTCGGCGGTGAGGATCGCGGCGCGCTTGTCCCGCTCGGCGCGCATCTGCTTCTCCATCGAGTCCTGGATGGAGGTCGGCGGCTCGATCGCCTTGAGCTCGACGCGGTTGACGCGGATGCCCCACTTGCCGGTGGCCTCGTCGAGGACGCCGCGCAGTGCCGCGTTGATGTCCTCGCGGGAGGTGAGGGTCCGCTCCAGGTCCATGCCGCCGATGATGTTGCGGAGGGTGGTGACGGTGAGCTGCTCGATCGCCTGGATGTAGCTGGCGACCTCGTAGGTGGCGGCCCTGGCGTCGGTGACCTGGTAGTAGATGACCGTGTCGATGTTGACGACCAGGTTGTCCTGGGTGATCACCGGCTGCGGCGGGAACGGGACGACCTGTTCGCGCAGGTCGATCCGGTTGCGGATCGTGTCGATGAACGGGACCACGATGTTCAGTCCCGCGTTGAGCGTGCGGGTGTAGCGGCCGAAGCGCTCCACGATCGCCGCGCTCGCCTGCGGGATGACCTGGACCGTCTTGATCAGGGCGATGAAGACGAGCACCACCAGAATGATCAGGACGATGATGACTGCTGACATCGTGTTCCCCGTGCCCTTCGCTGCCGGTTGACTGCCGGGTTGCTTTCGATGATCGAGTTTCGCAGACGTCGGAACGTCATGGGCGAGGTTCGGTCATATGACGACGGCGGTCGCCCCGTCGATGTCGACGACATCGACCTGTTCGCCCGGTTCGAAACTCTGTCCGGCGTCGAGCGTGCGGGCCGACCAGACCTCTCCGGCAAGCTTGACGCGTCCGCCGCTGCCGTCGACCCGTTCGAGGACGACGGCCTGACGGCCCTTCAGGGCGTCGATGCCGGTGGCGATGCCCGGTCTGCCGTCGCGGTGGCGTGCGGCTATGGGGCGTACCACCGCGATGAGCGCCACCGAGACGACGACGAAGACGAGCACCTGGGGGACGATGCCGAAGCCCAGAGCCGCTGTCACCGCCCCCGCGACCGCTCCGACGGCGAGCATGCCGAACTCGGGCATCGCGGTCAGGACCAGCGGAATGCCGAGCCCCACCGCGCCGATCAGCCACCAGACCCATGCGTCGATGTCCACAGGGCCATGGTAGGCGGGTGGGGTCCCTCGGGACAGGGCGCGGACGGCTGTGCGGGACGCCGGCGCCCGGTCCGTCACTTCAGGGGCAGTCCGTGGGCGGCCCAGCGGTCGCCGAGGCGCTCGACGACGAGCGGCAGCCCGAAGCAGTGCGAGAGGTTGCGGGAGGTCAGTTCCATCTCCACGGGGCCCGCGGCGAGAACCTTGCCCTGGCGGATCATCAGGACGTGGGTGAAGCCGGGGGCGATCTCCTCGACATGGTGGGTGACCATGATCATGGAGGGGGCGTACGGGTCGCGGGCCAGGCGCCCGAGACGGCGGACGAGGTCCTCGCGGCCACCGAGGTCGAGACCCGCGGCGGGCTCGTCGAGGAGCAGCAGCTCGGGGTCGGTCATCATCGCGCGGGCGATGAGGGTGCGCTTGCGCTCGCCCTCGGAGAGGCTGCCGAACTTGCGGTCCAGGTAGTCGTTCATGCCGAGGCGGTCGAGGAACGCCTTGGCGCGCTCCTCGTCGACCGGGTCGTAGTCCTCGTTCCACGTGGCGGTCATGCCGTACGCGGCGGTGAGGACCGTCTGGAGGACGGTCTGGCGCTTGGGGAGCTTCTCGGCCATGGCGACGCCGGCCATGCCGATGCGGGGGCGGAGCTCGAAGACGTCCGTGCCGACGCCGCCGAGCTGCTCGCCCAGGATGCGGGCGGTGCCGCGGGTGGGGAAGAGGTAGCTGGAGGCGATGTTCAGGAGGGTGGTCTTGCCCGCGCCGTTGGGTCCCAGGATGACCCAGCGCTCGCCCTCCTTGACCGACCAGGAGACCCCGTCCACCAGAGCCCGTCCGTCGCGGACCACGGATACGTCCACCAGCTCCAGTACATCGCTCATGAGCGCGTTGTCTCCCCTTGCGGTTGTTGTCGTCGCCTTGCGCCGGTGGGCGCGGCGTCCAGGGGAAAACCTACGTTATCGGCGGACCGGGCCGGTCCCTAGGGCTTGGATTGGGCCGTCGAGTGTGGTGCGCGGGGGCTCGTGGAGGGGGCTTGGGCGGTGGGGCGGCGCCCTAGGCTTGGGGGATGCTTTCGGAACCACGTTCAGGACGCCTGGCCGCCTGGGGCAATGCCCTGTCGGCCGGGGCGGTGTCGCCGGACGACGCGGCGCTGGCCATTGTCGGGGAGGACGCGGTGCACCGCGTCGAGGGGCTGCCGGGTGAGGCGGGGCCGGTGGGTCTGACGCTGGCGCTCGGGCGGCTGCGGCGGCTCGGGGTGACCGGGTGGCGGGTGGCGCTTCCGGCGCCGGGGCATCCGCTGGGGCTGAGCGGGCCGCCGGACTTCAACGCGCGCGCCCTGGAGGCGGAGGAGGCCGTGGTCGGCTTCGGTGCGCCGTACGGGCTCGTGCCGGAGGTCTCCGAGGCGGGGCCCTCGGGTGACACGCACGTGTCGGTGCTCTGGCGGTGTCTTCCGGTGCGGCAGGCACCGCCCGCGGACGTGCCTTCGCTGGGCGAGGCGGAGCGGGAGCTGGCGGAGGCGCTGCGGGAGGCGACGGTGGCGCTGACCCGGCTTGACGTGGCGGCCTCGGGGCCCGCCGCGGAGGCGGTGCGGGACGCGTACCGGGCGCGGGCGGAGGCGGGACGCGAGGTGCTGGCCCCGGGGTATCCGGCGCGGGCGGCGCGGGTCCTGGAGCTGGCGCAGCGGGTGGGGCTGATGGTGGACATGGCGTACGGCCACGGGCACGGGGGCGCGGTGAGCGCCTCGGAGATGGCCGCGCGGGGCGCGGCGCTGCGGCCGGTGGAGCGGGTGGCCCGGCGGGCGCAGGTGGCGGCGTACAACGCCTATGTGGAGGAGCGGGAGAGGGAGCGGGGGTTCTGAGGGGCGCGCAGGGGGCGTCTCGGGCGATCGGGGTCGCCTCGGGCGAGGGGTTTCGGGCATGCGCCCGGCCCCCAGGGGGCTCCTGGGGGCCGGGCGGTTGTGCGGAGGGCGGCCGGGGAAGTGCCGCCCTGGCTCAGAGGTTGGCGGCGCCGTTGCCGAAGGCCGGGTTGAGCAGGCCGATCACGTTGACCGTGTTGCCGGAGACGTTCACGGGGACGTGGACCGGGACCTGCACCGTGTTGCCGGAGGCGACGCCCGGCGACTTCACGGTCCGGCCCTGGGCCTCGGCGCCGCCGTGGGCGGAGGCGACGCCCGCGCCCGCGGCGACGATGCCACCGGCGACCAGGGTGAGGGCGGCGGCCTTCTTGAGGTTCTTCACGTGTGCTTCCTTCGGGTCATCGCCGCGGCCGGTCCGCCGCAGCACGCCATGGAGAACCTCGATTCCTCCACCGGGTTACGCCGAACGAGGGACATATACACGACGGTATGAAGGACTGAACGATCGTGCGCCCGGCGCGCGAGGGGGCGTGCCCGTCGCGCGTCCGCCGGGCGCCGCCGTCTCGCGCCTGTCTCGCGCCTGTCTCAAGTCCGCCGCGCGCCGCCGTCTCGCCCCCGTTTCGCGCCCGCCGCCCGTCCCCGCGTGTCAGTCCGTGAGGCCGTTCCGGACCGCCCACAGGGCCGCCTGGGTGCGGTCCGCCAGGTCGAGCTTCATCAGGATGTTCGAGACGTGCGTCTTGACCGTCTTCTCCGAGAGGACGAGCGCGCGGGCGATCTCGCGGTTGGACCGGCCGTCCGCGATCAGGCCGAGCACTTCGCGCTCCCGCTCGGTGAGGGCCGAGCCCCGGCCCGTACCGCCCGGGGAGTCCTCCTGGGTGAGGAGCGCGCCCGCGACCTCCGGCTGGAGCAGCACGTGCCCGGCGTGGACGGAGCGGATCGCGCCCGCGAGCGCGTCCGGGTCGATGTCCTTGTAGACGTACCCGGATGCGCCCGCGCGGAGCGCGGGGACCACCGTGCGCTGCTCGGTGAAGCTGGTCACGACGAGGACCCTGGCGGGGTTGGCGAGGCCGCGGAGCCGCTTCAACGCCTCGATGCCGTCGGTGCCGGGCATCTTCACGTCCATGAGGACCACGTCGGGGCGCAGCTCCTCGGCCCTGGCGACGCCCTCGGCGCCGTCGGCCGCCTCCCCCACCACTTCTATGTCGTCCTGTACTTCGAGAAAGGTGCGCAGTCCTCTGCGGACGACCTGGTGGTCGTCGACCAGCAGGACGCGGATCTGCTTGTCAGCCACCGGGTACCTCCATCTCGATCGTGGTGCCCTCGCCCCGGGCCGAGGTGACGGTCAGCGATCCGCCGACGCCGCTCGCCCGGTCCCGCATGGAGACGAGGCCGAGGTGGCGTCCGGCGCTGCGGACCGTACGCGGGTCGAAGCCCTTGCCGTCGTCGGTGACGGTCAGCCGGGCACCCTGGCCCGCGCGGGCGAGCGAGACGGCGACGAGTCCGGCGTCCGCGTGCCGAAGGGCGTTGTGCAGGGCTTCCTGCGCGACCCGGAGCACGGCCTCCTCCTGGGCGGCGGGCAGGGCTCGTGTCCCGGCGCTCTCGAAGGTGACGCGGGCGGTGTGGGCGCGGTCGAGGACCTGGATCTGGGTGCGCAGGGTGTGGACCAGACCGTCCTCGTCGAGGGCGGCCGGGCGCAGCTCGACGACGGCGGCGCGCAGTTCGTCGGCGGCTTCGGCGGCGAGCGCGGCGACCTGCTGTAGCTCGCCCTTGGCGCGGGCGGGGTCGCGGTCGACGAGGGCGGCCGCGGCCTGGGCGGTCAGCCGGAGGGAGAAGAGCTTCTGGCTGACGGCGTCGTGCAGCTCGTGGGCGAGGCGGGAGCGTTCCTCGGCGATGGTCAGCTCGCGGCTGCGCTCGTAGAGGCGCGCGTTGGTGAGGGCGATGGCCGCGTGCTGGGCGAGGATCGAAAGGATCGCCTCGTCGTCGGCGGTGAAGCCGCAGCCGCCGTCCACCTTGGGGCAGCGCTTGTTGGCGAGGAAGAGGGCGCCGAGGGTCTCGTCGCCGTCCCGTACGGGAAGGCCGAGGAAGTCGGACATCTCGGGGTGGGCGTCCGGCCAGCCCTCGAAGCGGGGGTCGAGACGGACGTCGGCGAGCCGCTCGATCTCGGACTTGTGGAGCATCGCGGCCAGGATGCCGTGCTGTCGGGGCAGCGGGCCGATGGCCTTCCACTGCTCGTCGCTGACGCCGTCGACCACGAACTGGGCGAAGCCCCCGTGGTCGTCGGGGACGCCCAGGGCCGCGTACTCGGCGTCGAGGAGTTCACGGGCGGAGGCCACGATCGTCTTCAGGACGTCGCGGACCTCCAGATGCCGGCTCATCGCGAGAAGTGCGGTGCTCACGGCGGCCAGGCCGGAGCTGGGTCGATGGCTCATGTCCTCACCGTACCGGCGGGTGGTGACCGTGCGTATCCGACCGGGGACGGCCGAGGAGGGGGACGGGGGACCTAGGTCTCGGGGCCCCGGGCCTTTCTGCCCGCCGGGGCGGGGACGGCTCACCGTACGCATTGCTTGAGCAACGGAAGGTGAGATGGCCGGGGGGCCGGTGTGAGCCCGCGCATAGGACCCACATCACTTACGAAGAGGCCTAGTGGACTCCCTGGAGGGCGGTAAGGCCGGGGTAAACGGGACATCGGCGCTCTTTGGCGGCGTGGGCACGGGGCCCTGATCCACTACCGGGGATCGTACGTCACATCTTTGCCAGGGGATTTTGCCGCCGCTAAGAATTGCTCCCTGTCGCCCGCCGAGCAGGCGCAGCGCCACCCCGGCCGAGCGACACCCCCCAGCGATACGAAGAGGTAGTCCGTTGATGTCTGCGAACACCCCTGGCCACAGTCGTGGTCTGAAGAAGACCCACAAAGCCGCGATCGCCGGTGTCTCCGTCCTGGGCGCGGCGGCGCTCACCCTCTCCCTCGCCACCGGCGGCGGCGCCACCACCGAGACGGAGCCGCAGGCCCTCTCCGGCACCGGCCGGGTGGCCTGGGCGTACGACGCGAACAGCCCGCAGGCGAAGGCGCTCGCCGCCGGCGTCTCCGACCAGCAGAGCGCGATCGGCCTGAAGGCCAAGCAGGAGGCCGACGCGAAGCTCGCCGCCGACACGAAGGCGAAGGCGGACGCCAAGGTCAAGGCGGACGCCCGTGCCAAGGCCGAGGCGAAGGTCAAGGCCGACAAGCGCGCCGCCGAGGCGGCGGCCGCGAACCGCTCCGTGGCCCGTGCCCCGATCTTCGCGAACAACCTCGACGGCTGGATCCGCGAGGCACTGTTCATCATGGACAAGCACGACATCCCGGGCAGCTACCACGGCCTGCACAAGAACATCATGCGCGAGTCCAGCGGCAACCCCCGCGCGATCAACAACTGGGACGTCAACGCCGTCAACGGCGTGCCGTCCAAGGGGCTGCTCCAGGTCATCTACCCGACCTTCAAGGCGTACCACGTGCCCGGCACCGTGTTCGACCAGTACGACCCCGTCGCCAACATCGTCGCCGCCGCCAACTACGCGGCCGACCGCTACGGCTCGATCGACAACGTCAACAGCGCCTACTGAGCCGTTCGCGCCCGCTGTCGTACGCCGAAGGGCGGCACCCCGGCGAGGGGTGCCGCCCTTCGGCGTACGGACTGCCCGTGCGGTTACTTGCGCATGACCTCGGGCTCGTGGCGGCGCAGCAGCCGGGCCACGATCACACAGCAGACCACGGCCATCAGAAGCTGGATGCCGAGGTCGAGACCCCACTGGCCGGCCGAGTGCTCCCAGAGCGGGTCGGTGTCGGTGGGGTTCTTCGGGTCCCAGGGCGGCATGAGGCGCCCCAGGTCGAGGGTGGTGCCGGCGCCCGCGATGCCCCAGCGGGAGGGCATCAGCCAGGCGAACTGCTCCAGTCCTGCCGAGCCGTAGACCTGGAAGAGGATGCCGGTGAAGACGACCTGGATGATCGCGAACATGACCAGCAGCGGCATGGTCTTCTCCGCGGTCCTCACCAGGGCGGAGATGACGAGGCCGAACATCATCGAGGTCAGGCCGAGGGCGATGACCTGGACGCACAGCTCGACCGCCGGGGGCATGAACAGGCCCTCCTCGGGGAGCGCCCGGGTGGAGAAGCCGATGCCGCAGATGATGACGCCCTGGAAGGCCGTGATCACGCCGAGCACGATGACCTTGGACATCAGATACGCCGAGCGGGACAGGCCGGTGGCCCGCTCGCGCTCGTAGATGACCCGTTCCTTGATCAGCTCGCGGACGGAGTTGGCCGCGCCGCTGAAGCACATGCCGACCGTGAGGATCAGCATGATCGTCCCGGCGTCGCCGTTGAAGCGGGACGGCGGCTTCGGCGAGCCGAGGCCGAAATCGGCCGGGATGACCACCGAGACCGCGCCGAGGACGGCGGGCAGGATCACCATCAGGCCCAGGAAGCCCTTGTCGGAGGCGATCACGGAGACATAGCGGCGGATCAGGGTCCACAGCTGGGAGCCCCAGCCCTGCGGCTTCGGCGGCCGGACCATCGCCTGGTGCGGCATCTGCACGGGCTGGGCGGCGACGGCGTCGATGTCCGCCGCGTACAGCTGGTAGTGCTGCGAGCCCTTCCAGCGGCCCGCCCAGTCGTAGTCGCGGTAGTTCTCGAAGGCGGAGAAGACATCGGCCCAGGTGGCGTAGCCGAAGAAGTTCAGCGCCTCCTCCGGCGGGCCGAAGTACGCCACCGCGCCGCCGGGGGCCATCACCAGGAGCTTGTCGCACAGGCCCAGCTCGGCCACCGAGTGGGTGACGACCAGGACCGTGCGGCCGTCGTCGGCGAGGCCCCGCAGCAGCTGCATGACATCGCGGTCCATGCCCGGGTCGAGGCCGGAGGTCGGCTCGTCCAGGAAGATCAGCGAGGGCTTGGTGAGCAGCTCCAGGGCCACCGAGACGCGCTTGCGCTGGCCGCCGGAGAGGGAGGTGACCTTCTTCTCCCGGTGGATGTCGAGCTTCAGCTCGCGCAGCACCTCGTCGATCCGGGCCTCGCGCTCTGCCTCGGCGGTGTCGCCGGGGAAGCGGAGCTTGGCCGCGTAGCGCAGCGCCTTCTGGACGGTCAGCTCCTTGTGCAGGATGTCGTCCTGCGGGACCAGACCGATGCGCTGGCGCAGCTCGGCGAACTGCTTGTAGAGGCTCCGGTTGTCGTAGAGGACATCGCCCTCGTTGGCCGGGCGGTAGCCGGTCAGCGCCTTGAGCAGGGTCGACTTGCCGGAACCCGAGGGGCCGATCACGCCGATCAGCGACTTCTCGGGGACGCCGAAGGAGACGTCCCTGAGGATCTGCTTGCCGCCGTCGACGGTGACCGTGAGGTGGCTGGCGGAGAAGGAGACCGAGCCGGTGTCGACGAACTCCTCAAGGCGTCCGTCGACGATCCGGAAGGTCGAGTGGCCGACGCCCACGATGTCCTGCGGGCCGAGGACGGCGCTGCCGCCCTTCGGGATCGGCTGGCCGTTGACGTACGTGCCGTTGTGCGAGCCGAGGTCGCGGATCTCGAAGCGTCCGTCGGGCGTCGCGTGGAACTCGGCGTGGTGGCGGGAGACCTGGAGGTCGGAGACGACCAGCTCGTTCTCGAGCGCACGGCCTATCCGCATCACACGGCCCAGATCCAGCTGGTGGAACGTGGTCGGGCTGCGGTCGGAATAGGCCGACGACGCCCCCGCGACGCCGCTCCCGGCCGGGCCCTGCTGCTGCGGGAACTGCGGCGGGGCCTGGTACTGGGGCGCCTGGGGCTGCTGGTGAGGCGCTTGGGCCTGCTGGTTCGGCGGCTGCTGGACCGGCGGCTGCTGCTGGACCGGCGCGGGGCCCTGCTGCCAGCCCTGCTGCTGGGGTGCCTGCTGGGCCGCCTGGTACTGCGGGGCCTGCTGAGGCGCTTGGTAGGCCTGGTCCTGCTGAGGCGCCTGAGCCTGCTGAGGCATCTGGGCCTGCTGCGGGGCCGGTGCCTGCTGGGCCCCCGGGGCGGCCTGGGCGGCGGCGAGATTCAGCCGCGGGCCGTCGGTCGCGTTGCCCAGGTGGACGGCCGCGCCGGGGCCGATCTCCACCTGGTGGACCCGCTGCCCCTGAAGGAACGTTCCATTGGTGGAGCCGTGGTCCTCGATGACCCAACTCCGCCCGCCCCAGCTGATGGTGGCGTGGCGCCACGAGACCCTGGCGTCGTCGATGACCAGGTCACCCTGGGGATCGCGGCCCAGGGTGTACGACCGGGACGGATCGAGCGTCCAGGTCCTTCCATTCAATTCCAGTACGAGTTCTGGCACTCCATGCCCCACTATTTGTCCCCCGATGTACCCCCGTCGCCGGAAGTCTAGGGATGGCGAACATCGGGGGGAACTATTTCAGGCCCGGTCCCCTCTCCGAAAGTCGGGCGGTACGGGGCCCCCGAGGCGCCCCGTGGCCACTCGGGTGTCCGCTGGGCGGGACGGGCGGCCGAGTGGCATGTGGTGCCCGATACGGTGGAAGCACCATGAGCGCATCGCAGACCTCAGACGTTCCCACCCTTCTCGTCAAGATCTTCGGGAAGGACCGTCCCGGAATCACCGCGGGACTCTTCGACACCCTCGCCGCCTACTCCGTCGACGTCGTGGACATCGAGCAGGTCGTCTCCCGCGGCCGTCTCGTCCTGTGCGCGCTCGTCACCGAGCCCACCGTCGCCTCGCAGGGTGAACTCCGGGCCACCGTGCACAGCTGGGCCGAGTCGCTGAAGCTCCAGGCCGAGATCATCTCCGGAACCGGCGACAACCGTCCCCGGGGCGAGGGCCGCTCGCACGTCACCGTCCTCGGCAACCCGCTGACCTCGGAGCAGACGGCGGCCATAGCGGCCAGGATCGCCGAGGCGGGCGGCAACATCGACCGTATCTTCCGGCTGGCGAAGTATCCGGTCACGGCCGTCGAGTTCGCCGTCTCCGGCTGTGGGACCGAGCGGCTGCGGACCGCGCTGGCCGTGGAGGCGCACACCATCGGCGTGGACGTGGCCGTGGTCTCCGCCGGGCTGCACCGGCGGGCACAGCGGCTGGTGGTCATGGACGTCGACTCCACCCTGATCCAGGACGAGGTGATCGAACTCTTCGCGGCGCACGCGGGCTGTGAGGACAAGGTCGCCGAGGTGACGGCGGCGGCGATGCGCGGAGAGCTGGACTTCGAGCAGTCCCTGCACGCCCGGGTGGAGCTGCTGGCCGGGCTCGACGCCTCGGTGGTCGACAAGGTCCGCTCCGAGGTGCGGCTGACGCCGGGCGCCCGGACCCTGATCCGTACGCTCAAGCGGCTCGGCTACCAGGTGGGAGTGGTCTCCGGCGGGTTCACGCAGGTCACGGACGATCTCAAGGAACGGCTCGGGCTCGACTTCGCCTCCGCCAACACCCTGGAGATCGTGGACGGCAAGCTCACCGGACGGGTGACCGGCGAGATCGTGGACCGGGCGGGCAAGGCGCGGCTGCTGCGCCGGTTCGCCGCCGAGGCGGGGGTGCCGCTGGCGCAGACCGTGGCGATCGGCGACGGGGCGAACGACCTGGACATGCTGAACGCCGCCGGGCTCGGGGTCGCCTTCAACGCGAAGCCGGTGGTGCGGCGGGCGGCGGACACGGCGGTGAACGTGCCCTTCCTCGACACCGTGCTCTATCTGCTGGGGATCACCCGCGAAGAGGTCGAGGCCGCGGACGGCGGCGAGGACCTCCAGCACTGAGCGGACACGCCCGCCCCCGCCGGACCCGCCCTGTGCGGGGCGAGGCGGCGGACTCCGTACGGTGACGGACCCCGTACGGTGACGGACTCCGTACGAGAAGGGGCTCGGTCGTCTTCGGACGGCCGGGCTCTTTCGTCGCCCCCGTCCCTCCGACCGCCCTGTCCTCCGGCCGCCCTGTCCTCCGTCCGCGCCCTCCGGTCAGGGGAGGTCGGTTCCCGGCGGGTGGTTCGGGTGTCTGAGGCGACGCCGCCCGGGTGCGCCGGGGAGCCCGCAGGGAGCAGGCGGCCCGGGGTGCGTCAGGAACGCGGGGCTGTCAGGAGTGCGGGGACGTCAGGAGTGCGGGGTCCAGAAGTCGACGAGGCATCCTACGCCGTGCTCGACCGACTTCCACGAGCCGTTGAAGGTGAGGACGGCGAGGGCGGCGGTCGGGAAGCCGCTCCGGTTCATCCGGGCCAGGAGGTCGCCCTCGGCTTCGCCCGTCAGGGCGTCGGCCAGGGCGTGCATCCCCGGGTTGTGGCCGATGACCAGCAGGTCGGAGACTTCGTCCGAGACCTCGTTGAGCAGGGCGATCAGCTCGCCGAGCGAGGCCTCGTAGAGCCGCTCCTCGTACACGGTCCTGGGGCGCTCCGACAGTGCCGGCACGGCCAGCTTCCAGGTCTCGCGCGTCCTGAGCGCGGTCGAGCAGAGGGCCAGATCGAAGCCGACGCCGGTCCCGGCGAGCTTCCGGCCGACGAGAGGGGCGTCCGCACGGCCTCGCTCGGCGAGGGGACGCTCGTGGTCGGATTCCTGGTTCCAGTCCGCCTTGGCGTGTCGGAGCAGCACGATCCTGCGGGGTGTATCGACGCTCATGTCGCTCAGCTTCGCACGAATCGGGCCAGGTCGACTCAGAGAGCGAGCGTTTGCTGTATCCGCTCCAGGAGGCCCGCCATCCCGTGGGCTCCCAGGGATGCCTGGGCCTCGCCCGACCCCGTCATCAGGGTCAGAAGAGTGAGGAAGGCGGCCACCGGGAGGACCAGGGCCCACCAGGGCAGCCGGGTGCCGACGCCGCTCGCCGTGGGCCGGACCCGGGGATAGGGCTGGGCCGACATGTCCGCCTCCGTGGGGTGAGAGTTCCGTTTTCCCTGTGGTCTCCAACCTAGGGATCGCGGGCCTCCCGGCCCATCAGGTATTCCACCCACTCGACCCTGACACCCACCCCCTAGGGGATGGGGGTGCCAGCCCCACCCCGGGGCGGGTGCCCGGGGGTCAGGGGGAGGCGACCGAGGCGATGACGGCGATCACGACCGTGATGAGAAGCATCGCGCCGAGCACGATGAGCAGCTTCTTCTGGCCGTTCTGGGGGTTGGGTTCGAGGACTGGCATGCGGACAGTCTCGCACCTCAGCATTCGTCCTCGATCGTCCGGGCCCGGCCCGCCAGGGTGCCGACGATCATCTGGGGGATCAGCAGACCGCCCATCAGGGCGATCGGTATGCCCCAGCCGCCGCTGTGCTGGTAGAGCACGCCGACGAGGAGGGGGCCGGGGATGGAGATCAGATAGCCCACGCTCTGGGCGAAGGCGGAGAGCCGGACGACACCGGCGCCGGTGCGCGAGCGCAGGCCGATCATGGTGAGGGCGAGCGGGAAGGCGCAGTTGGAGACGCCGAGGAGCACGGCCCAGACCCAGGCTCCGCCGGCCGGGGCCAGGAGGAGCCCGGTGTAGCCGGTGAGTCCGCACAGGCCGAGGGTGACGACGATCGGTCCCTGGGTCCTCAGCCGGGTCGCGAGCCGGGGGATCACGAAGGCGAGCGGGACGCCCATGACCATGGTGACGGCGAGGAGCACGCCCGCGGTGGAGGCGGTGACGCCCGCGTCGCGGAAGATCTGCGGCAGCCAGCCCAGGGTGATGTAGGCGCCGGTGGACTGGAGGCCGAAGAACACGGCGAGGGCCCAGGCGGTACGGCTGCGGCTGACGCGCGGGGCGGCGGCGAGGTCCACGACCGGGGCGGCCCCACTGGACCCATCAGCCCTGTCAGCCCCGTCAGTCCTGTCAGCCCCGTCAGTCCTGTCAGTCTTACTGACCTCACTGGCCCCACCACTCGCACTGGTCCCACTGATCGCACCCGTCACACCGCCCCCGCCGCCGGTGTTCCGGTCGCGTGCGAGCAGGGCCCAGGGCACGACCGCGAGGGCCGCGAGGCCCGCCCAGACGCCGAGTCCGAGGCGCCAGTCACCGCCGAGGGCCTTGGTCAGGGGCACGGTCGCGGCGGCGGCGAGGGAGGTGCCGACGGCGAGCGCCATGGAGTAGAGGCCGGTCATGGTGCCGACGCGGTCGGGGAAGTACCGCTTGACGATGACGGGCATCAGGACATTGCTGACGGCGATGCCCATGAGCGCGAGGGCGCTGGCGGCCATGAAGACGGCGGTGCCACCGGCGAAGGGGCGCAGGGCGAGCCCGGCGCAGATCGCGGCCATGCCCGCGCAGAGGACGGCGGCGGGCCCGAAGCGGCGGGCGAGGCGCGGTGCGGCGGTGCCGAAGATCGCGAAGCAGAGCGAGGGCACGGAGGTGAGGAGCCCGGCGAGGCTGCCGCTCATGTGCAGATCCGTGCGGACCTCTTCGAGGAGGGCGCCGAGGCTGGGGATGGCGGGGCGCAGGTTCAGCGCGGCGAGGACGAGGCCGACGGTGACGAGGGCGGTGGTCCAGCTGCGCGCCGTACCGGACGAGCCGGAAGCCGAGGTGGCCGCGCCGGAAGCCTCACCGGGCCTTCCGGAGGCCGTACCGGACAAGGCGGAAGCCGTACCGGACAAGGCGGAGGACGTACCGGACGAGCCGGAAGCCGAGGTGGACCGCGTCGTCCGGCCGGTCGGCACGACCGGTCCGGTCGTGTCGGTCGTCGTGGCCCTCGCCGGGCCGTTCGTGGTGGGGTTCTCGGTCGGGTGTGGGGTGGGGTGGAGGGTCTTCGGCTCGTCTGGCATGAGGCCATCATAGAATCATGGGATGATTGGTTGTTCCCTCCGTCAGACATGGGAAGGTGCTCATGCCCCTCGGCTCTCCCCGGCGCGCGTGTCTCTCCGATCAGGTGATCGCCGAGCTGCGGAACCAGATCACCTCCGGCGAGTGGCCGGTGGGTTCGCGCATCCCGACCGAACCCGAGTTGGTCGAACAGCTGGGGGTGGCCCGCAACACCGTCCGTGAGGCGGTGCGGGCGCTCGCCCACAACGGGCTGCTCGACATCCGGCAGGGCTCGGGGACGTATGTCGTCGCCACCAGCGAGCTGTCGGGCGTCATGCACCGGCGCTTCGCCGACTCCGACCCCCGGCACGTGGCCGAGCTGCGCTCGACCCTCGAATCGGCCGCCGCGCGGTTCGCGGCGGGGCGGCGCACCGAGCGGGATCTGAAGCAGCTCGACGCGCTTCTCGTACGACGGGACGAGGCCTGGGAGTCCGGGGACGCCGAGCTGTTCGTGACCACGGACGCGGCCTTCCACCACGCGGTCGTCGTCGCCTCGGGCAACGAGGTGCTCGTCGAGCTCTACGCCGACCTGGGCGATCTGCTGCGGGAGTGGCTGCGTGACGACGTGGGGCGGGTGCTCGGCCCCGAGGCCGCCATGGACCACACGCGTCTCGTGGAGGCGATCCGGGAGGGCGACGCCGAGCTGGCGGGCACCGAGGCGGCCGGTTATCCCTACGCGTGCCTCAGGAGCCCCGTACCGGAGCCGGAGGCAGGGCCGCAGGCAGGGCCGGAGCCGGGGACGGTGGACGGTCCGCCGGCTGGTGGGTGATCCAGGCCGACCTGACTTCCTTCCAGCAGCGCCCGCCGAGCTGCGCGTAGTCGGCGGGGGCGACCTCCACGGGGGCGCTGTCGGCGTCGACGTCCCACCAGCGCTCGCACTCGACGTGGAGGCGGACGCGGTCGGCGAGCGGGTAGGGGTTCTGGCAGTACGCGGTGACCCGTGAGCCCTGGACGAGGGTGCGGCAGGAGGCGCCGAAGTCCTCCGTTTCCCCGCTCGTCCTGCTGGTGGCGGGGAGGTCTTCCGCCGGGCCGGGCGAGGCCCTGACCTCGGCGGAGACGGCTATCGCGGTGAACAGGACGGCGGCGGAGACGAACACGCCGAGCCCCTGCCGTCCTCGTCCGGTCGCGCGCATGTCCGTACCTCCTCCCCGCCCGTAGCAGGAGTCCTTCACGCTCTGCACCAGTCTGGGGCGGTTCGGGCTACTTTTCGAGTCGGGCAGGAGTTGCGGAACGACGAGGGCCGTGTGCCGCCCGGTGGGGCGGGCACACGGCCCTTCGGCCGTCACGGAGACGTGACGGGGGCGCGAGGGGATCGCGCCGGTCGAGCGAGGTGACGGGAGAGGCGTCAGGCGCCGATCGCGTGCAGACCGCCGTCGACGTGGATGATCTCGCCGGTGGTCTTCGGGAACCAGTCGGAGAGCAGCGCCACGATGCCGCGGCCGGCCGGCTCCGGGTCGGAGAGGGTCCACGCCAGCGGGGAGCGGTCGTCCCAGACCTTGGCCAGCTCGTCGAAGCCCGGGATGGACTTCGCGGCCATCGAGCCCAGCGGGCCCGCCGAGATCAGGTTGCAGCGGATGTTCTGCTTGCCGAGGTCACGGGCCATGTAGCGGCTGGTGGCCTCAAGGGCGGCCTTGGTCGGGCCCATCCAGTCGTACTGCGGCCAGGCGTACTGCGCGTCGAAGGTGAGGCCGACGACGGAGCCGCCCTCGGTCATCAGCGGCAGCAGCGCCATCGTCAGCGACTTCAGCGAGAAGGCCGAGACGTGCATCGCGGTGGCGACCGACTCGAACGGCGTGTTGAGGAAGTTGCCGCCGAGCGCGTCCTGCGGGGCGAAGCCGATCGAGTGCACGACGCCGTCGAGACGGTCGCCGAACTGCTCGCGGACCTGGCCCTCCAGACGGGCGAGGTGCTCGTCGTTGGAGACGTCGAGCTCAAGGACCTTGACGTTCTCGGGCCTGGGAAGCTTCTTGGCGATGCGCTCCGTCAGCGACGGCCGGGGCCAGGCGGTGAGGATGATCTCCGCACCCTGCTCCTGGGCCAGCTTCGCGGTGTGGAAGGCGATGGAGGACTCCATCAGCACACCCGTGATCAGGATGCGCTTGCCCTCGAGAATTCCGCTCATGGTGATCAGTGACCCATGCCCAATCCGCCGTCAACCGGGATGACGGCTCCAGTGATGTACGAGGCTTCGTCCGAGGAGAGGAACTTCACCGCGGCGGCGATCTCCTCGGGCTGCGCGTAACGGCCCAGCGGCACCTGCGAGACGATGCCCGCGCGCTGCTCGTCGGTGAGCACCGCGGTCATGTCGGTGTCGACGAAGCCGGGGGCGACGACGTTGAAGGTGATGTTGCGGGAGCCCAGCTCACGCGCGAGGGAGCGGGCGAAGCCGACCAGGCCGGCCTTGGAGGCGGCGTAGTTGGCCTGGCCCGCCGAGCCGAGCAGACCGACGACCGAGGAGATCAGGACGACGCGGCCCTTCTTGGCCCGCAGCATCCCGCGGTTGGCGCGCTTGACGACCCGGAAGGTGCCGGTGAGGTTGGTGTCGAGGACGGAGGTGAAGTCCTCCTCGGACATGCGCATGAGGAGCTGGTCCTTCGTCACGCCGGCGTTGGCCACGAGGACCTCGACCGGACCGTGCGTCTCCTCGATCTCCTTGTACGCCCGGTCCACCTGCTCGCCATCGGTGATGTCGCACTGCACCGCGAGGAAGCCCTCCGGCGGCTCGCCGGAGCGGTACGTGATCGCGACCTTGTCGCCGGCCTCGGCGAACGCGCGGGCGATGGCGAGGCCGATGCCCCGGTTTCCTCCGGTGACGAGAACCGAGCGGCTCAACGGATCACCCTTTCGATAGCGGTCTGAACACCGAAAATCTATCGGGCCGGTGCGCCATACAGAGAATCGGGCCCCGACAGCGCGTCGGGGCCGACCCTGTCGGATCCCTACACATGGCCGGGCTTCCGCACCCGTTCCGACAAAGCCGCGAGCCCGCTCTTGTGGGCCCTCGACGGGGACGGGACGGCCCCGCATTCAGCTCGTTCCGATGGCGCCCGGTGCCGGGCGCGGGCGCGCGGGCCCGGCGTGCGCCTGGAGTGGACAGTGTGCCCTTCGACAACCCGGCGGCGCACGGGCGCGCGGGAACAAGGGAGTCCGCTCCCCCGGCTCCGGGCGCTCTTCCTTTCTCCCCCGCCCGGCGGCGGGCCGCATGATTCACTGCGGACACCAATCGAGAAGGGGAGACTTCGTGACCCATCAGGTCGATCAGACGTTTCTGGCCTTGCCGTTGCGGGCGCTCGCGGACGCCGCGCTCGCTCGGGCGCGCGCGCTGGGTGCCGAGCACGCCGATTTCCGTCTGGAGCGGGTGCGCAGCGCCTCCTGGCGGCTGCGGGACGCCAAGCCGTCCGGCTCCTCGGACACCACCGACCTCGGCTACGCGGTGCGGGTGGTGCACGGCGGGGCCTGGGGGTTCGCCTCCGGGGTCGACCTGTCGATGGACGGCGCCGCGAAGGTCGCCTCGCAGGCGGTGGCCATGGCCAAGCTGTCGGCGCAGGTGATCGCGTCGGCCGGTTCGGACGAGCGGGTGGAGCTGGCGGCGGAGCCGGTGCACGAGGACCGGGTCTGGGTCTCCTCGTACGAGGTCGATCCCTTCTCCGTCCCCGCCGAGGAGAAGAGCGCGCTGCTCGCCGACTGGAGCGCGCGGCTGCTGCGGGCGGAGGGCGTGGCGCACGTGGACGCCTCGCTGATCACCATCCACGAGAACAAGTTCTACGCGGACACGGCGGGGACGGTGACCACGCAGCAGCGCGTGCGGCTGCACCCGCAGCTGACGGCGGTGGCCGTGGACGAGACGACCGGCGAGTTCGACTCGATGCGGACGCTGGCGCCGCCGGTGGGGCGGGGCTGGGAGTATCTGACGGGCACCGGCTGGGACTGGGACACGGAGCTGGACGAGATCCCGGGGCTGCTGGCCGAGAAGATGCGGGCGCCGAGCGTCGAGGCGGGCCGGTACGACCTGGTCGTGGACCCGTCGAACCTGTGGCTGACCATCCACGAGTCGATCGGCCACGCCACGGAGCTGGACCGGGCGCTCGGCTACGAGGCGGCGTACGCGGGCACCTCCTTCGCCACCTTCGACCAGCTGGGCAAGCTGGCGTACGGCTCCTCGGTCATGAACGTGACGGGCGACCGGACCGCCGAGCACGGTCTCGCGACGATCGGCTACGACGACGAGGGCGTCGAGGCGCAGAGCTGGGACCTGGTGAAGGACGGCACGCTGGTCGGCTACCAGCTGGACCGGCGGATCGCGAAGCTGACGGAGCTCGGCCGCTCGAACGGCTGCGCCTTCGCGGACTCCCCCGCGCACGTGCCGGTGCAGCGGATGGCGAACGTGTCGCTGAGCCCGGATCCGGGCGGTCTGTCCACCGAGGACCTGATCGGCGGGGTGGAGCGGGGCATCTACGTGGTCGGCGACCGCTCGTGGTCGATCGACATGCAGCGGTACAACTTCCAGTTCACCGGGCAGCGTTTCTTCCGCATCGAGAACGGGCGGCTCGCCGGGCAGCTGCGGGACGTGGCCTACCAGGCGACGACCACCGACTTCTGGGGCTCGATGGAGCAGGTCGGCGGCCCGCAGACGTACGTCCTCGGCGGCGCCTTCAACTGCGGCAAGGCCCAGCCGGGCCAGGTCGCCGCGGTCTCCCACGGCTGCCCCTCCGCCCTCTTCCGGGGCGTCAACATCCTGAATACGACGCAGGAGGCCGGGCGATGAGCGTCAGCCGCGTGATCCGCCGGGGGTCCGGGGGCCGTCCCCCGGGCAAGCACAGTCTCAACACGACGCAGGAGGCCGGGCGATGAGCCGTGTCAGCAAGCCGTACGAGATCGTCGAGCGGGCTCTCGAACTGTCCCGGGCCGACGGGTGTGTCGTCATCGCCGACGAGGAGTCCTCGGCCAATCTGCGCTGGGCGGGCAACGCCCTCACCACCAACGGCGTCACCCGGGGCCGGACGCTGACGGTCGTCGCGACCGTCGACGGCGCCCGGGGCACCGCCTCCGGGGTGGTCTCCCGGTCCGCCGTGACCGCCGAGGACCTGGAGCCGCTGGTGCGGGCGGCCGAGGAGGCCGCGCGGGCGGCGGGGCCCGCCGAGGACGCCCAGCCGCTGGTGACCGGGGTGCCGTCGTCGCCCGACTTCACGGACGCCCCGGTGGAGACCTCCTCCGCCGTGTTCGCGGACTTCGCCCCGGCGCTCGGCGAGGCCTTCTCCCGCGCCCGTGCGGGCGGCCGTGAGCTGTACGGCTTCGCCAACCACGAGCTGACCTCCACCTATCTGGGGACGTCGACGGGGCTGCGGCTCCGCCACGACCAGCCGAACGGCACCCTGGAGCTGAACGCGAAGTCCCCCGACCGTACGCGCTCCGCCTGGGCGGGGCGGTCCACCCGGGACTTCAAGGACGTCGACCCGGCCGTGCTCGACGCGGAGCTGGCGACCCGGCTCGGCTGGGCGGAGCGCCGGATCGAGCTGCCCGCCGGGCGGTACGAGACGCTGCTGCCGCCGACGGCCGTGGCCGACCTGCTGATCTACCAGCTGTGGTCGTCGGTGGCCCGGGACGCGGTGGAGGGCCGTACGGTCTTCTCCAAGCCCGGCGGCGGGACCCGGCTCGGCGAGACGCTTTCGCCGCTGCCGCTGACCCTGCGCAGCGACCCGAACGAGCCGGGCCTGGAGTCGGCGCCGTTCGTGATCGCGCACTCCTCCGGCGACGACTCGTCCGTCTTCGACAACGGGCTGCCGATCGCCCCGGTGGACTGGGTGCGGGAGGGGCGCCTTGAGCACCTGGTCACCACCCGGCACTCGGCGGGGCTTACTCGGTTGCCCGTGGCGCCGGGAGCGGGGAACCTGATCCTGGACGGCGGCGGCGAGCGGTCCCTGGAGGAGATGGTGGCCTCCACGGAGCGCGGGCTGCTGCTGACCTGCCTCTGGTACATCCGCGAGGTCGACCCGGCGACGCTGCTGCTCACGGGGCTGACCCGGGACGGCGTCTATCTCGTCGAGAACGGCGAGGTGGTCGGCGAGGTGAACAACTTCCGGTTCAACGAGTCGCCGGTGGACCTGCTGTCGCGGGCCTCCGAGGCGGGCCGGACGGAGAAGACGCTGCCGCGCGAGTGGAACGACTGGTTCACCCGGGCCGCGATGCCCGCCCTGCGGGTGCCGGACTTCAACATGAGCTCGGTCAGCAAGGGGGTCTGACCCGCCTAGACTGGCCGGAACAATTCTTTCCCACCAGCATCACGAGGAGACGGACGACCGTGACCGACATCGTCGACGAGCTGAAGTGGCGCGGGCTCTTCGCCCAGTCCACTGACGAGGACGCCCTGCGCAAGGCTCTCGCGGACGGTCCCGTGACGTTCTATTGCGGCTTCGACCCGACCGCGGCCAGTCTCCACGTGGGGCACCTGGTGCAGGTCCTCACCGTCCGCCGGCTCCAGCAGGCCGGTCACCGGCCGCTCGCGCTGGTCGGCGGGGCCACCGGGCAGATCGGCGATCCGCGTCCGACGGCCGAGCGCACCCTGAACGACCCCGAGACGGTCGCGAACTGGGTGAACCGGCTGCGCTCGCAGATCGAGCCGTTCCTCTCCTTCGAGGGGGAGAACGCGGCGGTCATGGTGAACAACCTGGACTGGACCGCCGGTCTCTCGGCGATCGAGTTCCTGCGGGACATCGGCAAGCACTTCCGGGTCAACAAGATGCTGACCAAGGACTCCGTCGCCCGTCGGCTGGAGTCCGAGCAGGGCATCAGCTACACCGAGTTCAGCTACCAGCTGCTCCAGGGCATGGACTTCCTGGAGCTGTACCGCCGGTACGGCTGCACGCTCCAGCAGGGCGGCTCGGACCAGTGGGGCAACCTGGTGGCCGGTCTCGACCTGATCCACCGCCTGGAGCCGGGGGCGCAGGCGCACGCGCTCGCGACCCCGCTGATGGTCAAGGCGGACGGCACCAAGTTCGGCAAGACCGAGGGCGGGGCCGTCTGGCTGGACGCCGAGATGACGACGCCGTACGCGTTCTACCAGTTCTGGCTGAACGTGGACGACCGGGACATCTCCACGTACATGCGGATCCTGTCCTTCAAGTCCCGCGAGGAACTGGAGGAGCTGGAGCGGCAGACCGCCGAGCGGCCGCAGGCGCGCGCCGCGCAGCGGGCGCTGGCGGAGGAGCTGACCACACTGGTGCACGGCGCCGAGCAGTGCGCGGGGGTCATCGCCGCGTCGAAGGCACTGTTCGGGCAGGGCGACCTGACCGAGCTGGACGCGCCGACGCTCGCCGCCGCCCTGTCCGAGCTGCCGCACGCCAAGGTGACCGAGCTGGGCCAGGTCGTGGACCTGTTCGCCGAGGTCGGTCTGGTGGCGAGCAAGTCGGCGGCGCGGCGCACGGTGAAGGAGGGCGGGGCGTACGTGAACAACGTGAAGGTCACCGCCGAGGACGCCGAGGTGTCGGCGGACGAGCTGCTGCACGGGCGCTGGCTGGTCCTGCGACGCGGCAAGAAGAACCTGGCGGCGATCGAGTTCGCCGGCGCGTGAGCGGGTTCGCGTAGACGGGTTCGTGGTGGGCGGGTTCGCGTATGCGGGTTCGTCCGGGCGGGTTCGCATGGACGGTTCGTCTGAGCGCGTTCGTCTGAGCGCGTTCGCGTAGACGGGTTCGTCCGGATCGGTCCGCGCCGGTGAGCCAGTGCGCGCCGGGAGGCCCGGTGCTCCACCCGAGGGTGGGGTACCGGGCCTTTCGCTTCCCTGGGCGCGCCCCGGGGTTCAGACCCTTCGGCGGTTGCCCTTGAGCGAGACCCAGAGCATGTCGCCGACGCCGACCACGACGACGGCGCCGATCAGCTGGAGCAGATGACGGATCCAGTCGATGCCCCTGGTGTCGTTGACTCCGATCCAGGTCGCGACCGCGTTGCCGAGAACGCTGCCGATGATTCCGCACACGGTCGTCAGCCACAGCGGGATCTGCTGTTTCCCCGGCAGGATCGCCTTCGCGATCAGACCGAGGACGAATCCCACGATGATCGCCCACAACCAACCCATGGTCGCCTCCTTGCTGCGCGTGTGCGCCCAGTCTCGGCCCGTCCGCCGTACGGCGCATGTCGGACTACTCCATCCGTGCCCCGGTCTCGTCGGCACGGGAGGGCGGGCGTACCGTGGAACGAGGTCCGGAACGGGGAGAGTCCGGCATGAGCGGTGGGTGGTGGAGGACGATGCCGAAGCGCGGCGGCGCCGAGGTCTTCCGGATCACGGGAGCCCGGCAGGGGCTCGCCGACGACGTGCGCGGACGCCAGCGACGCTATGTCATCTCGATGAGCATCCGTACGCTCTCGGTGATCGCGGCGGCGGTGCTGTGGAACGTCGAGCGGCACGTGGCCTTCGTGGCACTCGCCCTCGGTCTGCTGCTCCCCTATGTCGCGGTGGTGATCGCGAACGCGGGCCGCGAGACCTCGCCGTCCCTTCCCTCCACATTCGTACCGGCTCCGGTGCGTCCCGCGCTGGGTGTCGCCGACGCCTCGGCGGGCCAGGACGGGGACCAGACGCACGGCCGGAACTGAGCGTCGCGAGTGGCCTGAAAGCTCAGGAAATGCTCAGACCAATCATGTAGTTCCAGTGCACCGGACCCCAGGTACCGTGACATACTGCGTACGCGCTCCGCATCCCCCGTCGGAGCGACGGACCGATGCCGGGCAGCTCCCCCCGTGGCTGCCCGGCATCGCCCTTGCTGGACAATGATCAGGTGAGCGAAGAGAAGCCGATCTGTTCCGCCAAGGGCTGCCGCACCGACGCCGTCTGGGTGCTCGCCTGGAACAACCCCAAGCTGCACACGCCCGAGCGGCGGAAGACCTGGCTCGCCTGCGAGGAGCACCGCGAGCATCTCTCCCAGTTCCTGGGCGTACGGGGATTCCTCAAGGACGTCGTCCCGCTCGCCGACTGGGAGAGCGACCAGACCGGCCAGACCACCTGATCCGGCCGGTCCGGCTGCTCCGGTCCGGCCCGTCCCCGGGATCCGCCGGGTTCAGCCGCCGATCGACGACATCGGGCGTTCGGGCTGGTGGAAGCCCGGGGTGTCGAGGCCCGAGCCCGCCTTCTTGCCCCACATGGCCTGCTTCCAGAGCCCGGCGACCTCCTCGTCCGGTGCGCCCGAGCGCAGCGCGGCCCGCAGATCGGTCTCCTCGGTGGCGAACAGACAGGTCCGCACCTGTCCGTCGGCGGTGAGCCGGGTGCGGTCGCAGGCCTGGCAGAACGGGCGGGTGACCGAGGCGATGACCCCGACCGTGTGCGGTCCGCCGTCGACGGTCCAGCGCTCGGCGGGCGCCGAACCGCGCTCCCCCGCGCCCTCGTGCGTCAGGGTGAAGCGGGTGCGCAGCGACTCCAGGATGTCCCCGGCGGTGATCATGCCGTCCCGCTTCCAGCCGTGCTGGGCGTCGAGCGGCATCTGCTCGATGAAGCGCAGTTCGTATCCTTCGCGGATCGCCCAGGCGAGCAGGTCGGGGGCCTCGTCGTCGTTGAGTCCCGGCATCAGGACGGCGTTGACCTTGACCGGGGTGAGTCCGGCCGCCCGCGCGGCGGCCATGCCGTCCAGGACGTCCTGGTGGCGGTCGCGTCGGGTGAGGGCCTTGAAGACCTCGGGGCGCAGGGTGTCCAGGGAGACGTTGATCCGGTCGAGACCGGCGTCCCTGAGGGCTGCGGCCGTGCGCTTGAGGCCGATGCCGTTGGTGGTGAGGGACATCTCGGGGCGGGGCTCAAGGGCGGCGCAGCGCTCGACGATGCCGGTGAGGCCGGGGCGGAGCAGCGGTTCGCCGCCGGTGAAGCGGACCTCGGTGATGCCGAGATCGGTGACGGCGAGGCGGATCAGCCGGACGATCTCGTCGTCCGTGAGGAGGTCCGGCTTGCCGAGCCACTGGAGGCCCTCCTCCGGCATGCAGTAGGTACAGCGCAGATTGCAGCGGTCCGTGAGCGAGACGCGCAGGTCGGTGGCGACCCGGCCGTAGGTGTCGATGAGCACTGTGGGCCCCCTCCCCTCTCCTGTGTCGTACCTCCGAGCCTACGTGAGGACGTCCGCCCCGAGGGGACGGTTTCCACCGGGAACGGGCTCGGCCGCGTCGCGGGGGGCCCCGCGACGCGGCCGGCCGTTCTCCGGGGGGGGCGCCGAGCGTGTGCGGCTCAGTGCGCTCCGACACCGGTGAGGGACTTGACCTCCAGTTCGGCGTACTTGCCCGCGTCCGGCTCCTCCTTGGAGAGGAGGGAGCCGAGCCAGCCGAGGAGGAAGCCGAGCGGGATGGAGACGAGGCCCGGGTTCTCCAGCGGGAACCAGTAGAAGTCGACCGTCTTGAACATCGAGGTGGGCTTGCCGGAGACGACCGGCGAGAACAGCACGAGGACGACGGCGGAGATCAGACCGCCGTAGATCGACCACAGCGCGCCCTGGGTGGTGAACCGCTTCCAGAAGAGCGAGTAGAGGATCGTCGGCAGGTTGGCGGAGGCGGCGACCGCGAAGGCGAGGGCGACCAGACCGGCGACGTTGAGGTCGCGGGCGAGGGCGCCGAGGCCGATGGAGACGATGCCGATGAGGACGGTGGCCCAGCGGGCGGCCCGTACCTCCTCCTTCTCGGTGGCCTCTCCGCGCCGGATGACGTTGGCGTAGATGTCGTGGGCGAACGACGAGGAGGAGGCCAGGGTCAGTCCGGCGACGACGGCGAGGATGGTCGCGAAGGCGACGGCGGAGATGACGGCGAGGAGGATCGCGCCGCCGGTCGATCCGGCGCCGCCGCCGATCTCCAGCGCGGCGAGCGGGGCGGCCGTGTTGCCCGCCTTGTTGGAGGCGATGATGTCGGTGTTCTTGAGGAGGGCGGCGGCGCCGAAGCCGAGGACGATCGTCATCAGGTAGAAGGCGCCGATGATGCCGATGGCCCAGTTGACCGACTTTCGGGCGGCCTTGGCGGTCGGCACCGTGTAGAAGCGGATCAGGATGTGCGGCAGTCCGGCGGTGCCGAGGACGAGTGCGATGCCGAGGGAGAGGAAGTCCAGCTTCGACAGGGCGGTGGCGCCGTACTTGAGGCCCGGCTCCAGGAAGGCGTCGCCCTTGCCGCTGTTGGTGGCGGCGGCGCCGAGCAGCTCCGAGATGTTGAAGTGGAACTTGAGGAGGATGAGGAAGGTGATCAGGAGGGTGCCCGCGATGAGCAGGACCGCCTTGACCATCTGCACCCAGGTGGTGCCCTTCATGCCGCCGATGGTGACGTACACGATCATCAGCAGGCCGACGAGGGCGACGATGCCGATCTTGCCGCCGTCACTGGTGATGCCGAGGAGCAGCGAGACGAGGACGCCCGCGCCCGCCATCTGGGCGAGCAGGTAGAAGATCGAGACGACGATGGTGGAGGTGCCAGCGGCGGTCCTGACGGGGCGCTGGCGCATCCGGTAGGCGAGGACGTCGCCCATGGTGAAGCGGCCGGAGTTGCGCAGCGGCTCGGCGACCAGGAGCAGGGCGACGAGCCAGGCGACGAGGAAGCCGACGGAGTAGAGGAAGCCGTCGTAGCCGAAGAGGGCGATGGCTCCGGCGATGCCGAGGAAGGACGCGGCGGACATGTAGTCGCCGGAGATCGCGAGGCCGTTCTGGAAGCCGGTGAACTGGCGTCCGCCCGCGTAGAAGTCGGCGGCGCTGCGGGTCTGGCGGCCGGCCCAGACGGTGATGACCAGGGTCGCGATGACGAAGGCGCCGAAGAGGGCCATGATCAGCGGCCGGTGTTCGCTGGTGGCGTTGCCCGCCGCGAGCAGGACGGGGGTGCTCATGCGTCGCCCTCCATTCGGGTCCGGATGGCCTCGGCTCGGGGGTCGAGCCGGTTCGCCGCGTGCCGCGCGTACAGCCAGGCGATGAGGAAGGTGGTGAGGAACTGTCCGAGGCCCAGGACGAGGGCGACGTTGATGTTGCCGAAGACCTTGGTGCCCATGAAGCCGCCCGCGTAGTTGGAGAGCAGCACGTAGAGCAGGTACCAGGCGATGAAGGCCAGGGTGAGCGGGAAGGCGAACGATCGGTGGGCGCGTCGCAGTTCGCCGAACTCCGCGCTCTTCTGCACCTCGACGAACTGCTCCGTCGTGGGCTGCGCGGGTCCGGGGGCGGCTCCCGTCCCCTCTCTGGGCGGCGGTACTTCGGTAGCCACGGAATCTCCTCGTGACGCGGGGGTGGACGGCATGGTCAAGGGGGCCTCACCGGGGGTGCGGTACGAGGGGTTCCGAGCGGAACCCCTCCCCTGCACAACGGCACGGAGCGGGAGGCGAAGTGGTTCACGCCCGAGGATTTCTTCAAGGACTTCTTCATAAAGTCTTCTCAACTCATTGAAGCGCAAGGAAGATCAGCGATAACTTCACTCGTCACACACCTGTTCGCGCGCAAAACCGCCCGCGGACAGCTCGTACGGATGATGTGGAGAACCCATGGCTCATCTGGGATCGAGGCGCGGCCGAGCTCTCGCTCTGCCGGTTGGTCTCGCGCTCACGGCGTCGCTCGGCTTCCTTCCTTCCGGCGCCGCCTCCGCCGCGGAACTGAGCGACGCCCCCGCGTCCGCCGTCGTGGTGACCGACGGCCCGAAGCTCTCGTACGTCGTGAACGTCGCGGGCGGCAAGAAGACCGGCGCCGCGGTGAAGAAGGCGATCGCCGCCGCGGGCGGCGAGGTGGTCATCTCGTACGACCAGATAGGTGTGGTCGTCGTCCACTCGCAGAACCCCGAGTTCGCGAAGACGATCCGCAAGGCCCGTGGCGTGGTGTCGGCCGGTGCGACCCGTACCGCGCCGCTCTCCGTGCAGGGCGACGACTCCGTCGGCGGCACCGAGGTCCTCACCGAGGCCGAGGCGAAGGCCGCTGCCGCCCGTGCGACGGCCGACCAGGACGCGCTGGAGCCCCTCCAGTGGGACCTCCCCGCGATCAAGGCCGACAAGGCGCACCAGCGGACGCTGGGCAGCAGCCGGGTGACCGTCGGCGTCATCGACACGGGTGTCGACGACACCCACCCGGACCTGGCGCCGAACTTCAGCGCCAAGGCCTCGGCCAACTGCGTCTCCGGCAAGCCCGACACCACGGCCGGCTCCTGGCGCCCGAACCCGGGCGAGAGCGACCACGGCACGCACGTCGCCGGTACGATCGCCGCCGCCAAGAACGGCATCGGCATCACCGGTGTCGCCCCCGGCGTGAAGGTCGCGGGCATCAAGGTGGCGAACCCGGACGGCTTCTTCTACACCGAGGCCGTGGTCTGCGGCTTCGTGTGGGCGGCCGAGCACGGCGTCGACATCACGAACAACAGCTACTACACCGACCCGTGGATGTTCGCCTGCAAGAACGACGCGGACCAGAAGGCCCTCATCGAGGCGGTCACCCGCGCCACCCGCTACGCGGAGAAGAAGGGCACGGTCAACGTCGCCGCGGCCGGAAACTCCAAGTTCGACCTGGCCGCCGACTCGATCGTCGACGACAGCAGCCCGAACGACTCCACCGCGGGCGGCCGGGTCATCAACCCGAAGGAGTGCTTCGACTACCCGTCGATGCTCCCGGGCGTCGTCACGGTCTCCGCGACCGGTGCGAAGAACCTGAAGGCCTCGTACTCCAACTACGGTCTCGGGGTCGTCGACATCGCCGCCCCCGGTGGCGACCGCACCCAGTACCAGGCGCCCGACGCCCCCGCGACCAACGGTCTCATCCTGTCGACCACGGTCAACGGCGGCTACAACTACAAGGCCGGTACGTCGATGGCCTCGCCGCACGTGGCGGGCGTCCTCGCGCTGATCAAGTCGACGCACCCGAACGCCTCCCCGGCGGCCCTGAAGGCCCTGCTGTACGCGCAGGCCGACAAGCTCGCCTGCACCAACCCGTACGACATCGACTCGGACGGCAAGATCGACGCCGTCTGCGAGGGCGGCAAGAACAAGAACGGCTTCTACGGAGTCGGTCTGATCGACGCGCTGGACGCCGTCCGCCGCTGATGACGGTTCCGGTCCGCCGCTGACGGCGACCCGGACGAACGAGGGCCCCGACGGGACGCATCCCGCCGGGGCCTTCGCCATGGCACCCGCAGGGCTGAGGGACCGGCACCCGTAGTCCTCGGGACCGGCACCCGTACTCCTCGGGATGGCACTCTCGCCCCTCAGAGGTGGCACTCGGTGCCACACTGTCTCCATGGACGAACGAACGCGCCTCGGTACGGAGTTGTCGTGGTCGGCCCTGGGCGGCGATCCCGCCCTGCTCGACCGGGTGGAGTACGCCGGGCCCCCCGGGCTGCTCCCCGCCCGCCTCCCGGTGCGGGACCTGGCCCGTGCCACCGTCGCCGTCGCCGGGCTCGCCGCGATCGAACGGGCCGGGCTCCCCGGTCCCGTACGGGTCGACGAGGCGGCCGTCGCCACCGCCTTCACCAGCGAGCGCCATCTACGGATCGACGGGCGGGCGCCGGTGAACTTCGCGCCGCTCTCCCGGTTCTGGCGGAGCGCCGACGGCTGGGTCCGCACCCACGCCAACTACCCGCACCACAGGGCCGCCCTGCTGCGCGCCCTCGGCCTGCGGGAGGAGTCGCCGGAGGCACTCGGGGCGGCGATCGGCGCCCGTACGTCCATCGAGACCGAGACGGCGGTGTACGCGGCCGGGGGCCTGGCCGTGGCCGTGCGCACCCCCGAGCAGTGGGCGGCGCACGAGCAGGGCCGGGAGGTCGCGGCGCGCCCGCTGCTGACCCGGGAACGGCTCGACGACGCCCCGCCCCCGCCCCGTACCCGACCGCTGCGGGTCCTCGATCTGACCCGGGTGATCGCCGGACCGGTCGCCACCCGGACGCTCGCGCTGCTCGGCGCCGACGTGCTGCGGATCGACCCGCCGGACCTCCCGGAACTGCCCGACCAGCACGCGGACACGGGCGTCGGCAAGCGGAGCACGGCGCTGGACCTGAGGCGCCCCACCGACCGGCGGGCCTTCGGGGAACTCCTCTCCTCCGCCGACGTGCTCGTCACCGGCTACCGGCCGGGCGCCCTGGAGCGCCACGTACCGCACCGGCCGGGTCTGGTCACCGCCCGGCTCTCCGCGTGGGGCGACTTCGGGCCGTGGGGCGGGCGGCGCGGCTTCGACAGCCTGGTGCAGGCGGCGACCGGCATCGCGGTCGTCGAAGGCTCGGCCGGGGAGCCGGGGGCGCTGCCCGCGCAGGCGCTGGACCACGGCACGGGGTATCTGCTGGCGGCGGCGGTGCTTCGCGCGCTGACCGAGCAGGACCGGGACGGCGGGAGCAGGCTGCTCCGGCTGGGGCTCGCCCGGACGGGCCACTGGCTGACCCACGCCCTGCCCCGCTCCCCCGACGGCGAGGACACGGCGGGCTCCCCCGTCGACACCGCGCCGCACCTCGTGGAGTCGGACGGGCCGCTCGGACGGGTGCGGCACGCGCGCCCGCCCGTCGCGTACGAGGGCGGCCCGACGGGCTGGTCGCGCCCGCCGGGCGTGGCGGGGGCCGACGCGCCCCGCTGGCTCGGCGCCTGACAGGCCGCTAGGCCGTCTCTTTCGGACCTTGCCCGACCCGGCCGGATCCGGAAGGGACGGCCTGGACACCGGGCCCGCGCTCGCCCCGGAGTGCCCGGAGCGCGCCCGTCGCCAGCAGGTACTGGGCCGCGATGTAGGTGGCCATCACCCAGAAGTCGGGGGCGGGCAGCTGGGGCCAGTCGGCGATGCCGGTGGCGATGAGGGTGTCCGAGAGCAGGAAGAGCGCGCCGCCGATCCCCGCCGCGAGCCCGAGGGAACTGGCCCGGTACGCCATGGCGGTGAGCAGCAGGGAGTAGCAGGCGACCGGGAGCCTGAGTCCGGCGGGGAGGTCGGACCAGAGGAGGACGACGGTGCCGCCGAGGGCGAGCGCGTAGAGGACGCCGAGCGCCGGGGAGGTGCGGCGGCGGCCGAAGAGCACCAGGTAGCAGACGTGCCCGGCGGCGAAGGAGCCCATGCCGACGAGGAAGGCCCAGTCGGCGTCGAAGAGCAGGAAGACGTCGCCGCCCCAGCCGAAGAGGAGCGCGGCGGTCAGCAGCCGGGGGGCGCCCCGGCTGACGGCGTACGCGGCGAGCAGCGGAAGCAGCAGGGGCTTGGCCACCCGGTGGCCGAGGTCGGCGTCCGCGAGCAGGGAGACCAGGTCGACGGCGGCGGCGAGCCCGAAGGCGGCGAGCAGGAGGCGGGAGGGCGTGCCGGCGGGCTCGCGGGGGGACGGGTTCACGCGGTGGCCTTCGGGGTCGCGGGGCGGGTGGGGCGGTGGTCGGGCCCGGTGGGTGCGGGCTGCCAGCCGGGGCCCCGGAAGACGCGCCCGGCCCGCTCGCGCCAGCTGTGGGCGGTGCGCAGGTCGCGGGCGATGGCGGCGTACTCGTGGGTGGCGACGCGCAGCGGGTTGTAGGTCTCGATGTTCTTGGTGAGTCCGTAGACGGGCCGCTCGGTCTCGGCCGCCCAGGAGCCGAAGAGTCGGTCCCAGACGATGAGGATGCCGCCGAAGTTGCGGTCGAGGTAGCCGCCCTGGGACGCGTGGTGGACGCGGTGGTGGGAGGGCGTGTTGAGGACGTACTCGAAGGGGCGGGGCAACGTGCCGATGCGCTCGGTGTGGATCCAGAACTGGTAGACGAGGTTGACCGAGTAGCAGAAGGCGAGCGCCGCCGGGTGCACACCGAGGGCGATGAGCGGCAGGTAGAACGGCCAGCCCGCGACGCTGGTCCAGGGCTGGCGCAAGGCGGTGGTGAGGTTGAACCTGCGGCTGCTGTGGTGGACGACGTGGCAGGCCCACAGGATGCGGACGACGTGGTGGCCCCGGTGCTGCCAGTAGTAGAAGAAGTCCTGTCCGAGCAGCATGAGCGGGATCGTCCACCACAGGACGGGGACGCGGAGCGGGGTCAGCTCGTAGACGAGGGTGTAGACCGCGACGATGGGGATCTTCCACAACGCGTCGAAGAGGAGGCTGCCCAGGCCCATGCCGACGCTCGTGACGGCGTCCTTGGTCTCGTACCCGGCGGCTTCCTCGTCGGGACGGAGCCGGTGGCTCACCAACTCCACGACGGTGAGCAGGACGAACGCCGGTATGGACCAGAGCACGACATCGGGCAGGTTCGGCATGCCGACGACGGTAGAGGTGGGGGCGGGGCTGCGGCTAGACGTGGTTACCAACAAGTATGCGAGACGGCCCGTCAGCAAGTGTTGGTGGCTTCCGACAAGGCGGCGGCCCGGGGCGGACCGGAGGGGAACGGAGGGGGGTGGTTCAGACCCCCGACACCTCCAGGAGGGAGCCCGTCACATAGGTGACCGCCATGGCCAGGGCGCCGCCCGCCACGTTGCGCACGACCGCGCGGCCCGGGGGCGCCTCGCCGAGGCGGGCGCTCCACCAGCCGGTGAAGGCGAGGGCGACCAGGACGGAGGCGACCGTGACCCAGAGGCGGGAGGAGGCCGGGGGCAGGACGATCGCGAGCAGCGGGAGCAGCGCGCCGACGGTGAAGGCGAGGAAGCTGGCGGCGGCGGCGTGCCAGGGGACGGTGAGCTGGTCGGGGTCGATGCCCAGCTCCACGCGCGCGTGGGCGCGCAGGGCGTCGCGGGCGGTGAGCTGCCGGGCGGCCTCGTGGGCCACCTCCCGGGACAGGCCGTGGCCCGCCAGGAGCCCGGTCAGCTCGTCGAGTTCGGCCTCCGGGTCCTCGCGCAGCTCGCGTTTCTCCTGGGCGAGCGCCGCCTTCTCCGAGTCGCGCTGGGTGGAGACGGAGACGTACTCGCCCGCCGCCATCGACATCGATCCGGCGACCAGACCGGCGAGCCCGGCGGTGAGCAGGGCGTCGTGGGACTCGGTGGCGCCCGCGACGCCGACGACGAGACCGGCGGTGGAGACGATGCCGTCGTTGGCGCCGAGCACGGCGGCACGGAGCCAGTTGAGCCGGGAGCCGAGGGCTCCGCCGTGCTCCTCGACCTGGCCGGAAGAGGGTGAATCGGTCATCCCAGGAGGGTCGCACCCCACGGCCCGCCGGACCGGGACCGACCCGCCACGGCGGCCTTCCGGACCCGGACCCGGACTCGGACTCGGACCCGGACTCGGACTCGGGCTCGGACCCGGACTCGGACCCGCTCGCCACCGTGGCCTTCAGAGCCCGGGGCGGCTCGCTTCGGGACGGGTCCGGCTCGCTTCGGGAGGCGTCCGGCGGGCAACGGCGGGCATCGGGAAGGGTCCGGCGGGCATCGGGTCGGGTCCGGCGGGCCGCGGAGGGGGTCGGCGGGAGGTTCCCGGGGCACCGGGGGCGGCGTTGTCGGCGCTTGGCCGTATTCTCAATGACCGTGCTTGACGACCGTACGACTACAGCGACATGGCCGGCCGCGTACCCCCAGGGGTACGCGGTCGTCGACGTGGAGACCACCGGACTCGCCCGTGACGACCGGATAGTGTCGGCTGCCGTCTACCGGCTCGACGCCCAGGGGAACGTCCAGGACCACTGGTACACCCTGGTCAACCCGGAGCGCGATCCGGGCCCGGTCTGGATCCACGGCCTGACCAGCGAGGTCCTGGCGGACGCGCCGCTCTTCCCGGAGATCGCGGCGGAGTTCGCCGCCCGGCTCGACGGACGGGTCCTGGTCGCGCACAACGCCATGTTCGACTGGCAGATGATCGCCCGGGAGTACGCGCGGGCCGAGTCCGCCGCCCCGGTGCGGCAGCGGCTCTGCACGATCGCGCTCTCCAAGGAGCTGGCGCTGCCGCTGCCGAACCACAAGCTGGAGTCGCTGGCCGCGCACTTCGGCGTCGTGCAGCAGCGCGCGCACAACGCGCTCGACGACGCGCGGGTGCTCGCCGAGGCGTTCCGCCCCAGCCTGCACGCGGCGGCGGAGCGCGGTGTCCGGCTGCCGCTCCTGGAGTGCCGTCCGCTGACCGAGTGGGCCGCCTCCCCCGCGGAGCCCCGGATCGGCCGCCAGTCGTCGTACGGGTCCTCGTACCGGGCGGGCGGGTGGCGTCCCTCGCGGAAGCGTCCGGCGTGCCCGTACCCCAACCCCGGCCGCTACGAGTCGGACAAACCGCTCAAGCAGGGCATGCGGATCGCCTTTTCCGGTGACACCTCCATCGACCGCGAGCTGCTTGAGGACCGCACGGTCGACGCCGGGCTGCACGTCGCCACCAGCGTCTCCCGGCTGACCAGTCTGCTGGTCACCAACGACCCGGACTCCGCCACCTCCAAGACGGTCAAGGCCAAGTCCTTCGGCACCCCGGTCGTGGACGAGGCCGCGTACACCCAGCTCCTGCGGGACGTGGCCCCGGCAGACGGGTGACGCCCCCGCCCCGGCGGGCGCGCCGAGCTGCGCCCGCCCGCCGGGGACCGCACCCTGTGGCCCATGGCACGTTGCGAGGTCTGCGGAAACGAATACGGGATGTCCTTCGAGGTGCACGCGCAGGGCGCGGTGCACGTCTTCGACTGCTTCGCCTGCGCCATCCACCGGATGGCGCCCATCTGCGAGCACTGCCGGGTCCAGGTCATCGGCCAGGGCGTCGAGGTGGACGGCAGCTGGTACTGCGGCGGCCACTGCGCCCGCGCCGAAGGGAGGGCGGGGATCGTCGACCGGGTCTGAGGAAACGATTCGGGCCCGCCCGGGTCAGCGCCCTCCCGAACCACCCCGAACCCCCCTGCGCACCCCCCGGCACCCCCGCTGTACCGTCATGGGGTGTACCGCTTCCTGTTGTCCCGGCAATGGGTGATCCTCACCCTCGTCGCCCTCGTCCTCGTCCCCACGATGATCGAGCTGGGCTTCTGGCAGTTCCACCGGCATGAACGGCGGGTCGCCCAGAACACCCTGATCGCGGACAGCATCGCGGCGAAGCCGGTCCCCGTCGAGCGGCTCACCTCCCCCGGTCACACCGTCCCCCGCGAGGACTACTGGCGGCCCGCCACCGCCACCGGCACCTTCGACACCGCCCACGAGGTGGTGGTCCGCCGCCGCACCTCCGCCGACGACCGGGTCGGCGTGCACGTCCTCACCCCGCTGGTCCTCCGGGACGGCCGGATCGTCATGGTCAACCGGGGCTGGATCCCGGCCGCCGAGGACCAGCACTCCTTCCCGGCGGTGCCGCCCGCGCCCAAGGGCGAGATCACCGTCACGGGCCGGCTCAAGGCCGACGAGACCACCGGCGCCAGCGGCATCAAGGACCTCAAGGGCCTGCCGGACCGGCAGGTCATGCTCATCGACAGCCGTCAGCAGTCCGCCCTCATCGGCCGCGAGGTCCTCGGCGGCTATCTCGAACTGATCGCGCCCGCCCCCGGGAAGAACGGCCCCGAGCCGATCCCCGAGCCCGACCACGACTCGATCGGCGCCCATATGGCGTACGCCGTCCAGTGGTGGCTCTTCGCCGCCGGAGTCCCCGTCGGCTGGATCATCCTCGTACGCCGGGAGAAGCAGGACCGACGGAACGCGGCCACGGCCGGGAGCACGGACACGCCCGGAGCGGACGGCCCCGCCGGGAGCACGGGCGGCGCATCGGAGCCGGGCTCCGCCGACAGCCCGGACACCCCGGGAACGAGCCCCGCCGACGGCACCGGCGCCCCCTCGGCGGACCCCTCCGGGGCCCCCGGCACCCCCGGCCCGGACGCCGACGCGATCCAGTCCGCCCCCGCCCGCTGATTGACCGCCACCACTTGCGGGAACAGCCCTGAGCGTGACGCAACGTATCGACGACTACGCCCTCATCGGCGATCTCCAGACCGCCGCGCTCGTCGGACGCGACGGATCGGTCGACTGGCTGTGTCTGCCCCGCTTCGACTCGGCCGCCTGCTTCGCCTCGATCCTCGGCGACGAGGACAACGGCCACTGGCGGCTCGCCCCCAAGGGCGCCACGACCTGTACCGACCGCCGCTATCTCGACGACTCCCTCGTCCTTGAGACCCGCTGGGAGACCCGTACCGGCACCGTCAAGGTCCTCGACTTCATGCCACAGCGGGACAAGGCCCCCGATCTGGTGCGGATCGTGGAGGGCGTCAGCGGCGCCGTCGAGATGAGCGCCGTCCTGCGGCTCCGCTTCGACTACGGCTCCGTCGTGCCGTGGATGCGCCGCGCCGACGGACACCGGGTCGCCATCGCGGGTCCCGACTCCGTCTGGCTGCGCAGCGAGCCCCCCGTGAAGACCTGGGGACAGCAGTTCTCCACCTGCTCCTCCTTCACCGTGGCCGCCGGGGAGAAAGTCGCCTTCGTCCTCACCTGGCACCCCTCGCACGAGCCACGGCCCGCCCTCGTCGACCCCCACGAAGCCCTCGAACAGTCCCTCGCCGACTGGCGGGAGTGGGCGGCCCGCTGCACCTACCGGGGCCCCCACCGCGAGGCCGTCGTCCGCTCCCTGATCACCCTCAAGGCCCTCACCTACGCTCCGACCGGCGGCATCGTCGCCGCCCCCACCACCTCGCTGCCCGAGGAGATCGGCGGCGTCCGCAACTGGGACTACCGGGCGTGCTGGCTGCGCGACTCCTCCCTCACTCTCGGCGCACTGCTCGCCGCCGGATACGTCGACGAGGCCTCCGCCTGGCGCGACTGGCTGCTGCGCTCGGTCGCCGGGGACCCGGCCGACCTCCAGATCATGTACGGCCCCGCCGGGGAGCGCAGACTGCCCGAGACGACCCTGCCCTGGCTGCGCGGGTACGGCGACTCCACCCCGGTCAGGACCGGGAACGCGGCCGTCGACCAGTTCCAGCTCGACGTCTACGGCGAGGTCATCGACTCGCTGTTCCGCGCCCGGGAGGCGGGCATCCCGGCCAAGCGGCACGCCTGGTACCTCCAGCTGAGCCTGCTCGGCTTCCTTGAGTCGACCTGGCGCGAACCCGACGAGGGACTGTGGGAGGTGCGCGGGCCTCGCCGCCACTTCACCCACTCCAAGGTGATGGCGTGGGTGGCCGCCGACCGGGCCGTCCGCACCCTGGAGGACGACCCCACGCTGCCCGGCGACGCGGGACGGTGGCGGGCCATGCGGGACGAGATCCACGCCCAGGTCTGCGCCCGCGCCTACGACCCCGTCCGCAACACCTTCACCCAGTCCTACGGCTCCACCGAACTCGACGCGGCGACCCTCCTCATCCCCCAGGTCGGCTTCCTGCCCCCGGACGACCCCCGGGTGGTCGGCACGGTGGACGCGGTACGGGCGGAGCTGACGCACGACGGTTTCGTACGCCGCTACAGCACCGCGTCGAGCGCCATCGACGGTCTGCCCGGCCAGGAGGGCACCTTCCTGGTCTGCTCGTTCTGGATGGCGGACGCGCTGCGGCTGACCGGCAGGACCGACGAGGCCCGCGCGCTCTTCGAACGGCTCGTCGGGCTCGTCAACGACGTGGGCCTCCTCGCGGAGGAGTACGACCCGGCGGCCCGGCGCCAGCTGGGCAACTTCCCGCAGGCCTTCAGCCACATCGGCCTGGTGGGCACGGCCCTCGCGCTGGCCCGGGAGGAGTCGGACCCGGCAGGATAGCCCCCATGGATCTGGGACTGAAGGACCGTGTGTACGTGGTGACCGGGGCGACGCGAGGACTCGGGAGGGCCTCCGCGGAGGCGCTGCTCGCCGAGGGCGCCAAGGTGCTGATCACCGGGCGCGAGGAGACGGCCGTCGCCGACGCCGTCGCCGATCTGGGCCCCGGCGCGGCGGGCGTCGCCGCCGACAACGGCGACGCGGGGACCCCCGCCCGGCTGATCGCGGAGGCCCGCGCCCGGTTCGGCGGCTTCGACGGCATCCTGATCAGCGTCGGCGGCCCGGCCCCCGGCTTCGCCGCCGACAACACCGACGAGCAGTGGGCGGCCGCCTTCGACACCGTCTTCCTCGGGGCCGTACGGCTGGCCCGCGCCGCCGCCGAGGCCCTCGGCGAGGGCGGGGTGATCGGCTTCGTCCTCTCCGGCTCCGTCCACGAGCCGATCCCCGGCCTGACCATCTCCAACGGGCTCCGCCCGGGGCTCGCCGGCTTCGCGAAGTCCCTCGCCAACGATCTGGGCCCGCGCGGGGTGCGGGTCGTCGGACTGCTTCCGAGCCGCATCGACACCGACCGGGTGCGCTCCCTCGACGAGCTGTCCGGCGACGCCGAGGCGGCCCGCGCGGCCAACGAGGCCACGATCCCGCTGCGCCGCTACGGCACCCCCGAGGAGTTCGGCAGGACCGCCGCCTTCCTGCTCTCCCCCGCCGCCTCCTATCTGACGGGCCTGATGATCCCGGTGGACGGCGGGGCCCGCGGCGGCTTCTGAACCCTCAGGAGACCCGGCGGGCCCGGTGCTTCACGGCCCGCAGCCGCGCCTCGGTGGGCAGGGCGGACAGCCCCGCCGAGGTCCGGGCGTGCGCGAGCGCCTCGGAGCCCAGCGTCGTCAGGGCCTCGCCCGGGGAGGCGTACGGCTCCAGGAGCAGCGCGACCCGGGTGCGGGGGGCGGCCCGTCGGCCGGTCAGGGCGACCCTGGCCCGTGCCACCCCCTCCTGGGCGACGGCGTCGGCCTCCATGACCGCCTCCAGGGCCCGGCCGCGCAGCAGGGCCGCCTCGCCGTCGCCGCTGTCGACGAGGACCTCGGCGAGCCGGGCCCGCCGGAACTGGACGAGCAGCCACCACAGGGCGAGCAGGACGACAAGCCCGAGGACCGCGATCACCACCGGCCACCACCAGCCCTCGTCCCGCCACCGCTGCCGCCCGGCTCTGGTCAGAAGCACGTCGGACGGGCCCGACCAGGGCCACCAGGACGGCACCGGGAGATCGAGGGCGGCGGCGAGGACGGCCCCGCCGCCGATCAGGAGCAGCACTCCCGCGAGGCCGAGCAGGACGCGGTTGACGCGCCGCAGGACTTGCGTCACCTGGTCACCCCTTCCTGGGCGGCCTGGCCACCCGTACGGTCGGCGAGGGCGGGCGGGCCAGGCCCAGTTCCGCGATGCCGGTGGCGACGGCCCGCTCCACGTCGGCCTTGACCTCGTCCAGCGCCCGGAAGTGCGAGAGCGCCCGGACCTTGGCCCGGGAGCGGCCGACGCGGACCCGTACGGACTGCACCCCGGAGACCTCCATGGCCCGGTCCCGCAGGGCGAGCGCCGCCGCCTCCCGGTCGAGCCCGGCCCGTACGTCGGGATGCTCGCGCCGCATCGGCAGGACGGCCCGCAGCCCCGGGGTGAGGGCGAGGACCAGCAGCCAGAGGCCGAGAAGACAGGCGAGGACGGCCCCGAGGACGACCAGGACGTCGTCGAGCGGCCGAGTGGCGAGGCCCCGCGCCAGCTCCCGCCGCCAGGCCATGGCCCCCCGCCCGGACCGGACGGCGGCCACGTCGTACAGGAGCAGCCCCGCACCCCCGAGGACGACGGCGGCGACCAGAGCGGCCGGAACCCGCCGCACGGCCCAGAACCGCCGGACCCGGGTGAGGGGCTCTCCGGCGAGAACGGGGACGTCGGCACGGTCGGGACCGTCGGGGCGGTTGGGGATGCCGGGACGGTTGGGAATGTCGGGACGGTCGGGGACGTCGGGGACGTCGGGGCGGTCAGGGCGGTCGGGGACGTCGGGGCGATCGGGACCGCCCGCACCCGTCGGGGCTTGGGTCCGGGCTGGACCATCCGCGCCGACGGGGCCGGACGGGGCTGCGGTACGGCCGGGGCCTTCCGCGCCCGCCGGACCGCCGCTCGCGCCGACCGTGCCCGGTGGGCTTACGGGACCGACCAGGCCGTCCGTGCCGGCTCGGGGGGCCGAGGGGCGCCCGGATCCGGCCGCGCCCGCCGGACGGTCAGGGCGACCGGAGCCGCCCGTACCTGTCGGCGGCCCCGCGGGGCCGTCCGGGCGGCCCTTGCGCCCGTCGCGCCGGGGACGGCCGGGGCCGTCGGGGCCGGTGGGCCGTTCCGGGTCGGTCGTCATGAGACGCGGTCCCGTCCGGCGGACTGGCGGGTGAGGGCGGAGTGGAGCCGTTCCACCTGGACGGTGACCTCGTGGACCTCCAGACCCGCCAGTTCCTCCACCCGGGCACGGACCCGCCTTCGTACGGCCCCGCAGCGGCGCCCGACATCGGCGGGGTAGTCGAGGTCGAGCGTCACCGCGATCCGGGCGCTGTCCCGGTGGACGGCGACCGAGGCGTGCGGCTTCGAACCGCCTTCGGGGGCGGGCCCGGCGGCCTCCCGGGCCGCCTGTGCGGCGATCTTCGCGACGACCCGGTCGGCGATCGCGGTCGCCCCCCGGTCACGGGCCGGGCCGGGGGCGCGAGGCGGGCCGGGGGCTCGGTCGACGGCCACCCGGCGTCACCGCCGCCGTTCGCCGCGTTCGCGGCTCTGGAACAGATCGCCCGGTTCGAGATCGCCGTCGAGGAAGCGACCGGCCACGAAGCCGATCGCCCCCAAGGCCGCGACCAGCAAGAATGCCCCGAAGCCGCCGAAGTATCCGGCGAAACCGAGGGCCATGCCGGCCACCAGGCCGACCACCGCCATGCTCATTCCTGACCCCTTCCTGAGTCTTCCTGAGCCCCCCGTACGCGTCCGCCCGCCCCGCCGCTACTGAAGCCGCGGTTCCGGCTCGTCCTCCTCGTCGTCGGGCAGCTTCACGTCGCTGACCGCGATGTTGACCTCGACGACTTCGAGGCCGGTCATCCGCTCCACTGCGGCGATGACGTTCTCCCGGACGTCACCGGCGACCTCGGCGATGGAGACGCCGTAGTCGACGACGATCTCCAGGTCGAGCGCGGTCTGCACCTCGCCGACCTCGGCCTTCACCCCTCGGGTGACGCTCGCCTTGCCGCCGCCCCCGCCGGGTACCCGATCGCGTACGGCGCCGAAGGTGCGGGAGAGCCCGCTGCCCATGGCGTGCACGCCGACGACATCGCGGGCGGCGAGACCGGCGATCTTCTCGACGACGCCGTCGGCGATGGTCGTCCGGCCCCGGGTCGCGGCCGGGCCGCCACCCCGCTTGGTGACCGAGGTGCGGCGCGTGTCGTCGCCGCTGGAGTCATGGGACTGCGTGGTGTCCGTCATTGCGTTTCGCCCCTTCCGGGATATTTCGGGGTTCTTTGCCCACACTAAGGGCGCTTCCTCGGTCCCGCCCCGGGGATACGGCAGGCTGGGGCAATGACGACGGCTGAAGGTTGGACTGCGGCGGTCCGCGACCGCCTCGCCCCGGGCAGGCTGCTCCCGCTCGGCACGGCGGCGGACGGAGCCTGGATCACCGAACGGGCGGCACGCACGGTGCTCGACGACGCGGCAGCGGCCGTACGGGGTGTGGTGCCGGAAAAGCTGCGGATCGGCCCGGGACCGGAAGGGACGGCGGGGCGCCCATCGGACGGCTCGGGGCCGGAGGGGGCGGCGGAAGGGGCGGCGATCGACTCGGGGCCGGAAGGAGCCCGGGGCGGGCTGCGCATCGCGGTCTCGTTCGGCGTCTCGTTCGGCGCGGTGGCCGGTCGGCCGCTGCCCGCTCTCGCCGAGGAGCTGCGGGCGGCCCTGCTCACGGCCGCCGAGGACGGTCTGGGGCTGGTGGTGGCGGCGGTGGACCTGCGGGTGACGGAACTGTTCGACACCCCGCCTCCGGCGCCGGAGGCTGCCGCTCCCCCGCCGGGCCTGACGTCTCCGGCGACGGACGACCCGGTGGCGCTTCTGGCGCTCGGCGTGCCGGGGGTCGCCGGGATCACGGACGCGCTGGGCCCGCCGGTGCGGTGGGACGCGGCCGGGGTGCGGGTGGAGGTGGCCGTGACGACGGGCGCCCACCCGCTGGAGGTGGCCCGCGCCGTCCGCGCGACCGTGACCACCGGCACCCCGGAGGGCACCGGGGTCACGGTCGTGGTGTCGGAGTTCCGCTAGCCCCGCCTCGGGCCTCCACAGGACCCGACCTCGGGAGGTTCCGTCAGGCGCGGGCCCGGGGCCCCGCCGGACCCGCCCCCCGGAAGGCACACTGGACCGGGCCCCGGGACTACCGCCGGGCCCTGCCTCGGGACGCCTTCCGGGTCGGGCCCTGAGAGTCCGCCAGTCCGGGCCCTGAGGCCACTCGCCGGGCCGACCCCGCGCCACTCTCCCGGACCCGCCCCCGGAAGGCCCGCCAGGGCCGGACCCCCGGCCCCCGGCCCCGTGACCCGGTCCCGTCAGTCGCCGAGGCCCGCGAGGTCGCGCAGGCGGCGGGACTGGGCGGCACGCTCGGCGGCGCGCTGTTCGTCGTACGAGCGGTCTGCGGCGCCCCTGAGGAGGGCCTTGGTCTCGGTGACGGCGGCGCGCGGGGGTGCCAGCAGGGCGGCGGCGAGGTCGCGTACGGCCGCGTCCAGCTCCTCGGCGGGCACGGCGAGGTTGGCCAGGCCGATGCGCTCGGCCTCCTCCGCGTGCACGAAGCGGCCGGTGGCGCAGATCTCCAGCGCGCGGGCGTATCCGACAAGGGAGACGAGCGGGTGGGTGCCGGTCAGGTCCGGGACGAGGCCCAGGCTGGTCTCGCGCATGGCGAACCGCACGTCCTCGGCGACGACCCGCAGGTCGCAGGCGAGGGCGAGCTGGAAGCCCGCGCCGATGGCATGGCCCTGGACGGCCGCGATGGACACGAGGTCGCTGCGGCGCCACCAGGTGAACGCCTCCTGGTACTCGGCGATGAGCGCGTCGAGATCCTCGTCGGACCCGCGCGCCATGTCGAGGAAGGACGGCTCTCCGTCGAAGCCCTCGGGCGTGAACGCCTGCCGGTCGAGTCCGGCGGAGAAGGAGACTCCCTCGCCGCGCAGCACGACGACCCGCACGCTGCCGGGCAACGCCCGCCCGGCTTCGGCCAACGCCCGCCACAGAGCGGGAGACTGAGCGTTGCGCTTCGCCGGGTTGGTCAGGGTCACCGTGGCGACGGCGTCCTCGACGGTGAGCCGTACACCGTCCTTGTCGATGACGAGTTCAGAGTCGTCGAGCGTGGTCATGGGGCGCCTCCGGTTCCGGTGCAGCACTGCATCCGATGCTAAGTGACTGCACAGTAACCACCGGGCCGGCCCGAGGGACCGGCCGGGTGGCCACCGGGAGACCCGGTGGCCCGGTCGAGCCGCCCCGGCGTCAGGCCGAGGCCGCCTTCTTGCCCCGGGTCGCTCCGCCGCGTCCACGCAGCGTGACGCCGGACTCGCTGAGCATCCGGTGGACGAATCCATAGGAGCGGCCGGTTTCCTCGGCCAGCGCCCGGATGCTCGCACCGGAGTCGTACTTCTTCTTCAGGTCTGCCGCGAGCTTGTCGCGCGCGGCGCCGGTCACCCGGCTGCCCTTCTTCAGAGTCTCGGCCACCCGTGCCTCCTCATGGGAAGTGCGCTCTGGACTTCTCATGATCACCCCTCCCGTCCGTCCTGGCCACCCATTCGACGAGGTCCATGCCGCCGGGTTTGTGGACAAGCGCGGCGTCACCACGAACGGAATCACTTATTCCGGTGCGAAGAAATCCCGGCTCGGAGCCGCAGCGAATGAAAAGTGCCAGGTCAGCGCAGTGGGAAGGAAAAACGTCCGGCGCGGGCCTGCCGTAAGGATTCGGCAGAGCACCGCGCCGGGGGGTACGAGACACCCTCACTCAGATGAAGGATCACCCATGAGCCGAATGATTCAGCCGGTCATGATCACCACGCCCCGCCACACCCTGGTTCCGGGACGTGACGGGGCGCATGGGGGGGATGCCGAGGGATGCCGAGGAGTGCCGGCGGGCGTCGCCGGGTCAGGCGAGGGTCACGAGATCCGCGTAGTCCGGGCCCCACAGGTCCTCGACGCCGTCGGGCAGGAGGATGATCCGCTCCGGCTCCAGCGCGTCCACCGCGCCCTCGTCGTGGGTGACGAGGACGACGGCGCCCTTGTAGGTGCGCAGGGCCCCGAGGATCTCCTCGCGGCTGGCCGGGTCGAGGTTGTTGGTGGGCTCGTCGAGGAGGAGGACGTTGGCCGAGGAGACGACCAGGGTGGCGAGGGCGAGGCGGGTCTTCTCGCCGCCGGAGAGGACCCCGGCGGGCTTGTCGACGTCGTCGCCGGAGAAGAGGAAGGAGCCGAGCGTCTTGCGGACGTCGACCAGATCGAGATCCGGTGCGGCCGACCGCATGTTCTCCAGGACGCTGCGCTCGGGGTCGAGCGTCTCGTGCTCCTGGGCGTAGTAGCCGAGCTTGAGGCCGTGGCCGGGGGTCACCTCGCCGGTGTCGGGCGTCTCAGCCCCGGCGAGCAGCCGCAGCAGCGTGGTCTTGCCCGCGCCGTTGAGGCCGAGGATGACGACGCGGGAGCCCTTGTCGATGGCGAGGTCCACATCGGTGAAGATCTCAAGCGAGCCGTAGGACTTGGAGAGCCCCTCGGCCGTGAGCGGGGTCTTGCCGCAGGGAGCCGGCTCGGGGAAGCGGAGCTTGGCGACCTTGTCGGAGGCGCGGACCGCCTCAAGTCCGGAGAGCAGCCGCTCGGCGCGCTTGGCCATGTTCTGCGCGGCCACGGTCTTGGTGGCCTTGGCGCGCATCTTGTCGGCCTGCGAGTTGAGGGCCGCGGCCTTCTTCTCGGCGTTCTGGCGCTCGCGCTTGCGGCGCTTCTCGTCGGCCTCGCGCTGCTGCTGGTAGAGCTTCCAGCCCATGTTGTAGACGTCGATCGTGGAGCGGTTGGCGTCCAGGTAGAAGACCTTGTTGACGACGGTCTCGACGAGGTCGACGTCGTGGGAGATGACGATGAAGCCGCCGCGGTAGGTCTTCAGGTAGTCGCGCAGCCAGACGATGGAGTCGGCGTCGAGGTGGTTGGTGGGCTCGTCGAGCAGGAGCGTGTCCGCGTCCGAGAAGAGGATGCGGGCGAGTTCGACCCGGCGGCGCTGACCGCCGGAGAGGGTGTGCAGCGGCTGGCCCATGACCCGGTCGGGCAGGCCGAGGGCGGCGGCGATGGTGGAGGCCTCGGCCTCGGCCGCGTAGCCGCCCTTGGTGAGGAACTCGGTCTCCTGGCGCTCGTACTGCCGCATCGCCTTGTCGCGGGTGCCGCCGGTGCCGGTGGCGATGCGCTCCTCGTTCATCCGCATCTTCTTGATCAGGACGTCGAGGCCGCGGGCCGAGAGGATGCGGTCGCGGGCCAGGACGTCGAGGTCGCCGGTGCGCGGGTCCTGCGGGAGGTAGCCGACCTCGCCGGAGCGGGTGATGGTTCCGGCGGCGGGGATGCCCTCGCCCGCGAGGCACTTGGTGAGGGTGGTCTTGCCCGCTCCGTTGCGGCCGACGAGGCCGATGCGGTCACCCTTGGCGACGCGGAAGGAAGCGGATTCGATGAGGACACGGGCACCGGCGCGCAGCTCGATACCGGAAGCGGTGATCACGGACGGACTCCAGTGGGGGTGGGAAACGGCGGGAAGGACGGCTGATGGCAGGCTTCGGCGCCGCTAATGCACCCAGAGAAGAATGTCCATACGGCCAGTCTAACGGGCGCATGCAACTGGTTTTCGGCCATACGAAGGGCGTGATCGCGCCTGTCCGGGGAGTGGCGGGGAGTCCTCCGGGCCGTTCCCGCGGGGATTTCGACACCCGGCCGGGGGACGGCAAAACGGGCAGCCGTCACTTGATCATCGGATAATCTGCGCAGGACATGCGGCCTCTGCCGCGGCGACCACGCGGAGGAGATGGACCCGTGCAGTTCGACGACGACGCCGATCTGGACACCTCGGAGGTCAAGGACGTCCGGGGCAGCCGGGTCCCGGGCGGCCGGGCGACCATCGGCGGCGGCGCCATCGGGATCATCGCCCTGGTGCTCGGCCTGATCTTCGGAGTGGGGCCCGACCAGCTGGGGCTCACCTCCGGGGGCGACGAACCGACGACGGCCTCCTCCTCCGTCGCCCAGGTCGACCAGAGCTGCCGGAAGGGCTCCGACGCCAACACGCGCCAGGACTGCCGGATCGTCGCGGTCGTCAACAGCCTCCAGGACTTCTGGCGCGCCGAGTACGCGCGCAAGGGCATGACGTACACCCCGGCGAAGACCGTGCTGTTCAGCGGGCGGGTCAACACCGCGTGCGGCGCCGCCACCTCCGCCGTCGGCCCCTTCTACTGCCCCGCCGACCGGCAGGCCTATCTGGACCTGGGCTTCTTCGACGAGCTGCGCACCACCTTCGGCTCCAGCGGCGGCCCCTTCGCCCAGGCGTACGTGGTGGCGCACGAGTACGGACACCACATCCAGAACCTGATGGGGACGCTCGGCCGTGCCCAGGACGGGCGGACCGGCGCGAACTCCAACGCCGTGAAGGTCGAGCTCCAGGCCGACTGCTACGCCGGGGTCTGGGCCCGGCACGCGACCACCAGCCCCGACGAGCGGACCGGCAGGCCGCTGCTGACCCGGCTCACCGAGGCGGACATCCGTGACGGTCTGGACGCGGCGGCGGCCGTCGGCGACGACCGCATCCAGGAGAAGTTCCAGGGCCGGGTGACGCCGGAGAGCTGGACGCACGGCTCGGCGGCGCAGCGGCAGCAGTGGTTCCGCGAGGGGTACAGGACCGGCGACGTCACCCGCTGCGACACCTTCCGCCGCTGAGCGCTCGGACGCGTTGTCGGTGCCGCCTGCGACACTGAGATCCAGGTCACACCCAGGACCGGATCGAGAGGAAGTGAGCGGGATGACCGAGGCACCCCAGATCTGTCCGGCACTGCTGTACGCGGACGCGAAGGCGGCGATAACGCAGCTCACGGAGGGGTTCGGCTTCACCGCCGACGCGGTGTACGAGGGCGAGGACGGGCGGGTCGCGCATGCCGAGCTGTCGTACGGCACCGGACGGGTGATGCTGGGCAGCAAGGGCACCGGGAGCGAGTTCGACCGGCTGATGGCGGGCGCGGGCCCGGCCGGGATCTACGTACGGGTGACGGACGTCGACGAGCACCACGCCCGCGCGGTCGCCCACGGCGTCGAGATCGTGCTGCCGCCCCGGGACCAGGAGTACGGCTCGCGCGAGTACACCGCCCGGGACGCCGAGGGGAACGTCTGGAGCTTCGGGACGTACGCGCCCGGGTCGGCCGGGTAGCCGGGCGCCACCAGGGAGACCGGGGTGGTCGGGGAACCGGGCGCCGCCGGGGAGAGACCTGAGCGGTCGGGGAGCCGAGGAGCGGCCCGGCGCCCGGGTCGGCGGGCTGCCGGGCCGGGGGGCTTCCCCGTCACGCTCCCCCGGTGTGGACCTGGAAGGCCGCCCTGCGCACGGCCTTGGCGAGGGCCGGATCCGGGTGGGCGGCGGCCAGGGCGACCAGGACCTGGACGGTACGGGGGTGGCCGACGGCGCGGACCTCGTCGAGCAGCGCGGGGACGGTGCCCTGCACGGCCGAGTCCAGATGCCGCACGAGCAGTTCGCTCTCGCCGTGGTCGGCGACGGCGGCGGCCGTGTCCACCCAGAGCCAGGTCGCCTCCTCGCGGGTCAGCACCTCCTGGGCGTCGTCGGGGTCGGCGCCCTCGTACTCGGCGATCCAGAGCAGGGCGTACGGGCGCAGCGAGGGCTCGGCGACGGTGGCGCGCACCTCGGCCTCCGCGGGGGCTCCGACGACCCGGAGCGCCTCGAAGGCGAGCCCGCGCAGCAGGGCGTCCTCGCCCCGGGCGACGGCGAGAAGCTCGGTCACCGCGCTGGAGAGGGTGCGGGCGGCGAGCCAGGCGCGGTATTCGGCGCGGGCCGGTCCCGGGGTGAGCCGGGCGCAGCCCCTGAGCATGTCCTCGGCGGACTGCTCGATGTTGCCCGCGGGGCTCTGCGCGGCGACGCAGATCTGCTCCAGCTTGACCCAGACCGCCCAGTTGCCGAGCGGGGTGAGGGTGGCGTGCCGCTCCGGCGCGCCCGGGTCGAGGGTGAGCGCACCGACGGCCGCGAGGCCTTCGAGGGCCCAGTCGAGGAGGGCGGGCAGCCCGTCGACGCCGGGGGTGTCGGGGGTCTCGGGGGCGGGTCCCGAGGCCGGGACCTCGCAGCGCTCCTCGCGCAGTTCCTCGACGCGCTGGCCGAGCAGGTCGAGGAGGACGGGGACGTGGACCGGGCCCTGGGAGAGCTGGAGCAGCGAGAGGACCTGTGGGACGGCCTCGACGACCTCGGCGACGGCGCCGGGGGCGACGTCCTCGGGGGACGGGTGCACCAGCGACCAGGCGTCGAAGAGCGCGACCCAGCCGCGCAGGACGGCGGTGTCGTCGCGGTCCCAGGCGTGCAGGCGCCAGCCGGGGCGCGCGGTGCCGCCGTGGAGTTCGACGAGGCCGGCGAGGCGCGCGCGGTCCCACCCGGCCTGGATCTGGCCGGGTGTGAGAGCGAGTGCGGTGGCGGCCCGCTCCTGGGCGGGGCCGGTACGGGGGGCCGTGTCGGTCCCGCGCGCGGCGGCGGCCCAGCGGGCGATCCGCACGGCGTCGGCGAGGACGTGCCGGGCCTGGCGGGCGAGTTCCGCGCGGGGCGGAGTGCCCTCGGGCGGCCGCGGCGCCGGCCGGGTGCGCCGGGTCGTCACGGCCCGTCGGGCAGTGACCAGCGCCCGCGGGCGGACGAGTCGGAGTCTGGAGTTGCGCGCCAATGGTTCATCGGGCTTTCGAGACGTCACGGGGGGCAGTCTTCCCGCTGACGGCCCGAAAACCCAATCGGAATCGGCCACCCCGTCAGAACGGGTGGGACGGAGGGCGTCCGGGGGCCCTTACGGGTGGGTCCGGCAGGTCCGGATAGGGGGTTTCGACCGGCGTCCGGCCGGGTCCGAGCGGCCCTGGCCGGGGCCTGGCGGACCGCTGGGCCGCCAGGCCATTGGACCGCCGGGCCGCTGGGCCCGGCCGCCGTCCGGCCCGGCTCCCGTCCGGCCGGGCTCCTCGTCCGGAGACTCGGGGACCTCAAGGCTTTGGCGATCTCGGGGGCCTCGGGGCGCAGAGCCCTCAGGGCCGTGCGAACGCCGGACCGCAGGGCCCCGGACCGCAGGGACCTGCGGCTTCAGGTGTCGGGCCGCTAGAGGAGAGGGGTGAGGAAGCGGCGGAGCCCCTCCTCGTAGCGGGTGGGGTCGGCGTTCCAGAGGGAGGCGTGCGGGGCGTCGCGGACGGTCTGGAGGGTGACGAGTCCGGGGTGGCGGGCGGCCAGCTCGACGGAGGGTTCCCAGGGGGCGAGCGTGTCCTCGGGACCGTGCAGGAGGAGCACCGGGACGTCCAGGGCGCCCGGCGCGGAGGCGGCGGCGAGGAGGTCGTCGTGGACGCCGGTCCTGCCCTGGGCGGCACGGACGGCGAGCGGGAGCAGGGGCCCCGGGACGTGCCGGGCGGCGGCGAGGTTGTGGAAGGCGACCTCCCAGTCGAGGACCGGGGAGTCGAGGACGATGCCGGAGATCCGGTCGCGGACCCCGGAGGCGAGGGCGGCGCGCAGGGCCATCGAGGCGCCGGTTCCCCAGCCGTGCAGGACGACCTTGGCGGCGCCCCGGCGGACGGCGTAGCGGATGGCGGCGTCGACGTCGCGCCACTCGGAGTCGCCGAGGTGGCTGAGGCCGTCGGGGGCGGGCGGCGCGCCCTCGTCGCCCCGGTAGGCCGGGATGAGGACGGGGACTTTGCGCCGGTGGTAGAAGGGGACGACGTTCAGCGGGTGCTCGCGGGTGGTGCCCAGGCCGTGCAGGGCGATCACCCAGGTGGCACGGGGGGCGTGGACAAGCCAGGCGGGCAGGGGGCCGAGTTCGCCGGGGATCTCGGTGTCCTCGTGGGCGAGTCCGAGGGCGCCGGTGGGGGTGCCCCGGTGCAGCTGGGGGGTGAGGCGGACGCGGGCGCCGGGGGCGAGGACGCCGAGTTCGACCCGTTCCAGGCGTCGGACGACGGTGTCGGCGGTGTGCGGGGCCCGGTCGAGGACGGGGCCGACGACGGCGTGCAGCCCTCGGCCCTCGATGCCGTAGGTGCCGGGGCGCAGCGAGGCGAGGTCGCGGGTGAGGGTGACCCGGTCGGGACCGGTGGCGTGCACGGTCAGCCGGGGGTCTCCGGGCAGGGGCTGGGCGGACGGCACCTTGAGGGCGACGTCGCTCGCGTACCGGCCGGCCGCGACCGAGGCCGCGCCGAGGCCGAGCAGGGTGGTGACGGCCACTGCCGTCGCTTGAGCCGTGCGCACGGTCCCAGTTTCCGCAGGGTGAGGGCGTGCTGCCACCCGAAGGGCCCGGTCGGCGTGTCGTTCGACCGCCGCCGACGTGCCGGGCGCCGGAGGGACGGCCTGTTCGACGTGCCCGTCGCCGAGGGGGACGGCCTGTTCGACGCACCGGGGCAAGACGTACGGCCGGTCATCACGCCGGGGCCAAAAGGACGGCCGGTCAACGCGCCGGGGCCGGAGGCACAGCCGGTTCGACGTCCTGGGGCGGCCGGAGGCGCGGCCTCCTCGACGCTCCGGGCCGGAGGCACAGCCGGGGCGCCGGGAGCCGGAGGCGCGGTTCCGCTTCCCGGCCACGCCGTCGGCCAGAAGAGCCGGGGAGTGGCCGGGGAGCAGGCCGGGGAGCGGGCCGAGGAGCAGGCCGGGGAGGCCGTCGGATCACTCGTGGGGGTGACAAGGGTCTCCTCAATGAGGTCACTCGTCCGGGTGATCTATCCCAGAGGGCCGAAAGGGATGATCACCAAGGAATCGGGAGGGATCACCCACACCCCCTCCCACCCGGCATTACCCAGGGTCGCGGGGGTCGCGGCGGCAGGGCCGCGAGAGGTCGCCGGAGCCGTAAACGGAATGTCCTGAACCCGATTGAGGACACCATGGTGCCCGCCTCAGTTCATCTTCCGTTCATCCAGGTTGCCTACGTTCGGCTGGCCACTGACGCCAAACGATTGCCTGGGTAAATGGAACACATCACGCTGCTGCTCGCCATTGTGGTCGTGACAGCTCTCGTGTTCGATTTCACGAACGGTTTCCACGACACCGCGAACGCGATGGCGACGACCATCTCGACCGGTGCGCTCAAACCCAAGACGGCGGTGGCCATGTCCGCCGTACTCAATCTCGTCGGCGCGTTCCTGTCCGTGGAGGTCGCCAAGACGATCTCCGGCGGGATCGTCAACGAAGCAGGCATCAGAACCGAGGTGATCTTCGCCGCGCTGGTCGGCGCGATCCTGTGGAACCTGCTGACCTGGCTCCTGGGCCTGCCGTCCAGCTCCTCCCACGCCCTCTTCGGCGGCCTCATCGGCGCCGCGGTCATGTCGGCCGGCTGGTCGGCCGTGAACGGCTCCACCATCGTCACCAAGGTCCTCATCCCGGCCGTCGCCGCGCCGATCGTCGCCGGTGTCGCCGCGATGCTGGCCACCCGGCTGACGTACAAGCTCGGCGCGAAGACCGACGAGAAGCACACCGCCAAGGGCTACCGGGCCGGTCAGATCGCCTCCGCCGGTCTCGTCTCCCTCGCCCACGGCACCAACGACGCCCAGAAGACGATGGGCATCATCACCCTCGCCCTGGTCACCGGCGGCGTCCTCGCCCCCGGCTCCAACCCCCCGATGTGGGTCATCGTCTCCGCGGGTATCGCGATCGCCCTCGGCACCTACCTCGGCGGCTGGCGCATCATCCGCACCATGGGCAAGGGCCTCACCGACCTCCGGCCGCAGCAGGGCTTCGCCGCCCAGACCAGCGCCGCCACGGTCATCCTGGCCTCCTCGCACCTCGGTTTCTCCCTCTCCACCACCCAGTCCTGCTCGGGTGCCGTGATGGGCGCCGGTCTCGGCCGCAAGGGCGGTGTCGTCCGCTGGTCGACCGCGACCCGGATGTTCGTCGCCTGGGGTCTGACCCTGCCCGCCGCGGGTCTGGTCGGCGCCGGTGCCGAGTTCCTCACCAAGCAGGGCACCTGGGGCATCGCCGCCGTCGCGGTCCTCCTCGTCGCCGGTTCGGGCGTCATCTGGTCGCTCTCCCGCCGCAAGCCGGTCGACCAGCACAACGTCACCGACGACCTGGACGCCCCGGCCGAGCCCGCCGGTGTGGTGACCACCGCCATGGCCGCCGTCACCCCGCCGCCGCCGGCCGGTACCGCCGCCACCGTCACGGACCTCAAGGCCACCATCCCCGCCCCGGTCCCCACCGACCCGTCCGCTCCTTCGGCTCCCGCCGCAGCGGTGTAAGGAACCAACGACATGAAGATCGACTGGGCGGCCCTCGGCTCCGTCTTCGGAGTCAGCCTCGTGACCACCGTCGCGCTGGTGGGCCTCTTCACCCTCGGTGTCCTCGGCCTCTCCAAGCAGGAGCAGGCCGCCACGCGGGGCGGCTCCGCCGCTCTCGCCCGCACCGGCGCCTACGCCTGCTTCGCCCTGTGCCTGGCGGCCGTCGCGTACGGCATCTACCTGATCGTCGCCTGACGGGCGCCCCGCGCCCGACGGCCGGGCGGTCCGTACCCCTGGGGTGCGGACCGCCCGGCCGTCGTCTTTGTGGCGCTTCGCACAGTGCCCCGCCGCAGGTCAACGGCGAGTTGACGGCTGTTCTCGGAGCGTGGTGGACTGCCGGGGCCAATACGGCGGCAGAAGAGGAAGTCCGGTGCGATTCCGGCGCGGTCCCGCCACTGTGACCGGACCCCAGGGTCCGGGAGTCAGGAACTCTCGCCGCCCGTGACGTCGATCCAGGGCGCGGACCCTGAGTGAGGACACAGCGCCATGCCCGGCCGCTTGAGTACCACCGGTGTGTTCGCCTGCGGCGCCGCCGCCGGTCTCGCCGTCGACCTGCTGGTCGGCGACCCCCGCCGCGGACACCCCGTCGCCGCCTTCGGCCGGACCGCCGCCGCCGTCGAGACCCGCCTCCACCACGACCACCGGGGCTGGGGCGCCCTGCACACCGCCGTCTGCGCCGGATCCGCCGCCGCACTCGGCGCCCTCGCCACCCGGACCGTACGCAACCGGCCCGCCGCCGCCGTCGCCCTCACCGCCGCCGCCGTCTGGGCCGTCGTCGGCGGGACGACCCTGGGCCGCGAGGCCCGCGCGATCGGCGGGGCGCTCGCCGCCGGGGACCTGGACGTGGCCCGGGAACGGCTGCCGCATCTGTGCGGCCGCGACCCGCACTCCCTCGACGGGCCCGCGATGGCCCGCGCGGTGGTCGAGTCGGTCGCGGAGAACACCTCCGACGCCGTCGTCGGCGCCCTGTTCTGGGGCGCGGTCGCGGGCGTGCCCGGACTCCTCGGCTTCCGGGCGGTCAACACCCTGGACGCGATGGTCGGCCACAAGTCGCCGCGCCACCGGCGCTTCGGCTGGGCCTCGGCCCGGCTCGACGACCTCGCGGGCTGGCCAGGCGCCCGGCTCACGGCCGCCCTCGCCACCGTCGCGGGCGGGAATCCGCGCGGGGCCGCACGAGCCTGGCGGGCGGACGCCTCGCAGCACCCCAGCCCCAACGCGGGCCCCGTCGAGGCCTCCTTCGCGGGCGCCCTCGGCGTACGGCTCGGCGGCACCCTCTCGTACGGCGGCCGGGTCGAGCACCGGCCGGTCCTGAACGGGGCCGGGCGGGCCGTGGAGGTCGCCGACATCGACCGGGCCGTCCGGCTCTCCCGCCGGGTGACCTGGCTGACCCTGGCCGTCTGCGTGGGCGGCCGGATCCTGACCGACAGCGTGAAGCGGAGGACGAAGTGAGAGGTGGGGGGCTGCTCGTCGCCGGGACGACCTCCGACGCGGGCAAGAGCGTCGTCACGGCGGGCATCTGCCGCTGGCTGGTCCGGCAGGGCGTCAAGGTCGCGCCGTTCAAGGGGCAGAACATGTCCCTCAACTCCTTCGTGACCCGCGAGGGCGCCGAGATCGGCCGGGCCCAGGCCATGCAGGCGCGGGCCGCCCGGGTGGAGCCGACCGCGCTGATGAACCCGGTGCTGCTCAAGCCCGGCAGCGACCGGTCGAGCCAGGTCGTCCTGATGGGCAAGCCGGTCGGCGAGCTGAGCGCCCGGGGCTACCACGGCGGGCGCCAGCGGCAGCTGCTCGAACCGGTCCTCGGCTGCCTCGAAGAGCTGCGGAGCACCTACGACGCGGTGATCTGCGAGGGCGCGGGCAGCCCCGCAGAGATCAATCTGCGCCGCACCGACATCGTGAACATGGGCATCGCGCGGGCCGCCCGGCTGCCCGTCGTGGTCGTCGGCGACATCGACCGGGGCGGGGTCTTCGCCCAGTTCTTCGGGACGACGGCGCTGCTGTCCCCGGAGGACCAGGGGCTGATCGCCGGATACCTGGTCAACAAGTTCCGGGGCGACGTCACCCTCCTCGAACCGGGGCTCGACATGCTGTACGGGCTGACCGGCCGCCCCACCTTCGGCGTCCTGCCGTACGCCCACGGGCTCGGCATCGACGAGGAGGACGGGCTGCGCGTGTCGCTGCGGGGCACCGTCCGCGAGTCGGTCGTGGCGCCGCCGGTCGGCGCGGACGTGCTGCGGGTCGCCGTCTGCGCCGTACCCCTCATGTCGAACTTCACCGACGTCGACGCGCTGGCGGCCGAACCCGGGGTCGTCGTGCGGTTCGTCGACCGGCCCGAGGAACTCGTCGACGCGGACCTCGTCGTCGTCCCCGGCACCCGGGGCACGGTCCGGGCGCTCGCCTGGCTCCGTGAACGGGGGCTCGCCGACGCCCTCCTGCGGCGGGCGGCCGAGGGCCGTCCGGTGCTCGGCGTCTGCGGTGGCTTCCAGGTCCTCGGCGAGCGCATCGAGGACGAGGTCGAGTCGGGTGCGGGCACCGTCGACGGGCTCGGGCTGCTGCCCGTACGCGTCGTGTTCGCCCGGGAGAAGACCCTCGCCCGGCCGGTCGGCGAAGCCCTCGGGGAGCGGGTCGAGGGGTACGAGATCCACCACGGCGTCGCCGAGGTCCTGGGCGGGGAGCCGTTCCTCGACGGGTGCCGGGCGGGGTCCGTGTGGGGCACCCACTGGCACGGCTCGCTGGAGAGCGACGGATTCCGGCGCGCGTTCCTTCGGGAGGTCGCGGCGGCGGCCGGACGCCGGTTCGTCCCCGCGCCCGACACCTCGTTCGATGCGCTACGGGAAGAGCAGCTGGACCGGCTCGGCGATCTGATCGAGGAGCACGCGGACACCGACGCGCTGCTGCGGCTGATCGAGCGGGGCGCCCCCGAGGGGCTGCCGTTCGTACCGCCGGGTGCGCCGTGAGCGCGGGCGGACACGCCGTGCGCGCGCGGGGGTGCGCCGTGCGCGTGGACCGGTCCCTTCGCGGGGCCGTCGGACAGGCCCGGGGGCGGTTCACGGCCTTCGGAAGCGCGGGGTCCCGGACGGGGCGCCCGTGGAGTGGACTCGACGAGAGGACCGGCCGATGAGCACCCGGTATCCGTTCACCGCCGTCGTCGGCATGGACGATCTGCGGCTCGCGCTGCTGCTGAACGCGGTCAGCCCCGCGGTGGGAGGTGTGCTGGTCCGGGGCGAGAAGGGCACCGCCAAGTCCACCGCCGTACGGGCGCTCGCCGAGCTGCTGCCGCCGGTGCCGGTCGTCGCGGGCTGCCGCTTCAGCTGCGACCCCGAGACGCCCGACCCCGGCTGCCCCGACGGGCCGCACGGCACCACCCCGGCCACCGAGCGGCCCGCGCGGATGGTCGAACTGCCCGTCGGCGCCTCCGAGGACCGGCTCGTCGGCGCGCTCGACATCGAGAAGGCGCTGGCCGAGGGTGTGAAGGCGTTCGAGCCCGGACTGCTCGCCGCCGCCCACCGGGGCATCCTCTACGTCGACGAGGTCAATCTGCTGAGCGACCACCTCATCGACCACCTGCTCGACGCCGCCGCCATGGGCGCCTCCCATGTGGAGCGCGAGGGCGTCTCCGTACGCCACGCGGCCCGGTTCCTCCTGGTGGGGACCATGAACCCGGAGGAGGGCGAGCTGCGCCCTCAGCTGCTCGACCGGTTCGGTCTCACCGTGGAGGTCGCCGCCTCCCGCGAGCCCGAGCAGCGGGTGGAGGTGGTCCGGCGGCGGCTCGCGTTCGAGGACGACCCGGAGGCCTTCGCCGCCCGCTGGGCCGGTGAGGAGACGGCGCTGCGCGCGCGGATCGTCGCCGCCCGGGAGGCCCTGCCCCGGGTGGTCCTCGGGGACGCGGCGCTCCTCCAGATCGCCGCCACCTGCGCCGCCTTCGAGGTCGACGGGATGCGCGCCGACATCGTCATGGCCCGGACCGCGACCGCGCTCGCCGCGTGGGCGGGCCGGACCGAGGTGGGCTCCGATGACGTACGGCGGGCCGCGCTCCTCGCGCTCCCCCACCGGCGCCGCCGCAACCCCTTCGACGCGCCCGGACTCGACGAGGAGAAGCTCGACGAGACCCTTGAGCGCTTCGCGGGCGAGGAGCCCCCCGGCGCCCCGGACGAGGACCCCGAGCCGGACGGCCCCGGCGACGGCGGAGACGGCCCGGACGGGGGCGGCGGGCCCGGCGGAGGCGTACCCCCGCAGGGCGAGGGGCCCGACGCGGTCCCGGAGAGCCCGACGGCGGAGCCCTCCGCCGAGCCGGAGCCCGCCCCGGAGCAGGCGCCCGAGGCGCCCTCGCCCGCCCCCCAGGACGCGAAGTCCGGCCCCGGCGCGGGCGAGCGGCCCGCCGTTGCGGCCACCGAGCCCTTCCGTACGCGAATGCTGAGCGTGCCCGGGGTCGGCGAGGGGGCGGCGGGGCGCAGGTCCCGGGCGCGTACCGAGCACGGCAGGACCACCGGATCCACCCCGCCCCGGGGACCGCTGACCAAGCTGCACCTGGCCGCCACCGTCCGGGCCGCCGCCCCGCACCAGCGGGCGCGCGGGCGGTCGGGTCCCGGGCTCGTGGTGCGCCGGGACGATCTGCGGCAGGCGGTACGGGAGGGGCGCGAGGGCAATCTCGTGCTGTTCGTCGTGGACGCCTCGGGGTCGATGGCGGCCCGCACCCGCATGGGTGCGGTGAAGGGCGCCGTCCTCTCCCTGCTGCTCGACGCCTACCAGCGGCGCGACAAGGTCGGTCTGGTCACCTTCCGGGGCCGGGACGCCGATCTCGCGCTGCCTCCGACCTCGTCGGTGGACGCCGCCGCCGCCCGGCTCGGACAGCTCCCGACCGGGGGCAGGACGCCGCTGGCCGCCGGGCTGCTCAAGGCCCGTGAGGTGCTGCGGGTCGAGCGGCTGCGGGACCCCTCGCGGCGGCCGCTGCTCGTCGTGGTGACCGACGGGCGGGCGACCGGCGGCGGCCCCGATCCGGTGGGGCTCGCGGCCCGCGCGGCCCGGCTGCACGCCGCCGAGGGGGTCGCCTCGGTCGTCGTGGACTGCGAGACCGGGCCGGTGCGGCTGGGGCTCGCCCGGGACCTCGCCCGGGACCTCGACGGCGTCGCCGTCACCCTGGACGAGCTGCGCGCCGACTCGATCGCCGGGCTCGTCAGGAACGTCCAGGGCCGTCCCGCGTCCGCGGGACCGGCCGTACACGCGAGCAGGAAGGCCGCTTGATGCCACAGGGACAGCCGACCGTCGTACCCGACGACGGTCTCACCACCCGTCAGCGCCGCAACCGTGCCCTGGTGATGGTGCACACCGGCGTCGGCAAGGGGAAGTCGACCGCCGCCTTCGGCATGGCGCTGCGCGCCTGGAACCAGGGCTGGCCGGTCGGGGTGTTCCAGTTCGTGAAGTCCGCCAAGTGGCGGGTCGGCGAGGAGAACGCCCTCAAGGCACTGGGCGAGACCGGCAAGGGCGGCACCGTCGCCTGGAACAAGATGGGCGAGGGCTGGTCCTGGATCCAGCGCGAGGTCGCCGAGGGCGAGCAGTCGCACGAGGAGAAGGCCCGCGAGGGCTGGGAGCAGGTCAAGCGGGACCTCGCCGCGGAGACGTACAAGTTCTACGTCCTCGACGAGTTCGCCTATCTGCTGCACTGGGGCTGGATCGACGTCGAGGAGGTCGTCGAGGTCCTGCGGAACCGGCCCGGACAGCAGCATGTCGTCATCACCGGCCGCAACGCCCCGCAGGCGCTGGTGGACTTCGCGGACCTCGTCACCGACATGTCCAAGGTCAAGCACCCGATGGACGCCGGTCAGAAGGGCCAGCGGGGCATCGAGTGGTAGCACGTCTCGTCATCGCCGCGCCCTCCTCGGGCGCGGGCAAGACCACGGTCGCGACCGGTCTGATGGCCGCGTTCGCCGGCCGCGGCCTGGCCGTCTCCCCGCACAAGGTCGGCCCCGACTACATCGACCCCGGCTACCACGCCCTCGCGACCGGCCGCCCGGGGCGCAACCTCGACGCCTACATGTGCGGTACGGGCCTGGTCGCGCCGCTCTTCGCACACGGGTCGCGCGGCTGCGACCTGGCCGTGGTCGAAGGGGTGATGGGCCTCTACGACGGCGCCGCCGACCAGGGCGAACTGGCCTCCACCGCGCAGGTGTCGAAGCTCCTCAAGGCCCCCGTGGTCCTCGTCGTCGACGCCTCCTCGCAGTCGCGGTCGGTGGCGGCGCTCGTGCACGGCTTCGCGTCCTGGGACCCGGAGGTGCGGATCGGCGGGGTGATCCTCAACAAGGTCGCCACCGACCGGCACGAGCATCTGCTGCGGGAGGCGCTCGGGGAGTCGGGCGTGCCGGTCCTCGGCGTGCTGCGCCGGGCGCCCGCCGTGGCCACGCCCTCCCGCCATCTGGGGCTCGTGCCGGTGGCCGAGCGCCAGGCGGCGGCCGTGGCGGCGGTGGCCGCGCAGGCGGAGCAGGTCCGGGTGGGCTGCGATCTGGAAGCCCTGCTCGCCCTCGCCCGCAGCGCGCCCGAGCTGCCGGTGGAGCCCTGGTCGGCATCGGGCGCGGCCGACGCGTCGGCGTCCGGCGCGGCCGGGGGAACCCCCGGTCCCGGTCGGCGCGGGCCCGTCGTCGCCGTCGCCGGCGGGGCCGCCTTCACCTTCTCGTACGCCGAGCACACCGAGCTGCTCACCGCCGCCGGGGCGGAGGTCGTGACCTTCGACCCGCTGCGCGACGAGCGCCTGCCCGAGGGGACCTCGGGGCTCGTCATAGGCGGTGGCTTCCCCGAGGTGTACGGGGCCGAGCTGTCCGCCAACGAGCCGCTGCGCCGGGAGGTGGCCGCGCTCGCCGCGTCCGGGGCGCCGGTCGCCGCCGAGTGCGCCGGGCTGCTCTATCTGGCGCGGTCGCTCGACGGCCGTCCCATGTGCGGGGTGCTCGACGCGGAGGCGCGGATGTCGGAGCGGCTCACGCTCGGCTACCGGGACGCCGTCGCCGTGAGCGACAGTGTGCTCGCGCCCGCCGGGGCGCGGATGCGGGGCCACGAGTTCCACCGGACCGTGATCGAGCCGGGCGCGGGCGAGCTGCCCGCCTGGGGTCTGCGGCAGCCCGAGCGGCGGGTCGAGGGCTTCGTCCGGGCGGGGGTGCACGCCAGTTACGTGCACACCCACTGGGCGGGTGCGCCCGGGGTGGCCGCGCGGTTCGTGGGCCGGTGCGCGGACGGTCCGGCCGCGTGAGGTCCGGTCGTACGGGGGCAGGCCGTACGGGGTCAGGCCGTACGGGGTCAGCCGCCGGAGACGCCCACCACCAGCCAGATGAATCCCACGCCCGTCACCGTGCACAGCAGGGTGGAGTGGGCGGGGTGGTCGTGGTGGGCCTCCGGCAGGATCTCGGCGGCGGCCAGATAGAGCAGGACGCCGCCGAAGAAGCCGAGATAGGCACCGAGCAGTTCCTCCGGAAGGGTGAACAGCAGGGTGGAGCCCGCTCCGACCAGGGGTGCCAGGGCGTCGACGAGGAGCATGCCGAGGGCCTTGCGGCGGTCGTTCCCGTAGAGGCTCGTGAGCGTGTACGTGTTGAAGCCGTCGGCGAAGTCGTGGGTGACGACGGCGAGCGCGACGGTGGCGCCCATGCCGCCGCCGACCTGGAAGGCGGCGCCGAGGGCGATGCCGTCCATGAGGCTGTGGCCGACCATCGCGGCGGCGGCGGTGAGCCCGACCTGCGGGGCCCGCTCGCTCTTTCCGCGCGTGCCGCCGTGCTCCGTGCCCCAGTCGGCGCCGTGCGAGGCCCGGCGGACGGCGAGGAGGCGCTCCACGCCGTGGGCGAGCAGGAAGCCGCCGACGAAGAGCAGCAGGGCCTCGGGGACGCCGAAGACCTCGCTGCCCGCCGCGCCGAGCGCCTCGGGCAGCAGGTCGAGTCCGACGACGCCGAGCATGAGCCCGCCGGCCAGACCGAGGACGAGATGGCGCCGGTCGGTGACGCGCTGCGCGACCCAGCCGCCGAAGAGCGTCATGAGGAACGCGCCGAGCGCGACGACTACAGCCATGGGACTTTGGTAGCGGATGGGACGCCGTGCGCGCACCTCGGTGTGGGGGCGCGGCCCGGGGTCCCGGCCGACGAGATTCTGGCCCTGGTCGGGGCGGTGCTGCGGGAGGCGGGGCTGAGGCGTACGGACGTGGCGTCGCTGGCCACGCTCGCCGCGCGGGCGGCCGAGCCCGGGATCACGGAGGCGGCACGGACGCTGGGCGTCCCGGTGCGGGGGTACACGGCCGGGGAGCTGGCGGCGGTACGGGTCCCGCACCCCTCGGCGCTGCCGCTGGCCGCGACGGGCACGGCGTCGGTGGCGGAGGCGGCGGCGCTGCTGGCGGCGGGGCGGTCGGGCCGGACGGGGCGGTCGGGCCGGGCGGGGCGGTCGGAGCGGGCGGGCCGGGCGGGGCTCCGTCCGGACACCGCGCCCGCTCCGGAGACCCCGCCTCGTCCGGACACCATGATCCGGCCAGGGGCCACAACCGGAACGCGGGTGGCGGCTGGGGCGGATGGTTCGGCCGGTTCGGGCGGGGTGGAAGTGGGCTCCGGGACGGATGCGGATGCCGGGGCTGATGTGCAGGTCGGGGCGGGCATGGCGGCCGGGACGGTCGGCGTGGCCGGGGCCGTGGGGTCCGGTGGGGGTCCGGCGGGGGGCCGGTTGCTCGTGCCGAAGCGGAAGTCGCGGCGCGTAACGTGCGCTCTCGCCGCATTCATGCCGTTTCGTCCGAACGAAGATGCCCCAGGCGCACGGTTGTTGCCCCTGGCGCACGGGTACATCGCTGGCGAGCCTGGCTCACCCCCCTCCTTCCCCACCCCCCACGCGACGGCGGACATGGACCTGCACACGCACACCGACGCCCACGACCTGCGCCACCACGGTGACGCCGAGGTCCGGGACGAGAAGCTCATCGATCTGGCGGTCAACGTCCGGACGAACACCCCGCCCGCCTGGCTGCGCGAGCGCATCGCCGCCTCCCTCACCTCGCTCGCCGCCTACCCCGACGGGCGTGCCGCGCGGGCGGCCGTCGCCGAGCGGCACGATCTGCCCCCGAACCGGGTGCTGCTGACGGCGGGCGCGGCGGAGGCCTTCGTCCTGCTCGCGCGGGCGCTTCCGGCGCGTCGGCCCGTGGTGGTGCACCCGCAGTTCACCGAGCCCGAGGCGGCGCTGCGGGACGCGGGGCACGAGGTGGGCCGGGTGGTGCTGCGCTCGGAGGACGGTTTCCGGCTCGACCCTTCGGCGGTGCCTGAGGACGCGGACCTGGTGGTGATCGGGAATCCCACGAACCCGACCTCGGTCCTGCACCCGGCCGCCTCGCTCGTCGCGCTGGCCCGTCCCGGGCGGACCCTGGTGGTCGACGAGGCCTTCATCGACGCGGTGCCGGGCGAGCGCGAGTCGCTGGCCGGGCGGACCGACGTGCCGGGGCTCGTGGTGCTGCGCAGCCTCACCAAGACCTGGGGGCTCGCGGGGCTGCGGATCGGCTACCTGCTGGCCGCGCCGGAGACGATCGCGCTGCTCGAACGGGCGCAGCCGCTGTGGCCGGTGTCGACTCCGGCGCTCGTGGCGGCGGAGTCCTGCATGTCGCGCGGGGCGCTCGCGGAGGCGGAGCACGCGGCGCACCGGATCGGGGTGGAGCGGGCCCATCTGCTCGCGGGCCTCGCGGAGTTCGACGAGGTGGCGACGGTGCCGGAGGCGGCGGGCCCCTTCGTGCTGCTCCGGATCGAGGGGGCGGACACGGTACGGGAGCGGCTGCGGGCCCTGGGCTTCGCGGCCCGCCGGGGCGACACGTTCCCGGGGCTCGACCGGAACTGGCTGCGGCTCGCGGTCCGGGACCGGGTGACGACGAACCGCTTCCTCCAGGCACTGGACCAGGCCTTGCTGATGGGCGGCTGAGCGGACCGGGCCTTGCTTGATGGGCGCTTGAGAGCGGGCCGGGGCTCACGGAGGGGCGGCTGAGCGGGCGCACGGGCCGGGAGCGGTCGCCGGGCGTACGGCCGGGCGCGGGCGTACGGACCGGAAGCGGTCGGCAGGCGTACGGCCGGGGCCAGAAGCGGTCGGCGCGGGCGTACGGCCGGGGCCGGGGAGGGCGGTGTCGTCACCGCCGCCCTCCCCGGCCCCTGTCACCCCCGGCACCCCCCCCCCCCCCCCCCCCCCCCCCCCCCCCCCCCCCACCCCCCCCCCACCGCCCCGGCGGCGGCGGTACGCGCGCGCGTGGGCGCCCTGCGGTCCACCGGGCGCCATCCGGAGCCCTCGGGACAGTGGCCGTCGATCCCCTGGCCACCGGTCTGAGCCGACCGACGATTTCCGGCCAAACAGCCG
>NZ_MSJP01000064.1 GCF_014596525.1 Streptomyces sp. CBMA291
GCGGCCCTGGCGGCGCTCCGCCGCCGGGCGGCGACCACGGTCGGCGTCACGTCGGCCGGTGTCACGGCCACGCTGCCGCCCGGCACGACGGGCACGGCCGTGGTGGCGGCCCCGAGGATCGCGGGCTGGCACTGCGAGGGCACGCGGGCGGAGTCGTACGGCGGCTTCCTCGCGGTCCGCCTCGCCCCGGGCACCACCACCCTGAGCTGCACCTTCCGCACCCCGGGGCTGCGCGCGGGCCTTGCGGCGGGGGCGGCGGGGGCGCTGCTGCTCGGGGCGGGGGTGTGGACGGAGAGACGGCGGAGGGCCGGGCCCCTCAGCGGTGCCGGGTGACCTGAGACGGCCTAGGGGGCCTGCGCGCCGCCCGCCCTCGCGGTCAGTGCGCGGTACTCGGTGGGGCTGATCCCGTACGCCTCGCGGAAGGCGCGGCTGAAGACGGCGGGGCCGCTGAAGCCCCGGCGGGCGGCAATGGCCTGGACGGGGTGGGCGAGCAGGGCGGGGTCCGCGAGGTCGTCGCGGCAGCGTTCGAGGCGGCGGCGCCGGATGCGGGCCTGCACGGTCTCGCCCCCGCCCTTGAAGAGCTGGTGGAGGCTGCGGACCGAGAGGTTGTGGCGGGCGGCCACGACGGCGGGGGTCAGCTTCGGGTCGCCGAGGTTGTACTCGATGAAGAGCCGGACGCGGCGCAGCAGTTCACGGGAGCGCGCCTCGGCGGGCAGCAGGTCCTCGGCGTCCGCGCTGCGGGCCAGACAGGCGGCGGCGAGGTCGACGGCGGCGGCGCCGAGCCGGGCCAGCTCCTCGGGGGTGCAGGCGCCGCCGTGGGTGACGAGCGAGCGCAGGAAGTCGGCGAGGACGGCGCCCGTACCGCTCCGCCCCGGCACCCGGTGGGCGAGCAGCCCGTCCAGCCGGTCGGCGGGCAAGGGCAGCGCGTCGCGCGGGAGTTGGAGGATGACGAGCTGCCCCGTACCACCGTCGCCGTCGGAGACGTACCGGGCGTCGGAGGGCCGGGAGGTGTCCCAGAAGACGAGGTCACCGGCCTCCGCCTCGCAGCCGGCGCCGTTCTGGTCGAGGAGCATGGAGCCCCCCGTCACCAGGCCGAGCTGGTACTGCTCGGGGTCGCCGCGCCGGATGAGCGCGGGCGTCCGCCGGGAACGCAGCGGGGAGTAGGCGACCTTGGAGACCTGGAGCCCGCCGAGGTCGAGCAGGGCGAGATCGGCGCCGAACTCGGCGGGCCGCTCGCTGGTCAGCGCGGTCGGCATGACCTCCCGGGAGATCAGGTCCGCGAACCAGTCGAACCGCTCCCGGTCGGGAAGTCCTCCCGACGACACCACTGACCACATCGCGCCCCCCGGCCTCGTCCATCCTGCTGAACGCAAGGATGCACGGCCGGAGTCCGGTTCGCCGCACGGTCCGCCCCACGTGAGACCGGAGGGGGACCGGGGCGGGACCGGAGTGGGACCGAGGAGGGACCGGAGTGGGACCGAGGAGGGAGCGGAGTGGGACCAGGGTGGGACCGGAGGGGGACCAGGGCGAGGGCGGGGCGGGAACGGCGCGGGAACGGGAACGGCGCGGGAACGCGAAGAGGGCCGGAACCCCGTGGTCCCGGCCCTCTTCCGCCGCGTACGGCCCGCTCCCGCCTACTTCGCGGGGACCTCTTCGAGGCAGAGGACGAACTTGTCGGAGCCCAGCTGCTGCGCGAGCGCGGAGGCGTCCTCGCCGCACTTGTTCACGTCGAACGTGTTGTCGATGACCTTGATGACCTTGAACAGGTCGGCCTTGCCGGAGGCGCAGTCCGTGGTGTCGACCTTCGGGTCGTTCTCGGAGCCGCTCACGGTGACGCACTCGCCCGCCTTGGCGTGGACCGGGGCGTCGCCCGTCAGGTGCGGCAGACCGAGCTTCACGCCGACGGCCACGACGATCGCGACGACGACTCCGCCGACCTTCTTCAGGAGGGCACCGCCCTTCTTCGCGGGGGCCGCGGGCTGCTCGGGCGCGGGGGGCTGCTCGGAGGAGAAAGGCGCGGGAGGCGTCGTCATGAGAGTTTCCTTGGGGACGCGGACATGATCAGACGCGAACGCTACATGCAATAAAAACGACAAAAAGGATCAGCAAGATCCACTAGATGATCAGATGCCGAGTCGTAACACGGACACCCCGTCAAGAACGCGTTTCCAGCCGCCGCTGGCGTTCGAGCACCCCCCGCAGCTCCACCGCAAGCGGGTGATAAGGGCCGTAAGCGCGCTCCACGTCGAACAGCAGCCGCTGGAGCCCGTCCCGCCCCGCCGCGTACGCCCCCGCCGCCACCAGGAGCAGCCCGATCCGCTGCCGTACGTCGAAGGCGCGGGCGAGATCCCGCTCCCGCTCGATGTGCGGCAGGACCGCGCGGAACTCCGCGAGCGCCTCGGCCGTCTCCCCCGACTGCTCCAGGCAGAGCGCCGCGTCGTAGCGGAACCGGACCGCCTGCGGGTCCGCCGGGCCCGCCACCGCCTCCCGCTCGGCCACGAGCCGGCGCAGCTCCGGCAGGGCGCGCCGGTACTGCCCGTCGTCCATCAGCGTCGACGCGTACTGCTTGCGCAGGATGTGGACGACCGGCGACCGCTCGCCGTGCTCGGCCGCCGCGACGGGCAGGATGCCCCCGAGGACGTCCACCGCCTGGGTGACCGAACCCTCGCCGAGCAGCCGCTTCACCTCGTCGACGGCGGCGGCGACGTCGACTCCGGAGGCCACGTCGCTCCCGGCGGACGGTGACGCGTACGCCCTCGGGTCGGTACGGGGGACCAGAGACGGGCCGGTACGGGGGACGGCGTGCCCATCGGCGTACCCATCGACGTGCGGATCCGTACGCGGGTCGACCGGCGGGCGCGGGGGCGGCGGAGGGGGCGGCGGAGGGACGGGCGAGGGGAGCGCGGGCGCCGATGCTGGTGCTGGTGCCGGTGCTGATGCCGGTGCCGGGCGGTCCGGCCAGGGGGCGAACGGGCTGCGGACCGGCCGGGTCGGGTCCATCGGGCCGACCGGGCCACCGCGCGCGGGGAGCAGCGGCAGCAGCCGCTGGTAGACCTCGTGCGCACCGGCAGGGCGGTCCCCCGGGTCCTTGGCCAGCAGCCGCAGGACCAGGGTCTCCAGGGCCTCGGGGACCTCGGGGCGCAGGCTCCGGAGCGGGGCGGGCGGCTCGTGCAGATGCCGGTGGAGGACGCCGAGCGCGGTGGACCCGGCGAACGGCACGGTCCCGCTGAGGAGTTCATGGAGGAGCACGCCGAGCGCGTACAGGTCGGTGGAGGGGCCGACGGTGCCGCCCATGGCCTGCTCGGGCGCCATGTAGGCGGGGCTGCCGATGGGGGAGCCGGTGTGGGTGAGGCGGGTGGTGTCGGCGTCGAGGACGGAGGCGATGCCGAGGTCGAGGACGACGAGCGAGCCGTCGGGGCGGACCATCACGTTCCGCGGCTTGAGGTCGCGGTGCACGATCGGCACCGCGTGCACGGCGGCGAGCACCCCGCACAGCTGCGCGGCGACGCAGACGGCCCACTCCCACGGGTAGGGGTCGTTCTCCGCGAGGTGGTCCGCGAGGTCGGCGCCCTCCACGTACCGCATCACGAGGTACAGGTCGTCGCCCTCGCTACCCGCGTCGAAGACGGTGACCAGACCGGGGTGGTCGACCCGCGCGGTCACCCGGCACTCCCGTACGAAGCGGCGGCGCAGTTCGTCGGCGGCGGTGGCCGGGCCGGTCAGGGCGGCGGGCCGGAGCAGCTTCACCGCGACCCGCCGGTCGAGGCGTCCGTCGTACGCCGTCCAGACCTGCCCCATGCCGCCCTGCCCGATGAGGGTGGCGAGCTCGTAGCGCCCGCCGACGACCCGCCCGTTCACGCCCGTCCGTCGTCGTCGCGGCGGCGCAGGAGGTCGCTCAGTTCGTCGAGTTCGGCACGGACCTGCTCGATCCGGGGCGGCGGCGGGGCGGGCACGGCGGGCGGTTCGGCCGTGTACGGGTTCCGGGGCGCGGCTCCGCTGGGCGTGGTGACGGCGGTGGCGTACGCGTACCCGAGCGGCGGGAGGTACGGGGGTGGCGGGCTCTTGAACCGTTCGAAGTGCCGGATCTCGGCCACCAGGTAGTACGTGACCGGTCCCGCCGCGAGGATCAGGATCGCGCCGAGCCCGAGGAAGGCCTCCAGGTCGCTGCCCTCCTCCTCGGCGAACACCCCGATGTACGTGAAGAGGGCAGCCGAGCCGAGCAGGGCAAGGACGAACAGCACCCAGTCGAGCGCCTTGCGGGTGACGATCGCGAGCCGCAGCAGCGGCACCCAGCCGAGGAAGCCGCAGCTCAGCAGGGCGAGCGCGCAGAACAGCACCCGCAACGCGACGAGCCCGCCGGCTGCGGGCCGCCGCTGCGGGCTCCCCGGTGGCAACGGCACCGGCGGTGGCGGTACCGGCGGCGGACCTTGCGGGGCCTGGGGAGGGCCGTACATCTCCTGCTGCTCCTGCTCGGACGGATCGGGTGCGGAGACGAGCGTATACACCGACGCGGAGATCGGTTCGGGGATGCTCCGAACCGGCGGGAACGGACCGGGCGGAGGGTTCGGGCGGAGGAGCTGAGCGGAGGGGTCGGGTTGGGGCTGGTTGAGCTGGGTTGGGCCCGGGTTGGGACGGGCCGGATCCGGATTGGGGCGGGCCGGGGGCGGGCCGGATTGGGGCGGGCCGGGCCCGGGTTGGGGCGGGCCGGGGCCGGGCCGGGTTGGGGCAGGCCGGGCCCGGGTTGGGGCCGCCAGCCCCGGGGTTGTCAGCCGGGGCCGTCAGCCTGGGGCCGCCGGGCCGCCGGCCTGAGGCGGGCGCCGTCACCCGTCGGCCGGGCGCCGCTCAGCCTCCGGCAGCCGGGGCGGGCTCCGCGCAGGCTCCCCCGGCGTACCGGTCAGGGCTCCACCGTGCCCTCCGCGAGGCCGTCGTAGAGGCCCTGGACGAGCTGGTCGCCGAGGCGGGAGGTCCGGCGCAGGGACTCCTCGAACGCGGCGAGCGCCCGGAACCGCTCGCCGAAGCGGCGCTGCCCGGCCGGTGAGAGGCGGGGCAGCTGGAGACGGCGGACGTCGAGCCGGGTCGCCGTGGAGGCGTAACTGCTGGCCTGCCGGTTGTTGGCGGTGGCGCGGAGGAAGCCCGCGAGGAACCAGGGGTCGAGCGCCGAGGGGTCGGGGCGCAGCAGTTGGAGGTTGCGCCCGAGGGCCGCGCCCGCCGTCGAGGCGTCGACCACCCGGACCGCCGCGCCGCCGCCGAGGACGGGGACGACGACATCCCCCTCGGCGAGCAGCACGGGCTCCTCGGGCGGTCCGTCGGGCAGGACGCCCGTCGGTGCCTGCCCGGCGAGCACGTCGTGTTCGGTGAGGACGGCGACGGAGGCGGCGGTGGCGGTGCCCGCGCCGCCCGCGCGGAGGGTCAGGGCGCCCGCGCGGGCGAGTTCGCCGACGGTGGTGGCGGGGCGAGCGGCGGCGGGGCCGGGGGGCCCGGTGACGGGCGGCGGGGTCAGTTCCCGGGTCAGACGCAGGGTCTCCGTCAGCCGCTCGCGGACCCCGGCCAGCTGGGCGGCGCCCTCGGCGGCGGGGGGCGGCAGATGCCGGGCGGGGGCCAGGTCCACATCGTCGTCGAGCAGCTCGATCACGGGGACGGAACGGCTCGTGCCGGGCTCCCCCGGGACGGTCCCGTCCCGGTCGAACGGCGCCCAGGCCGCCAGGACGGCGGAGCCGACGGCGGGCCAGTCGAGCCGGTCGCGGCCCTGCCCGTCCCTGCCCTGCCCTTCTCTTCCCTGGCCGGTGTGCTCGGACGCGGTGTCGACGAGGAGGAGTTCGGCGGGGGGCCGCTCGCCCTGGACGGGCCTGCGCAGCACCCACAGATGGAGCGGGACGCCGTACGGGGGCGCGGCGCCGGCCGGCAGGGCGACGACGGCCCGCAGGGCGCCCCGGCGGAGCAGATCGGCCCGGATGCGGCGGCCGGAGCGGCGGGAGGCGGCGGCGGGCGGCATCAGGAGCACGGCGGTGCCGCCGGGGCGGAGCCGGGCCAGGGAGTGCTGGACCCAGGCCAGCTCGGACTCGGTGCGGGCCGGGAAGCCGTACTCCCAGCGCGGGTCGTAGGCCAGTTCGTCGTGGCCCCAGTTGCGCTCGTTGAACGGCGGGTGGCAGAGAACGGCGTCGGCGGCCAGGGCGGGGAAGCCGTCGGCGCGCAGGCTGTCCCCGGTACGGACGCGGATGTCGGCGTCGGTGGAGAGCGCGAGGCGCAGGGCGGTCAGCGCGGCGAGGTCCGGATCGGCGTCCTGCCCGCAGACGGCCCCGGGCCGCCCGACGGCACGGAGCAGACTCCCGGTACCGCAGGCGGGGTCGAGGACGGTGAGGGGAGGCAGGGGGGACTGGGGGGACTGGAGTGGCGTGGGCGTTTCCGCCGGACCGGCTTCGGCGGGGCTCCCGGAGTCCGGGTCCGAGGTGTTCCCGGCGATCGCGGGGCCCTCCGCGACCGGGGTGTTTTCGGGCGGGGGGGCTCCGGCGCCCGCGAGGGCCGCCATCAGGGCGGCGGGGCCGGGCGGGGTCAGCGTGTACTGGCGCGGGTTGGCGTCGAGGTGGCGGCCGAGCAGGAACTCGAAGGCCTCGCGGACGCCGGTCTCCGCCGCGAGTTCGGCGCTTCCCCGCAGCAGAGGCAGGGAGGGCCTGAGCGCGGACGCCGTGGGGGTGAGGACGGCCCGCCCGGGGCCGAGACGCTCGGTGAGCGTCTCTTCGAGGGCGACCGGCAGCACCTCCACGAGCCGCGCGTCCGGCAGCTCGGCGAGCGAGGGCCAGGCCGCCGACCGTTCCCGTACGAGGAGGAGGGCGCAGCCCGCGTGCGTCAGGGCGGTGACCGCGCCGGCCGGATGGCCCGCGATCTGCTGCCAGACCCGCTCGCGGAGCGGGACCTCGGCCAGTTTGCCCTGGTCGCGGAGCCAGCGCTCGACCTCGGCGAGGTCGAAGGACGGACTGGTCTCCGTACCGCCCACAGGCTTGGGGAAGTCGGGGTGGCGGCGCCGCCAGTTGCTGACGGCGGCCCGGCCGACCCCGGCGAGCCGGGCGATCCCGGCGGCGGTCACCTCTGCCGCACCCGGCTCTGCTGCGCTCTCCGACACCTGGCCCATCTCCCTGACTCGTCTGCGGGCATGCCCTCGTGTGACTCCGATCTTACCGACGAACTCACGGGAAACCACTTCACAGTGTGAGTAGACCACTTTCGCGTGAACCGTGTTGACTCGGTTCACACGTCATGCTGTCATTGACCCATCGCGTCAGACCTCGTCTCTGTCCGGGAGGACACACCCATGTCGTACGACACCCAGGCACCGCCCAGCGGCCCGCACGCGGCGATGCGCAACGGGCTCGGGACCGCGGCCCTGATCCTCGGAGTCATCGGCACGCTCGCCGGACTGATCCCGCTGTTCTTCTGGCTCGCGGGCATCCTGGGCGTGATCGCCCTGATCCTCGGCCTGGTCGGCAGGGGCCGGGTGAAGCGCGGCGAGGCCGACAACAAGGGAGTGACCCTGACCGGCGCGATCCTGGGCCTCGTGGCCCTGATCCTCTCGGTGGTCGGCCTGGTCGTCATCGTCACCGCCGTCGACGACGTGGTGAACGACGCGGTCAAGGCGGCCAAGGACTCGTCCGCGGCGAAGCCGTCGGCCACGGCGTCCGCCTCGAAGGACCCGGCCCCCTCCGCGTCCGGGCCCGCCGCGAAGGGCGAGGGCCTGGAGGACGGCGACACCTCGGTCTACGACGACGACCTCAAGGTCACGGTCTCGGACCCGAAGCCGTACACGCCGGACGAGTACGCGGCCGGTCACACCAAGGGCAACAAGGCGTACCGGGTGACCGTGATGATCGAGAACGGCGGCAAGAAGAAGTACGACACCGCTCTCGCCCAGGTGAGCGCGCGGGCCGGGAAGGACGGCGTCCCGGCGGACCAGGTCTTCGACGGCGAGAGCGGATTCGGCTTCCAGGGCGCCGTCCTGCCCGGCAAGAAGGCCACCGTGCACTTCGTCTTCGACGCCCCGAAGGGCGCCGGGAACCTGACCGTCGAGGTCGACCCGGGCTGGGAGCACGACGCCTCGCAGTGGGAACTGAAGCTCGGCTGACCCGGTATCCCGACCCCGTACCTTCCTTCACAGAGAGACCAGCACCATGCGCGCGCAGAACCGCCCCGGAAGCCCTGCCGTCCGCCGTACCGCCGTCGCCGCCCTGCTGTGCGGCGCCCTGGCACTCGGCGCCGGCGCCTGCGGGACCTCGGAAGACGACGACGCGAAGGCGAAGGGCCCCTTCGGGGAGCTGACCGGCTCGCAGATCCTCGACAAGGCGATAGGGACGACGAAGACGGCGAAGTCCCTGAGCATCGCGGTGGACACGACCTCCGAGGGCGAGCGTCTGAAGGCCTTCTTCTCCCTCGACACGGCGAAGAAGTGCACGGGCACGCTGAGCATCGGCGCCACGGGCACGGCAGAGGTGCTCAAGGCCGACGACAAGGACGTGTACCTGCGCCTTGACGAGACGATGCTGCGGGAACAGCTGAAGGACGAGGACCAGGAGACGCGGGACGCGGTCCTGGAGCAGCTCAAGGGCCGCTGGACGAAGTCGCCGATGTCGGACCCCGAGACCAAGGACATGACGGAGTTCTGCGACCTGAAGGGCCTTCTCGCGGAATTCGAGAAGGGCGCCACCGGGATCGAGAAGGGTGAAGAGACCACCGTCGACGGGAAGATGGCGATCAAGCTCACCGAGAAGTCCGACGACGAGACGAACACGGTCTACGTGGCCGCGGAGGGCACCCCTTACCTTCTGAAGGTGGTCACGACGGGTGGCGACGAGCCGGGGACGATCGCCTTCTCCCGGTACGGCGAGCCCGTGACCGCGAAGGCGCCCGCGGCGAAGGACATCGCCGACCTGGGCTGACCTCGCGGGACCAGGGGGGAAAGGCGAGAGGGGTGGGGCCGCCGCAGGGGAGCGGCCCCACCCCTTCGTCGTACGCGGAAGGACCCGTCCGGGCCGGACGCCCCGGGGGCCCGCCCGACCCGGCTCCGGCACACCGGGGCCGGTCACACACGGAGCTGGTCGGACGCGGGACCGGTCGTACACCGGAGCCAGTCACACGCGGGACCGGTCACACGCGGAGCCGGTCACACGCGGAGCCAGCGTCAGCCCCGTCCCTCCCGGGTCACGTCAGCCGGTGCCGGACCCATACGTTCGGTTCGACGTAGACCGCGTAGCCGCGCGCGGCCTCGCAGTGGACGGGGACGAGCGCGCCCTCGACCTCGACCGGTCCGTCGGTGTCGAAGGGCAGGCCCGTCCAGGACCGCCACTGCTCCACGGAGCCCGCGACCGTCATCGACGCGGGGGCGACCGCCTCGATCACGCCACCCGCGCGCACATGGACGCGGAGCCAGGGATCGTGCGGCAGACCGTCGGCCTCGCGGGTACGGAAGGCGTACTCGTGGATCGAGGCGGCGGCCTCCAGGTGCTTGCCGTTGGGGCGCACGGGGGCGACCAGTTCGGCGAAGCCGCGCCGGACCGCGTTCCCCCGCATCTCCGCCAGCATCCGGTGCGAGACGCCCCGGCCGAGGAAGGCGGTGTCGACGGTGATCTCGATGGCGCTGACGGTGTCGGCCTCGCGGCCGTGCTTCAGATCCGAGAACGCCCAGAGCAGCACCTCGTCCCAGCCCCGGTCCGGAAGCGCGCGGCGGCCGTCCACGTCCAGCCGGAAGGGGACGCTGAAGCCGCGCGCGACGACCCTGTCCTCGTCGTCGGTGGCGACGAGGACGTACTCCGGCAGCTCACGCACGATCCGGCCGATGTTCGCCCAGCCCACCGGGTCGTACATCATGAACTCGGGCCAGAGGTCGCGCATGCCCCACATCGGCCCCTCCAGCTCGGGCCGCTCGGCAAGGGTCGTCACGTTCAGTTCCATGCGGGCAGGCTAGGCAGAGACTTCCCGCAGGACAAACGTTTTTTCAGAGAAGTAGTGATGACGGTCCGTTACGGAAGCTTCTGCTGCGGACAGGTCTGGAGGACCCGCTTCATCGCGTCCCGCTCGTTCTTCGTCACCCACACGCCGTACTTCTTCTTCACCGCGACCTGCCGGGCCACATAGGTGCAGCGGTAGGACTCGTTCGGCGGCAGCCAGGCGGCGGTGTCGCCGTCGGACTTGCGGCGGTTGGTGGAGGAGTCGACGGCGAGCAGGTTGAGCGGGTCGTTGGCGAACTCGCGCCGGGTCTTGGTGCTCCACTTCGCCGCACCCTTCTGCCAGGCGTCGGAGAGCGCGACGACATGGTCGATGTCGACCTTGCTGCGCCCCCGGACGTAGGAGATGGAGGTGCCGGTGTACGGGTCGTACTTGAGGGTGCCGGAGGCGACCTTGCAGTGGCCGTCGGTGAACTTCACCCCGACCAGGTCGCGCTTGAGGATGTCGTCGCGGGTGCCGCAGCCGTTGCCGTCGACGTCCACCCAGGCACTGCCGAACTTGCCGCGCTCGTACTCGGCCTTGAGGGTCGGGCCCTTGACCGCGAGCGTGTCCAGGGCGGCGAGCGCGGTGCCCGCTGCGGGCTTCCCGCCTCCCTTTCCGGAGGACCCCTTGGACGAGGACGACGAAGACGCGGAAGGAGACGGGGAGGAGGAAGAGGAAGAAGTCGGGGAGTCGGGCGAACAGGCGGTCATCAGGAGCGCGGCGAGAGCGAGCGCCGGGGCGGCCAGGGTCTGTCGATACGTCAGCACCCCGGAATCCTAGGCCCCATGATCATATTACTTACATACCTTTGGTCCCGAAACGGACAGGCCCCAAGGCCCGTACCCCCACACGAAACCCTCAGGAACGCCGAAACGCCCCGGCCGGGCCCGTAAAGCCCGACCGGGGCGCCCCGGTCACCCCTCCCCCGTCACACCAGTACCGTCACACCCCGCCGGTGTCAGGACCCCAAAATCGTCGTCAGGAATTCCCCGGTCCACGAGAGGAGTTCACGGCCCACCACCGGCTTTCCGCCGATCTTTCCGGTGGTCGGGCGGGGCACCAGGATCTGGTGGACGGCCGGCTTGATGACCACGCGCGGGTGGAGCCGCTTCAGGCGCAGCTCCTGCGACTCGCGCAGTTCCACGGGGGCGAAGCGGATGCTGGAGCCCTGGAGGACGATCTCGCCGACCCCGCAGGCGCGGGCGAGCATCCGCAGACCCGCCACCAGGAGCAGGTTCTCGACCGGCTCGGGCAGCTTGCCGTAGCGGTCGGTCAGCTCCTCGCGTACGGCCCTGATGTCCTCCTCCGAGTTCGCGGAGGCGATCGCGCGGTACGCCTGGAGCCGCAGCCGCTCCCCCGGCGCGTAGTCGTGCGGCACATGGGCGTCGACCGGCAGCTCGATCTTCACCTCCAGCGGCGCTTCCTCCTCCGCGCCGCCCTCCATCTGCGCCCGGTAGTCCGCGACCGCCTCGCCGACCATCCGGACGTACAGGTCGAAGCCGACGCCCGCGATGTGGCCGGACTGCTCGCCGCCGAGGAGGTTGCCCGCGCCCCGGATCTCCAGGTCCTTCATGGCCACGTACATGCCCGCGCCCATCTCGGTGTGCTGGGCGATCGTCGCGAGCCGTTCGTGGGCGGTCTCCGTGAGCGGCTTCTCCGGCGGGTAGAGGAAGTACGCGTAACCCCGCTCACGGCCACGTCCGACGCGTCCGCGCAGCTGGTGCAGCTGCGACAGACCGAAGTTGTCGCCGCGTTCGACGATGAGGGTGTTGGCGTTGGAGATGTCGATGCCGGACTCGACGATCGTCGTCGACACCAGCACGTCGAACTTCTTCTCCCAGAAGTCGACGACGACCTGTTCGAGCGCCGACTCCGACATCTGCCCGTGGGCGGTGGCGATCCGCGCCTCGGGGACGATCTCGCGCAGCCGCGCAGCCGCCCGGTCGATGGAGTCGACCCGGTTGTGGATGTAGAAGACCTGGCCCTCGCGGAGCAGTTCGCGCCGGATGGCGGCGCCGATCTGCTTCTCCTCGTACGGGCCGACGAAGGTGAGGACGGGGTGCCGCTCCTCCGGCGGGGTGGTGATCGTGGACATCTCGCGGATGCCGGTGACCGCCATTTCGAGCGTACGGGGGATGGGGGTGGCCGACATGGTGAGGACGTCGACGTTGGCGCGGAGCTTCTTCAGCTGCTCCTTGTGCTCGACGCCGAAGCGCTGCTCCTCGTCGACGACGACCAGGCCCAGATCCTTGAACTTGGTCTCGGAGGCGAAGAGGCGGTGGGTGCCGATGACGACGTCCACGGAGCCCTCCCGCAGCCCTTCGAGGGTCGCCTTCGACTCGGTGTCGGTCTGGAAGCGGGAGAGCGCCCGGACCTTCACGGGGAACTGCGAGTACCGCTCGCTGAACGTGCCGAAGTGCTGCTGCACGAGGAGGGTGGTGGGGACGAGGACGGCGACCTGCTTGCCGTCCTGGACCGCCTTGAAGGCCGCCCTGACCGCGATCTCCGTCTTGCCGTAGCCGACGTCGCCGCAGATCAGCCGGTCCATGGGGACGGTCTTCTCCATGTCCTCCTTCACCTCGGCGATGGTGGACAGCTGGTCGGGCGTCTCCGCGTACGGGAAGGCGTCCTCCAGCTCGCGCTGCCAGGGGGTGTCGGGGGCGAAGGCGTGGCCGGGGGCCGCCATCCGCGCCGAGTACAGCTTGATCAGGTCGGCCGCGATCTCCTTGACGGCCTTCTTCGCGCGCTGCTTGGTCTTGGTCCAGTCGGCGCCGCCGAGCCGGTGCAGGGTGGGCGCCTCGCCGCCGACGTACTTGGTGACCTGCTCCAGCTGGTCGGTGGGGATGTAGAGCCGGTCGCCTGGCTGGCCGCGCTTGGCGGGGGCGTACTCGACGAGGAGGTACTCGCGGGTGGCGCCCTGCACGGTCCGCTGGACCATCTCCACGTACCGGCCCACGCCGTGCTGCTCGTGCACGATGTAGTCGCCGGGTTCCAGGGTCAGCGGGTCGATGGTCTTGCGGCGCTTGGCGGGCATCCGCTGCCCGTCCTTGCCCGCCGCCTTCTGGCCGGACAGGTCGGTCTCGGTGAGGACGGCCAGCTTGAGCGCCGGGTCGACGAAACCGTGGTCGATGGAGCCGCAGGCCACATGGACGAGGGCCGGGGAGATCTCCGTCAGGTCGGCGTCGAGCCGGGCGGCGATGCCCTCGCCGCCGAGGACCTCGACCGTACGGGAGGCGGGGCCGTGGGCCTCCGTCACGTAGACCGTGCGCCAGCCGTCGGAGAGCCAGCCCTTGGTGTCGGCGAGGGCGCGCGCGGTGTCGCCCCGGTACGACTCGGGGGCGTGCATCCCGAGGGTCAGGGTGTCCCCGGTGACGGTCTCGTCCGCCGCGAACGGCGAGACCGACCACCAGGCGATGTCCAGCTCGCGGGCCCGGTCCCGGACGTCCGCGATCCCCCACAGGGAGGCCGCGCCGACGTCGATCGGGGCCTCGCCGCCGCCCGCCGTCGCCGCCCAGGACGCCTGGAGGAACTCCTGGCTGGTGGCGACGAGGTCGGCGGCCCTGGTCCTGACCCGCTCGGGGTCGCAGACCACCGCCATCGCGCCCTTCGGGAGCACGTCGAGGAGGAGTTCCATGTCGTCGACGAGGACCGGCGCGAGGGATTCCATGCCTTCGACGGCGATGCCCTCGGCGATCTTCCCGAGGAGTTCGCCCAGCTCGGGGTGGTCCTCGGCGAGGGCCGCCGCCTTCTCCCGTACGGAGTCGGTCAGCAGCAGTTCACGGCAGGGCGGCGCCCACAGGCCGTGTTCGGCGACTTCCAGGGACCGCTGGTCGGCCACCTTGAAGTAGCGGATCTCCTCGACGTCGTCGCCCCAGAACTCGATCCGGAGCGGGTGCTCCTCGGTCGGCGGGAAGACGTCCAGGATGCCGCCGCGCACGGCGAACTCGCCGCGCTTCTCGACCAGCTCCACGCGCGCGTAGGCGGCGGCGGAGAGCCCTTCGACGACCTCGTTGAGATCCGCCGTCCGCCCGGTCCTGAGGAAGACGGGCTCCAGGTCGCCCAGACCCTTGACCTGCGGCTGGAGTACGGACCTGATGGGGGCGACGACCACGCTGACCGGGCCGGCCGCCGGGTCGTCGGTCCGGGGGTGGGCGAGGCGGCGGAGCACCGCGAGGCGCCGTCCCACGGTGTCGGAGCGGGGCGAGAGCCGCTCGTGCGGGAGGGTCTCCCAGGAGGGGTACTCGGCGACCGTGTCGGGGTCGAGGAGCGAGCGCAGGGCGGCGGCGAGGTCCTCGGCCTCCCGGCCGGTCGCGGTCACCGCGAGCACCGGCCGCCCCGAGTCGCGGGCGAGCGCGGCGATGGCGAAGGGCCGGGCAGCGGCCGGTCCCACCAGGTCCACGTGCGGGCGGTTCCCGTCGGCGGCGGCCTTCACCGCCTCCGCGAGGGCCGTGTCCTTGACGACGACGTCGAGCAGGCCGTGCAGACTCATGAAGCTTTCCATCCCGAGAGGTGACGGGGGGCGGGCAACGCCGACAGCCCGACACGTCGCACGGGCCGGGGTGGTCCCGGGCGCGTCCGGCCCGGTGCGCCCAGCCTACGACGCGGTACGGACAGCCGCCCCCGCGACGGGCCCGTGGCGGGCGCCGGGCCCGTCGGCTTCCGGACACCGGAGTGCGGGGAAGCGGGTGACTGTACGGCCCCGGGGGCGGGTACAGGGGAACGGGTACGGCCCCGGTGGACCTGGCAGGGTCCTTCCGGGGCCGTACCGGCCGGTGTCCTGGCGGCTAGTCGCTCGCGATCGCGTTCAGGACGTTCATGCGGCCCGCCCGGAAGGCCGGGACGAGGGCGGCGAAGAGGCCGACGAAGGCGGAGCCGACGAAGACCGTCAGGATCGTCGGCCAGGGGATGTCCAGGACGCCGAGCCCGTCGAGGGCGAGGAGCTTCTGCGCGGCGGTCCCCCAGCCCATGCCCAGGCCGAGGCCGAGGAGGGCGCCGAAGAGGGCGATGACCACCGACTCCAGGCGGATCATGCGGCGCAGCTGGCGGCGGGAGAGGCCGATGGCCCGCATGAGGCCGATCTCGCGGGTCCGCTCGACGACGGAGAGGGCCAGGGTGTTCACGACGCCGAGGACGGCGACGACGATCGCGAGGGCGAGGAGCCCGTACACGATGTTGAGGAGCTGGCCGACCTGGTCCTTGAGGTCCTTCTTGAAGTCGGCCTGGTTGCTGACCTTGTACTGCGGGTAGGGCGCGAGGGCGTCCTTGAGGTCCTCGTAGACCTTGGCTTCCTGGCCGTCCTCGGCGCTGGCGAGCAGGAGCATGCTCTGCGGCATGCGGTCGGCGGGCAGGTGCTCGGCGACGGTGGCGATGCTCGTGTACATCGAGCCCTTGTCGACGTTGCCGGTGTCGGCGGTGATCGCGACGACCTTGAGCTTCACCGTGTCGCCGCCCTTGAGGGCGAGGGTCAGGACGTCGCCGAGCCGGACGCCGTGCTCGTCGGCGTAGTGGTGGCCGACGGACATCGAGCCCTTGCCGTAGACGTCCTCGATCTTCCCGGCCTTCAGCTCGCGGCGCAGGTCCTTCGGGTACGTGGGGTCGGTGGCGGTCAGGTCGGCGGGGGCGGTGCGGCCCCGGGTGTCGGTGATGGTGGCCTCGACCTGCTTGTACGAGGTGAGGTGGTCCAGGCCCGGGGTCTTCTTCAGGGTGGCCTCGGCCTGCGGCACGATCGGCTGTCCGGTGGCGGACTGCACGAGGTAGTCGGCGCCGACGGAGCGGTCGAGTTCCTCGGTGGCCGAGGCGACCATCGAGGAGCCGACGACCGAGAGGCAGGCGACGAGCGCGAGGCCGATCATGAGGGCGGCGCCGGTGGCGCCGGTGCGGCGCGGGTTGCGCAGCGCGTTGCGTTCGGCGAGGCGGCCGACGGGGCCGAAGACCCGCAGGACGACGACGCCGAGGGCGCGGACGACGATCCCCGCGAGGAGGGGGCCGACGATGACGAAGCCGAGCAGGGAGAGGACGACGCCCAGGCCGAGCCAGGCCGAGCCGGGGCCCGCTTCGTCCGCGCGGGAGGCGGCGACGAGGCCGGCCGCTCCGGCGGCGGTGAGGACGAGGCCGACGAGGCCCCGGATCCGTCCGGCCTTGCCGTCGGCGGGGGTGCCCGCGTCACGGAGGGCGGCCATCGGGGAGACCTTCCCGGCGCGGCGGGCCGGGACGTAGGCGGCGACGACGGTGACGAGGACGCCGAGGAGGAGGCCGAGGGCGGGGGTGGTCCACTTGACGGTGAGGTCGCGGGTGGAGAGTTCCATGCCCGCCGAGGACATGATCTTCATGAGTCCGACGGCGAGGCCGACACCGGCCGCCGCGCCCGCGAGGGAGCCGACGACGCCGAGGAGCAGCGCTTCGACGAGGACGGACCGGTTGATCTGCTTGCGTCCGGCGCCGATGGCCCGCATGAGGCCGATCTCGCGGGTCCGCTGGGCGACCAGCATGGAGAAGGTGTTGACGATGAGGAAGATGCCGACGAGGAAGGCGATGCCGGCGAAGCCGAGCATGGCGTACTTCATGACGTCGAGGAAGGAGGCGAGTTCCGCGCGGCCCTCGTCGGCGGCTTCGGCGGCGGTCTGGAGCTTGTAGCCGTCGCCGAGCGAGGCGGCGACGTTCCGCTTCAGGGCCTCGTCGTCGAGGCCGGGCTCGGCGTCGACGGTGATGTTCGTGAACAGACCTTCCTTGCCGAGGAGTTCGCGCTGCGCGGTGGCGGTGTCGAAGTAGACGAGGGTGGCGCCCGGGTTGGTGGTCTTGAAGTCGACGGTGCCGACGATCTTCGCGGTGAAGTCGCCCACGCCGGAGATCGTGCGCAGGGTGTCGCCGAGCTTCAGGCCCTGCTTGTCGGCGGTGGCGCCGTCGACGACGACCTCGGTGGGGCCGCGCGGCTCGTGGCCGGAGGCGATCTCGACCGAACGCAGCTCGTTGGGCGTCCAGTTGACCGCGATGGTCGGGGCGCCGCTGGTGGGGCCGACGTTCTTGTTCCGGCTGTCGACGACGGTGACGCCGGTCGAGGAGACGGAGCCCCGGACGTTCCGGGTGCCCTCGGTCTTCTCGATCCGCTCGACGAGCGCGGCGGGCAGCGTCTCGGGACGGCCGGACCCCGGGGTTCCGCCGGTGGCCTCGGTGCCCTTGGGGCTGACGGTGACGTCGGAGGCGGTCACCGCGAAGAGCTTGTCGAAGGTCGTGTTCATGGTGTCGGTGAACACGAGGGTGCCGCAGACGAAGGCGACGGAGAGCAGGACGGCGACGGCGGAGAGCGCCATCCGTCCCTTGTGCGCGAGGAAGTTGCGCAGGGAGGTCTTCAGGACGCTCATGAGGTCCGCCCGCGCGCGTCGAAGTCCTTCATGCGGTCGAGGACGGCGTCGGCGGTGGGCCGGTCCATCACGTCGACGATCCGTCCGTCGGCGAGGTAGAGGACGCGGTCCGCGTAGGAGGCGGCCACCGGGTCGTGGGTGACCATGACGATCGTCTGGCCCAGTTCGTCGACGGAGGAGCGGAGGAAGCCGAGGACTTCGGCGCCCGCGCGCGAGTCGAGGTTTCCGGTGGGCTCGTCGCCGAAGATGATCTCGGGCCGGGCGGCGAGCGCGCGGGCCACCGCGACGCGCTGCTGCTGGCCGCCGGAGAGCTGGTTGGGGCGGTGCTTGAGGCGCTCGGAGAGCCCGACGGTGTCGACGACCCGGCGGAGCCAGTCGGCGTCCGGCTTGCGGCCCGCTATGTCCATCGGCAGGGTGATGTTCTCGATCGCGTTCAGGGTCGGCAGCAGGTTGAACGCCTGGAAGATGAAGCCGATCCGGTCCCGGCGGAGCTGGGTGAGCTTCTTGTCCTTGAGCCCGGTGATCTCGGTCTCGTCGATGTGGATCTGGCCGCTGGTGACGGTGTCGAGCCCGGCGAGGCAGTGCATCAGGGTCGACTTGCCGGACCCCGAGGGGCCCATGATCGCGGTGAACTGTCCGCGGGCGATGTCCACGTCGACGTGGTCGAGCGCGAGGACCCGGGTCTCCCCCGAGCCGTACGCCTTGACGACCTGTCGGGCCCGCGCGGCGACGGCCGTCTGTCCTCCAGTACCCCCGTGCCTGGGGATGGTCACAGCCGTGGTCACGGTTTTCTCCTCGGAGCAGTGGGTGGGATCTACAGACTCAAGTTAAGAAGCCCGTAAGCCCGTTCTCCTCATCCGCCGGTACGAGCGATCCCTGGCCCGTATGGGGGAGCGCCCCCTAGGGGTTCCTCCACCCCAGGTCCCGGTGGGACCCTGTCCCCGCTCATTTAGGTGTACGAAGAAAGGAAGGCGCGGTGACGGAACCGTACGCACGGAAGCCCGTGGCCGCGGGCCCGGCGACCGGCCCCGCGCCCGGCCGGCCCGTCGTCCTCGCGCTCATGCTGGGGATGGGACTCGCGGCCGTGGACGGCACGATCGTGTCCACCGCGGTCCCCCAGATCGTCGGGGACCTCGGTGGACTCTCCGTCTTCTCCTGGCTGTTCTCCGGCTATCTGCTCGCCGTGACGGTGACGCTGCCGGTGTACGGGAAACTCAGCGACACCTTCGGCCGCAAACCGGTCCTCGTCACCGGCGTGATCCTCTTCCTCCTCGGCTCGCTGCTGTGCGCGATGGCCTGGAACATGGCGTCCCTGATCGCCTTCCGCATCGTCCAGGGGCTCGGCGGCGGCGCCCTCCAGGGCACGGTCCAGACGATCGCCGCCGACCTGTACCCGCTCAAGGAACGCCCCAGGATCCAGGCGAGACTCTCCTCGGTCTGGGCCGCGTCCTCGATAGCGGGCCCGGCGGCGGGCGGCCTCCTGGCGGGCTACGCGGACTGGCGCTGGATCTTCCTGGTCAACCTGCCGATCGGGGCGCTGGCGCTGTGGCTGATCGTGCGGCACCTGGTGGAACCGGGCGCTTCCGTGGACCCGGACCGGGACACGGACGACCGGGACACGGCTCCGCCACGCGTACGCGCGCGGGTCGCCGCGGACTTCGAGGCCGTGGCGCAGGGCGAGGCTCCGTCACGCGTACGCGCGCGGGTGCGCGTGGACTGGCCCGGCGCGCTGGCCATCTTCGTCACGGGGGCGCTGCTGCTGACGGCGCTCGTCCAGGGCGGGGTGGCCTGGCCGTGGCTGTCGGCGCCGTCGCTGGGGCTCTTCGCCGGGGCGGCGGTGTCGGGCGCGGTGACGGTGGCGGTGGAGCGGCGCGCGGCCGAGCCGATCATCCCGGGCTGGGTCTGGCGCAGACGCACGATAGCCGCCGTGAACCTGGCGCTGGGGGCGCTGGGGCTGCTCATGGTGGCGCCGACGGTGTTCCTGCCGACGTACGCGCAGTCGGTCCTGGGTCTGGGGCCGATCGCGGCCGGGTTCGTCCTGTCGGTGATGACGCTGAGCTGGCCGATCAGCGCGGCGTTCTCGAACCGGGTGTACGGCAGGATCGGCTTCCGCCTCACGGCGGTGCTCGGCATCTCGCTGGCGCTGCTCCTGCTGCTGGCGTTCCCACTGCTGCCGTTCCCGGGGGAACCGTGGCAGCCGGCGCTGCTGATGCTGCTTCTGGGCGCGGCCCTCGGCCTGTTCCAGTTGCCGCTGATCATAGGGGTCCAGTCGACCGTCCCCTACGGGGAGCGGGGCACGACGACCGCGTCGGTCCTGTTCTGCCGCCAGGTGGGCCAGAGCGTCGGCGCGGCGCTCTTCGGCGCGGTGGCGAACGGCGTCCTGTCCGCCCGCCTGGGAGACACGGGCGACCTGGACACCCTGGCCCGCGCCCTGGACACCCCGGGAGCCCTCCCTCCGGCGACGACGGACCTCCTGCGCCACGCGGTGGACGCGGCGGTGGACTGGGTCTACCTGGGCGCCGCCTGCGCGGCGGGCCTGGCCCTGCTCGCCCTCCTGACACTGGCGCCACGACGGTTTCCGGTGCTGGAGGAGGGGGAGGGGTAGGGCCGCGAGTGGCTCTCGCCTCCTGGTACGGGGGATACGGCGAACCCCGCCCGTCCAGCGGCGGACAAGCAGGGCTCGCGCGTACAGATAGCGCCTGTACCTATGCGCCGGAGGCCAGTCCGACGAACCCCGCCCACGCGTCACGCGAGACGCGAAGGGCCGGGCGGACCACGTCCTTGGAGTCGCGGACGTGCACCGACGTCCCGGCTGCGGCGATCTCGACGCAGTCGCCGCCTTCGGCACCGCTGTAGCTGCTCTTGAACCAGGCGAGAGGTTCCGTGGTGTTCATGGAGTTCTCCCATCTTCCAGCGAGGGACGCGAATGCCCTGCCTGTCCAGCGGCGGACAAGCAGGGCTCGCGCGTACAGATAGCGCCTGTACCTATGCGCCGGAGGCCAGTCCGACGAAGCCTGCCCACGCGTCGCGCGAGACGCGAAGGGCCGGGCGGGTCACGTCCTTGGAGTCGCGGACGTGCACCGACGTCGCGGCTGCCGCGATCTCGACGCACTGGCCGCCGTCACCGGCGCTGTAGCTGCTCTTGAACCACACGAGGGGTTCGGTGCTGGTCATAGCTCTCCTAGCAACTTTTCGATGAACTCCAGTGACTCTCGCGGAGAGAGAGCCTGCGACCGAATAATCCCATAGCGAGCCGAAGCGAGAACGGCACGCTTGGGCTCGGTTTCCAGAGCACTGCGCTCCTGAACTTCGGTGTAGACGAACCTCTTTCCGTCCTCTCGGGTGACAACAGTGAACGGCCCGGCCACGCCCGCGTTTTCCGCGCAGTCCAGCGACATGATCTGAAGCTCCACGTTTCCCCTCCGGCCCATGGCAAGGAGGTGCTCCAGCTGCCCGCGCAGTACCTCCCCGCCCCCGATCTTCCTGAGCAGCACCGACTCGCACATGACGAAGCTGAGGAGGGGTGCGGGGCGCCGGTCGAAGATGTTCTGTCGGACCAGTCGGGCGGTCACCCGTTGTTCGATGGTGTCCGCGTCGACCGGTGGACGGTGGTTGTTCCCCAGCGCCCGCATGTACTCCTCTGTCTGGAGCAGGCCGTTGACCACCAGGGTGTCGTACGCAAGCAGCTCCGCCGCCAGCTTCTCCAGCTCCGCCATCCCCTGAAAGAACAGCGGGTACTGCGCCTTCTCCAGTTCTTCCTTCCAGATCGACAGCAGCCCGCCCGCGTTCAGTTCGTCGTCCGCGCGGTCGATCGCGCTCGGCGGCGGGATTCTCCTGCCCTGCTCGAACGAGGCGATGCTGGACGCCGAGTAGCCCAGGCGCCTGCCCAGTTCCTTTCGTTCCATGCCCGCTCGCGTCCGCAGCACCTTCATGCTCTGGCCGAACGCCACCACCACACCCTGGCTGGACTTGTCCGCCGTCAACTCGGCTTCCGTTACCGCGCCCGCCTGCTCTTCCGCCATCGCGGCGCCTGCCTCTCGTACCCGCACCGGCAGGGTGCGTACAAGGTCATCACGTCAGTGCGTCACCACTGGTCACGCTACGCCACCACGAGGAGCCTGGTGGGCATGACGAGCAAACTCGGCCGCTCCGCCCGACCCGCCCAACTCGCCGCCTCCGCAGGGCGCTTCGACGGTCGCTCCTTCGACATGCGGTTCTCCTCCACACCCCGGGGCGCCCGGCTCGCCCGGCGGCTCGTCGGCGTGCGACTCGACGAGTGGGGCGTTCCCTACGGGAGCGGTGCGCACGAGGCGGTCGTCCTGGTGGTCTCCGAACTGGCGACGAACGCGGTGCGGCACGGGCATGTGCCGGGGCGGGACTTCCATCTGCTGCTCCGGCTCTCGGCCGGTCCCCGCCCGGTCGTCCGGGTCGAGGTCAGCGACACCCGGACCGAACGCGTACCCCTCGTGAAGCCGAGCGATCCCGAGCTGATGGACGGTGGCCGGGGACTGCTGCTCGTCGGAGACGTCTCCGAACGCTGGGGCTGGTACCCGAGGTCCGGGGCGCCGGGGAAGACCGTCTGGGCCGAGTGCCGGATCGCCTGAGGGTGCCTGCCCCCGGCCACCCCCGCGCCGCCCCCGCGCCGACGATCGGATGGCCGTCGCCCCGAGGGCCCGGGGCTCGGCCGGGGCGAAACGAGGAAGTGGGCAGCATAAAGCGCTTTACGGCCGAACAGCGAATCATTAGCCAAACAGCAGTATGACGTTAGCCCCCGACATTCATACTCTAAAAGTCGAACGCCCGAGGTCTGGGCGTCTCCCTCCAGAATGCAGCAAATCGGCACGGAAACAATTCTTCAGTGAATTCACGAAAGGTTTCCCCATGAGCAAGCGAACTGTTCTGTCAGGGCTGGCGGCAGCCCTGGGAGCGAGCGCCATGCTGCTGGTCGCCACGCCCGGCAACGCGGGCGCCGCCGAAGTCGGAGCCACGTTGGCGGGATCGCAGTACAAGAACGTGCAGACGGGGCTCTGCCTGGACTCCGACGCCAAGGGCAATGCCTACACGAAAAGCTGTGGGTCCGACAATCCGTACCAGAGGTGGAGCCTGGTCTGGAAGTACGACGGCTACGTGCTGAGGAACGAGGCGACCCTCAGGTGCCTCCGGGTCGACGGCGGCGATTCCGTCAGCACCGAGCAGTGCTCGAATTATCCGCCGACGTCCCACCAGTGGACCTGGGACCACCTCGACGGCGAGCGGCTGATCCTCAAGAGCGTCGCCAACGGCAGGGCCCTGGACTCGAATCAAAAGGGCCAGCTCTACACGAGCCCCTTCGGCACGGGCAACCCGTACATGCAGTGGTGGCAGTGGTAGGCAGGCCCAGCGCCTGCCCGGCACATCCCCGGGGTCCGGCCCGGCTCGTGACGCTCTCCCCCGGCACTTCGGCCCGCCTCGCACCCGTCCTCGCGGTCGGCGTCAGGTCGACCGTCCCGATCTCCAAGGCGGGCGGTTCGTGGCGGAATCAGCACGGAAACAATTTCTCGGTGAATTCACGAAAGGTTTCCCCATGAAAAAGCGAACCGTCGCGTCGGGACTGGCGGCAGTCCTGGGGGCGAGCACCATGCTGCTGGCCAGCCTGCCCGGCAGCGCGAGCGCCGCCGAAGCCGGAACCAGGGCGGTGGGATACCAGTACAAGAACAGGCAGACGGGGCTCTGTCTGGACTCCGACGCCCAGGGAAACGCCTACACGAAAAACTGCGACCCTGATAAGAACAACGCGTACCAGCAGTGGATCTACTGGAACGTTTCGGGAGATACGTTCCAGCTGAGGAACGTACAGACCCTCAGGTGCCTCGAAGCCAACAGCGGCGATGGTGTCAAGACCTACCCCTGCGCGGATCACATTATCCAGAAGTGGACCTACAGCGCTTCCAATGGGGCGCTCATCATTCAGAGCGCCTACAACGGCAGGGCGCTGGACTCGAATCAAAAGGGCCAGCTCTACACAAGCCCCTTCGGCACGGGCAACCCGTACATGCAGTGGTGGGCCCAGTAAACAGGCCTCACGACCGCCAGAGGCCTCACGGCCGTCACGTGCCCCGGGCGTGGTCCTGACGCCGGGTGGAGTGACTCGGGGGCGGCGGCAGGCGTGACCGCCGAGGCGGCTGGGCGAGGTCGGGTGGACCTGTCGCCGAACGGCGGCGCGTCCTGCGACGGCGCGGGATCCATCCGGCGGCCGGCCGCCGGTGCCGGGCCCCGGGTCCGAGGCCCGGCACCGGCACCGCCCCGCCGCCTACCCCTTCTCCGGCTCCTCCCCCGGTGCCACCCGGCCCGTCAGAGCCGCCAGGGAGTTGCGGATGTGTTCCATGTGCGCGTGGATCTCCTCCCGCGCCTCCTCGTGTTCCCGCAGGATCCGGTCCGTCTCCCGTTCGATCCGTTCGACCTTCACCCGGGCCTCCGCGAGCAGCTCGGAGGCCTTCGCCTCCGCGTCCTCCTGGCCGTGACGGGCCTTCTCCTCGGTCTTCGCCAGGAACTTGCGGGCCCCTTCCAGACGCCCTTCCGCCGCCGTGAACAGCTCCTGGTGGCGGGCCTCCAGCGCGGCCCGCCTGGCCTGTTCCGCGCGCTCGGTCTCGTCCCGCTTCGACGCCTGCTCGGCCTTCTGGTCCGCGAGGAGCTTCGCCGCGCGCCGTTCGGTCTCCTCGAAGACCTCCCGCGCCCCGGCCCTGCGCTCTTCCGCCTCGCGGCGCGCCTCCGCCGTCAGCTCCTCGGCCCGTCCCCGCGCCTTGCCCAGCGTCGTGCGGGCCGCCGCCTCGGCGGCCTTGCGGACGCCCTCCGCGTGCTTCCGCGCCGCCTCCGCCGCCTCGGCGCCCGCCTTCTCCGCCGCCTCCGCGAGCTCCTGCGCCTCCGCCTCGGCCGACCGGACGAGCCGTTCGTCCTCCTGCTCGGCCAGCTCCAGGATCTTCCCCGCGCGATCGCCCAGCGTCTCGTACCGCTGCGGCGGAAGCGCCTCCACGGCCTCGCGCAGCCGTACGGCCTCGGCCGCCATCTCCTTCGCGAGGACGGTCAGCCGCGCGGCCCGCTCCCAGGCGCCGTCGCGCTCCTCGGAGAGCGCGGCGAAGTACCGGTCGACCTGCTCGGGCCGGTACCCACGTCCCCGTCCGACAGCGAAACTCATCCTTGGCGCCCCTTCCCTGTGACCCGAACGTCCAGGATGCTTGATAAGAACGGACAAAAGACGCCCAACGTGCATACACGTCGAGCGCCTTTCATCACATTCTGTCCCACTGGCGGGTGAGAAACCACTTATTCCTACAAGAGGCCATCCCACATCTGCTCAAGGAGCACCGCCCACCAGTTCTCCGGCGAGGACAGCGCCGCCGGGTCCAGCGTCGCCAACTGCGCCTGGAAGTCGACCGTCCAGCGGCCCGCCTGCTCCGGGTTCAGACCGAACCGCAGCCGCCACATTCGCCCGAGCAGTGCCATCGAACGGGTGAACTCGGGCAGTCCCGTGTTGACGAACTGCGGCGGCACCGACTGCCCGCCGGGCCCCGCCTCCACCGGCACCGCCACGATGTGCGCGGTCCCGTACTGGACGCACAGCGCCCGCCCGAAGTCCGAGCCGAGCACCAGATACGCGCTCGCGTCCGGCGCCGCCGGGACCTGCCGCTGCGCCGCCAGCTCCGCCAGCGTCGGCACCACCGGCATCGCGGGCTGCGCCCAGAAGAACGGCCCGAAGTCGGCGGGCAGCCCCGCCCACACCAGCGTCCGCGCCACCAGGTCCGGCACGCCCTGCCGGGACACCGCACGCTGGTCGAAGCGGAGGACGCCGGGCCCGAAGGCCGCGGCCAGCTCCTGCGCGACCGCCTCCGGCGGCACCGGCGG
>NZ_MSJP01000065.1 GCF_014596525.1 Streptomyces sp. CBMA291
ACCGTGGGTGCGGGCGGTATCGCGTACGGCCTTCGGACGGTGCCGGTGGCGGTCCGCATCGCCCGGCGGATCGCGGCCCTCGCCCCGGACGCCTGGGTCATCAACTTCACCAATCCGGCGGGCCTGGGGGGGGGGGGGGGGGGGGGGGGGGGGGGGGGGGGGGGGGGGGGGGGGGGGGGGGGGGGGGGGGGGGCGGGGGGGGGCTTGGGGGTGGGGGTGGGCGTCGGGGTCGGCCCGGGGGTGGGCGTCGTGGGCTGCGGCGTGGGTTCCGGGGTGGGTCTGGGGGAGCAGCCGCCCGATCCGGCGACCGAGACCGTGGTGTGCGACCCGTCGGGGCCGGTGGTGGCGTAGGCGCAGGAGTCGGCGGCGGCGGGCACGGGGGTGAGGACGAGCCACACCAGTGCGAGGGCCGCCAGGGGCCGCGCGAGAAGTAATCCGTACAGAGGCACAGGGACGAGCTTCCTCACAGACGCGGCGCGGCGGGGTGGAAACGGCCCGGATTCGCCGGATGGGGGGTCTCTCCGGGTGCACTGGTTTGACGTTTCGGCGTGTCGGGGGCGGATTCGGCGCAATGGCGGCGTATAGGAGAGGCGGTCCGCGCGCCGGAGGGGAGCGGTAGGGCCGGTTCCGGCCTCCGGAGCCATATCTGTCCGATTGTCGCCCTGTCGGGAGGGCTGTCGGAGGGGGCATTCTTCACCGGCGACCGGCCCCGTGGAGGCAACGGCCGAGGTGCGGGCGGGGCGCGAGTGACGGCAGGGTGGTGAAGGACCCTGCCGGGAGTGACCGCACGCTCATATGCACGTGAATTTGCACGGCCTGAAGGCGTGAACTCAACGTTCCAGGGGCACGTGCCAATGGCGTGTGACCAAGAACGGATCGCTAATTTCCGTTTTCACTCGCTCTCTCGGCGGGCGATCAGTAGCCTCACCTCGAACACCGGCTACGAACACCTGGCCGCATCCCCCATGGCGACTTGTTGGAGACATTGATGGAGCGTCCCGCCTGGGCTCCCATTGGTATAGACATTTCAGTGCCGAGCGTGTCCCGTATGTACGACTTCTATCTGGGCGGCTCGCACAATTTCGAAGTCGACCGGGAAGCGGCACGCAAGGCCATGGAGTTCATGCCGGGGCTGCCCAAGATCATGCAGGCCAACCGCGCCTTCATGCGGCGCGCCGTGCGCCACGCCGTTGACAACGACGTCACCCAGTTCCTCGACATCGGCTCCGGCATCCCCACCTTCGGCAACGTCCACGAGATCGCCCGCGCCGCCCACCCGGGCGCGCGCGTGGTCTACGTCGACCACGACCCGGTCGCCGTCGCCCACAGCCTGGCCGTCCTCGAAGGCGACCCGGACACCTCCGTCGTCGCCGCCGACCTGCGCGAACCGGACGGCATCCTGCGCGCACCCGAGGTCGCCAGGCTGCTCGACCTCGACCGGCCGGTCGCCGTCCTCCTCGTCGCCGTCCTCCACTTCCTGGAGGACGAGGACCGCCCGTACGAAGCCGTCGCCGAACTGCTCGACGCCCTCGCTCCCGGCAGCCTCCTCGTCCTCACCCACGCCGCCTACGAGGGCATCCCGCTCACCCGGCAGCAGGCGGGCGGAGCCGTCGGGGTCTACCGGAACATCCGCAACCCCCTGGTGATGCGGACCGGCGAGGAGATCGCCCGCTTCTTCGAGGGCACCGACCTGGTCGAACCCGGCCTCGTCCAGATGCCGTACTGGCGACCGGAAGGCCCGGTCGAGGAGGAGGACCCCTATGCCTTCTCCGGTTACGCAGGGGTGGGGCGCAAGGCGTGAAGGTCCCGTCGCAGCCGAAGAGCGTCGCCGAGGCGGACGGTCCGGAGGACAGACTCAGGCGGTTCGTCACCATCTGGAGCCGCGCGATCTTCCCGGTCACCGCCACCTCGCTGACCCGCGCCGAGTTCGAGGTCCACCTGCTGCCGCCGGCCCGCACCCTGTGCGACGCCCTGCACGCACGGCCCTTCGACACGGCCCCGGCCCAGCGCGCCGGAGCGGCGCTCGTCGCCGCCCACTGCACCGATCCCGACGCCCTCGGCCGCAGCCTCGGCGTCGTCGACTCCTACCTGGTGCTCTACTGCGGTACGGATTCCGACCTCCAGGCCGAGGAACTGAGGGCCCGCTGCGCCCGGCTCCAGCACGCCATGGCCACCGGCTACGCACAGGCCCTGCGGGAACGCACCCGCGCCGAGCAGGAGGCCATCGCCCGCTCCGCGCTGGCCGCCCGCAGCGCCGCCGAGATCGCCCTGCACGCCACCGAGAGCCGCTTCCGCGCGGTCTTCGACGGAGCCGCCATAGGCATCGGGATCGCCGACCTCGACGGCAACCTCCTGGAGGTCAACGAGACCCTCACCCGCATGTTCGGCGGCATGGAAGGCCCCCTGCGGGGCCGCAAGGTGACCGAGTGGGTCCACCCCGAGGACGGCCCGCACGTCTGGCGCCTCTACGACGAACTGGTCCGGGGCGAGCGCGAGCACTACCGGGTGGAGAAGCCGTACTACCGGGGTGACGGCACGGTCCTGTGGACCAACCTCACGGTCTCGCTGCTCCGCGACGCCGAGGGCGACCCGCAGTACCAGCTGGCCCTCATGGAGGACACCACCGAGCGGCGCCTGCTCCATCTGCGCCTGCGGTACGAGGCCACCCACGACGCGCTCACCGGACTGCCCAACCGGACCCTGTTCTTCGAACGCCTGGAGAAGGCCCTCTCCTCCGGCGACAACACCCGCTTCGGCCTCTGCTACCTCGACCTCGACGGCTTCAAGGTGATCAACGACAGTCTCGGCCACTCCACCGGGGACCGGCTGCTCGTCGAGGTCGCCGACCGGCTCCAGAGCGCCGTCAGGGGCTCCGGCGAGATGGTCGCCCGGCTCGGCGGCGACGAGTTCGTCGCCCTCACCACCGGCGCCGACGGGGAACGGGAGGTCACCGACCTCGCCGATCGCATCCTGGCCTCCCTCGCCACCCCGCTGCGGATCGACGGCCGCGAACTGACCGTGCGCGGCAGCCTCGGCGTCGTCGAGGGACCGGCCGGCGAACGGACCCCCGCCGAGGTGCTGCGCAGCGCCGACATCACCATGTACCGGGCCAAGTCCGCCGGAGGCAACCGCTTCGAACTGGCGGACCCGGAGGCCGACGCCCGCGCCATCACCCGGCACGGGCTCACCACCGCCCTGCCCGCCGCCCTGGAGCGCGGCGAGTTCTTCATCGAGTACCAGCCGCTCGTCCATCTCGACGACGGCAGCGTGCACGGCGCGGAGGCACTGGTCCGCTGGTGCCACCCGCAGCACGGGGTCCTCGGCCCCGACCGCTTCATCCCGCTCGCCGAGGACACCGGGCTCATCGTGCCGCTCGGCCGCTGGGTCCTCCAGGAATCCGTCCGCCAGGCCCGCTTCTGGCAGACCCGGCACTCCGACGGCGGACCGCTGCGGATCAACGTCAACCTGTCGCCGACCCAGCTCCACCACCCCCGGCTCGTCGCCGACACCGTCGACGTCCTGGAGCGGTCGGGGCTCGAACCCGGCGCGCTCTGCCTCGAAGTCACCGAGTCCGCCCTCATAGGGGCCGACGAGGGACTGCTGAAGCCGCTGCGGCAGCTCGCCGAGATGGGTGTGGACATCGCCCTCGACGACTTCGGCACCGGCTATTCCAACCTGGCCAACCTGCGCCGCCTGCCGGTCAGCGTCCTCAAGCTCGACCGCTCCTTCACCCGGGGCATGCAGCAGCACCCGGTGGACCCGGTGGACCTGAAGATCGTCGAAGGCATCGTGTCCCTGGCCCACAGCCTGGAACTCGCCGTCACCGTCGAGGGCGTGGAGACCGGGGCCCAGGCCCGCAGACTCCGCGACCTCGGCTGCGACACCGCCCAGGGCTGGTACTACGCCCGCCCCGGCGCCCCCGACCGCATCCACTCGCTCCTCCTGGCGGACGCGATCTGAGCCGTCCGCACGTGTGAGGTCAGCCGGCCGGGGGAGTGCCGCCGCCCCGCGAGCCGGGCCCGGAGAGCACTTCGAGCTTCTCGACGCCCTGGTTGAGTTCGGTCAGCAGGGTCAGGAACCGCTCCGTGGTCCCGGGGTTCCAGCCGATGGCCTCGACCAGCCGCCCGGTGCCTTCGAGGCTGATGGCGCGGTCGGCGTGGAGCTGCGCGATGCCCGCCTCGGTGGGGCGGTACTTGCGGGCGATGCCTCCGTCCGGGTCCGCGATGCGCTCCACGAGACCCGCCCTGAGCATGGCGTTCACCTGGCGGCTGATGGTCGAGACGTCGACCTGGAAGGTGTGGGCCAGTTCCTTGAGCGTCATGGGGGCGCTCGTCTCCATGCGGGTGAGCAGGACGTAGGCCGAGCGTTCGAGCGTCTGGCCGATCCGGGGTCCTCGTGAGCCGAGGAAGTGCCTGGACAGGAGGGTCAGCTCCCGTTCGAGGTCGTTCAGCCTGCTTTCGTGCTCGTCCATGCCCCTGCTCTCCGTGCCGTGGACCGTCCGGTCCGTCCTGGCGCGCCGCGCCTTCAATGGGACCATCATCCGATGTGATTGTGTACGGTGCAACTCGCATGTACAGTGCAACATATATGCATGATGCATATTCTGGGGTGGTGCGGCCTCCCGGGGCACCCGCGCACCGGCCCGCCGACACCCCGGCCCCGCCGGAAGCACGAACGTCCCCGGGCGACCGCCCGGACAGCAAGGAGCACCACCATGAACCGTCTACAGGACAAGGTCGCCGTCATCACCGGAGCCGGCAGCGGCATCGGGCGCGCCGCCGCCGTACTCATGAGCCGTCAGGGCGCCCGCGTCGTCGTCGCCGACTACGACACCGGGGCCGCCCGGGAGACCGTGGACCTCATCACGGCGGAGGGCGGCCAGGCCCTGCCCGTCACGGTGAACGTCCTCCAGGAGGACTCCGTCGCCGCCATGATCGACGCCACCGTCGAGGAGTACGGCTCCCTGCACGTCCTGTGCAACCACGTCGGCGGCACCAACCCCCGCACCGACCTCGACCTGCTCCGCATGGACATGGACGAGTTCGACCGCGCCGTCGCCCTCAACGTCCGCAGCACTCTGCTCGGTTCGCGCCACGCCGTCCCGCACATGATCCGGGCGGGCGGCGGCTCCATCGTCAACACCGCCTCCGTGGCCGCCCTCGTCGGCGACGTACTGCAAACGTCCTACGGCGCCGTCAAGGCGGCGGTGGTCAGCCTCACCAAGTCCATCGCCACCCAGTACGGTCCCCAGGGCATCCGCTGCAACGCCATCGCCCCCGGTGCCGTGATGACCCCCGCCCTGGAGAACAACCTCCCCCAGACGGTCATCGACGGCCTGAAGAGCGGAAACGCGCTGCCCTACCTCGGCTCTCCCGAGGACATCGGCAACACCATGGTCTTCCTCGCCTCCGACGAGTCGCGCTACCTCACCGGCCAGCTCCTCGTCGTCGACGGCGGCATGACCACGCAGTCCTCCGCCGCGCCCTGGCGCCGCGCCATGCTTCCCGCATGACCGAATCCCGGACGGCCGGGCCGTCCGGGACCACGAACGCCCAGGCGGCTCAGCCGTCCGGGACCACGGAAAGGGGCTCCGGGCCGTCGCGACGGCCCGGAGCCCCGCCGTGCGTCCCCGCCCGCGCCGGAGACGGCTCCCGCCGCCCCCGGCGCGGGCGCTCGGGTCCGCCGTCGCGGC
>NZ_MSJP01000066.1 GCF_014596525.1 Streptomyces sp. CBMA291
GCCTGCTCTCGCGCAGCCGGGCGGCGGCGGCCTCGGCGCGCCGCCGGTCCATGACGTACACGAAGCGGCGCCGTTCCTGGATCCGCAGGTGCACGATGTACGCGCTGAGGAGCAGGGCGGGGACGGCCGGGGCCCAGAGGAAGGGGACTCCGCCGACGGCCGCGACGACCGCGCCGAGGGTGAAGGCGCCGAAGAGGAGCGTGGTGGTGCGGCGCCGACGGGCGAGGACCTTGCCCCGGCGGGCGCGCTCGGCGGCGCCGGGGGCCGGGCGGCCCGGGGCGCCCGGGATACCCGGAGCGCCCGGCGTGCCCGTAGCGCCAGGGACGAGCTGGTGCGCCGGTTCCGGGCCGGTGCCGGGCTCCGGTCCAGGGCCGGGCTCGGTCGCCGGTCCCGCGCCGGGTCCCATGCCCGATCCGGGTCCCGAGCCCGCGCCCGGTCCCGTGCCCGCCGCCGCTCTGGGCTCCGGTCCCGGTTCGGGGAGTTCCAGGCGCGCTTCCGTTCTGGCCGCGGGCGCGGAGAAGGCCCGGACGTCGGCCGAGCCGAGGGGCTCGGTCGCCACGTCCGGGTCCACGTCGGGCGTCGGACCCTCCGCCGTACGGTCCCGCTGCTTCAGCTCCTTGGCGTAGCGACGTTCCATGCCCGCCCGGCCGGAAAGCAGCCGGATGGCGGTACTGAAACGTTCCGTGGGACGGGCTTCGTTCAGCTCGTCCTGCCTGCGGAGCCACATCGGCACCAGGTAGGCGGCCCAGGCCCCGACGATGACTGCGTAGATGAGGCCGCTGCTGCTCACGCCTCACACGGTAGAGGGGTTCACAGGGGGGCATCGGCCAATTGAGCCGGTGTGTCGCACGATCTAGCTGATATCACTGAATTTTTTTGTGATTTTTCAGATCGATTGTCTGCCAACTACCGATTGAATTCGAACATTTATTTCATTCTTGCCTGGCGCCACCGTCTGAGCAGCCCTTCCGGGACCTCCTCCGCCGTCAGCGCGAAGACCAGATGGTCCCGCCAGGCGCCGTCGATGTGCAGATAGCGGGGCCGCAGCCCCTCCTCGCGGAAGCCCAGCTTCTCCACCACCCGCCGGGAGGGTCCGTTCTCCGGGCGGATGCACACCTCAAGACGGTGCAGCCCCACCGTGCGGAAACAGTGGTCGACGGCGAGCGCGACCGCCGTCGGCATCACCCCGCGCCCGGCGACCTCGCTGTCCACCCAGTACCCCACGTGCCCCGAGCACATGGAGCCCCAGGTGATCCCGGCGACCGTCAACTGACCGACGAGCCGCCCCCGGTACTCGATGACGAACGGCAGCATCCGGCCCGCGTTCGCCTCCGACCGCAGATGGCGGACCATCTGACGGTACGTCGGCCGCTGGACGACCGGCCCGCCCGGATGCGGCGGTGGGACCGTCGCCTCCCAGGGCCGCAGCCACTCGCGGTTGCGCCGGTTCACCTCGCGCCAGGCGGCGTGGTCCCGCATCCTTATCGGACGCAGCAGCACCTCGCCGTCGACGAGGACGACCGGCCAGGACGGGATCACGACGCTCTCGGGTGGTCGCCGCCGCGGATCTGGTCGACGGCGTGCCGCAGCAGCGGCGCCAGGACCGCGAGCCCGTCCCGCACCCCGCCGGAGGACCCCGGCAGGTTCACGATCAGGGTGCCGCCCGCGACCCCGGCGAGCCCCCGCGAGAGCGCCGCCGTCGGCACCTTCTCCCGGCCGTACGCGCGGATCGCCTCCGGGATGCCCGGGATCTCCCGGTCCAGGACCCGGGCGGTCGCCTCGGGCGTCCGGTCGGTGGGCGAGACGCCCGTGCCGCCGGTGGTGACGATCACGTCGTACCCCCCGGCCACGCCCTCCCGCAGCGCCTCCTCGACCGGCGCCCCGTCCGGGACGACCCGGGGGCCGTCCACCGCGAAGCCCAGGCCGGTCAGGCCCTCGGCGGTCAGCGGACCGCCCTTGTCCTCGTAGACCCCGGCCGCCGCCCGGTTGGAGGCGGTGACGACGAGCGCGGTGTACGGGGCGGGGCCGCCGCCCGCCGCCGCCGGGAACTGGCGGGTCACGCCTCGCCCCGCGTCCAGTGGCCGGACTTGCCGCCGGTCTTCTCCTCGACCCGTACGTCGGAGATGACCGCGCCCTTGTCGACCGCCTTCACCATGTCGACGACGGTCAGCGCCGCCACCGAGACCGCCGTCAGGGCCTCCATCTCCACGCCCGTGCGGTCCGCCGTCCGGACCGTCGCCAGGATCTCCACCGCCTCGTCGGTGACCGCCAGGTCGAGCGTGACGCCCGAGAGGGCCAGCGGGTGGCAGAGGGGGATGAGGTCCGGGGTCTTCTTGGCGCCCATGATCCCGGCGATCCGGGCGGTCGCGAGCGCGTCACCCTTGGGGACGCCCTCGCCGCGCAGCAGCTCGACCACGCGCGGCGAGACGAGGACCCGCCCACTGGCGCGCGCGGTGCGGGCCGTGACGTCCTTCGCCGATACGTCGACCATGCGGGCGGCGCCCGCCTCGTCGATGTGGGTGAGACCTTGCTGCGTGCTCATGGCCGTGACACTCCCGGTCGCTGTGTGGGACGACACCGTACCCCCACCCCCGCCCCCTCAGCCGAGGAGGACCACCTCCAGGTCCGCGCCCGGTTCCACGCTCCGCGTCTCCTCCGGGACCACGAGCAGGCAGTCCGCGTGCGCGAGGGCCGCGATCAGATGGGAGCCCGCGCCGCCCACCGGGGTGACGGTGCCCGCCCCCGGGTCGTACCTCCCCCGGAGGAACTGCCGCCGCCCCTGCGGCGAGGACAGCGGCCCGTCGGCGACGAGCCGCGCCCGCGTCCGGGGCCGGTTCGGCTCCGCCAGGCCCATCAGGGTCCGGATCGCGGGCCGGACGAACAGCTCGAAGGAGACGTACGAGGAGACCGGGTTCCCCGGCAGGGCCAGCAGCGGGATCTGCTCCTCGCCGATCGCGCCGAAGCCCTGCGGCTTGCCCGGCTGCATGGCGAGGCGGCGGAAGTCGACCTGCCCGTCGGCGCTCAGCGCCTCCTTCACCACGTCGTACGCGCCGACGCTCACCCCGCCCGTGGTGACGATCAGATCGGCCCGGATCAGCTGGTCCTCGACGGTGGCGCGCAGCGACTCGGCGTCGTCGGCGACGGCCCCCACCCGGTAGGCCAGGGCGCCCGCGTCCCGCGCGGCGGCGGCGAGCGCGAAGCTGTTGGAGTCGTGGATCTGGCCGGGGCCCAGGGCCTCGCCCGGCTGGACCAGCTCGCTGCCCGTGGAGACGACGACCACCCGGGGGCGGGGCCGCACCCGGACGGTGCCGCGCCCGATCGCGGCGAGCAGCCCGATCTGCGGCGGCCCGAGGACGGTGCCCGCCGCGAGGGCAAGCTCCCCCGCCTTGACGTCGCTGCCGCGCGCGCGGACATGGGCGCGGGCCCCTGCCGGGCGGTGCACCCGGACCTCGCCGCTCGCACCCCCGCCGCCGAGGCTCATCTCGGTGGCGGGGCCCGTGCCCGTACCGCCGTCGGTCCACTCGACGGGGACGACGGCCTCGGCGCCGGGCGGCAGCGGGGCGCCGGTCATGATCCGGGCGGCCTGCCCGGGGCCGACCTCGGGGAGCCCGGCGGCGCCCGCCGCGACGTCCCCGACGACGGTGAGGACGGCGGGGAACTCCTCGGTGGCGCCGGAGACGTCGGCGACCCGGACCGCGTATCCGTCCATGGAGCTGTTGTCGAAGGGCGGCAGCGCGACCGGCACCGTCACGTCCTCGACGAGGACGCAGCCCTGGGCGTCGAGGAGCTGGAGCTCGATGGGTTCGAGCGGGCCGACGGTCGCGAGGATGTCCGCCAGATGCGCGTCCACCGACCAGAGCCCGTCCACGGGCCCGCCGCGCACCCCGGCGTCATCGCCGCCGGGGCCCTCGTGCCCACCGCTGCCGTCGTGCTCGTCGTGGGGCGGCGACGGTGCCGTACTGCTGCTCAAGGCGCTACATCTCCTCGCTGACGTATCTCCGGAGCCAGGTCCGGAAGTCCGGTCCCAGATCTTCACGTTCGCACGCGAGTCTGACAATGGCACGCAGATAGTCCCCGCGGTCACCGGTGTCATAACGGCGTCCCTTGAACACCACCCCGTGCACCGGGCCGCCGATCTTCTCGTCGGAGGCCAGCTTCTGGAGCGCGTCGGTCAGCTGGATCTCCCCGCCACGCCCCGGCTCGGTCTCCCGCAGCGTCCCGAAAACGGCCGGATCCAGTACGTACCGGCCGATCACCGCGTAATTGCTGGGCGCCTCGCCCGGTTCCGGCTTCTCCACCAGATCGGTCACCAGGACCACGTCGGGGTCGGCGGTCCCCTCCACGGCCGCGCAGCCGTAGAGATGGATCTGCGAGGGCTCGACCTCCATGAGGGCGATGACGCTGCCGCCCTCCCGCTCCTGGATCTCCACCATCCGCGAGAGCAGCGGGTCGCGCGGATCGATCAGGTCGTCGCCGAGGAGGACCGCGAACGGCTGGTCGCCGACGTGCGGGGCGGCGCACAGGACGGCGTGCCCGAGACCGCGCGGGGCGCCCTGGCGCACGTAGTGCATGGTGGCGAGGTCGCTGGATTCCTGCACCTTGGAGAGGCGGTCCCCGTCGCCCTTGCGGGTCAGGGCCTCCTCCAGCTCGTAATTGCGGTCGAAATGGTCTTCAAGGGGACGTTTGTTCCGTCCCGTGATCATCAGTACGTCGGAGAGACCCGCGGCCACGGCCTCTTCCACGACGTACTGGATGGCCGGCTTGTCGACGACCGGCAGCATCTCCTTCGGCGTCGCCTTGGTCGCCGGAAGGAAGCGGGTGCCGAGGCCGGCGGCCGGGATGACAGCCTTGCTGATCCGGCCGAGCCTGGGGAGCGACAGATTCATGCGGTGCACCTTAGTCGTTCGTAATGAGAGAAAGATGTGGCTCCGATTAACTTCCTCCACATAAAGACAGTTACGAGAGTTTCGAAAACGTGAGAGGAACCGTCATGACACCCCAGATGCCCGGAAAAGCCATGCTCCGCAGTCGACTTCTGGCCTCCCGCGCCGCACGGGACGCCGAGTCCCTCGCACGCACCGCCGAATCCCTCGCCCGCAGGGGGGTCGAACTGCCGGAACTCTCCGGGGCGTCCACGGTCGCCGCCTATGTGTCGGTCGGCCGCGAACCGGGTACGCGCGCGCTGCTCGACGCGCTCCACGCGCGCGGGATCCGGGTCCTGCTGCCCGTCCTGCTCCCCGACAACGATCTCGACTGGGCGGCGTACGAGGGACCCGGGGCGCTGGCCAAGGCCGGCCGTGGGCTGCTTGAGCCCACCGGACCCCGGCTCGGCCCCGAAGCCGTGTGCGCCGCCGACGCGGTGCTCCTCCCGGGGCTCGCGGTCGACGGGCGCGGGATGCGGCTCGGGCGGGGCGGCGGCTCGTACGACCGGGTCCTCGCCCGGCTGGCACGCGCGCGCGTGGATCCGGCCCTGGTGGTGCTCCTGTACGCGGAAGAGGTGGTCGCCCGGGTCCCGGAGGAACCGCACGACCACCCCGTGCACGCGGTGGTGACCCCCGAGGGGGTCACCCGGTTCCGCGGCGCCGCTACGGCTTGAGGAGCAGCGTGTCCTTGGTCGAGGCGTCGACCGCCGCCTCGCCGAAGGACCAGTCGTACAGCTCGCCCTTCGCCCAGGCGTCCGTCTGGTCGGTGTAGTGGGAGCTGAAGGCGTGGCCCGATGCGCCGGTGAGGTTGATCCACCGGGACTTGTCCCAGTCGCCGACGTTGACGACCATCCGCATCGACGGCACCCAGATGACCTCGTAGCCGCCGGCCGCGTTCCAGCCGGTGGCGTCGACGGCCGCCTCGCCGCCGCCCAGGTTCCACGGGCCCCGGTTGAGCAGGCGCTTCACGACGCCGGGGCCACCGGTGCCGAGGGTCTGGTTCTCCAGGTTCAGCTGGTGCAGCCGGCCCCAGCTCCAGCTGGAGACGTCCTTGCCGAGCTTGGCGGTCAGCTCCCAGCGCGCGTCCTTCATGGCGCGGGCGAGCAGCTGGTCACGGGTCTCGGTGGCGGCGTCCAGACGGTTGCCGGGGGTGGTCCACCACTCGCTCTTCTCCTGCTTGAGGAGCGGGCGGACCACCTCGTACCAGCGGTCGCCGCCGTCGGGCTGCGCCGAGTCGGGGTCGCGCTGGCCGCACTCGCGGACGAGCTTGTTCTGCTCGTCGACCGGTCCGGTGGCGTCGGCGGGGCGCACGTTGAGGCAGTCGCCCTCGGCGCGCAGCTCCTTGGGCAGCTTGTTGCCGAAGGCGAGCTTGAGGACGTTGCGCCAGACCGCGTTGAAGTAGGCGGCGGCGGCCGAGTCGGGCTCCTGCGTGTAGTCCCAGCCTTCGAGGAGCTTCTGCGCCTCGCGGACGTACGGGTCGGAGACGTCGATCTTCAGCAGGAGCGGGTTCAGCAGGGTCGCGATCTCGCTGCGGTTGTCGGTCTGCATGGTCCGCATGTCGTCCGGCGAGATCTTTCCGCCGTCCTTGGTCTTCGACTCGATGAGGTCGTTGATCCGCTGGCTGCGCGAGCCGTAGCCCCAGTCCTTGGTGAGGAGGTCGGGGTAGCTCTTCTCGTCGACGACCGCCTGGTTGGCGGTGACGATGTAGCCGCGCTCGGGGTCGTACTCGTAGGGCAGCTTCTCGAAGGGGATGTAGCCCTTCCAGCGGTACGAGGAGTCCCAGCCGGGCGCGGGGAGGGTGCCGTCGCCCTTGCCGCGCTGCGGAATCCTGCCGGGCGACTGGTAGCCGATGTGGCCCTCGGTGTCGGCGTAGATCAGGTTCTGCGAGGGGACCTCGAAGTTCCTGGCGGCGGCCCGGAACTGGTCGAAGTCCTTGGCGCGGTCGAGGGCGAAGATCGCGTCCATCGACTTGCCGGGCTGGAGGGCGGTCCACTGGAGGGAGACGCCGTAGCCGGTGCCCCGGTCGGGGGCGGCGTTGCCGACGGGGGCCTTCTGGCCGACCTTCTCCAGCTCGGTGGAGCGGTCGGAGACGAGGGGGCCGTGTTCGGTGGAGCGGACGGTGATCTTCCGGTCGTTTCCGCCGGCGACCTTGATGACCTCCTCGCGGACCGTGAAGGGCTTGGTCCTGCCGTCGACGACGTAGCCGTCGGGGCCGATCCGCTCCAGGTAGAGGTCGGTGACATCGGCGCCGAGGTTGGTGAGACCCCAGGCGATCCGGTCGTTGTGCCCGATGATCACACCGGGCATGCCGGAGAAGGTGTACCCGGCGACGTCGTAGCGGCAGGTCGCCGAGACCGAGCGGCAGTGCAGACCCATCTGGTACCAGAGGGACGGCAGCTGCGGCGCCAGGTGCGGGTCGTTCGCGAGCAGCGGCTTGCCCGAGGTCGTGTACTTCCCGGCGACGACCCAGGAATTCGAGCCGATGCCGTTGCCGTTCGGGCCCAGCAGCGCCGGGATCGTGTCGAGGACGTCGGAGAGGCCGCTGAGCTGCGCCTGCGGACCGCCGGTGCCGTCGCCGTTGCCATTGCCATTGCCATTGCCGCCGGTGCCGTTCCCGGTCCCGTCGGTGCCGTCGCCGGTGCCGTCGGTCCCGGTCCCGTTCCCGCTGCCGCCCTCGGCCTTCGGGTCGAACTTCCCGCTCTCCTCGTCGACCCCGCCGCCGGAGACGATCGGCTGGTGCAGCTTGTACGGGTACTCCGGGTAGAGCTGCTTGATCTGGCTCGCGCTCAGCCGGCTCGTCATCAGCGAGCGGTCGATCTCGTCCTGCATGTTGCCGCGCAGGTCCCAGGCCATCGCCTTCAGCCAGGAGACCGAGTCCACCGGCGTCCACGGCTCGATCGTGTAGTCGTTGGCGAGGGCGAGGGCCGCGTACTCGACGGAGACGTCCTTCGGGGCCCGGTCCTTCAGATAGGCGTTGACGCCCTCCGCGTAGGCCTGGAGGTACTTCTTCGTCTCCGCCGACAGAACCTTGTCGTACTCCTGCTGCGCGACCCGGCGCCAGCCGAGCGTCCGCAGGAAGGAGTCCGTCTCCACCTGGTCCTCGCCGAACATCTCGGAGAGGCGGCCCGCCGTCACGTGCCGCCGGACGTCCATCTCGTAGAACCGGTCCTGCGCCTGGACGTAGCCCTGCGCGCGGAACAGGTCCGTCTCGGTGTCCGCGTAGATCTGCGGGACGCCGTTCGCGTCCCGCTTGACCTCGGCCTCGCCGGAGAGCCCGTCGAGCCGGATCTCGCCCGTGGTCTGCGGGAACGAGGCCCGGACGGTGCTCACGCCCCAGTACCCGCCGTATCCCGCGCCCGCGACCAGGGCGAGGACCAGGACGAGGAGGATCAGGCGGGCACGCCGCCCTTTCTTCTTGACGGGGGGCGCGGTCGTGTTGGAGGGCATCGCTGTCCTTCGAGGCGCGGGGTGGTCCTGGAGTACGGGAGCAACCTTAGGCGCAGCGTCCGGACGCGCTGGACTCGGTGTCGCGAAGAGAACCCCGATCCCCGGGGTGACGAGCGGCCGGAGCAGCGGACGGACGAGCGCCGGACGACCGGACGGATGAGCCGACAGTCACAAAGAACGCGTCAAGAACGCGTTAAAGATTAGGTAAGGTAACGAAGTACCGGCGGCTGGAGGAACGATCCGGCAGCGCCTGAGGGGAAGGAACGGCCACTGACTGTCCACCAGCTCAACGAACTCCTGCTCATCAGCTCGCTCGTGCTTCTGATCGCGGTCGCGGCCGTACGGATCTCGTCCCGCAGCGGGCTCCCCAGCCTGCTGATCTACCTCGGCATCGGCATCGCCATGGGGCAGGACGGCATCGGCAACGTCGCCTTCGACAACGCCGAGCTGACCCAGGTCATCGGATACGCCGCCCTCGTCGTGATCCTCGCCGAAGGCGGTCTCGGCACGAAGTGGAAAGAGATCAAGCCGGCGCTCGGCGCGGCGGTCGTCCTCTCCACCGTCGGCGTCGCGGTGAGCGTGGGCATCACGGCCTCCGCCGCCCACTACCTCGTCGGTCTCGACTGGCAGCAGGCCCTCATCATCGGCGCCGTCGTCTCCTCCACCGACGCCGCCGCCGTCTTCTCCGTCCTCCGCAAGGTGCCACTGCCCTCACGCGTCACCGGTGTCCTCGAAGCCGAGTCCGGCTTCAACGACGCCCCCGTCGTGATCCTCGTCGTCGCCTTCTCCACCACGGGACCGGTCGACCACTGGTACGTCCTCGTCGGGACGATAGCCCTGGAACTCGCCATCGGCGTCGCCATCGGCCTCACCGTCGGCTTCCTCGGCGCCTACGGGCTCCGCCACGTCGCCCTGCCCGCCTCCGGGCTCTACCCGATCGCCGTCATGGCCATCGCCGTCACCGCGTACGCCGCCGGTGCCATGGCCCACGGCTCCGGCTTCCTCGCCGTCTACCTGGCCTCGATGGTCCTCGGCAACGCCAAGCTCCCGCACGCCCCCGCCAACCGGGGCTTCGCCGAGGGCCTCGGCTGGATCGCCCAGATCGGCATGTTCGTCCTGCTCGGCCTGCTCGTCACCCCGCACGAGCTGCTCCACGACTTCTGGCCCGCCGTCGTCATCGGCCTGGTCCTGACGGTGATCGCCCGGCCCATGGAAGTCCTGGTCAGCCTGCTGCCCTTCCGTATCCCCTGGCAGGAACAGGCCCTCCTGTCCTGGGCGGGTCTCCGCGGCGCCGTCCCCATCATCCTGGCCACCATCCCGATGGTGGCCGGAGTCGAGGGCAGCGAACGGATCTTCAACATCGTCTTCGTCCTCGTCGTCGTCTACACCCTCGTCCAGGGCCCGACGCTGCCCTGGCTCGCCAAGGCCCTCAAGCTCAGCTCCTCCGGCGAAGCCGCCGACCTCGGCGTGGAATCCGCGCCCCTGGAACGCCTCCGCGGCCACCTCCTCTCCGTCGCCGTCCCGGAGCACTCCCGGATGCACGGCGTCGAGGTCGCCGAGCTGCGCCTGCCGGCCGGAGCCGCCGTCACCCTCGTCGTACGCGACGACACCAGTTTCGTCCCCGGCCCCGACACCGTCCTGCGGCACGGCGACGAACTCCTCGTCATCGCGACCGATCCGGTGCGGGACGCCGCCGAGCGCCGGCTGCGCGCGGTCGGCCAGGGCGGCAAACTCGCCGGCTGGCTCGGCACCGGCGGCGCCACCGCCGCCTCACTCCCCACGGGCACGGCCCTGCGCTTCGCCCGCGTGGGAGAACGCGCGGGACGACGGGCGGGGGCAGGATCGGGGTCCGGTTCCGGGTCCGGTTCCGGTTCCGGGTCGGGGTCCGGGTCCGGGTCGCGGCCAGGTTTGGAGTCGGGGTCCGGGTCGGGATCTACGGCGGGATCCACGCCCAGGTCAGGTTCGAGGTCAGGTTCGAGGTCCGGATCAGGGTCCGGATCAGGGTCCGGATCAGGGTCCGGATCAGGGTCCGGATCAGGGTCCGGATCAGGGTCCGGATCAGGGGCAGGGTCAGGGACGGGATCAGGGACGGGATCGGGGTCCGGCTGATCCCGGCGGACGGGGCGGGTCCGGCCCGGTCCGGGTCTTCTCAGGGGCGTTCTCCCAGACGGGGGAACGCCCCTCCCTGTAGCATGGGGGCGCACTTGATCGAACCAACTCTGCCTGACGCAGAGCTGGCGCGACCGTATGGCGGCCGCGACGCCCCCCTTCCCGGCGGGGCGGGCCCGGTATCTACCGCAGTTCCGCGCATGAGGACAGCTCTCGGCGACACCCGCACCACCGTGCACGGGACGCGCTACCAGGCGGCAGAAAGGCAAGGCCGTGGCGTCCACGGTCGACACGGGCAAGCGGCCCGGCTACGGGCAGCTGTTGCGCACTCCCGGCGCGCTGTCCTTCCTGATACCCGGCTTCGCCGCCCGGCAGCCCTTCGCGATGCTGACCATCGGCATCGTCCTGCTCGTCCAGCACACCACCGGCTCCTTCGGCAGCGCGGGCGCGGTCGCCGCCGTCACCGGCGTCTCGATGGCCCTGTTCGCCCCGCAGAGCGGCAAGCTCGCCGACCGCTTCGGGCAGCGCGCCGTCGTGATCCCCGGCGTGCTCGTCCACACCGCGTCCGTGTCCCTGCTCGTGGTCCTCGCGCTCGGCGACGCCCCGCTGTGGGCGCTGTTCCTCGCCGCCGTGCCCGCCGGAGCCTCCGTACCGCAGGTGGGGCCGATGATCCGGGCCCGCTGGGCGGCCAAGCTCGACGGCACCCCGCTGATGCCGACGGCCGCCGCGTTCGAATCCGTCACCGACGAGTTCACCTTCGTCGTCGGGCCCGTCCTCGCCACCGCCCTGTGCACCGGCATCCACCCGGCCGCCGGTCTCGTCGCCGAAGCCGGGCTCACCCTGCTCGGCGGGCTCTTCTTCGCCGCCCAGCGCGCCACCCAGCCTCCCTTCGGCGCCCCCGCCGCCACCGCAGCGGGCCCCCACCGCTCGGCGCTCGCCGTGCCCGGCGTCCGTGTCCTGGTCGTCGCCTTCCTCGGCATCGGCGCCGTCTTCGGCGGTATGCAGGTCTCCGTCACCGCCTTCTCCGAGGAGATCGGCAACCCGGGCGCCAACGGCCTCCTCTACGGGGTCTTCGCCGCAGGCAACATGCTGTCGGGCATCGCCATGGGCGCCGTCGCCTGGAGGTCGGGCCCCCGCAGCAGGCTCCTCGTGGGCTACACGGGCCTCGCCCTCGCCGCCTCCCTGCTGTGGACGGCGCACTCCGCGCCGGTCCTCGGCGCCCTCGGTCTCGTCGTGGGCCTCTTCGTCGCCCCCGCCCTGATCGCCGGTTACACCATCGTCGAGACCCTGATCCCGGCGTCCGCCCGCACCGAGGCCTTCACCTGGCTCACCGGCGCCGTCGCGCTCGGTCAGGCGGCGGCCGTCACCATCGCCGGACGGCTCGCCGACGCCCAGGGCGCGAGCACCGGATTCCTGGTCCCCATGGCGGCCACCGTGCTCGCCCTGGTCACCCTCCTCGCCCTGCGGTCCCGGCTCAGGCCCCGCGAGACGGACCCGGCCTCGGCGCGTGGCGTCGGTCACCGCGTGCCGGTGGCGGTGGACTGATCCCGCGGAATACGTCACTATGGAACGTCGTTAGCACTCGATGAGTGTGAGTGCCAGGAGGAAGACAAGTGCCGACCTACCAGTACCAGTGCACCGAGTGCGGCGAGGGCCTCGAGGCGGTGCAGAAGTTCACCGATGACGCGCTGACCGAGTGCCCCCAGTGCAAGGGCCGCCTGAAGAAGGTGTTCTCGGCCGTCGGCATCGTCTTCAAGGGATCCGGCTTCTACCGGAACGACAGCCGAGGCTCGTCGTCCAGCAGCTCGCCGGCCTCGTCGAAGTCCTCGACCTCGTCGACGTCGTCCGCCCCGTCCTCCTCGGACGCGAAGCCCGCCGCGTCGACGTCCGCGTCTTCGTCGTCCTCGTCCTCGGCGTCTTCTTCGTCGTCGAGCACCGGAAGCTCCACTTCCGCCGCCTGACGGCCGCACGCACCCGTACACGTTCCACCGAAGGCCCCGCCCTGGCTGCTCCATGGCGGGGCCTTCGGCGTGGGCGGGGGCAGGGGCTTGGGTGTGGACGGGGCTTGGGTGTGGACGGAGCCTCGGTGTGGGCGGGGGCAGGGGCTTGGGTGTGGACGGGGCTTGGGTGTGGACGGAGCCTCGGTGTGGGCGGGGGCTTGGGCATGGCGGGGACGGACTTGGGCCGCGGGAATGGTGGGCTCGCGGGCGGGCCGAGGGGGTCGCGGGCGGGCTGCGGGGGCCGAGAGCGTCGCGGGCAGGTACGTCGTTCCGGGCTCCGAGGGCCGTAAACCCCTCCTGAGAGTGACGGAGTTTTCCACAGGTACGGGGTTGGTCCACAGGTCCGAGCGGGACACCGCTCCGGCCGGGACAGTGGGAGCCGAACCCACCCCGACCAGGACGGCGGCACCCCTGATGACACCTGGACACGACCCCACCCGACACCGGCCCGAAGACCCGGCGCCCGAGGCCCCTCCGCTCTCCCCCGTCCCCGAGCCCTGCGTGGTCCCCGCCTTCGAACCCCTCCGCGTACGAGGACCCCGGCACCGGCTGCGCGGAGCACTGCGCAGAGCCCGCCACCTGCCGGCGACCCTGCTCGCCCTGACCGCCGCCATGCTCGCCTTCACCGGAAACGGGGGCGGGGACGGGGCCCGGGGCGGGGCCACGCCCGGTGGCGGCGCCCCGGCGGTCACCGCGTCCGGCCCTGCCCGGCCGCACTCCGCCGCCCGGCCGGTCTCCGTCCCCGTACGGATCGCCGACGCCGCGACCGTACGGCTACTGCACCCCGGCGACCGGGTCGACGTGATCGCCGCGCCCGTCTCGGCGCTCGGCGGAGGCGGGGCGGAGACCCGGGTGGTCGCCCGAGGCGCCCAAGTGGCCGAAGTCCCCCACCCGGGTGAGACTGGGCCGAACGGCGGGGCCCTGGTCGTCCTGTCCGTGCCACGGCCGACGGCGGCAGCGCTCGCGGGCGCCGGTGTCACGTCGCAACTGGCGGTGACTCTGTGCTGATTCGCACTGACTCCCTGTCGAGTAACCGTTCCGTGTGTACGGATTGGACGCCTCTGCGCCGTTCACGGCCTAATGGCTCCGCACACACCACGAGCGACGAAAGGCACCTCGGTGGCCGAGAAGAAGGAAAGTTTGCTGGGCGGCTTCAAGGCCTTCCTGATGCGCGGCAACGTGATCGACCTGGCCGTGGCCGTCGTCATCGGTGCCGCCTTCACCAACATCGTGAACTCGGTGGTGAAGGGCATCATCAACCCGGTCGTCGGCGCCTTCGGCACCAAGGACCTGGAGAGCTACGCGAGCTGCATCCAGGGCTCCTGCACGACGGGGGCCAACGGCGAGATGGAGGGCATCCAGCTCCAGTGGGGCCTGGTCCTCAGCGCCGTCCTCAGCTTCCTGATCACCGCGGCCGTCGTCTACTTCCTGATGGTCCTGCCGATGGCGAAGATCCTCGCGAAGCGCGCCGCGCACGAGAAGGCGAAGGAAGGCGTCGCCGAGACCATGGAGATCAGCGAGCTGGAGGTGCTCAAGGAGATCCGCGACCACCTCGTCGCCCAACGCGGCCCCGCTGCCGGGACCGGTACGGGTCCCGGCTCCGGTGGCCCGGGGGCGCACCCCACCTCCTGACCGGCGGCCTCCGCCGGGATCAGAGGTGGTGCGGCGGCTTCTCGTCGAGGAAGCGCGCGAGGTCGGCGGCGCTGTCACCGCCGACCGGAGGCCGCTCGCCCCAGCCACGGTCCGTGTCGTCCGCGGACTGCTGGTCCAGCGGATCGTCGAAGACCAGTGCCGGCTTCGGGCTGTTCCCTGGACGGGAAGCGACGTCGGACCGCTTCGCGTCTCGCGGTCCGTGGGCGGGGGCGGTACTCATACCTTCAGAGTACGCCCGGGGCCCGACCCCGCCCCGGACCCGGCCCCCGGACCCGCCCGACCACGGCCCCCTGCCCGGTGGCGGAACCAGATGGCGGAACCAGGTGACAAGGCCAAGCGAACGGGCCCGACGGCGGAACCCGGCCCGACGCCACCGGCCCGGCTCCCTCAACGGTCCTCCGGGTCGAGGAACCAGAGACCCAGGACCACCAGAAACGACAGAACGAGGAAACCTGCGCCCCACCACGCGGTACCGGTGTCACCGGCCATCCACTCGTCCACCACGATCGTCAGGCCCCACAGCTGCCCGATGACCACCGTCAGCGCCAGCACCAACCGGGCCGTCAGCTTCGAAGAACGCTCCGGCTCCTGCTCCAGCCCGGCCCCCGGACCCGGCCCGGTGCGGGTGATCCGGGGATCGCCGTACCCACTGGTGGGACGAATCTGCGGATACCGCTCCCGAACGGGCCGGTTCAACCGCGGCTGAGCACTGCCGGGGGTGAAGGCGGGGAGGGGAGGGAGGGGGGAGGGAGGGGAGGGGGGAGGGGCCCCTCCCCCCGGTCCAGCCCCAGCCCCAGCCCCAGCCCCGGATTCGCCCCCAGCCCCAGGCTCGCCCCCGCCCCCAGGCTCACTCCGAGGTCCGACCCCACCGCCAGCCCCGACCCCGTCCCCGGGCCCAGTTTCGCCCCCGGTCTCTCCCTCGGTCTCGTTGCCCCATCCTCCTCCCACGCCGTTCCAGCTTCCGGAGGGTGGGGGTTTCGAGGCTTCCGGGTCTCGGGGGAACGGGCTGTCGGTCATGTGCGCTCATCCCTCTCGGGTCGCGGAGCACTGCGGGTGGTGTCCGGTCGGGTGGTGTCCGGAGCCCGGTGGGTGGTGTCGGGGGTGCTGCCTGCGGAGCCGGGGGTGTCGTGGGTGGTGTCCGGGGCGCTGTGGCAGATGCGGAGGGCATCGTTCTGTTGGCGGCAGAGTCCTTCGCGGGCGGTTTCGCCGGAGCGGGCGGTGCCGATGGCCCAGATGGTGCCGTCGGTCTGTTCGAGGAGCAGGACTTTCGGCAGGGGGCGGGGTGGGGGTCCCGCGGTGACTTCTCCCGTACGGGCGTTGAAGATCCCTTCGTGGCAGGGGCAGTACAGCTCGCCTTCGCTGCCTCGGTCCTTGCGCCAGAGCACGGCGCAGGCGAGGTGGGTGCAGACGGCGGAGTAGCCGGCGAGGGTGCCGTCTTCGAGGCGTACGGCGACGGCGCGGTCGTCTTCGCCGGGGTAGCGGAAGGCGAGGGATTCGCCGGGCAGGATGCGGTCGGCGATCTTCTTGGGGGTGGGGGCGCCTTCGCTGTCGCCGTGCCGGTGGAGGATGCCGGAGGCGACGGCGACGCCGCCGACGGCGAGGCCGCCGGAGACGGTGGCGACGATCCGCAGGTAGTCGCGGCGGGTGGTGAGGGAGTCGGCGGCGATGCGGTCGTGGAGTGCTTCCTTGGCGGCGTCGGAGGGCGGCGGGGCGGGGGGCAGGGGGTCGGTGAGGCTCATCGGTAGCTCTCCCTTCGTCCGTCGCCCTGGCCGGGGGCGGTCGCGGTGACGTCCGTTCCGTTGATCTCGACGATGGGCAGGCCGCCGGGGACGGGCCATTGGACCTTGTCGGCGGGGACGACCATGGCGACGCCGGTGGAGACGGTGGTGCTGCCGAAGGTGAAGGAGTCGGCGACCTGGACGCCGGGGCGTTCGGTGCGGAGTTCGTCGAGGGTGCCGTAGAAGAGGGCGCCGGTGGGGCAGACGGTGGCGCACATGGGGGCGAGTCCGTAGGAGGTGCGGTCGTAGCAGAGGTTGCACTTCATCTGGAGTTTCGCCTGGAGGTCGATCTTGGGTACGCCGAAGGGGCAGGCGTTGACGCAGTTGGCGCAGCCGATGCAGCGGGTGGTGTCGGCTTGTTGGACGACGCCGTCGGCGGTGACGAGGATCGCGTCGGCGGGGCAGACCTCGGCGCAGGGGGCGACGGGGTCCTCGCAGTGCATGCAGACGGTGGGGAGGGAGGCGACGGTGTGGCCTTCGTCGGGGTAGTCGAGGTGGATCATCGACTTGCCCCGGTGGGAGTCGCATTCGCGGCAGGCGGAGACGCAGGCTTGGCAGCCGATGCAGCGGCCGGGGTCGATGAAGATCGTGCGGCCCATCATGGGTGGTCAGCTCCTCTCCGCGGTGCCGCGGCCCTGGGACGAGGTGGGGGGCCGGGGGTCGGTGCGGGAGACCTGGGTCTCGGGGTAGGCCTGGTGGCCGGGGGCGGTGGGTGGGGCGGGGACGTCGTCGATGCGGGGGGCGGCTTCGATGCGGGCGGCGCAGACCTTGTACTCGGGGATCTTGGAGCGGGGGTCGAGTGCGTCGATGGTGAGGGCGTTGGCCGCGGTGGGGACGGGCCAGTGGTAGGGGATGAAGACGGTGTCGGGGCGGATGGCTTCGGTGACGAGGGCGGGGAAGACCTCACTGCCGCGGCGGGTGACGACGCGGACGGGGTCGCCGTTGCGGAAGCCGTGGGAGGGGTGGACTTCGACCCAGGGGCGGGGGGTCTGTTCGACGAGGGCGCCGAGGCGGCGGGTCTGGTTGCCGGAGAGGTAGTGGGCGACGGTGCGGCCGGTGGTGAGGGAGAGGGGGTATTCCTCGCTGTACGGGTCCATCGGCGGGTGCCATTCGACGACTTGGAGGTGGATTTTGCCGTCGGGGTGGTAACTGCGGCCGTCTTCGAAGAGGCGGGGGGTGCCGGGGTGGTCGGTGGTGGGGCAGGGCCAGGCGATTCCGCCGGTTTCCTCCAGGCGTTCGTAGGTGATGCCGTAGTAGTCGTTGACGGTTCCGGCCGAGGCGATGCGGAGTTCTTCGAAGACGGAGCGGGAGTCGGGGAAGGCGAATTTGTCTCCGGCGCCGAGGCGGCGGGCCAGTTCGCACATGACCCAGGTGTCGGTGCGGACTCCGGCGGGGGGTTCCTGGGCTTTGTTGTGTTTGACGACGCGGGCTTCGGCGTTGGCCATGACTCCTTCGTCTTCGGCCCAGACGGTGACGGGGAAGACGACATGGGCGTTGGCGGCGGTCTCGGAGAGGAAGAAGTCGAATTGCGCGTGGAATTCGAGGGCGTCGTAGCCGTCTTTGACGGTGGCGTAGTTGGGGAGGGAGACGAAGGGGTTGTTGCAGATGCCGATGAGGCCGCGGAGTTCTTTGCGTTGCATCTGCCAGACCATTTCCATCATGGAGGTTCCGGCGCCGGGTAGTTCGCTTTCCTCGATTCCCCAGATGTCGCAGATCTGGCGGCGGTGTTCGGGGTTGGTGATGGAGCGTCCGCCGGGGAGGAGGTCGGATTTCTGACCGTGTTCGCGTCCGCCTTGTCCGTTTCCCTGGCCGGTGATGGTGCCGTATCCGGCGCCGGGTTTGCCGAGGTTTCCGGTGGCGACGCAGAGGTTGATGACGCTGAGGCAGTTCTCGACGCCCTGGGAGTGGTGTTCGATGCCTCGGGCGTGCCAGGCCATGGCCCTGTCGGCGCCGCCGAACATGCGGGCGACCTGGACGATCTGTTCTTCGGGGATGCCGCAGATCTCGGCGGCGCGGGCGGGCGGGTAGGCGGCGACGGTCCGTTTGACCTCGTCCCAGCCGGTGGTGTGGGCGGCCAGGTAGGTCTCGTCGGTGAGTCCTTCGGCGACGACGACGTGGAGGAGGGCGTTGAAGAAGGCGGAGTCGGTGCCGGGTCTGAGGGCGACGTGGACGTCGGCGGTGCGGGCGACGGCGGTTTCCCGGGGGTCGACGATGACGAGGGTGGCACCTCGGTCGCGGGCTCCCCAGAGGTACTGGGTCATGACGGGGAAGCATTCGCCGATGTTGGATCCCGCGATGAGGAGGCAGTCGGTGAGAAGGATGTCGGAGAAGGGGTTTCCGGCGCGGTCGATGCCGAAGGCGAGTTTGTTGGCGCCTGCGGCGGAGACCATGCAGAGGCGTCCGTTGTAGTCGACGCTGCGGGTCTTGAGGGCGACTCGGCCGAATTTTCCGACGAGGTAGGTCTTCTCGGAGTAGAGGCTGGCGCCGCCGAGGAGACCGAAGGAGTCGTTGCCGTAGGCGGTCTGGATGCGGCGGATCTCGGCGACGGTGTGGTCGAGGGCTTCGTCCCAGCTGACTTCGCGGAATTCCTCGTCGTGGTTGCGGCGCAGCAGGGGGGCGGTGAGCCGGTCGGGGTGGTTGACCTGCTGGTAGGCGTTGATGCCTTTGGGGCACAGGCGCATGCGGTTGATGTCGTGGTTGCGGGGTTCGACGCCGAAGACCTTGCCGTGGCGGTCGACGCGGAGGTACATGCCGCATTGGACGCCGCAGAAGCAGCAGTGGGTGGGGACGAGGGTCTCGCCGTTCTGGTCGGCGTGCCACTGGTCGGCGGGGATGCCTCCGGCGTCGCGGAAGTCACGGGTGCCGGGCGGGGCGAGGGAGGGGTCGAGGGGGACGGGTTCGGTGGGGTGGTACGCGGTGGGGGCTGCCGGGTCGGAGGCGGTCACTTGTAGCCCTTCTTCACGTGGTCGAGGTAGGCGTTGCCGCGCAGGACGCGCTTGCAGCGGGGGCAGTACTCGGTCCACGCGTCGAAGCCGAGTTCGAGGTCGCGCATGGTGCTCTGGAGGTTCTCCACGTAGGGGGCGGTGTCGATGGGCTGGTGGCAGCGGCGGCAGGTGAGGATTTCCTCTTCGCCTTCGCGGCGGGAGGTGTATTTGAAGAGCTGCATGCCGACGGCGGCGGGGCGCTGGACGATGTGGAAGAACTTCCCGAAAGGGATGTAGATGAGGGTGAAGACGACGGAGACCATGTGGAGGACGGCGAGGAATTCGTAGCCGCCGCCGTGCAGGAAGATCGACGAGAAGGTCAGCAGAAGTCCGGTGACGGAGACGACGATCAGGGCGATGAGCGGGACGAGGTCGTAGGCGAAGCGCTGGCCGGTGATGGCTCCGCGGTCTTTCATACGGCGCCAGAGGAAGTAGGCGGCGCCCGCGATGACGAGGACGGCGGCGATGTCGAGGCCGTGGAACATGAGCCAGCCGACGGGGCTGAGCGCGTCGAACCCGATGATCTTGAAGCCCCAGATCCGCATTTCGTAGCCGGGTCCCGCGCCGGTGGCCGAGGTGAAGGTGAACCATCCCCAGGTGAGGGGGAAGGTGATGGCGGCGGCGAGCAGGCAGCCCCAGAAGACGAGCTGGTGGGCGGCCCAGCGGGCGTGGGAGCGGGCGCCGAGGAACTTCTGGAAGCCGAGGTAGGTGGCGATCATGCGGGGCAGGGCGGTGGGGGCCTTGCGGAAGTTCGCGGCGGAGAAGAAGGAGCGCCAGCCCTGCCGGAAGAGGCGTCGGGCGCCGGGGGCGGAGATCCAGACGGTGTAGCGGTAGGCGATGCCGAAGGCGAGGAAGACGGTGGCGACGGCGTAGGGCAGGAGGGCTGAGTCGAAGTCGTGGAGGAGTCGGCTGCCGAGGACGATGGCGAGGATGAGCAGGAGGGAGACGGCGGTGCCGGCGAGGGCGGCGCGTCGGCGGGCGTCGGCGGGGGTGCCGGGTGGGGGGCCGGTGAGGTGTCCGTCGCCTCCGTGCTGCCCGTGCTGTCCGGGAGGGTTCCGGGGTGTTCCGGGCGGGGGTGTCGGCTCGGCGGTCTGCGGTGGCTCGGTCACCCGGTCACGGTAAGGCCGCTTGTGCCGTTTTGCCCCGTTTTGCGGGGCGGAGGGGTGAGGAGGTGACCCACCCGGCGGGATGCCCGACCAGTGGATGCCCGACCAGCGGGATGCCTGCCCGGCGGGATGTCCGGTCGGCGGGTGGCTGACCGGACCGACGGATCCCCGCCCGCTGTCCTCAGACCGCGTTCAGCCCGTGTGCGCGGAAGACCTCGCGGACCTCGGCGACCCGCTCGGGGGTCGGGGAGGGCGTGTCGTGCAGGGTGAACGGCTTGGCGAGTGCTTGCCACTTCGCTTCGCCGAGCTTGTGGAAGGGCAGGATGTCCACGCGGGTGACGTTGCCGAGACCTCCGGCGAAGGCGGCGACTCCCTCGACGTTGGCGGGGTCGTCGGTGAGTCCGGGGACCAGTACGAAGCGGACGTGGACCTCCTGGCCGAGGTCGGCGAGCCGCCTTGCGAAGTCCAGGGTGGGCCCGATGGGCCGGCCGGTGACCTTCTTGTAGGTGTCGGGGTCCCAGGACTTGATGTCGAGCAGTACCAGGTCGGTGTCGCGCAGCAGGGCGTCGGTGGCCCGGACGCCGAGGAAGCCCGAGGTGTCGAGCGCGGTGTGCAGACCGAGTTCGTGCTTCATGCGGTGGAGGAGTTCCCCGGTGAAGACGGGCTGGAGGAGGGGTTCGCCGCCGGAGAGGGTGGCGCCGCCGCCGGAGGCGGAGATGAAGCGGACGTACTTGCTCGCCTCGGCGATCACGTCGTCGGCGGAGGTCCGCTTGCCGTTGCGCATTTTCCAGGTGTCGGGGTTGTGGCAGTAGAGGCAGGTGAGGGGGCAGCCGGAGAGAAAGGTGACGAAGCGGGTGCCTGGGCCGTCCACGCCGGTGGAGAGGTCCCAGGAGTGCACCGAGCCTTCGGAGGGCCGGTGGGTGGCCGCCGCGGCCGGGGTGGCGGGCAGCGCCGGGACGTCGGATCCGAGGAGTACGGCCATGGCAGGGCCTCCGGAAGGGAGTGGTGCGGGGTCTGGGGTCGGGGGATACGCGCGGCTCCGGGGCCCGGGTGAGGGTCGGGGGATCGGACCCCGGGGCCGCGCGGGTCAGTGGCTCAGAGCGAGCCGTGGAAGGTGCGGTTCAGGACGTCGAGCTGCTGCTCACGGGTGAGGCGGACGAAGTTGACCGCGTATCCGGAGACCCGGATGGTGAGCTGCGGGTAGTTCTCGGGGTGCTCCATGGCGTCCATGAGCACATCGCGGTTGAGGACGTTGACGTTCATGTGGAAGCCGTCGCTGGCCATGTAGCCGTCGAGGACGCCCGCAAGGTTCCTGATCCGCTCCTCGGGAGTGCGGCCCAGACCGTCGGGGGTGACGGTGTTGGTCAGCGAGATGCCGTCCTCGGCGTCCTCGTACGGGAGCTTGGCGACCGACAGGGCCGAGGCCACGTAGCCGTGGGTGTCGCGGCCGTTCATCGGGTTGGCGCCCGGGGAGAAGGGCTCTCCGGCGCGGCGCCCGTCGGGGGTGTTGCCGGTCTTCTTGCCGTAGACGACGTTGGAGGTGATCGTCAGGACGGACTGGGTGTGCTCGGCCTCGCGGTAGGTGGGGTGCTTGCGGACCTTCCGCATGAACTCCTCCACGAGCCAGACCGCGATCTCGTCGACACGCTCGTCGTTGTTGCCGTACGCCGGGTAGTCGCCCTCGACGACGTAGTCGGTGGCGAGGCCGGTCTCGTCGCGGACCGGGGTCACCTTGGCGTACTTCACGGCGGCGAGGGAGTCGGCGGCGACCGAGAGTCCCGCGATGCCACAGGCCATGGTGCGGCGCACGTCACGGTCGTGGAGCGCCATCTCAAGCCGCTCGTAGGCGTACTTGTCGTGCATGTAGTGGATGACGTTCAGGGCGTGGACGTAGACGCTCGCGAGCCATTCCATCTGCTCGTCGAACTTGGCCATGACCTCGTCGTAGTCGAGGACGTCTGAGGTCAGGGCGCCGGTGGCGGGGCCGACCTGGGCGCCGGACTTCTCGTCGCGACCGCCGTTGATCGCGTAGAGGAGGGTCTTGGCGAGGTTGACGCGGGCGCCGAAGAACTGCATCTGCTTGCCGACGGGCATCGCGGAGACACAGCAGGCGATGGCGGTGTCGTCGCCGAAGCGGGGGCGCATCAGCTCGTCCGACTCGTACTGGACGGAGGAGGTGTCGATGGAGACCTTGGCGCAGAACTCCTTGAAGCCCTGCGGAAGCCGCGGCGACCAGAAGACGGTCATGTTCGGCTCGGGGGCCGGGCCGAGGTTGTAGAGGGTCTGGAGGTAACGGAAGGAGGTCTTGGTGACGAGGGGGCGGCCGTCCTCGCCCATGCCGCCGATGGACTCGGTGACCCAGGTGGGGTCGCCGGAGAACAACTCGTCGTACTCGGGGGTGCGCAGGAAGCGGACGATGCGGAGCTTGATGATGAAGTCGTCGACGAGTTCCTGGGCCTGCTCCTCGGTGAGGAGACCGGCTTCGAGGTCGCGCTGGAGGTAGACGTCGACGAAGGTGGAGGTGCGGCCGAGGGACATCGCGGCGCCGTTCTGCTCCTTCACGGCGGCGAGGTAGGCGAAGTAGAGCCACTGGATGGCCTCGCGGCCGGTGGTGGCGGGGCCGGAGATGTCGTGGCCGTAGGAGGCGGCCATCGTCTTGAGTTCGCCGAGGGCGCGGATCTGCTCGGAGAGTTCCTCGCGGAGCCGGATGGTCTCTTCCAGGGTGCGGTTTCCGGCGGGGAGGGCTTCGATCTCCGCCTTCTCCTCCTTCTTCACCTGGACGAGGCGGTCGACGCCGTAGAGGGCGACCCGGCGGTAGTCGCCGATGATGCGGCCGCGGCCGTAGGCGTCGGGGAGTCCGGTGACGATGCCGGCCTTGCGGGCGGCGCGGATCTCGGGGGTGTACGCGTCGAAGACTCCGGCGTTGTGGGTCTTGCGGTACTCGGTGAAGACCGTCTCCAGCTCTTCGGAGACGGGGTAGCCGTAGGTCTCCAGGGCGTTGGCGACCATGCGCCAGCCGCCGTAGGGCATGATCGCGCGCTTGAGCGGGGCGTCGGTCTGGAGGCCGACGATGAGGTCCTTGTCGCGGTCGATCCAGCCGGGGGCGTGGGCGGTGATCGTGGAGGGGATGTCGTACGAGACGTCGTAGACGCCCTTGGCTCGTTCCTCGGGGAACTTGTCCGTGATCGCCTTCCACACGGCGGTGGTCCGCTCGGTGGGGCCGGCGAGGAAGCCGTCGTCGCCCTCGTACGGTGTGTAGTTCTGCTGGATGAAGTCGCGGACGTCGATGGCGTCCCGCCAGAGTCCGCCCTTGAAGCCCTTCCAGGCCCGCTCGTTCACCGTTGCCTCAGCAGGGGTCGCAGTCACTGCCCGCACCGCCTTCTTCGCTTCGTCGATCGCGTCGTTGCCCCTCCATTGGACTCCTTTTGATCGATCATTTCGGTCGGCAATGGTCATGACCCGGTGGCCTTAGGTCCCGGTCCGGAATCGCGGAAGGACCCGGTCCGAACGGGCCCTTCCGCCGCGTCCGCCCGGGTCCGGGCGGCCTCGGGCGCGAGGACCGGGAGGGCGGTGTCCGGGTCGTCGAGGCAGAGGCCGGTCCGCAGGTCGAATTCCTGCTTGAGCAGGGGCGACGCCACCACCGGCACCCCGTTCCTGCTGCCCATGATCCCGTCGGCGATGACGTCGGCGCCGGAGAACGGGTCCCGGTTGCCGACCGCGTACACCGTGCCGTCGTCGCCCCGGAACAGGGCCGCCTCGGTGCCGTCGGCGAGGACCGCGGCCCGGCCCCGGCCCGGCTCCAGGAACTCCACCCCGGCCACGTGCGGCTCGAAGCGGGCCAGTGCCTCCGGGTCGTCGAGGACGGCCCGCCACTCGTCGCGGTAGGCGGCGACATGCCGTTCCATCTGCGCTTCCAGCTCGGCGGCGATCCCCAGCGAGTCCTCGATCAGGACCTCCCTGAGATGCGCGGTGCCGCCGCCGATCCGTTCCAGCCAGGCCGAGGTGCGCTCCAGGCGTTCCCCGGTCCGCAGGTAGTACATGAGGAAGCGGTCGATCAGGGCGAACAGCTCGGCCGCCGAGAGGTCGGAGGCGAGGAGGTCGGCGTGGCGGGGTGTGGTGCCGCCGTTGCCGCAGACGTACAGGTTCCAGCCACCGGCGGTGGCGATCACGCCGATGTCCTTGCCCCGGGCCTCCGCGCACTCGCGCAGACAGCCGGAGACCCCGCCCTTGATCTTGTGCGGGGCGCGCAGGCCCCGGTAGCGCAGTTCCAGGTCGATCGCGAGCCGGACCGCGTCGCCCTGGCCGAAGCGGCAGAAGCGGGAGCCGACGCAGGACTTGACCGTGCGCAGCGACTTTCCGTAGGCCTGTCCGGACTCGAAGCCGACGGCGATCAACTTGCGCCAGATGGTGGGGAGTTCTTCTTTCCTCGCGCCGAAGAGGTCGATCCGCTGGCCGCCGGTGATCTTGCTGTAGAGGTGGTGGTCGCGGGCGACCTCGCCGAGGGCGATGAGCTGTTCGGGGGTGATCTCGCCGCCGGGGACGCGGGGGACGACCGAATAGGTGCCGTCCTTCTGGATGTTGGCGAGGAAGAGGTCGTTGGAGTCCTGGAGGGCGGCCTGTTCGCCGTCGAGGATGTGCCGGAGGCCGAGTTCGGGGGCGAGGGTGCCGAGGACGTTGGCGACGACGGGCTTGCAGACGGCGCAGCCGAAGGCGGCGGACCCTCCGGACCCGCCTTCCGCCCCGGCCCCGCCTTCCGCCCCTTGTCGCCCGGTCGCCCCGTATCGTTCCGCCAACTCGCTGAAGGAGCGGATGCGTTCGGTGCGGATCAGTTCGTAGATCTCCGGGCGGGTCAGGTCGGGGAAGTGTTCGCACAGGCCCGTACGGCGGGCCACCCCGGCCGCGTCGAGGACGGCCTGGAGGGTATCGACGCAGCCGCCGCAGCCCGTGCCCGCCTTGGTGTGGCGCTTGATCCCGCCGACGTCGGTCAGGTGGTGCCCGGCGATCGCCCCGGCCACCGCGCCCTTGGTCACGTTGTGGCAGGAGCAGACGACGGCGTCGTCGGGGAGGGCTTCGACGCCCGGCGGCCGTGCCCCGGCGGTGCCCGGCGGGAGCAGGAACGCCTCGGGCGGTCCGGGGAGCCGCCGTCCGGCGTGCGGCTGGAGCGAGGCGTACGCGTCGGCGTCGCCGACCAGGATGCCGCCGAGGAGCCGCCCGTCGGGCCCGAGCAGCAGTTTCTTGTAGACGCCCTCGCGTCCGTCGGAGAAGACGATCTCGGTGGCCTGGACGCCTTCGGCGAACGGGTCGCCGAAGGAGGCGACGTCCGCGCCGAGCAGCTTCAGCCTGGTGGAGGTGTCGGCGCCGGTGAAGACGGTGGCGCCGTCGCCCGCGAGCCGGTCGGCGACCGCCTCCGCCATCCGGTAGCCGGGCCCGACCAGGCCGTAGACCCGTCCGTCGGCGGTCTGCGCGCACTCCCCGATCGCGTACACGTAGGGGTCGCTGGTCCGGCAGTGCTCGTCGACGGCCACTCCCCCGCGGTCCCCGACGGCGAGTCCCGCCTCCCGGGCGAGCCGGTCGCGTGGGCGCACCCCGGCGGAGAAGACGACGACGTCGGCGGGGAGCCGTTCGCCGTTCGAGAGGCGCAGTCCGCTCGCCTTGCCGTCGGTGTCGGTCTCGACCTCGGCGGCGCCGACGCCCGTGTGCACGGTGACGCCCATGGCCTCGATGGTGCCGCGCAGGGCCGCCGCGCCGCCGTCGTCGACCTGGAGCGGCATGAGGCGGGGGGCGAACTCGACGATGTGGGTGGCGAGTCCGAGGGTGCGGAGCGCTCCGGTGGCTTCCAGGCCGAGGAGTCCGCCGCCGATGACGACGCCGGTGCGGGCCCGTTCGGCGTAGGCGGTGAGGGTGTCGACGTCGTAGAGGGTGCGGTAGGTGAAGCAGCCGGGCGCGTCGGCGCCGGGGATCGGCGGGACGAAGGGGTACGAGCCGGTGGCGAGGACCAGGGCGTCGTAGCCGACGACCGCGCCGGAGAGCGTGGTGACCGTGCGGGCGGTGGTGTCGATGTGCTCGGCGGGGTCGCCGAGGCGCAGGTCGATGCCGTGCCCGGCGAGGAACTCGGGGGTGGAGAGGCCGAGTTGGTTGGGGTCGGTGCCGGTGAAGACGGAGGAGAGGTGGACCCGGTCGTAGGCGGGGACGTCCTCCTCGGCGAGGACGGTCACGTGCCAGCCGGGGCCGTCGGGGGTGGCCGGGTCGGCGAGCGCGTCGCGCTCGGCGAGTGCTTCCAGGAGCCGGTGTCCGACCATGCCGTGGCCGATGAGGACGAGGGTCTGGGTCCGCTGCGCGGCCATGGCGGTCTCCGTGGGGGTCGCGTACGAGTGCCGGGGGTGCGTTCCGGGACTTCCCCTTCGACCGTAGGGGTGCGGGGCATCCCTGTCGGGGGCGTGAAAGACCCTGACGACAGGGACTTGTGGCCCTGGGGGGAGGGCCGAACGGCGAGGGCGCGGCGCGGGTGTACGGGCTTAGCGTGAGCGGTGGGGCCGGTGGCGACGCACGACACCGTCGCTCGGCCTCCCGGACGGTCCGTACGGGGCTGTCGTACGGCCTTTGGACGGGCCCGTACGACGACGCCGTGCGGTCGTACGGCCTCCGGACGGGCTTGCTCGAATCCCATCGCACGGCCCCCGGAAGGCCTGCACGGCGCCGTCGTACGGCCTTTGGACGGGCCCGTACGACGGCGTGGTGCGACCCGGAGGGGCGGGGTGGCCCCTTACGGGACCGGGAGGCCGACGCTTCCCCCGTAGGGCTGGGGAGCTCGTACGGGGGCCGGCGGGGCCCTGACGGGGCTGGCGGGCCCCACGTGGAGTCCATGGGTCCCCTACGGGTCCGGGTTCCCTGACGGGGGTGGCGGCCCCCTGGGGGCCTGGCGACCCGTAGGGGCCTGTGGGTGCCCTTACGGGGTGAGCCGATGACGGGGTAGTGGTTTCTTCGACGGGGTGACGCTTCCCCCGTCCACCCGGCACCCCTGGAGGCAGGAATGACACGGAGCCTGGTCCTCGCCGCGCACGGCAGCGCCCTGCCCGAGACGGCTGACGCGGTCGATGGAACCGGTGCGGGCGATGGAGCCGGTGCAGTCGGTGCGGGCGGTGGGGGCTGTGCGGCCGGTTTGGTCGGTGCGGCCGGTTTGGTCGGTGCGGGTGATGGCGGTGCTGCCGCCGACGGGGTGGACGGGGTCGGTGCCGTCGAGCGGCTCGCCCGAGCGGTCCGGGCGCTGACGGGCGCGCCGGTCTCGGTCGGGTACCTCGATCACCGGGCGCCGTCCCTTCCCGAGGCGCTCGCGGAGCGGCCCGGCTCGGTCGTGGTCCCGTTGCTGCTCGGCGACGGCTATCACCGGACGGTCGACATCCCCGCCGTGGCGCGCGCCTTCGACTGCGCGGTCGTCCCCGGGCTCGCCGGGGAGCGGGCGGTCGCCCTCGCCCTGTACGACCGGCTGCGGGCCGCCGAGCGGGCCGCGGGCGGCGCGGCGGACGCCGTCGTGGTCGCCGGTGC
>NZ_MSJP01000067.1 GCF_014596525.1 Streptomyces sp. CBMA291
TCCACCGGCAGCCGCCCCAGCCCCGCGCACGGCCCGATCGCCACCCCCGCCCGCAGCCCGCCCGCCATCGACGCGAGCAGCGCGAGCCGCGCCGGATCCCCGCCGTCCGTGTGCAGATCGACCGGGAGCCCGTGCTCGGCCGCCAGCCCGAGCACCGCCTCCACATAGCCCGAAGGGTCCGGATCGAGATCGGGACAGCCGCCGATCACCCCCGCGCCCATCCGCACCGCGTCCCGCAGCATCGCCAGACCGTCCGCGCCCGCCACCCCCGTGAGCAGCCGGGGCACCGCCACCGCCGTCAGGTCCACCAGACCGCGCAGCGAGCGCCGGGCCTGGAGCACCGCCTCCAGCGGCCCGAGGCCCTGCGCGTCCCCGGTCCGCACATGCGCCCGCAGCGCGGTCGCGCCGTGGCCCAACTGGAGCAGCGCCGCCTCGGTGGCCCGCCGCTGCACCTCCTCGGAGGCGTACGAGAGGGGGCCCGGCGCATCGGCGGTGAGCGCGGTGTCGGCGTGGGCGTGCGGCTCGGCGGCGGCGGGCAGCAGCAGATGCCCCCCGAGGTCGACCCGCGCCCCGACGGTGGTGAGGCTGCCGGCCGTGCCGACCGCCTCGATGCGTCCGCCGAGCAGCCGTACGTCGACGGTCCGCCCGTCGGCGAGCCGGGCGTGGCAGAGCAGGAGCGAGGTGGCGTCGGTGGTGGCGGACCCGTCCTCGGGTGGCGGCTGGGGCTGCTTGCTGTCGGCGGACATCGGCTTCTCGGGCTCCCCTCACGCTCAAGATCACGCAGCGTGGGCCGAGCCTAGGGGCGCTCCCGGCACGCTTCCGGGAGGAGCGCAATAGTCGTACCGATGAGGCCACGAGTGGCGTACGAGGCGCCGGGTCAGGCCGCAGGTGAGGTGCCTGGTGAGAGCCCGGAGCGGGCCCGGGACGGGGCGTCCGAGGGGGGCGGGGAAACGGATTTGGGTGATGGGCCGGAGACCGTGTAATGTCTTCCTCGCTCGCCCCAATAGCTCAGTCGGTAGAGCGTCTCCATGGTAAGGAGAAGGTCTACGGTTCGATTCCGTATTGGGGCTCTGGTGAGAAGGGTCCCGTCTTCGGACGGGGTCCAGATCATCAAAGCGGTGTAGCTCAGTCGGTAGAGCAAGCGGCTCATAATCGCTGTGTCACCGGTTCAAGTCCGGTCACCGCTACACACGGTAGCCGATTGTGGGGTCGGTCCTTCGATCGGCTACTCTTTTATGCGTTCATCCGTCCATCCGTCCAAGGAGCACTCACGTGGCTGCCACCGACGTCCGCCCGAAGATCACGCTGGCCTGCGTGGAGTGCAAGGAGCGGAACTACATCACCAAGAAGAACCGGCGTAACAACCCGGACCGTCTTGAGATGAAGAAGCACTGCCCCCGCTGCAACTCGCACACGGCTCACCGCGAGACGCGCTAATCAGGCTCGTATACGAGGCCGCCCCCACTCGGGGGCGGCCTCGTGTCGTTTGTCGGCAGAAAATCTCGGCAACAAATCCAGGAGGTATCGAGTCCATGGCGCTCGACCAGTCCTTCGTGGGCCGGACCTATCCGCCCACCGCGCCCTACGAGGTCGGCCGCGAGAAGATCCGCGAGTTCGCCGAGGCGATCGGCGACGCGAATCCCGCGTACACCGACACCGACGCGGCCAAGGCGCTCGGACACTCCGAGGTGATCGCCCCGCCGACCTTCGTGTTCGCCATCACGTTCAAGGCGGCGGGCGCGGTCATCGAGGACCCGCAGCTCGGCCTGGACTACAGCCGCGTCGTGCACGGCGACCAGAAGTTCGCCTACACCCGGCCCGTACGCGCCGGAGACCGGCTCTCGGTCACCTCCACCATCGAGGCGATCAAGTCCCTCGCGGGCAACGACATCCTGGACATCCGAGGCGAGGTCCACGACGCCTCCGGCGAGCACGTGGTCACCGCCTGGACCAAGCTCGTCTCCCGCGCACCCGAGGGGGCCTGACCATGACCGCGAAGATCTCCTACGACGAGGTCGAGGTCGGCACCGAACTGCCCGCCGCGGCCTTCCCCGTGACGCGCGCCACGCTCGTCCGCTACGCCGGAGCCTCCGGCGACTTCAACCCCATCCACTGGAACGAGAAGTTCGCCAAGGAAGTCGGCCTGCCCGACGTCATCGCCCACGGCATGTTCACCATGGCCGAGGCGATCCGCGTCGTGACCGACTGGACCGGCGACCCCGCCGCCGTCGTCGAGTACGGCGTCCGCTTCACCAAGCCGGTCGTCGTCCCCAACGACGACGAGGGCGCCGTGATCGAGGTCTCGGCGAAGGTCGCGGCCAAGCTCGACGACCGCCGGGTGCGCGTCGACCTCACCGCCACCTCCGCCGGCCAGAAGGTCCTGGGCATGTCCCGGGCCGTGGTGGAGCTGGGCTGAGCCCACCCGTATGTCGCCCCGGTGCCCGGCGGCGCCGGGGCTTCGGCATTTCCACCGCGGCAGTCGAAACCCGCAGTCGGAACAGCCGTAACCTTGAGCCCGTGCAGCTCCTCAACGACGCCCCCCTCGCCCCCCTGACCACCTTCAGGCTCGGCGGGCCCGCCGCCCGGCTGGTCACCGCCACCACCGACGACGAGGTGGTCGCGGCGGTCCGCGAGGCCGACGACGCGGGGATCCCGCTGCTTGTCGTCGGGGGCGGGTCCAACCTCGTCATCGGGGACAAGGGCTTCGACGGCACCGCGCTGCGCATCGCCACCACCGGTTTCTCCCTCGACGGGACCCGGCTGGAGCTGGCCGCGGGCGAGGTCTGGACGGACGCGGTCGCCCGCACCGTGGAGGCGGGGCTCGCCGGGGTCGAGTGCCTGGCCGGCATCCCCGGCTCGGCGGGCGCCACCCCGATCCAGAACGTCGGCGCCTACGGGCAGGACGTCTCCGCCACCGTGACCGAGGTCGTCGCGTACGACCGGCGCGCGGGGGAGACCGTCACGCTGACCAACGCCGAGTGCGCCTTCTCGTACCGGCACAGCCTCTTCAAGGAGCACCCCGAGCGGTACGTGGTGCTGCGCGTCCGGTTCGAGCTGGAGGACGCGGACGGCCTGTCCGCGCCGATCCGGTACGCCGAGACCGCCCGCGTCCTCGGCGTGGCGGCGGGGGACCGGGTGCCGCTCGCGAAGGCCAGGGAGACCGTCCTGCGGCTGCGCGCGGGCAAGGGCATGGTCCTGGACCCGGCGGACCACGACACCTGGTCGGCCGGCTCCTTCTTCACCAACCCGATCCTCACGGCGGGGGAGTACGAGGCGTTCCTCGCGCGCGTGGCCGGGCGGCTCGGCGCCGACGTCACCCCGCCCGCCTTCCCCGCGGGCGAGGACGGCGCGGTGAAGACCTCCGCCGCCTGGCTCATCGACAAGGCGGGCTTCACCAAGGGGTACGGGACCGGGCCCGCCCGGATCTCCACCAAGCACACCCTCGCGCTCACCAACCGGGGCGAGGCGACCACCGAGGACCTCCTCGCCCTCGCCCGCGAGGTCGTCGCCGGGGTCAGGGACGCCTTCGGCATCACCCTCGTCAACGAGCCGGTGACGGTCGGGGTCCAGCTCTAGGACCCTCCCGCACGGCCGTGCTCCGACCGACCGCACGGGACCCCTCCCGGACCCTCACGGGACCTCCTGCCTGGACCCTCACAGGACCCCGTCCACGGAGCCGGACAGGACACCGCCCCGACGGCGTCCCCGTCCGGTCTCACTACGCCACCCCCACCCCCTGCCCGACCGTGGCCGGGTCCTCGACCATCGCCGGCATCGCGTGGGCCACGTCCGCGCGGGCCAGGGAACGGCCCCGGGGCGGGTTTCCACCGACGACGGTGCGGTACCGGCCGGTGACCGGCCTGTCGGTCAGCCTGGGCGGGCGGACGGACGTCCAGTCCGTGTCGCTCGCGGCGAGTTCCGCCTCCATGACCCGCAGATCGGCGTAGACGTCCTTCAGGAAGGCGCCGACGCCCTTGAGGACGGCCTTGTCCAGGAGCCCCTGACCGGCGGGGACCGGACCGACGGGGGCCGCGCTGACCACCAGGAGCCGCCGGACCTCCTCCGCCTCCATGGCCGCGAGCACCGCACGGGTGAGCCGGGCCGCCACCCCCGCCTCCGCGCGGGTCCTGGCGCCCGGACCGGAGAGCACCGCGTCACGCCCCGCGCAGGACCTCGGGACCGGACAGATCGCTCCGCAGCACCGTGAGGCGCGGATGCGTCAGCGCGAGCCGCACCGGATTCCTGACGACCGCAGTCACCTCGTGGCCCCCGGCCAGTGCCTGACGGACGATCTCCCGGCCGACACCGCCGCCGCCCTGCTCCTCGGAGCCTGCGTCCAACGCTCCTTCGCCTGGGAGACCAGCCCGGACCGGCGTCCGCCGGAGGCCCTCGACGACTTCGCGCGGAACCTCGCCCGCACCCTGCTCCAGGGGATCGGTCCCACCACCGACTGAGCCCACGCGCGCGTACGGCCGCCCGGGAGGGGAGCGGGGGAGGGGATCAGGCGATCCAGTCGTCGATTCCCGCGAGCAGCTTCGCCCGGATGTCCGCGGGGGCCGCCGAGCCCCGGACCGACTGCCGGGCCAGTTCCGCCAACTCCTCGTCGGTGAAGTCGTGGTGACGGCGCGCGATCTCGTACTGCCCCGCGAGCCGCGAGCCGAAGAGCAGCGGGTCGTCCGCGCCGAGCGCCATCGGCACCCCCGCCTCGAAGAGCGTGCGCAGGGGGACGTCCTCGTGCTTCTCGTACACCCCGAGGGCCACATTGGACGCCGGGCAGACCTCGCAGGTCACCCCCCGCTCCGCGAGCTTCCGAAGGAGCCGGGGGTCCTCCGCCGACCGCACCCCGTGCCCCACCCGGGCCGCCCGCAGGTCGTCCAGGCAGTCCCGTACGGACGAGGGGCCCGTCAGCTCCCCGCCGTGCGGCGCCGCGAGCAGCCCGCCGTCCCGCGCGATGGCGAAGGCGCGGTCGAAGTCCCGCGCCATGCCCCGCCGCTCGTCGTTGGAGAGCCCGAAGCCGACCACGCCCCGGTCCGCGAACCGCACCGCGAGCCGCGCGAGCGTACGCGCCTCAAGGGGGTGCTTCATCCGGTTCGCCGCCACCACCACCCGCATCCCCAGCCCCGTCTCGCGGGAGGCCGCGTCGACCGCGTCCAGGATGATCTCCAGCGCCGGGATGAGCCCCCCGAGATGCGGGGCGTACGAGGTGGGGTCGACCTGGATCTCCAGCCACCCGGAGCCGTCCCTGACGTCCTCCTGCGCCGCCTCGCGCACCAGCCGCTGGATGTCCTCGGGGGCGCGCAGACAGGAGCGGGCGATGTCGTACAGGCGCTGGAAGCGGAACCAGCCCCGCTCGTCCGTGGCCCGCAGGCTCGGGGGAGTACCGCTCCTGAGCGCCTCGGGGAGGCTCACCCCGTACTTGTCGGCCAGTTCGAGCAGGGTCGAGGGCCGCATCGAACCGGTGAAGTGCAGGTGCAGATGGGCCTTGGGCAGGGTGCTGAGATCGCGGTAGACATGCTCCATCGGCCGATCCTGCCGCACCCGAATGGACGAGAACACCCCGTTTCCCCGATCGGGACCTTGCTAGAACGCAAAAACGGGCCCCGGTTCCGGAGAACCGGGGCCCGTTCGGCCGAGCCCGCCTCGGGCGGACCCGTACGGACTCAGGCGGTCGCCTCGGCGAGCAGCTTCTGGATCCGGGACACGCCCTCGACCAGGTCCTCGTCGCCCAGCGCGTACGACAGACGCAGGTAGCCGGGGGTGCCGAAGGCCTCGCCCGGGACGACCGCGACCTCGACCTCGTCCAGGATCAGGGCCGCGAGCTCGACGGAGGTCTGCGGGCGCTTGCCCCGGATCTCCTTGCCGAGCAGCGCCTTCACCGACGGGTACGCGTAGAACGCGCCCTCGGGGGTGGGGCAGTACACGCCCTCGATCTCGTTCAGCATCCGCACGATCGTCTGGCGGCGCCGGTCGAAGGCGGCGCGCATCTCGGCGACCGCGTCCAGGTTCCCGGAGACGGCGGCGAGCGCGGCGACCTGCGCGACGTTGCTCACGTTGGACGTGGCGTGCGACTGGAGGTTCGTCGCCGCCTTCACGATGTCCTTCGGGCCCACGAGCCACCCGACGCGCCAGCCCGTCATCGCGTACGTCTTCGCCACACCGTTGACCACGATGCACTTCTCGCGCAGCTCGGGCACGAGCGCCGGGAGCGAGGTGAACTTCGCGTCGCCGTAGACCAGGTGCTCGTAGATCTCGTCGGTGAGGACCCACAGACCGTGCTCGACGGCCCAGCGGCCGATCGCCTCGGCGTCCGCCTCGCTGTAGACCGCGCCGGTCGGGTTCGACGGCGAGACGAAGAGGACGACCTTGGTCCGCTCGGTGCGGGCCGCCTCCAGCTGCTCCACCGAGACCCGGTAGCCGGTGGTCTCGTCGGCCACGACATCCACCGGGACGCCGCCCGCCAGACGGATCGACTCGGGGTACGTCGTCCAGTACGGCGCCGGGACGATGACCTCGTCGCCCGGGTCGAGGATCGCGGCGAAGGCCTCGTAGATCGCCTGCTTGCCGCCGTTGGTCACCAGGACCTGGGCGGGGTCGATCTCGTAGCCGGAGTCGCGGAGCGTCTTGGCGGCGATGGCCTTCTTCAGCTCGGGCAGACCGCCGGCCGGCGTGTAGCGGTGGTACTTCGGGTTCCTGCAGGCCTCGACGGCCGCTTCGACGATGTAGTCCGGGGTCGGGAAGTCGGGCTCACCCGCACCGAAACCGATGACCGGACGCCCGGCGGCCTTGAGGGCCTTGGCCTTGGCGTCGACGGCGAGGGTGGCGGACTCGGAGATCGCACCGACGCGGGCGGAGACCCGGCGCTCGGTGGGAGGAGTAGCAGCGCTCATACGGCCATGGTCCCAGACCGGTCCAAGCCCCGGCACACAGGTTTCACGGACCGGACAGGAGCGGTCATTCCAGGTCGTACGCTCGTCCGACGGCAGGTCGCTCGTGGTTTCTGTTCGACGGGAGGGCCCCTGAGCACGTATGCTCACTGCTCGTTGGCCCACAACGACCACATCACACGATGCGGTAGGTTGAGGATCACCGACAAAGGGTCGTAGCTCAATTGGTAGAGCACCGGTCTCCAAAACCGGCGGTTGGGGGTTCAAGTCCCTCCGGCCCTGCTACACACACCGCCAGGTGTTGTGCGCATGTACGTACTTCATTGCACCGCCGTGCGGCTCAACCCGGGCGCGGCACGGCCGACCCGGAATCAGGTGAGTGATCTTGACGGACGCCGTAGGCTCCATCGACATGCCTGATGCCGACGACGAGACCGCCGAGTCGAAGAAGAAGTCCCGCAAGGGCGGCAAGCGCGGAAAGAAGGGCCCCCTGGGCCGTCTCGCGCTCTTCTACCGACAGATCATCGCGGAGCTCCGCAAGGTCGTCTGGCCCACGCGCAGCCAGCTGTCGACGTACACGACCGTGGTGATCGTCTTCGTCGTCATCATGATTGCCCTCGTCACCGTGATTGACTATGGGTTCCAGGAAGCAGTCAAGTACGTCTTCGGCTGACTTCTTGTTCCACCCCATCTGTATCGCAGGAAGAAGCAGCCACGTGTCTGACGCGAACCTGAACGACGCCTTCGAGTCCGAGTCCGTCGAGGACGAGCTGGACATCGTCGAGGCCGCCGACGAGGACCAGGCCGAAGCTGCTGACGACCTCGCCGGCGAGGCCGCCGAGGACGCCGCCCTCCACGTCGAGGACGAGGACGCCGAGGGCGACGACGAGTCCGAGGACGCCGACGACGAGTCCGGCGACGACGAGGCCGAAGAGCCCGCCGACGACGAGACCGTCGAGGACGCTGCGGACGAGGAGAGCGACGAGTCCGTCGAGTCCGACGAGGACACGGAGGAGGCCGAGCCGGCCGCCCCGGTCGACCCCGTCGCCGCGCTCCGCGAGGAGCTGCGCACCCTTCCGGGCGAGTGGTACGTCATCCACACCTACGCGGGCTACGAGAAGCGCGTGAAGGCGAACCTGGAGCAGCGCGCCGTCTCGCTCAACGTCGAGGACTTCATCTACCAGGCCGAGGTCCCCGAGGAAGAGATCGTCCAGATCAAGGGCGGCGAGCGGAAGAACGTCAAGCAGAACAAGCTCCCCGGCTACGTCCTCGTCCGCATGGACCTGACGAACGAGTCGTGGGGCGTCGTCCGCAACACCCCCGGTGTCACCGGCTTCGTCGGCAACGCCTACGACCCGTACCCGCTGACCCTGGACGAGATCGTCAAGATGCTCGCCCCGGAGGCCGAGGAGAAGGCCGCCCGCGAGGCCGCCGAGGCCGAGGGCAAGCCGGCTCCGGCCCGCAAGCTGGAGGTCCAGGTCCTGGACTTCGAGGTCGGCGACTCGGTCACCGTCACCGACGGCCCCTTCGCCACCCTCCAGGCGACGATCAACGAGATCAACCCCGACTCGAAGAAGGTCAAGGGCCTCGTCGAGATCTTCGGTCGCGAGACCCCGGTCGAGCTGAGCTTCGACCAGATCCAGAAGAACTGAATCCCTTAGGTTTCCGACCAGGTCAGGGTGGCTTCCACAGCCGCTCTGACCTGCTCGGTTTTTCGCCGCGCGTCTATACCCGTTATCGTTGTGCGGTATGCCTCCATCCGGATGACCGGATGGCGGGCTGAACACTCTCACTAGGACCCGGAGAGAGCAATGCCTCCCAAGAAGAAGAAGGTCACGGGGCTTATCAAGCTCCAGATCAACGCCGGTGCGGCCAACCCGGCTCCGCCGGTCGGCCCCGCGCTGGGTCAGCACGGCGTCAACATCATGGAGTTCTGCAAGGCCTACAACGCCGCGACCGAGTCGCAGCGTGGCATGGTCGTGCCGGTGGAGATCACGGTCTACGAGGACCGCTCCTTCACCTTCGTGACGAAGACCCCCCCGGCCGCCAAGCTGATCCTCAAGGCCGCTGGTGTGGACAAGGGCTCCGGCGAGCCGCACAAGACCAAGGTTGCCAAGCTCACGGCCGCCCAGGTCCGCGAGATCGCCACGGTCAAGCTCCCCGACCTGAACGCCAACGACCTGGACGCCGCGTCCAAGATCATCGCTGGCACCGCCCGTTCCATGGGCATCACGGTCGAGGGCTGATCAGCTCAGCTCCCCGTTTGACCTCAGTGGTAGGGCCGGCGCTGGCCCACACCACGACTCCACACCTGAACCAACAGGAGAAGAAGTGAAGCGCAGCAAGGCTCTCCGCTCCGCGGACGCCAAGATCGACCGCGAGCGGAACTACGCGCCTCTTGAGGCCGTCCGTCTCGCCAAGGACACCGCCACCACGAAGTTCGACGGCACCGTCGAGGTCGCCTTCCGCCTGGGTGTCGACCCGCGCAAGGCCGACCAGATGGTCCGTGGCACCGTGAACCTTCCGCACGGCACCGGCAAGACCGCCCGGGTCCTGGTCTTCGCGACCGGTGACCGTGCCGAGGCCGCGATCGCCGCGGGCGCCGACATCGTCGGCTCCGACGAGCTCATCGACGAGATCTCCAAGGGCAACCGCCTGAACGAGTTCGACGCCGTGGTGGCCACCCCGGACCTCATGGGCAAGGTCGGCCGCCTCGGCCGCGTCCTCGGCCCGCGTGGTCTCATGCCGAACCCCAAGGTCGGCACCGTCACCCCCGATGTCGCGAAGGCTGTCAACGACATCAAGGGCGGCAAGATCGAGTTCCGCGTCGACAAGCACTCGAACCTGCACTTCATCATCGGCAAGGTCTCCTTCGACGAGACGAAGCTGGTCGAGAACTACGCCGCGGCCCTGGACGAGATCCTCCGTCTGAAGCCGTCCGCCGCCAAGGGCCGTTACATCAAGAAGGCGACCCTGACGACGACGATGGGCCCCGGCATCCCGCTGGACTCCAACCGCACCCGCAACCTCCTCGTCGAGGAGGACCCGGCCGCGGTCTGAACCCCCCGGGTTCACTGAGTGGTCACCGGCCCCGTACCTCCCCCGGAGGTACGGGGCCGGTCCCTTTGTTACGGTTAAAACATTCGTAAAGACCTGGATCAGGGGTGGGGAACTTATGAAGAACGCCATGTGGAAGCGGGCGGGCGTCGCCCTCTCGGCCACCGCCGTCATCGTGGGCGTCGCGGGCTGTCAGGACGACGGCGGCGACAAGAAGGCCGCGGACAAGCCCGCCAAGGCGCAGGCGCAGGGCCCTGAGGACACCTCCAAGGTGATCCAGACCGCGTACAAGAAGACCTCGGCCGCCAAGTCGGCGAAGGTCCGCATGACCATGGAGATGCCCGCCGCCGCCGGCGGTGGCGGCACCCTGGAGATGACCGGCGTCCAGGGCTGGGACCCCGCGGTGATGGACATCACCTACAAGGGCGCGATGCTCGACGGCGGGGACGGCACGGGCCCCAAGGAAATGCGCATGATCATGCGCGACAACGTCATGTACATGGACATGGGTGCCGCGCAGGCCGCCGAGATGGACGGCAAGCGCTGGATGAAGATGGACCTGAAGGCCCTGACCGACGCCGCCGGTGGCGGCGACAAGGGCCTGGGGAAGTCGATGACCGGCGGCCTGGAGAACATGAACCAGGACCCGGCCCAGCAGCTCGCCCTCCTCCTTCAGTCGCCCGACCTCAAGCACGTCGGCGCGGAGAAGGTCGACGGCGTCGAGACCCAGCACTACAAGGGCACGCTGACCCTGGACCAGATGCTCGCCGCCAACAAGTCCTTCGAGGCGTTCTCCGAGGAGGAGCGCACCAAGATGGTCGAGGGCGTCAAGAAGGCCGGGGTCACCGCGTACGACACCCAGGTCTGGGTCGGCGAGGACGGCTACCCGGTCCGGATGGACGTCGGCGTGAAGACCAAGGAGGGCAGCATGAAGATGGCGGCCCACTACTCCGACTACGGCACCAAGAGCGACGTCCAGGCCCCGCCGGCCAAGGACACCGTCGACTTCATGGAGATGCTCCAGGAGATGGGACAGGGCTGATTTGCCCCTGGCCCAGGCCATCACGTACGCTTCCACAGAAGCCAAAGACCGCTGGTCGTTGCTGTGCCCTATCGGGTGCGGTGGCCGAAGGATCCGCTGACTGCGGACGACCCGCGCAGGTGACTGTGGAAAGTTCCCGAATTCATTCGGTCGAGCTACGCCCCGTGCGCCTGCGCCGGGGCGTTTTGTTTGTTCAGCCCCCTTCTGAGCGGTCCTCATCACCCGGAAGGAGGCCGACGCACTATGCCGACGCCCAACAAGGCTGCATCGGTGGCCGAGCTCAAGGACGCGTTCCAGAGCTCCAACGCCGCCGTGCTGACCGAGTACCGGGGTCTCACCGTCGCGCAGCTCAAGACGCTGCGTCGCTCTCTCGGTGAGAACGCCCAGTACGCCGTGGTGAAGAACACGCTGACCAAGATTGCGGCCAACGAGGCCGGGATCACCGCACTGGACGAGCACTTCGCTGGTCCGACCGCGGTCGCCTTCGTCACCGGTGACCCGGTGGAGTCGGCGAAGGCCCTGCGTGACTTCGCCAAGGAGAACCCGAACCTCATCATCAAGGCCGGTGTCCTTGACGGTAAGGCTCTCTCCGCCGACGACATCAAGAAGCTTGCGGACCTTGAGTCCCGCGAGGTTCTGCTCAGCAAGCTGGCCGGCGCGTTCAAGGGCAAGCAGTCTCAGGCTGCCTCGCTCTTCCAGGCGCTGCCGTCGAAGTTCGTCCGCACCGCGGAAGCGCTTCGCGTCAAGCTCGCCGAGCAGGGCGGTGCCGAGTAATTCGGCTCGCGCATTGATCCGCGCCGCCTAGTGCGCGGGTCGTAGCGGGCCGTTACGCCCGCCTCTATAGACACATCGGCACCTGCCGAATTAGTGGAAGGATCGCCCATCATGGCGAAGCTCTCTCAGGACGACCTCCTCGCCCAGTTCGAGGAGATGACCCTCATCGAGCTCTCCGAGTTCGTGAAGGCGTTCGAGACCAAGTTCGACGTCACCGCCGCCGCGGCCGTCGCCGTTGCCGCCCCGGGTCAGGGTGGTGGCGACGCCGCCGCCGCCGCCGAGGAGCAGGACGAGTTCGACGTCATCCTCGAGGGTGCCGGCGACAAGAAGATCCAGGTCATCAAGGTCGTGCGTGAGCTCACCTCCCTCGGCCTGAAGGAGGCCAAGGACCTCGTCGACGGCACCCCGAAGCCGGTCCTCGAGAAGGTCGCGAAGGACGTCGCCGAGAAGGCCGCCGAGTCCCTCAAGGCCGCCGGCGCCTCCGTCACGGTCAAGTAAGACCGTTTCGGCTCGCTGAGCTGACTCCTGCCGCCGTGTAACGCGGAGGCATCAAAAGGCGATCACCCTTATGGGTGGTCGCCTTTTGGCGTCCCCTGACGTGCGTGGCGGGGGTCCGGAGGGGCGCCGGGAGCGGAGTATGGTGATCTTCGCCGTGCGCCCCGCAGACCGGGGGGCCTTGACGAACCGCACGCAGCGCGCAATTCTCAGGACGCGTCGTCACAACGATCCGATTCCGAGGCATGGATCGACGACTGATGGGGCAGTATCGAGGTGCGCCACACGGCGCGAGGTACCACGGAGTTGAGAGCAACGAGGGTCGCGAAGAAGTCGCCCTGGACATCAGTGAGCCAAGTGGCTACACTGACCCTTTGCGCTGCCTGTTAGCTGCCTCCTGCCCGTCACCAGGGGCATACCTTCGCATCAGCTTCGTCGGCCGACCCGTTCTGACCTGGCCTTTTGGCCGTCTCAGACCTTGTCTGCCGTGGAGCACTGCTGGGGACCGGTACGCGCGTAGTGAGTCCGAGCCCTCGGAAGGACCCCCTCTTGGCCGCCTCGCGCAACGCCTCGACCAATACGAACAACGGCGCAAGCACCGCCCCGCTGCGCATCTCCTTTGCAAAGATCAAGGAGCCCCTCGAGGTTCCGAACCTCCTCGCGCTGCAGACCGAGAGCTTTGACTGGCTGCTCGGCAACGCCGCCTGGAAGGCTCGCGTCGAGGCCGCCCTTGAGTCGGGACAGGACGTCCCCACCAAGTCCGGTCTGGAAGAGATCTTCGAGGAGATCTCCCCGATCGAGGACTTCTCCGGGTCGATGTCGCTGACGTTCCGCGACCACCGCTTCGAGCCCCCGAAGAACTCCATCGACGAGTGCAAGGACCGTGACTTCACGTACGGCGCCCCGCTCTTCGTCACCGCCGAGTTCACGAACAACGAGACCGGCGAGATCAAGTCCCAGACGGTCTTCATGGGCGACTTCCCGCTCATGACGAACAAGGGCACCTTCGTCATCAACGGCACCGAGCGTGTCGTCGTGTCGCAGCTGGTCCGCTCGCCTGGTGTCTACTTCGACTCCTCCATCGACAAGACGTCCGACAAGGACATCTTCTCGGCCAAGATCATCCCCTCCCGGGGTGCCTGGCTGGAGATGGAGATCGACAAGCGCGACCTGGTCGGTGTCCGCATCGACCGCAAGCGCAAGCAGTCCGTCACCGTCCTCCTCAAGGCTCTCGGCTGGACCACCGAGCAGATCCTCCAGGAGTTCGGCGAGTACGAGTCCATGCGCGCCACCCTGGAGAAGGACCACACCCAGGGCCAGGACGACGCGCTGCTCGACATCTACCGCAAGCTGCGTCCGGGCGAGCCGCCGACCCGTGAGGCCGCTCAGACGCTGCTCGAGAACCTCTACTTCAACCCGAAGCGCTACGACCTCGCGAAGGTCGGCCGCTACAAGGTGAACAAGAAGCTCGGCGCGGACGAGCCGCTGAACGCCGGCGTCCTCACCACCGACGACGTCATCGCCACGATCAAGTACCTGGTCAAGCTCCACGCGGGCGAGACCGAGACGATCGGCGAGAACGGCAACGAGATCGTCGTCGAGACCGACGACATCGACCACTTCGGCAACCGCCGCCTGCGCAACGTCGGCGAGCTGATCCAGAACCAGGTCCGTACGGGTCTCGCCCGTATGGAGCGTGTCGTGCGCGAGCGCATGACCACTCAGGACGTCGAGGCGATCACGCCCCAGACCCTGATCAACATCCGGCCGGTCGTCGCCTCCATCAAGGAGTTCTTCGGCACCAGCCAGCTGTCCCAGTTCATGGACCAGAACAACCCGCTGTCGGGTCTGACGCACAAGCGTCGTCTCTCGGCGCTGGGCCCCGGCGGTCTCTCCCGTGAGCGGGCCGGCTTCGAGGTCCGAGACGTGCACCCGTCCCACTACGGACGCATGTGCCCGATCGAGACCCCCGAAGGCCCGAACATCGGTCTGATCGGTTCGCTCGCCTCGTACGGCCGCGTCAACGCGTTCGGCTTCATCGAGACGCCGTACCGCAAGGTCGTCGACGGCCAGGTCACCGACGAGGTCGACTACGTCACCGCCGACGAGGAAGACCGGTTCGTCATCGCGCAGGCCAACGCCGCGCTCGACGACGACCTGCGCTTCACCGAGAACCGCGTCCTGGTCCGCAAGCGTGGCGGCGAGGTCGACTACGTCGAGCCGTCGGACGTGGACTACATGGACGTCTCGCCGCGCCAGATGGTGTCGGTCGCGACCGCCATGATCCCGTTCCTTGAGCACGACGACGCCAACCGTGCCCTCATGGGCGCGAACATGATGCGTCAGGCCGTTCCGCTGATCAAGTCCGAGGCCCCGCTCGTCGGCACCGGCATGGAGTACCGCTGCGCCACCGACGCCGGCGACGTGCTCAAGGCCGAGAAGAGCGGTGTCGTCCAGGAGCTGTCGGCCGACTACATCACGGTCGCCAACGACGACGGCACGTACATCACGTACCGCCTGCACAAGTTCTCCCGCTCCAACCAGGGCACCTCTGTGAACCAGAAGGTCGTCGTGGACGAGGGCGACCGCGTCATCGAGGGCCAGGTCCTCGCCGACGGTCCCGCCACCGAAGACGGCGAGATGGCGCTCGGCAAGAACCTGCTCGTGGCGTTCATGCCGTGGGAGGGCCACAACTACGAGGACGCGATCATCCTGTCGCAGCGCCTCGTGCAGGACGACGTCCTCTCCTCGATCCACATCGAGGAGCACGAGGTCGACGCCCGTGACACCAAGCTCGGCCCGGAGGAGATCACCCGGGACATCCCGAACGTCTCCGAGGAGGTCCTCGCCGACCTCGACGAGCGCGGCATCATCCGCATCGGTGCCGAGGTCGTCGCCGGCGACATCCTGGTCGGCAAGGTCACGCCCAAGGGCGAGACCGAGCTGACCCCGGAGGAGCGTCTGCTCCGCGCGATCTTCGGCGAGAAGGCGCGCGAGGTCCGCGACACCTCCCTGAAGGTGCCCCACGGCGAGATCGGCAAGATCATCGGCGTGCGCGTCTTCGACCGTGAGGAGGGCGACGAGCTTCCCCCGGGCGTGAACCAGCTGGTCCGCGTCTACGTCGCCCAGAAGCGCAAGATCACCGATGGTGACAAGCTCGCCGGCCGTCACGGCAACAAGGGTGTCATCTCCAAGATCCTCCCGATCGAGGACATGCCCTTCCTGGAAGACGGCACCCCGGTCGACATCATCCTCAACCCGCTGGGTGTCCCGTCCCGAATGAACCCGGGACAGGTCCTGGAGATCCACCTCGGCTGGCTCGCCAGCCGCGGCTGGGACGTCTCCGGTCTCGCGGACGAGTGGGCGCAGCGCCTCCAGGTCATCGGTGCCGACCAGGTCGCCCCCGGTACCAACGTCGCCACCCCGGTCTTCGACGGTGCGCGTGAGGACGAGCTCGCGGGTCTGCTCCAGCACACCATCCCGAACCGCGACGGCGAGCGCATGGTGCTCCCGACCGGCAAGGCGAGGCTGTTCGACGGCCGCTCCGGCGAGCCGTTCCCGGACCCGATCTCGGTCGGGTACATGTACATCCTCAAGCTCCACCACCTGGTCGACGACAAGCTGCACGCGCGTTCGACCGGCCCGTACTCGATGATCACCCAGCAGCCGCTGGGTGGTAAGGCCCAGTTCGGTGGCCAGCGCTTCGGTGAGATGGAGGTGTGGGCGCTGGAGGCATACGGCGCCGCGTACGCCCTCCAGGAGCTGCTGACGATCAAGTCCGACGACGTGACCGGCCGCGTGAAGGTCTACGAGGCCATCGTCAAGGGCGAGAACATCCCTGAGCCCGGCATCCCCGAGTCCTTCAAGGTGCTCATCAAGGAGATGCAGTCCCTGTGCCTCAACGTGGAGGTGCTGTCCTCGGACGGCATGTCCATCGAGATGCGCGACACCGACGAGGACGTCTTCCGCGCAGCGGAGGAGCTCGGCATCGACCTGTCCCGGCGCGAGCCGAGCAGCGTCGAAGAGGTCTGACGGGAGTCCGGTGGGGGGACCAGCAACGGTCCCCCCACCGGCCCCAGGACCCCCGTATCAGACCCCACAGCCTTACAACCCTGAGAGGGATTGACGCATAGTGCTCGACGTCAACTTCTTCGACGAGCTCCGGATCGGTCTGGCCACCGCTGACGACATCCGTCAGTGGAGCCACGGCGAGGTCAAGAAGCCGGAGACCATCAACTACCGCACGCTCAAGCCCGAGAAGGACGGACTCTTCTGCGAGAAGATCTTCGGTCCGACCCGGGACTGGGAGTGCTACTGCGGCAAGTACAAGCGTGTCCGCTTCAAGGGCATCATCTGTGAGCGGTGTGGCGTCGAGGTCACCCGCGCCAAGGTGCGCCGTGAGCGGATGGGCCACATCGAGCTGGCCGCTCCCGTCACCCACATCTGGTACTTCAAGGGCGTTCCTTCGCGCCTTGGCTACCTGCTGGACCTCGCCCCGAAGGACCTTGAGAAGGTCATCTACTTCGCGGCGTACATGATCACGTACGTCGACGACGAGCGTCGTACGCGTGACCTGCCCTCGCTGGAGGCGCACGTCTCCGTCGAGCGCCAGCACATCGAGAACCGTCGCGACTCCGACCTCGAGGCCCGTGCCAAGAAGCTGGAGAACGACCTCGGCGAGCTGGAGGCCGAGGGCGCCAAGGCCGATGTGCGCCGCAAGGTGCGCGAGGGTGCCGAGCGCGAGATGAAGCAGCTGCGCGACCGCGCGCAGCGCGAGATCGACCGTCTGGACGAGGTCTGGTCGCGCTTCAAGAACCTCAAGGTCCAGGACCTGGAGGGCGACGAGCTCCTCTACCGCGAGCTGCGTGACCGCTTCGGCACGTACTTCGACGGCTCGATGGGTGCCGCGGCGCTTCAGAAGCGCCTGGAGTCCTTCGACCTGGAGGAGGAGGCCGAGCGCCTCCGCGAGATCATCCGTACCGGCAAGGGCCAGAAGAAGACCCGTGCGCTCAAGCGCCTCAAGGTCGTCTCCGCGTTCCTTCAGACGGCGAACAGCCCCAAGGGCATGGTTCTCGACTGCGTGCCGGTCATCCCGCCGGACCTGCGTCCGATGGTGCAGCTGGACGGTGGCCGCTTCGCGACCTCCGACCTGAACGACCTGTACCGCCGCGTGATCAACCGCAACAACCGTCTGAAGCGTCTGCTCGACCTCGGTGCCCCCGAGATCATCGTGAACAACGAGAAGCGGATGCTCCAGGAGGCGGTCGACGCCCTCTTCGACAACGGCCGTCGCGGTCGCCCGGTCACGGGCCCCGGCAACCGTCCGCTGAAGTCCCTCAGCGACATGCTGAAGGGCAAGCAGGGTCGATTCCGTCAGAACCTGCTCGGCAAGCGTGTCGACTACTCGGCGCGTTCCGTCATCGTCGTCGGCCCGCAGCTCAAGCTGCACCAGTGCGGTCTGCCGAAGGCCATGGCGCTTGAGCTCTTCAAGCCGTTCGTGATGAAGCGCCTGGTCGACCTGAACCACGCGCAGAACATCAAGAGCGCCAAGCGGATGGTCGAGCGCGGCCGCACGGTCGTGTACGACGTCCTCGAAGAGGTCATCGCCGAGCACCCGGTTCTGCTGAACCGTGCGCCCACGCTGCACCGCCTCGGCATCCAGGCCTTCGAGCCGCAGCTGGTCGAGGGCAAGGCCATCCAGATCCACCCGCTCGTCTGCACCGCGTTCAACGCGGACTTCGACGGTGACCAGATGGCCGTCCACCTGCCGCTCTCCGCGGAGGCGCAGGCCGAGGCCCGCATCCTGATGCTGTCCTCGAACAACATCCTCAAGCCCGCCGACGGGCGTCCGGTGACGATGCCGACCCAGGACATGGTCCTCGGTCTGTTCTTCCTCACCACCGACGGCGAGCTGCGTGACACCAAGGGCGAGGGCCGCGCGTTCGGCTCCACGGCCGAGGCGATCATGGCGTTCGACGCCGGCGAGCTGGCGCTCCAGTCGCAGATCGACATCCGCTTCCCGGTGGGCACCGTCGCTCCGCGTGGCTGGGTTCCCCCGGTCGCCGAGGAGGGTGAGCCCGAGTGGCAGCAGGGTGACTCGTTCCGCCTGCGCACCTCGCTGGGCCGCGCGCTCTTCAACGAGCTGCTGCCCGAGGACTACCCGTTCGTCGACTACTCCGTCGGCAAGAAGCAGCTCTCCGAGATCGTCAACGACCTCGCCGAGCGCTACCCCAAGGTCATCGTGGCGGCGACGCTCGACAACCTGAAGGCGGCGGGCTTCTACTGGGCGACCCGTTCCGGTGTCACCGTGGCCATCTCCGACGTCGTCGTGCCCGAGGCCAAGAAGGCCATCGTCAAGGGCTACGAGGAGCAGGACGAGAAGGTCCAGAAGCAGTACGAGCGCGGTCTGATCACCAAGGAAGAGCGCACGCAGGAGCTCATCGCGATCTGGACCAAGGCGACCAACGAGGTCGCCGAGGCGATGAACGCGAACTTCCCGAAGACGAACCCCATCTTCATGATGGTCGACTCGGGTGCCCGAGGAAACATGATGCAGATGCGTCAGATCGCGGGTATGCGTGGTCTGGTGTCGAACGCGAAGAACGAGACGATCCCGCGTCCCATCAAGGCGTCCTTCCGTGAGGGCCTCACCGTTCTGGAGTACTTCATCTCCACGCACGGTGCCCGTAAGGGTCTGGCGGACACCGCCCTGCGTACCGCCGACTCGGGTTACCTGACCCGTCGTCTGGTGGACGTCTCGCAGGACGTGATCATCCGCGAGGAGGACTGTGGCACCGAGCGCGGTCTGAAGCTGCGGATCGCCGAGCGCGGCGCCGACGGTGTCCTGCGCAAGACCGAGGACGTCGAGACCTCCGTGTACGCGCGGATGCTCGCCGAGGACGTCGTCGTGGACGGCAAGGTCATCGCGCCGGCCAACGTCGACCTGGGCGACGTGCTCATCGACGCCCTGGTCAACGCGGGCGTCGAGGAGGTCAAGACCCGTTCGGTCCTGACCTGTGAGTCCGCCGTCGGCACCTGTGCCTTCTGCTACGGCCGTTCGCTCGCCACCGGCAAGCTGGTCGACATCGGTGAGGCGGTCGGCATCATCGCCGCCCAGTCCATCGGTGAGCCCGGTACCCAGCTGACGATGCGTACCTTCCACACCGGTGGTGTGGCCGGTGACGACATCACCCAGGGTCTGCCGCGTGTCGTCGAGCTCTTCGAGGCGCGTCAGCCCAAGGGTGTCGCCCCGATCTCGGAGGCGGCCGGCCGCGTCCGTATCGAGGAGACCGAGAAGACCAAGAAGATCGTCGTCACCCCGGACGACGGCACCGACGAGACGGCGTACCCGATCTCGAAGCGTGCCCGTCTGCTCGTGGGCGAGGGCGACCACGTCGAGGTGGGCCAGAAGCTCACCGTGGGTGCCACCAACCCGCACGACGTGCTGCGCATCCTCGGTCAGCGTGCGGTCCAGGTCCACCTGGTCGCCGAGGTCCAGAAGGTCTACAACTCGCAGGGCGTGTCGATCCACGACAAGCACATCGAGATCATCATCCGGCAGATGCTCCGCCGTGTGACGATCATCGAGTCCGGCGACGCGGAGCTGCTGCCGGGCGAGCTGGTCGAGCGTTCGAAGTTCGAGACCGAGAACCGTCGGGTGGTCACCGAGGGCGGTCACCCCGCCTCCGGCCGTCCGCAGCTGATGGGTATCACCAAGGCCTCGCTGGCGACGGAATCCTGGCTGTCGGCCGCCTCCTTCCAGGAGACGACCCGAGTCCTGACGGATGCGGCGATCAACGCCAAGTCCGACAGCCTCATCGGCCTCAAGGAGAACGTCATCATCGGTAAGCTCATCCCGGCCGGTACGGGTCTGTCCCGCTACCGCAACATCCGGGTCGAGCCGACCGAAGAGGCCAAGGCCGCGATGTACTCGGCCGTCGGCTACGACGACATCGACTACTCGCCGTTCGGCTCGGGCTCCGGCCAGGCCGTGCCGCTGGAAGACTACGACTACGGTCCGTACAACCAGTAAGCAGTGAGTAACCGAAGGGCGGTCACCCCGTGTGGGGTGGCCGCCCTTCGGCGTACCACCCGGCGGTAGGTTGACGCCCACCCCGCCGACGCGCCGGGGCCACCCGACCGAGTCGCCACCCGCCCCAGGAGCCGCCCGTGTCCGCCCGACCCCGTCTGCTCTACGTCACCGACCTCGCCTACCCGGCCAGGGGACGCCGGTACGGGGACGAGGACACCTGGCTCACCGCCCGCCTCCGGGAGGGCTTCGACCTGGCCCTCTGCCACCCGCTGGACGCGACGGCGCTGATGGACTCCTTCGACGCCGTCGTCGTCCGCAACAGCGGGCCCGTCCTGGCCTACCGGGAGGCCTACGAGGAGTTCCGGGCCACCGCGCTGGCCCGGGGCACCCGCGTCTACAACCCGCTGCACGGACGCGGCGACATGGCCGGCAAGCAGTACCTCCTGGACCTCACCCGGGCCGGGTACCCGGTGATACCCACCGTCGACCGGGCGGCCGACCTGCCCTCGCTGCCCCCGGCGGAGGCGTACGCGGTCAAGCCGAGGGACGGCGCCGACTCGCTGGGCCTGCGCTTCCTGCCCCGGGAGGAACTGACCGGGCTCGACCTGACGGGACTGCTCGTCCAGCCGAGGATCGACTTCCGCCACGAGGTGTCGTTCTACTACGTGGACGACCGCTTCCAGTACGCCCTGTACGCCCCCGATCCGGGCCGCCGCTGGGTCCTTGAGCCGTACGGACCGGACGCGGCGGACCTCGCCTTCGCCCGCCGCTTCCTCGACTGGAACACCCTCGACCACGGGGTCCAGCGGGTCGACGCCTGCCGGGCGCCCGGGGGAGAGCTGCTCCTGGTCGAACTGGAGGACCTGAATCCGTATCTCTCCCTGGATCTGGTGCCGGGGGAGACCCGGGAGCGGTTCGTCGCCGAGTTGCGGGACTCGCTGCTCCGTTTTCTGGCAGGGTGACCGGGGAGATACGTTCCGTCGCCGGTCCGGCGCGCCGAGGTCGGTGTGGCGCACATCGCTGACCTGCGCGTGGGCATTTGTTTTGACCGGAGTCCATGCGATAGGTACGCTCATGCCTTGTGCCTGGGGTGTGCCTGGGCTCGCGTGCGTGTCTTCAACCGCACCGCGAGTCCGATACGGGCCACCGCGATCCGCGCCCGTTCCGTCTCTGGCGGCGGGAAGCGCGATTCGACACACCCGACCGCGTGGGTCGGAGAGTGTTCCAGGTTAGTTTTACCGACGGCACACAGAAACCGGAGAAGTAGTGCCTACGATCCAGCAGCTGGTCCGTAAGGGCCGGCAGGACAAGGTCGAGAAGAACAAGACGCCCGCACTTGAGGGTTCCCCTCAGCGCCGCGGCGTCTGCACGCGTGTGTTCACGACCACCCCGAAGAAGCCGAACTCGGCGCTCCGTAAGGTCGCGCGTGTGCGTCTGACCTCCGGCATCGAGGTCACGGCCTACATCCCGGGTGAGGGTCACAACCTGCAGGAGCACTCCATCGTGCTCGTGCGCGGTGGCCGTGTGAAGGACCTGCCGGGTGTTCGTTACAAGATCATCCGCGGTTCCCTCGACACGCAGGGCGTCAAGAACCGTAAGCAGGCTCGCAGCCGCTACGGCGCCAAGAAGGAGAAGTAAGAATGCCTCGTAAGGGCCCCGCCCCGAAGCGCCCGGTCATCATCGACCCGGTCTACAGCTCTCCTCTTGTCACCTCGCTGATCAACAAGATCCTGCTGGACGGCAAGCGTTCCACCGCCGAGCGCATCGTGTACGGCGCCATGGAGGGTCTTCGCGAGAAGACCGGCCAGGACCCGGTCATCACGCTGAAGCGCGCGCTTGAGAACGTCAAGCCGGCCCTTGAGGTCAAGTCCCGCCGTGTCGGTGGCGCCACCTACCAGGTGCCGATCGAGGTCAAGCCGGGCCGCGCGTCCACGCTGGCCCTCCGCTGGCTCGTCGGTTACTCCCGCGCCCGTCGCGAGAAGACCATGACCGAGCGCCTCATGAACGAGCTCCTCGACGCCTCGAACGGGCTCGGAGCCGCGGTCAAGAAGCGCGAGGACACGCACAAGATGGCCGAGTCCAACAAGGCCTTCGCGCACTACCGCTGGTAGTCGCAACCCACATCGAGACCGAGAGAAGACTGAAGCCTTATGGCTACCACTTCGCTTGACCTGGCCAAGGTGCGCAACATCGGCATCATGGCCCACATCGACGCGGGCAAGACGACCACCACCGAGCGCATCCTGTTCTACACCGGTGTCTCTTACAAGATCGGTGAAGTCCACGACGGCGCTGCCACGATGGACTGGATGGAGCAGGAGCAGGAGCGCGGCATCACGATCACGTCTGCCGCGACGACCTGCCACTGGACGCTCGAAGACGTCGATCACACGATCAACATCATCGACACGCCGGGTCACGTCGACTTCACCGTCGAGGTGGAGCGTTCGCTGCGCGTGCTCGACGGTGCTGTCACCGTGTTCGACGGTGTGGCCGGCGTCGAGCCCCAGTCCGAGACCGTCTGGCGACAGGCGGACCGCTACGGCGTTCCGCGTATCTGCTTCGTCAACAAGCTCGACCGCACCGGCGCCGACTTCCTGCGCTGCGTCGACATGATCGTGAACCGCCTTGGCGCGACCCCGATCGTGATGCAGCTCCCGATCGGTGCCGAGGCCGACTTCCAGGGCGTCATCGACCTCGTCCGCATGAAGGCCCTGGTGTACTCCGCCGAGGCCTCCAAGGGCGAGATGTACGACGTCGTCGACATCCCGGCCGACCTCGCGGAGCTGGCCGAGGAGTACCGCGGCAAGCTCGTCGAGGCCGTCGCCGAGAACGACGAAGAGGTCATGGAGCTGTTCCTGGAGGGCGTCGAGCCCACCGAGGAGCAGCTGTACGCCGCCGTGCGTCGTATCACCATCGCCTCCGGCAAGGGCGGCGAGACCACGGTCACCCCCGTGTTCTGTGGCACCGCGTTCAAGAACAAGGGCATCCAGCCCCTGCTCGACGCTGTCGTCCGCTACCTGCCGTCGCCCCTGGACGTCGAGGCCATCGAGGGCCAGGACGTCAAGGACGCGGACGTCGTCGTGAAGCGCAAGCCGTCCGACGACGAGCCGCTGTCGGCCCTCGCGTTCAAGATCGCGAGCGACCCGCACCTCGGCAAGCTCACCTTCGTCCGGATCTACTCCGGTCGCCTGGAGGCCGGCACCTCGGTGCTGAACTCCGTCAAGGGCAAGAAGGAGCGCATCGGCAAGATCTACCGCATGCACGCGAACAAGCGTGAGGAGATCGACTCGGTGGGCGCCGGCGACATCATCGCCGTCATGGGCCTGAAGCAGACCACCACCGGTGAGACGCTGTGCGACGAGAAGAACCCGGTGATCCTGGAGTCCATGGACTTCCCGGCGCCGGTCATCCAGGTCGCGATCGAGCCCAAGTCCAAGGGTGACCAGGAGAAGCTGGGTGTCGCCATCCAGCGTCTCGCGGAGGAGGACCCCTCCTTCCAGGTGCACTCGGACGAGGAGACCGGCCAGACCATCATCGGTGGCATGGGCGAGCTTCACCTCGACATCCTCGTCGACCGTATGCGTCGCGAGTTCAAGGTCGAGGCGAACGTCGGCAAGCCGCAGGTCGCGTACCGCGAGACGATCCGCAAGACCGTCGAGCGCGTGGACTACACCCACAAGAAGCAGACCGGTGGTACCGGTCAGTTCGCCAAGGTGCAGATCGCGATCGAGCCGATCGAGGGTGGCGACGCCTCCTACGAGTTCGTGAACAAGGTCACCGGTGGCCGCATCCCGAAGGAGTACATCCCTTCGGTCGACGCGGGTGCGCAGGAGGCCATGCAGTTCGGCATCCTGGCCGGCTACGAGATGACTGGCGTCCGCGTCATCCTTCTCGACGGTGGCTACCACGAGGTCGACTCCTCCGAGCTCGCGTTCAAGATCGCCGGTTCGCAGGCCTTCAAGGAGGCCGCGCGGAAGGCTTCGCCGGTCATCCTCGAGCCCATGATGTCCGTCGAGGTCACCACGCCCGAGGACTACATGGGTGAGGTCATCGGCGACATCAACTCCCGCCGTGGCCAGATTCAGGCCATGGAGGAGCGCAGCGGCGCTCGCGTCGTGAAGGGCCTCGTGCCCCTCTCGGAGATGTTCGGCTACGTCGGAGACCTCCGCAGCAAGACCTCGGGTCGCGCAAGCTACTCGATGCAGTTCGACTCCTACGCCGAGGTTCCGCGGAACGTCGCCGAGGAGATCATCGCGAAGGCCAAGGGCGAGTAACTCTTCCGAGTACACGCTTTAGGCTTGACACCAGTCGTCGGGGCTCGCCCCCGAAACCCGAGGAACGGGCCCCGGCGACTGGCATCCCAGCAAAGATCACCTGGCGCCGATGAAGCAAGGCGTTCAGAACCACTCCAGGAGGACCCCAGTGGCGAAGGCGAAGTTCGAGCGGACTAAGCCGCACGTCAACATCGGCACCATCGGTCACATTGACCACGGTAAGACGACCCTCACGGCCGCCATTACCAAGGTGCTGCACGACGCGTACCCGGACCTGAACGAGGCCTCGGCCTTCGACCAGATCGACAAGGCTCCCGAGGAGCGCCAGCGCGGTATCACGATCTCGATCGCGCACGTCGAGTACCAGACTGAGCAGCGTCACTACGCTCACGTCGACTGCCCCGGTCACGCCGACTACATCAAGAACATGATCACGGGTGCGGCGCAGATGGACGGCGCCATCCTCGTGGTCGCCGCCACCGACGGCCCGATGCCGCAGACCAAGGAGCACGTGCTCCTGGCCCGCCAGGTCGGCGTTCCGTACATCGTCGTCGCCCTGAACAAGGCCGACATGGTGGACGACGAGGAGATCCTGGAGCTCGTCGAGCTCGAGGTTCGTGAGCTCCTCTCCGAGTACGAGTTCCCGGGCGACGACCTGCCGGTCGTCCGCGTCTCGGCGCTCAAGGCTCTCGAGGGCGACAAGGAGTGGGGCGAGAAGCTCCTCGGCCTCATGCACGCCGTCGACGAGTCGATCCCGCAGCCCGAGCGCGATGTCGACAAGCCGTTCCTGATGCCGATCGAGGACGTCTTCACGATCACCGGTCGTGGCACCGTCGTCACCGGTCGTATCGAGCGTGGTGTCCTCAAGGTCAACGAGACCGTCGACATCATCGGCATCAAGACCGAGAAGACCACCACCACGGTCACCGGCATCGAGATGTTCCGCAAGCTGCTCGACGAGGGCCAGGCCGGTGAGAACGTCGGTCTGCTCCTCCGTGGCATCAAGCGCGAGGATGTCGAGCGCGGCCAGGTCATCATCAAGCCGGGTTCGGTTACGCCGCACACCAGCTTCGAGGCCCAGGCCTACATCCTGTCGAAGGACGAGGGTGGCCGTCACACCCCGTTCTTCAACAACTACCGCCCGCAGTTCTACTTCCGTACCACGGACGTGACCGGCGTCGTGACCCTCCCCGAGGGCACCGAGATGGTCATGCCGGGCGACAACACCTCCATGACCGTCGAGCTGATCCAGCCCGTCGCCATGGAGGAGGGCCTGAAGTTCGCCATCCGTGAGGGTGGCCGGACCGTCGGCGCCGGCCAGGTCGTCAAGATCAACGCCTGATCTTGAACTGACCTGGTGGCTCGCAGGAGCCGCTGAGCAGTAAGGAGAGGCCCCGCACCGAAAGGTGCGGGGCCTCTTCGCGTACCCGGGGACCGGCCGCGTGTGTGCCTGGGGACCGGCCGCGTGCGGGCCCGGGGGCCGTCCGCCGTCCGGAGCCCGTCCCTCCCCGGGTCAGGACGGGCGCCAGCTCCAGGGCTGGGCGTCGGGGCCGAGGGCCACCACCGTCGCCCCCCGCCCGTCCAGGTGCAGCGCGGGAACCGCCGCCGAGGGCGTGCCCGTACGGCTCCGCAGCCGGTCCCCGGTCCGCAGCCGCACCCTGCCGTCCTCCCCGGTGCCGAGCAGGACCGTGCCGGGACCCGCCGCCCGCGCGGCGACCACCTCGCCGAAGCCGTCGAGCCCGGCGTCCCCCTCCGGCCCGAGGAGCGCGGCGGAGGCGGGCGGCCGGTAGTACAGGGCGCCCCCGGCCGAGGCCACCGCGGACCCCGAGAGCGGCAGCCGCCCCGGCGCGGCCGCCCCGTCCACCCAGTGCCGTACGGCCTCGGCACCGGCCGCGTACACATGGACCCGGCCCGGCCCGTCGACCGAGACCGCGAGACCGTCCTGGACCGGGCCCTTCCCCGGGAGGACCCGCCACGGGCCCCAGCCGCCGTCGGCCGCCCGGACCCGGGTGGCGACCTCCCGGTCCGCGTTCCGTACGAAGAGGTGCACCCGGCCGTCGGGGGCCAGGACCGCCACCGGGGCGCCGACCCGGCGTCCCCGGTCGTCCTCCCGCTCCGGGTTCCCCAGGCCCCGCCAGGCCAGGAACGGGCCGCCGGGGGAGCGCTGCTCCAGGAGCACCAGCTCGCGCCGGTTCGGCCCGCCGTGTCCGTCGAGCGCGGCGAACCGCACCCCGAAGAGCAGCAGCCGCCCGTCCGCCGTCACCGCCGAGCCGAGCGCGGGCGCCAGCGGGCCGCCGCCCAGGTCCTCCGGCTCCTCCCAGACGCCGGGCGCCGACTCGCGCCAGCGGACCGCGCGAAGCCCGAGCACCCCGTACGCCGTGAGCCGCCCGTCCGGTCCGGTCAGCGGCACCGGGCCCGCGCCCGGCCAGCGGTGGTGGGTGGAGCGGACCCAGCCCTTGCGGTTGGTGAGCGGCCGGTCGCCGCCGACGCCGTAGTCGCCGCAGCCGGAGGGGTTCCCGCAGGCCCAGGACGGGTCGCCGCCGTACGGGACGAGCCGGGCGGCCTTCTCACGGAGGGTGCGGGGCGGGAGGTTCTTCGGCCAGTGCCGGTTGTAGTACCCCCGGAAGGCGGTGACCGTGAACGCCGGGACGGGCCCGCCGCCCTCGACCGCCTCCGTCACCCAGCGGATCAGCGCCGCCCAGGTGAAGCAGGCGGTCGCGGTGTGGTCGCCGTGGTCCGAGTAGCCCGGCTGTTCGGAGTCCCGGCCCCGGGTCGCGTCGTCGCTGTGCTGTACGTCCGGATCGGGGTCGAGGGTGTGCACCACCGTCGGCCGGTAGCGGCCGAGCAGCCAGGCGAGGACCGCCACCAGACCGTCGTAGTCGTAGCCGGCCGAGCGGGTCACCGGGGAACCGGCCGAGCGGTGGGTGGGCAGTTCGAGGGCCCGGTCGTGCCAGAGCGCGGGCAGCGCCATGTACCGGCGGGCGGTGTGCATGGGCAGGTCGAGGAAGACCAGCTCGACCCGGCGGGCGCCGTGCGCGAGGACGTCGACCTCCGCCTTCCGGCCCCCGGGCAGCGCGAGCGCCTCCCGCCGCCAGGGCGTGAAGAGGGGCAGCCCGAGCGCCGCCGCGTACGACTGGCGCAGTCCCTGGTGGCGTGCGGAGGAGTAGGCGGCCCGGTCCGGGGGAGTCTCCGGCATCCCGGCGATCCGGTTCCGGCCGGTGTGCTCGCCCGCCGTGACGTACACCGAGACCAGCGGGACCCCGGCGTCGAGCAGCCGACGGCTGTCGGGGTTCATGAAGTACAGGTCGTCGTCCGGGTGCGCGGAGAACTGCATGAGCAGCGCGCGCCGGGCCCGTGCCGAGGCGATCGGCCTGCCGGGCGCGGGATCGGCGGTTGGCGCGGTCCTGCGCGGCTCGGGGACGGAGCACCCGGCGGCGACCGGGAGGACCGCGAGAGCGGCGGCGAGGAGCGTCCGGCGGCGGGGGGCTGAGGTCATGTGCGCGGTCCGTCCCTCGGGTCGGCGGTCCTCGGTACGCGGGTACGTGTGGGTACGCGCTGCCCGGTACTCGGCAAGACGGGGATCCGGCGCCGTCGGTTGTGTGCGGTACGGGACCGGGGGAGGGGCGGTCCTCCGGCGCGGGTCCCGGTACGGGCTTCGGCGCGGTCCCTGGAGCGGTCCCTGGCTCGGTCCTCGGTGCGGTCCTCGGTGCGGTCCTCCGGCGCGGTCCTCGGTGCGGCCCGAGGGGGCCGGGGCGGGAGCCCGGGGGAGGGGCGTGCGGGGCCCGAAAAGCCCGGCGCGTGGCGCTCGGAGCGGGGGCGGGAGGCCGGTCCGGGGGCCGGGTCGCGGTGCGCCCCCGCGCATACCCATACGTGACGTGGGGTACAGTCTTCGACCCTGATTGGCGGCGGGAAGGCCCCGTATGGCAGACTAACGGGGTTGCTCGGTTGAGTGCCGATGCTGCGCGCCTCCCGTCGGGAGGACCGGAAGCGAGTCCCACAGTACTCGTCGTCCCTTTTCAGGGGCGGACGTACGGGAATCTTCTGGGAAGCGTCAGCGGGGTGCAGGCCAGGCACCCGGTGGGCCAATGGAGACAGTGCAGCCGCCCCCGGCCTGCGGTCATGGCGACCGCGCCCCCTTGGTTGGGAAGTCCTCAGGGACTTTCGCGTAGAGGGAGCGCGACACGCCCGACCGCGTGGGTCGGAGGAGAGGGCACGTTTCCGGAAGTACGGCCCCCGGGTCCCAGAGCGTTACGAGACAAAGGACTACTAGTAGCCATGGCGGGACAGAAGATCCGCATCCGGCTCAAGGCCTACGACCACGAGGTCATCGACTCCTCGGCGAAGAAGATCGTCGAGACGGTGACCCGCACTGGTGCGTCGGTCGCGGGCCCGGTGCCGCTGCCCACTGAGAAGAACGTGTACTGCGTCATCAAGTCGCCGCACAAGTACAAGGACTCGCGCGAGCACTTCGAGATGCGCACGCACAAGCGCCTCATCGACATCCTCGACCCCACGCCGAAGACGGTTGACTCGCTGATGCGTCTCGACCTGCCGGCGGGCGTCGACATCGAGATCAAGCTCTGAGGTGACGCGCGAGATGGCTAAGAACATCAAGGGCATCCTGGGCGAGAAGCTCGGCATGACGCAGGTCTGGGACGAGAACAACCGGGTCGTCCCGGTGACCGTCGTCAAGGCCGGCCCGAATGTCGTGACCCAGGTCCGTACGAACGACGTCGACGGCTACGAGTCGGTCCAGATCGCCTTCGGCGAGATCGACCCGCGCAAGGTGAACAAGCCCCTCAAGGGTCACTTCGCCAAGGCCGACGTCACCCCGCGCCGCCACCTGGTGGAGCTCCGCACCGCTGACGCCGCCGAGTACACGCTCGGCCAGGAGATCACCGCCGAGGTCTTCGAGGCCGGCGTGAAGGTCGACGTCACCGGTAAGAGCAAGGGCAAGGGCTTCGCCGGTGTCATGAAGCGCCACAACTTCCGTGGTGGCAAGGCTTCGCACGGTGCCCACCGCGTGCACCGCAAGCCCGGTTCCATCGGTGGCTGCGCCACTCCGGGCCGTGTCTTCAAGGGCATGCGCATGGCCGGTCGCATGGGCAACGAGCGTGTGACCACCCAGAACCTGACCGTCCACGCCGTTGACGCCGAGAAGGGTCTGCTGCTCATCAAGGGCGCCGTCCCCGGCCCGAACGGTGGCCTCGTCCTGGTCCGCACCGCGGCCAAGGGGGTTTGAGGAACCGATGAGCACCATTGACATCCTTTCGCCGGCAGGCGACAAGGCCGGGACCGTCGAGCTCCCCGCGGAGATCTTCGGCGCCAAGGTCAGCGTTCCGCTGATCCACCAGGTCGTCGTCGCGCAGCTGGCCGCGGCCCGTCAGGGCACGCACAAGACCAAGACCCGTGGCGAAGTCCGCGGTGGTGGCAAGAAGCCTTACCGCCAGAAGGGCACCGGCCGCGCCCGTCAGGGTTCGACCCGCGCCCCGCAGTTCGCCGGTGGTGGCGTCGTGCACGGCCCCGTGCCGCGTGACTACTCGCAGCGGACCCCGAAGAAGATGAAGGCCGCCGCCCTCCGCGGTGCCCTCTCGGACCGGGCGAACCACTCCCGCATCCACGTCGTCACCGGCGTGGTCGAGGGTGAGATCTCCACCAAGGCCGCGAAGACGCTGTTCGGCAAGATCTCGGAGCGCAAGAACGTGCTCCTGGTCGCCGAGCGTTCCGACGAGGCCGCGTGGCTGTCCGCTCGTAACCTGCCCCAGGTGCACATCCTGGAGCCGGGCCAGCTCAACACGTACGACGTGATCGTCTCCGACGACGTGGTCTTCACCAAGGCCGCCCTCGAGTCCTTCGTGTCTGGCCCCCAGACCGCTGAGACCGAAGGGAGCGACGCCTGATGAGCGAGGCCGTCGTCACCAGCAAGACCTTCTCGGACCCGCGCGACATTCTCGTCAAGCCGGTCGTCTCGGAGAAGAGCTACGCCCTGCTCGACGAGAACAAGTACACGTTCATCGTCGCGCCCGGCTCCAACAAGACCCAGATCAAGCAGGCCGTCGAGGCGGTCTTCTCGGTCAAGGTCACCGGGGTCAACACGATCAACCGCCAGGGTAAGCGCAAGCGCACCAAGGCCGGTTTCGGCAAGCGCAAGGACACCAAGCGCGCCATCGTGACCCTTGCTGAGGGCAACCGTATCGACATCTTCGGCGGTCCGACCGCCTAAGGGCGGTCTGGATCGTCCGGAATCGGACGAGGACTGAGAAATGGGAATCCGCAAGTACAAGCCGACTACGCCGGGCCGTCGTGGCTCCTCCGTAGCCGACTTCGTCGAGATCACGCGGTCCACGCCGGAGAAGTCGCTGGTTCGCCCCCTGCACAGCAAGGGCGGCCGTAACAACACCGGTCGGATCACCGTTCGCCACCAGGGTGGTGGACACAAGCGTGCCTACCGTGTGATCGACTTCCGTCGTCACGACAAGGACGGCGTGCCGGCCAAGGTCGCTCACATCGAGTACGACCCCAACCGCACCGCGCGCATCGCGCTGCTCCACTACGTGGACGGCGAGAAGCGCTACATCATCGCCCCCAAGGGTCTGACGCAGGGTGACCGCGTCGAGAACGGCCCCGGCGCTGACATCAAGCCCGGCAACAACCTGGCGCTCCGCAACATCCCGGTCGGTACCACGATCCACGCGATCGAGCTCCGTCCCGGTGGCGGCGCCAAGTTCGCCCGGTCGGCGGGTGCCTCCGTGCAGCTGCTGGCGAAGGAGGGCACGATGGCCCACCTTCGTATGCCTTCCGGCGAGATCCGGCTGGTCGACGCCCGCTGCCGCGCCACCATCGGCGAGGTCGGCAACGCCGAGCAGTCGAACATCAACTGGGGCAAGGCCGGACGTAAGCGCTGGCTGGGTGTTCGCCCGACCGTCCGCGGTGTGGCGATGAACCCGGTGGACCACCCGCACGGTGGTGGTGAGGGCAAGACCTCCGGTGGTCGCCACCCGGTCTCCCCGTGGGGTCAGAAGGAGGGTCGTACTCGTTCGCCGAAGAAGGCTTCGAGCAAGTACATCGTCCGCCGCCGCAAGACGAACAAGAAGCGCTAGGAGCGGGTTTAGATGCCGCGCAGTCTCAAGAAGGGACCCTTCGTCGACGGCCACCTCGTCAAGAAGGTGGACGCCCAGAACGAAGCCGGTACCAAGAACGTCATCAAGACCTGGTCCCGTCGCTCGATGATCATCCCGGCCATGCTCGGCCACACGATCGCGGTGCACAACGGCAAGACCCACATTCCGGTGTTTGTCACCGAGTCGATGGTCGGCCACAAGCTCGGCGAGTTCTCGCCGACGCGCACCTTCCGGGGTCACGTGAAGGACGACCGGAAGTCGAAGCGCCGCTAGTAGCGGGGTGGAATGACCATGACAGACACTGGAAGGACAACCATGGAAGCCAGGGCCCAGGCGCGGTACATCCGCGTCACGCCCATGAAGGCCCGCCGCGTGGTGGACCTTATCCGTGGCATGGACGCCACGGAGGCTCAGGCGGTCCTGCGTTTCGCCCCGCAGGCCGCGAGCGTGCCGGTTGGCAAGGTGCTGGACAGCGCCATCGCCAACGCTGCACACAACTACGACCACACGGACGCCTCTTCGCTGGTCATCAGCGAGGCGTACGTGGATGAGGGCCCGACCCTGAAGCGGTTCCGTCCGCGTGCTCAGGGCCGTGCCTACCGGATCCGTAAGCGGACCAGCCACATCACCGTGGTCGTCAGCAGCAAGGAAGGAACCCGGTAATGGGCCAGAAGGTTAACCCGCATGGGTTCCGGCTCGGCATCACCACGGACTTCAAGTCCCGTTGGTACGCCGACAAGCTGTACAAGGACTACGTCAAGGAAGACGTCGCCATCCGTCGGATGATGACGTCCGGCATGGAGCGCGCCGGCATCTCGAAGGTTGAGATCGAGCGCACCCGTGACCGCGTGCGGGTGGACATCCACACCGCGCGTCCCGGCATCGTCATCGGCCGCCGTGGCGCCGAGGCCGACCGCATCCGCGGCGACCTCGAGAAGCTCACGGGCAAGCAGGTCCAGCTGAACATCCTCGAGGTCAAGAACCCCGAGATGGACGCTCAGCTGGTCGCGCAGGCCGTTGCCGAGCAGCTCTCCTCCCGCGTCTCCTTCCGTCGTGCCATGCGCAAGAGCATGCAGGGCACGATGAAGGCCGGCGCCAAGGGCATCAAGATCCAGTGCGGCGGTCGTCTCGGCGGCGCCGAGATGTCCCGCTCGGAGTTCTACCGCGAGGGCCGTGTGCCCCTGCACACCCTCCGCGCGAACGTCGACTACGGCTTCTTCGAGGCCAAGACCACCTTCGGCCGCATCGGCGTGAAGGTCTGGATCTACAAGGGCGACGTCAAGAACATCGCCGAGGTCCGCGCCGAGAACGCCGCTGCCCGTGCGGGTAACCGCCCGGCCCGTGGCGCCGGCGCTGGCGACCGTCCCGCCGGCCGTGGTGGCCGCGGTGGCGAGCGTGGCGGCCGCGGCCGCAAGCCGCAGCAGCAGTCCGCGCCGGCTGCCGAGGCCCCCAAGGCCGAGGCTCCCGCCGCCGCTGCCGCTCCGGCTGAGAGCACCGGAACGGAGGCCTGACCGACATGCTGATCCCCCGTAGGGTCAAGCACCGCAAGCAGCACCACCCGAAGCGCTCCGGCGCGAGCAAGGGTGGCACGCAGGTTGCGTTCGGCGAGTACGGCATTCAGGCCCTCACGCCGGCGTACGTGACCAACCGCCAGATCGAGGCGGCTCGTATCGCGATGACCCGCCACATCAAGCGTGGCGGCAAGGTCTGGATCAACATCTACCCGGACCGCCCGCTGACGAAGAAGCCTGCCGAGACCCGCATGGGTTCCGGTAAGGGTTCTCCGGAGTGGTGGATCGCGAACGTCAAGCCGGGTCGGGTGATGTTCGAACTGTCCTACCCGAACGAGAAGATCGCGCGCGAGGCCCTGACCCGTGCGGCCCACAAGCTGCCGATGAAGTGCAAGATCGTGAAGCGCGAAGCAGGTGAGCTGTGATGTCGGCCGGTACCAAGGCGTCCGAGCTGCGCGAGCTGGGCAACGAGGAGCTTCTCAACAAGCTCCGCGAGGCCAAGGAAGAGCTGTTCAACCTCCGCTTCCAGGCGGCGACGGGTCAGCTCGAGAACCACGGCCGGCTCAAGTCCGTCCGTAAGGACATCGCCCGGATCTACACCCTGATGCGTGAGCGTGAGCTGGGCATCGAGACGGTGGAGAACGCCTGATGAGCGAGAGCAACGTGACTGAGAAGACCGAGCGCAACGCTCGCAAGGTCCGCGAGGGCCTGGTCGTCAGCGACAAGATGGACAAGACCGTCGTCGTCGCTGTCGAGGACCGCGTCAAGCACGCGCTGTACGGCAAGGTCATCCGCCGTACGAACAAGCTCAAGGCTCACGACGAGCAGAACGCCGCCGGCATCGGTGACCGCGTCCTCCTGATGGAGACGCGGAAGCTGTCCGCCACGAAGCACTGGCGCGTCGTCGAGATCCTCGAGAAGGCCAAGTAATTCTTGAAGGGGTAACCCTTCGAGTTCGTTCCGCCAGGCTCGGCGGAGGTGCGCTAGTCACTAGCGCACCTCCGCCGGGAACCGGCAGACAAATCAGGAGATAGACGTGATCCAGCAGGAGTCGCGACTGCGTGTCGCCGACAACACTGGTGCCAAGGAGATCCTTTGCATCCGTGTTCTCGGTGGCTCGGGTCGCCGCTACGCGGGCATCGGTGACGTCATCGTCGCCACCGTCAAGGACGCGATCCCCGGTGGCAACGTGAAGAAGGGTGACGTCGTCAAGGCGGTCATCGTTCGCACCGTCAAGGAGCGCCGCCGCCAGGACGGCTCGTACATCCGCTTCGACGAGAACGCCGCTGTCATTCTCAAGAACGACGGCGACCCTCGTGGCACCCGTATCTTCGGCCCGGTCGGCCGTGAGCTGCGCGAGAAGAAGTTCATGAAGATCATCTCGCTCGCGCCGGAGGTGCTGTAAGCATGAAGATCAAGAAGGGCGACCTGGTCCAGGTCATCACCGGTAAGGACAAGGGCAAGCAGGGCAAGGTCATCACGGCCTTCCCCCGTGAGAACCGCGTCCTGGTCGAGGGTGTCAACCGGGTCAAGAAGCACACCAAGGCCGGCCCGTCGCAGGCCGGTGGCATCGTCACGACCGAGGCTCCGGTCCACGTCTCCAACGTCCAGCTGGTCGTGGAGAAGGACGGCAAGAAGGTCGTCACGCGTGTCGGTTACCGCTTCGACGACGAGGGCAACAAGATCCGCGTTGCCAAGCGGACGGGTGAGGACATCTGATGGCTACCACCACTCCGCGTCTCAAGACGAAGTACCGCGAGGAGATCGCGGGCAAGCTGCGTGAGGAGTTCTCGTACGAGAACGTCATGCAGGTTCCCGGCCTCGTGAAGATCGTGGTCAACATGGGTGTCGGCGACGCCGCCCGTGACTCGAAGCTGATCGATGGCGCGATCCGCGACCTCACCACGATCACCGGTCAGAAGCCGGCCGTCACCAAGGCCCGCAAGTCCATCGCGCAGTTCAAGCTGCGCGAGGGTCAGCCGATCGGTGCTCACGTCACGCTCCGTGGCGACCGCATGTGGGAGTTCCTGGACCGCACCCTGTCGCTGGCGCTCCCGCGCATCCGCGACTTCCGCGGCCTGTCCCCCAAGCAGTTCGACGGCCGTGGCAACTACACCTTCGGTCTCACGGAGCAGGTCATGTTCCACGAGATCGACCAGGACAAGATCGACCGTGTCCGGGGTATGGACATCACCGTGGTGACCACGGCGACCAACGACGACGAGGGCCGTGCCCTTCTGCGTCACCTCGGCTTCCCGTTCAAGGAGGCGTAAGCGAGATGGCGAAGAAGGCTCTCATCGCGAAGGCTGCCCGCAAGCCCAAGTTCGGCGTGCGTGGCTACACGCGCTGCCAGCGCTGTGGTCGTCCCCACTCCGTGTACCGCAAGTTCGGCCTGTGCCGCGTGTGCCTTCGTGAGATGGCTCACCGTGGCGAGCTGCCGGGCGTGACCAAGAGCTCCTGGTAATTCCCTAGTTGGGATGACCGGAGTCTCTCGGTAAGCATTGGGTCGGCGGAGGCCCACCCCCGTATGCCTTAGGCTTGTGGGGTTGGGCGTCCGCCGCCCGTACGACTTACTACGCCGTAGGTCCCCGCGCCGCACCCGTCCCGCCCCTGTGTGGGGAGAGGGATGGCGCACCGGAAACCACGGCGAGAGAGGCCGAAGGCCAATTCATGACCATGACTGATCCGATCGCGGACATGCTGACTCGTCTGCGTAACGCGAACTCGGCATACCACGACACCGTGACGATGCCGCACAGCAAGATCAAGTCTCACATCGCGGAAATCCTCCAGCAGGAGGGCTTCATCACGGGCTGGAAGGTCGAGGACGCCGAGGTCGGCAAGAACCTCGTCCTCGAGCTCAAGTTCGGTCCGAACCGTGAGCGCTCCATCGCGGGCATCAAGCGGATCTCGAAGCCCGGTCTCCGGGTTTACGCGAAGTCCACCAACCTGCCGAAGGTCCTCGGCGGCCTGGGCGTGGCGATCATCTCCACGTCCCACGGTCTCCTGACCGGCCAGCAGGCAGGCAAGAAGGGCGTAGGTGGGGAAGTCCTCGCCTACGTCTGGTAGTCGGGAACGGAGGAATAGCTAATGTCGCGTATTGGCAAGCTGCCTATCCAGGTTCCCGCCGGCGTGGACGTCACCATCGATGGCCGCACGGTCACGGTCAAGGGTTCCAAGGGCTCCCTGACCCACACCGTCGCCGCGCCGATCGAGATCGTTAAGGGCGAGGACGGCGTTCTGAACGTCACCCGTCCGAACGACGAGCGTCAGAACAAGGCCCTTCACGGCCTGTCCCGCACGCTGGTGGCCAACATGATCACCGGTGTGACCCAGGGTTACGTGAAGGCGCTCGAGATCAGCGGTGTCGGTTACCGCGTGGCCGCGAAGGGCTCCGCTCTGGAGTTCCAGCTCGGCTACAGCCACTCGATCATGGTCGAGGCGCCCGAGGGCATCTCGTTCAAGGTCGAGTCGCCGACCAAGTTCTCGGTCGAGGGCATCGACAAGCAGAAGGTCGGCGAGGTCGCGGCGAACATCCGCAAGCTGCGGAAGCCCGACCCGTACAAGGCCAAGGGCGTCAAGTACGCCGGCGAGGTCATCCGCCGCAAGGTCGGAAAGGCTGGTAAGTAAGCCATGGCATACGGTGTGAAGATCGCCAAGGGCGACGCTTACAAGCGTGCCGCCAAGGCTCGCCGCCACATCCGCATCCGCAAGAACGTGTCGGGTACGGCGGAGCGTCCGCGCCTCGTCGTGACGCGTTCCAACCGCGGTATCACCGCTCAGGTCATCGACGACCTCAAGGGTCACACCCTGGCGTCGGCGTCGAACCTGGACGCGTCGATCCGCGGTGGCGAGGGTGACAAGTCCGCGCAGGCCAAGCAGGTCGGCGCCCTGGTCGCCGAGCGCGCCAAGGCCGCCGGTGTCGAGGCTGTCGTGTTCGACCGTGGTGGCAACAGGTACGCCGGGCGCATTGCCGCTCTGGCTGACGCCGCCCGCGAAGCCGGGCTGAAGTTCTAAGCCCCGGTTCCGGGACTAACGGACGTAACAGAGAGAGGTAAATCCAATGGCTGGACCCCAGCGCCGCGGAAGCGGTGCCGGTGGCGGCGAGCGGCGGGACCGGAAGGGCCGCGACGGTGGCGCTGCCGCCGAGAAGACCGCGTACGTTGAGCGCGTTGTCGCGATCAACCGCGTCGCCAAGGTTGTCAAGGGTGGTCGCCGCTTCAGCTTCACCGCGCTGGTCGTGGTGGGCGACGGTGACGGCACCGTAGGTGTCGGTTACGGCAAGGCCAAGGAAGTTCCCGCGGCCATCGCCAAGGGTGTCGAGGAAGCCAAGAAGAACTTCTTCAAGGTTCCCCGCATCCAGGGCACCATCCCTCACCCGATCCAGGGCGAGAAGGCCGCGGGCGTCGTCCTGCTCAAGCCGGCTTCCCCCGGTACCGGTGTTATCGCCGGTGGCCCGGTGCGCGCCGTGCTCGAGTGCGCCGGCGTTCACGACATCCTGTCGAAGTCGCTCGGCTCCGACAACGCGATCAACATCGTGCACGCGACCGTGGAGGCCCTGAAGGGCCTGCAGCGTCCCGAGGAGATCGCGGCTCGCCGTGGTCTGCCCCTCGAGGACGTCGCTCCCGCGGCTCTGCTCCGTGCGCGTGCCGGGGCGGGTGCGTAATGGCTCGCCTCAAGGTCACGCAGACGAAGTCGTACATCGGCAGCAAGCAGAACCACCGCGACACCCTGCGCTCGCTTGGCCTCAAGAAGGTCAACGACGTGGTTGTCAAGGAGGACCGCCCCGAGTTCCGCGGCATGGTGCACACCGTCCGCCACCTCGTGACGGTCGAGGAGGTTGACTGACATGGCGGAGAACAACCCGCTGAAGGCCCACAACCTCCGTCCCGCCCCGGGCGCCAAGACCGCCAAGACCCGTGTGGGTCGTGGTGAGGCGTCCAAGGGTAAGACGGCCGGTCGTGGTACCAAGGGTACGAAGGCCCGTTACCAGGTTCCGGAGCGCTTCGAGGGTGGCCAGATGCCCCTCCACATGCGTCTTCCGAAGCTGAAGGGCTTCAAGAACCCGTTCCGCACCGAGTACCAGGTCGTGAACCTGGACAAGCTGGCCGCGCTCTACCCGCAGGGTGGCGAGGTCACGGTGGCCGATCTGGTCGCCAAGGGCGCGGTTCGCAAGAACCAGCTCGTCAAGGTGCTCGGCACCGGCGAGGTCTCCGTGGCGCTTCAGGTGACGGTTGACGCCGTCTCCGGCTCCGCCAAGGAGAAGATCGCCGCCGCCGGTGGCACCGTCACCGAGCTCGTCTGAGCCCGGACTGACTGAAAAAGCCTGGCCGACTCCCTCACGGGAGTCGGCCAGGCTTTTTGTTTCCCTCGTTCTCGGGGTCCGGCGCCGGGTCCTGCTTCGCGGGGCCCCTGTCAGGCGGCCACCGGATAGAGCCCTCTGGCCTTGAGACACGCCTGGAGCCGGTTCTCGACCTGGAGCTTGGCGAGGACCGAGGTCACGTACATCTTGACGGTGGTCTCCTTGAGGCCGAGTACGCGCGCGATGCGCTGGTTGCTCAGGCCCTCGGAGAGCAGTTCGAGCACTTCCTGCTCCCTCGCGGTGAGCTGGGGGAAGTGGACGCGGAGACCGCTCAGCTCTTCGGTCATCCCGCGCGGGAAGTAGGTGAATCCGGCCAGGGCGGCGGAGAAGGCCCGGTCGAAGTCCTGAGGGGTCGCGCCGTCCGGCAGGAACCCGTGCAGTCCGGCCGAGATGTTCGCCGGATTCATCAGGGGGCGGAGCGTGCGCCCGAACGCGATGACCCGTGTGCCGCGCGCCAGCTCTTGCAGGCGCGCGAGCGTGGTCGGGGCGTCGGCGGGGAGCCGGGCGGGCCCCAGCAGGACGATGTCCGGGGTGCTCGCGGAGGCCGCGTCGTACAGCTCCGGGCCGCTGGTGGCATTGATCATCGTTACATATGCAAATCGAGTGACGATTTGCTGGATTCCGATCGTCTGCGTCGGGCTGTCGTCCACGATCAGAATTTGGGCACCTTTATTTTCGGTCATGTCCCCCGCTTTCAGAAGCGTTCTGCGGAGCGGCGTCGCGCATCCCCCGCACGCCGCCTCCAGTGATCTCTTTCAGCTGGTTGCGAGTGTAATCACAGGTTTCTTGCCAGGGGAGGGGGAATAGTGACCGTTTTGTCAGCGTGTCACCGGGGGTGCGCAGTTCTTCCAGTCCTGATGCCATCCCGGAAGTGCGGTCGCCGGGCCGACGAGCGTGTGGTCGATGACCGAACCGACCTGACCGTCCGGGCCCGCGATCCTGACGGTCCGGTCGGGGTAGGGGCCGCCGCCGTCCGTGAAGGTGGAGGTGATCAGGCCCGCCGAGGTCGTCCACTGGCGGGTGCCGCCCGGACCGGCCTTCGCCTCGCCCGGCACGGCGGCGGGACCGAAGAGTTCGGTGGTGATCACGTCGAGCCGGTCCGGCCGGGGGTCGGGGACGCGCTCGTCGGCCGTGCGGCACGACGTCCAGTCGCGCACCGTGATGGTCTCCGGCCGGGCCGCCTCCCAGAGGCGCTCTTCCGTGAGCTTCCCGGTGGTCGTGATCAGGAAGCGGAGCGAGGTGACGGCCTCGCCCCGGTGCTCGGCGTACATCTCGATGCGGCGATGGGTGGTGCCGGGCCGTGCCGGGTCCATCATCGCCGCCTCGTCGAAGGCGATACGGGTGACGGCTGCCGCCGGACTCGCGGCGGGCGGCGGAACGGCGGCGGGCGGCGCGTCCTGCGCACTCCTGGTGATCACGGTGGCGGCCGCGGCGACCAGCACCGCGGCGGCTCCGGAGAGGACGGCCCACTGTGGCTTCATCACGCTGACGGGTCCTGATCCGTTCGTACGGGCTGGGGGCATGGGGCGGGGGCCGCCCACGCGCACGTGGGCGGCCCCCAGTGGTTCCACGGGATGACGGAGTCCGCCCGGGTCAGCAGTCGAAGCGGCGCTCCGGGCTGGTGCCGCTGCCGACGCCGGGGTCGCCGGAGACGACGCCGCCGCGCACGGTGCCCGACATGCGGTAGGTGAAGGTGCCCTGGCCCTGGCAGCGCCACTGGAGGATGCTGTTGCCGCGGTTGCCCTCCCAGTTGGTGTTGGCGAGACCCGACCAGCCGTACCAGCGGTTGTACTGGAGGGTGGCGGCGAGGGCGAAGCCGCTACAGGAGTTGTAGGTCTCGTAGGAGCCCCGGGCGTGGTCGTTCACGCCCGAGGTGGCGATGTTCTCCTTCCAGGGCGTGTACAGCTTGAGGGTGCAGGTGGCGGCGACCGCCGCCGCCGAGGCGGCCGGGGCCTGGACGGTGGTGGCCGAGGTGGTGCGCGCGGTGGACTCGGCGGCGGAGGCGGTCGCCGGCAGCGCGAGCAGGAGAGCGGCGGCGGACGCGGCGGCGGCACCGGCCAGAGACTTCTTCACAGGTTTCCCCCAGAGACGGACGAACGGGTGAGTTCCGGTGATCACCCGGAACTGTTCGAACAGTCTTGTGGGGGAAGTGTGATGGTGTCAGCCCGTCCGCTGGTCGGCCCGGCCCCCGACGAAAGTAGGAGTCCGGCGCCCCCGGCGAAAGGGGGAGACACCGGACGGACCCCGCTGGATCGCGCGCCTGTGGCCTGTGAGAGACGTTTCCGCTGGACTCGGCAGCCGGGTATGGTATCCGCTGTTAGCGTTCCCGGCAGTCTGTGGTAGGTACACAGGACTGCCGTCTTGTGTACCTACTCATCATCCAAAATTGACCGTTGCCCTCACGCGCGCTACGCGGGGGTCGCAGGAGGCACCGTGCTCACCGCGTTCGCCCGAGCGTTCAAGACGCCCGACCTGCGCAAGAAGCTGCTCTTCACGCTAGCCATCATCGTGCTCTACCGGCTCGGGGCGCACATCCCCGTGCCCGGTGTCAAGTACGAAGCCGTCCAGCAGTGTGTCAAGCAGGCCAGTGAAGGCAACAACAGCCTGTTCGGCCTGGTCAACATGTTCAGTGGCGGCGCGCTGCTACAGATCACCATCTTCGCGCTCGGCATCATGCCGTACATCACGGCGAGCATCATCCTTCAGCTGCTGACCGTCGTGATCCCGCGCCTGGAAGCCCTCAAGAAGGAGGGACAGTCCGGCACCGCCAAGATCACGCAGTACACGCGGTACCTGACCGTCGCCCTCGCCGTCCTCCAGGGCACCGGTCTCGTCGCCACCGCCAAGAGCGGTGCGCTCTTCAGCGGCTGTTCGGTCGCCGACCAGGTCGTGCCCGACCCGTCGATCTTCACCATCGCCACCATGGTCCTCACGATGACCGCCGGCACCTGTGTCGTCATGTGGCTCGGTGAGCTGATCACCGACCGCGGCATCGGCAACGGCATGTCGATCCTGATGTTCATCTCGATCGCCGCCGGTTTCCCGGGTGCCCTCTGGGCCATCAAGGAGAGCGGCAAGCTCGCCAAGGGCTGGATCGAGTTCGGCACCGTCATCCTCATCGGCTTCGTGATGGTGGCCCTCGTGGTCTTCGTCGAGCAGGCCCAGCGGCGCATTCCGGTCCAGTACGCGAAGCGGATGATCGGCCGCCGTTCGTACGGCGGCACGTCCACGTACATTCCGCTGAAGGTGAACCAGGCGGGTGTGATCCCCGTCATCTTCGCCTCGTCGCTGCTCTACATCCCGGCTCTGGTCGCGCAGTTCTCGAACTCCACCGCCGGGTGGAAGACCTGGATCGAAGCCCACTTCGTGAAGGGCGACCACCCCTACTACATCGCGGCCTACTTCCTCCTGATCGTGTTCTTCGCCTTCTTCTACGTGGCGATCTCGTTCAACCCCGAGGAAGTCGCGGACAACATGAAGAAGTATGGTGGGTTCATCCCGGGTATCCGGGCTGGTCGACCTACTGCCGAGTATCTGAGCTACGTGCTCAACCGGATCACTTGGCCGGGCTCGCTGTACTTGGGTCTGATCGCTCTTGTGCCGACGATGGCGTTGGCAGGCTTCGGCGGGGCCAATGCCAACTTCCCCTTCGGCGGGACGAGCATCCTCATCATCGTGGGTGTGGGGCTGGAGACCGTGAAGCAGATCGAGAGTCAGCTCCAGCAGCGCAATTACGAAGGGTTCCTCCGCTGATGCGAATCGTCCTCGTCGGACCGCCCGGGGCCGGTAAGGGAACGCAGGCCGCGTACCTTGCCAAGAACCTGGACATTCCCCACATCTCCACGGGTGACCTGTTCCGTGCCAACATCTCTCAGGGCACGGAGCTGGGCGTGGAGGCGCAGTCGTACATGAAGGCCGGGCAGCTCGTGCCGGACTCCGTGACGATCGGGATGGCCAAGGACCGTATGGAGCAGCCGGACGCCGTGAACGGCTTCCTGCTCGACGGGTTCCCGCGCAACGTGGCCCAGGCCGAGGCCCTGGACGAGATCCTCAAGGAGGGTCACGTACAGCTGGACGCGGTCCTGGACCTGGAGGTCCCCGAGGACGAGGTCGTGAAGCGGATCGCGGGTCGCCGCATCTGCCGCAACGACTCCTCGCACGTCTTCCACGTGACGTACAACGCTCCGGCGGCCGAGGGCGTCTGCGACGTCTGCGGCGGCGAGCTGTACCAGCGCGACGACGACACGGAGGAGACCGTGCGCCGTCGTCTGGAGGTCTACCACTCGGAGACCGAGCCGATCATCGACTACTACCGGGCGCAGAGCCTGGTCGTGACGATCTCGGCGCTGGGCAAGGTGGACGAGGTCACCGCGAAGGCGATGGCAGCGATCAAGAAGTAACCCCGGTTCGTCGATACGGCCGCGGTGCCCCTCGGGGGCGCCGCGGCCGTATCGTTGTTCCGTCACCCGTTTTCGAGGAAAGGCCGCGGCCACGATGGTGCAGATCAAGACCCCCGAGCAGATCGCGAAGATGCGCGAGGCGGGGCTGGTCGTCGCCGCCATTCACGCGGCGACCAGCGAGGCGGCGGTGCCGGGCGCGACGACCCGGGACCTGGACGAGGTCGCGCGGAAGGTGATCGCCGACCACGGGGCGAAGTCGAACTTCCTCGGGTACGGCGGCTTCCCCGCGACGATCTGCACCTCGGTCAACGAGGTCGTCGTCCACGGCATCCCCGACGACAAGACCGTCCTGAAGGACGGCGACATCATCTCCATCGACGCGGGCGCGATCGTGGACGGCTGGCACGGCGACGCGGCCTACACCGCCTTCGTCGGCACCGGGCACGCGCCGGAGCTGATCGAGCTGTCCCGGGTGACGGAGGAGTCGATGTGGGCCGGCATCGCGGCCATGCGGCTCGGCAACCGGCTGGTGGACATCTCGAAGGCGATCGAGGGCTTCATCAAGCGGCAGCCCCGTCCGGCCGTCGGCGACCACAGCCTGGGCCGGTACGGGATCATCGAGGACTACGGCGGCCACGGCATCGGCACCGAGATGCACATGGACCCGCACCTGCTGAACTACGTCTCCCGCAAGCGCGGCAAGGGCCCGAAGCTGGTCCCCGGTCTCTGCCTGGCGATCGAGCCGATGGTCTCCCTGGGCACCCCGCACACGGAGGTCCTGAAGGACGACTGGACGGTCATCACGACCGACGGCACCTGGTCCTCCCACTGGGAGCACTCGATCGCGCTCACCGAGGAGGGCCCGCTGGTCCTCACGGCGGTCGACGGCGGCAAGGCGAAGCTGGCGGAGCTGGGCGTGACGGCGGCGCCGGACCCGCTGGCGTAGCGGCCCGCGCGGACGGCGCCGCCGGGCCCCGGGGCCGGGGCCCGCGAGGGCCGTACGAGGGGACAGGGAGTCCTGCGTCACTGCGGCGCGGGGCTCCTCGGCGTATGGTCGGGAAAGGCTCCGGGGGGATCGGCGTGGTGGCTTGCGTAAGGATCTCCTCGCGTGGGCAGACTTCCCGATTCGTCTTTTCCAGGGGCCTGACGTAGACTGATGCGTCGGCTGTCGTGTACCCGTGTGTCCGCATGCGGCGAATCCGAGAGTCGATCAAGGTAGCCGATTCGAAAGGCGAAGCGTGGCCAAGAAGCAAGGTGCCATCGAAATCGAGGGCACCGTGATCGAGTCCCTCCCGAACGCCATGTTCAAGGTGGAACTCCAGAACGGTCACAAGGTCCTCGCGCACATCTCCGGCAAGATGCGTATGCACTACATCCGCATCCTTCCGGACGACCGGGTCGTCGTGGAGCTTTCTCCGTACGACCTGACGCGTGGCCGGATCGTCTACCGGTACAAGTAGATCTTGCCCGCACCCCTGCGTTCGCGCGCGGGTGATGGCACTGACCCGGAGAACCTCACATCCCATGAAGGTCAAGCCGAGCGTCAAGAAGATCTGCGACAAGTGCAAGGTGATCCGCCGTCACGGCCGGGTCATGGTCATCTGCGACAACCTGCGCCACAAGCAGCGCCAGGGCTGACGCACGCCGACCGACCTGCAATTTCGCAGTTCTTCGCGCGACGCATAGCAATTCGTACATACGCAGAGCCCGTCGGACCGTTCTCGAACGGTTGACGGCACCTCCGGCGGGGGCCGGGGACCCGGACGTACCACGCACCGCATCTCGCGGCGTCGGCGGTCGGGAGTGGTTCTGCAGCAGACCCCCGAGAACACAGGAGCCATTGAATGGCACGCGTTTCCGGTGTTGACATCCCGCGCGAAAAGCGCGTGGTGGTCGCACTCACCTACGTCTTCGGTATCGGGCGTACCCGGTCCGAGGAGATCCTCGCCGCGACCGGCGTGGAGCCGTCCACCCGTGTCCGCGACCTTGCCGAGGAAGACCTCGTCAAGATCCGCGAGTACGTGGACGCCAACCTCCAGACCGAGGGTGACCTCCGCCGTGAGATCGCCGCCGACATCCGCCGCAAGGTGGAGATCGGCTGCTACCAGGGCCTGCGCCACCGTCGTGGCCTGCCCGTCCGCGGCCAGCGCACCAGCACGAACGCTCGTACCCGCAAGGGCCCGCGTCGCGCCATCGCCGGCAAGAAGAAGCCGGGCAAGAAGTAGTCCTCAGCGGACGCTTGACCAAGCGGTCTTCGCTGTAGGACCGACCACCTCCCGTAGGAGTAAGAGATGCCCCCCAAGGGTCGTCAGGGCGCTGCCAAGAAGGTGCGCCGCAAGGAAAAGAAGAACGTCGCTCACGGCCACGCGCACATCAAGAGCACGTTCAACAACACGATCGTCTCGATCACGGACCCCTCGGGCAACGTGATCTCCTGGGCCTCCGCCGGCCACGTCGGCTTCAAGGGCTCGCGCAAGTCCACCCCGTTCGCCGCGCAGATGGCCGCCGAGTCGGCCGCTCGCCGCGCGCAGGAGCACGGCATGCGCAAGGTCGACGTCTTCGTCAAGGGTCCCGGCTCCGGCCGTGAGACCGCGATCCGCTCCCTCCAGGCCACCGGCCTCGAGGTCGGCTCGATCCAGGACGTCACCCCCACGCCGCACAACGGCTGCCGTCCCCCCAAGCGCCGCCGCGTCTGACGCACGGGCTGCTTGAATCGGGATTTCCGGGCGGTACGGTCCCTCTCCGGGGGTCGTGCCGCCCGTACCCTTGCAGTACGAGTTCAAAGCCACCGGGCCCGTTCCCGGTGGTCCGTAGGGCGTCAAATAGTGGGCGTCCACGACTGAAGGAATCACAGACATGCTGATCGCTCAGCGTCCCTCGCTGACCGAAGAGGTCGTCGACGAGTTCCGCTCCCGGTTCGTGATCGAGCCGCTGGAGCCGGGCTTCGGCTACACCCTCGGCAACTCCCTCCGCCGCACCCTCCTGTCGTCGATCCCCGGAGCCGCTGTCACCAGCATCCGCATCGACGGTGTCCTGCACGAGTTCACCACCGTGCCGGGCGTCAAGGAGGACGTGACCGACCTCATCCTCAACATCAAGCAGCTGGTCGTCTCCTCGGAGCACGACGAGCCGGTCGTGATGTACCTGCGCAAGCAGGGCCCGGGTCTGGTCACCGCCGCCGACATCGCGCCCCCGGCCGGTGTCGAGGTGCACAACCCCGACCTCGTCCTCGCCACGCTCAACGGCAAGGGCAAGCTGGAGATGGAGCTGACCGTCGAGCGCGGTCGCGGCTACGTCTCCGCCGTGCAGAACAAGCAGGTGGGCCAGGAGATCGGCCGTATCCCGGTCGACTCGATCTACTCGCCGGTGCTCAAGGTCACGTACAAGGTCGAGGCGACCCGTGTCGAGCAGCGCACCGACTTCGACAAGCTGATCGTCGACGTCGAGACCAAGCAGGCCATGCGCCCGCGTGACGCCATGGCGTCCGCCGGCAAGACCCTGGTCGAGCTGTTCGGTCTGGCGCGCGAGCTCAACATCGACGCCGAGGGCATCGACATGGGCCCGTCCCCGACGGACGCCGCCCTGGCCGCCGACCTCGCGCTGCCGATCGAGGAGCTCGAACTCACCGTTCGTTCGTACAACTGCCTCAAGCGCGAGGGCATCCACTCCGTGGGTGAACTCGTGGCGCGTTCCGAGGCCGACCTGCTCGACATCCGCAACTTCGGTGCGAAGTCGATCGACGAGGTCAAGGCGAAGCTGGCCGGCATGGGCCTGGCCCTCAAGGACAGCCCGCCCGGATTCGACCCGACCGCCGCCGCCGACGCCTTCGGCGCCGACGACGACGCGGACGCCGGGTTCGTCGAGACCGAGCAGTACTGACAGCTCGGGCCTCACGGCTCAGATGTGGCTGCGGACCGGCTCCGGCCGGTCACGCAGTTCCCCGCGCCCCTTCGGGGGCACGGGGTCTCCGACGGGTGACCGCCCGCTCGGACACTGACACCGGTACCTCATACGGCCGGTGCAGATCACAAGGAGAAACACCATGCCGCGTCCCGCGAAGGGTGCCCGCCTCGGCGGTTCCGCCGCGCACGAGAAGCTGCTCCTCGCCAACCTGGCGAAGTCGCTGTTCGAGCACGGCCGCATCACCACGACCGAGGCCAAGGCCCGCCGCCTGCGTCCGGTCGCCGAGCGCCTGATCACCAAGGCGAAGAAGGGCGACATCCACAACCGTCGCCTCGTGCTCCAGACGATCACCGACAAGGGCATCGTCCACACGCTCTTCACCGAGATCGCGCCGCGCTACTCCGAGCGCCCGGGTGGCTACACCCGTATCACCAAGATCGGCAACCGTCGTGGCGACAACGCCCCGATGGCCGTGATCGAGCTGGTCGAGGGCGAGATCGCCAAGAAGGCGACCGTCGCCGAGGCCGAGGCCGCCACCAAGCGTGCCGTCAAGGAGGCCGACGAGGCCGCCACGACCGAGGCCGCCGAGGAGTCGAAGGACGCGTAAGCGTTCCCGACCTTCTCGCGTGCGGGCCCGTACCCCCTGGGGTGCGGGCCCGCACCCGTGTCTCTGAGAGGATTTCCGCGTGAGCGATGACGTGCAGGACGGGTACGTACGGGTCCGCCTCGACCTGTCGTACGACGGCAAGGACTTCTCCGGCTGGGCCAAGCAGGCCGAGGGGCAGCGGACGGTGCAGGGCGACATCGAGGACGCCCTGCGGACCGTGACCCGCTCCAAGGAGACCTACGAGCTGACCGTGGCCGGGCGGACCGACTCCGGGGTCCACGCGCGCGGTCAGGTCGCCCATGTCGACCTGCCCGCGGAGCTGTGGGCGGAGCACCGGGACAAGCTGCTCAGGCGGCTCGCCGGGCGGCTCGCGCACGATGTGCGGGTGTGGTCCCTCACCGAGGCCCCGGCGGGCTTCAACGCGCGGTTCTCGGCCGTCTGGCGCCGCTACGCCTACCGGGTCACCGACAACCCCGGCGGGGTCGACCCGCTGCTGCGCGGGCACGTCCTGTGGCACGACTGGGCCCTGGACATGGACGCCATGAACGAGGCCGCCGCCGCGCTCGTCGGCGAGCACGACTTCGCCGCGTACTGCAAGCGGCGCGAGGGCGCCACCACCATCCGCACCCTTCAGGAGCTGCGCTGGGAGCGGCGGCCCGACGGGGTCATGGAAGCCACCGTGAAGGCCGACGCCTTCTGCCACAACATGGTCCGCTCGCTGGTGGGGGCCCTGCTGTTCGTGGGAGACGGGCACCGGCCCGTCGACTGGCCGGGCAAGGTCCTCGCGGCCGGGGTCCGGGACTCGGCCGTGCACGTCGTACGGCCGCACGGCCTCACCCTCGAAGAGGTCGGCTACCCGGCCGACGAGCTTCTGGCCGCCCGCAGCGTGGAGGCCAGGAACAAGCGGTCACTGCCCGGGAGCGCCGGCTGCTGCTGAGGCCTGCGCGCGGCCCCGGGCGTAGATCTGGTTGAAGGCGAAGGTGCCGAGGTCGTCGCTGCTCTGGAAGACCGGCTCGTCGGCCTTGGTGACCTTCTTCCCGCTGGCGAAGCCCGCCTGGGTGAAGTAGGCGTAGCGGCCGATCGCGTTCGAGCGGCGCAGACAGACCGTGCCGTGGCAGAAGTCGCCGACGCCCGCGCCGGCCAGCGGGGCGATACCGCCGGTGGCCTGGGCCTTCACCGTCTGGGCCGCCGACTCCGAGGGGAGTACGGCGATGCCGACGGTGACCGCCACGCCGTCCCTGACGTAGGTGGCGCGCAGGACGCGCTGGCAGCCGTGCGCCTTGAGGACGGCGCCGAGCCCGCCCTGGGTGGCCGCCGCGCAGTCCGTCGTCGAGGTGGTGGCGCCCTTCCGGTAGGGCCGCTCGTTCATGGTGAGCTTCGTGCCGGGGAAGAGGCCCTCGGCGGTCAGCGGCGCCTTGTCCTTCTTCGGGTCGGAGATGTAGTCCTTCGGGTTCGGCGGGGGCGGCGGCGCCACCGAGGAGAAGGTGGGCTCCGGGGTGACGGAGCCGGTGGGGGCGGCGGATCCGGTGGGCGCCCCGCCGTTCCCCGCCACGTCGTTCTTCCTGCCGGTGGCGACGACGGCGGTGGCCACGATCGCGCCGACGGCCAGGGCGGCGACGGCGCCGCCGCCGATCACCAGCCAGCGCTTGCGCCGGTCACGGGAGGCGGAGGCGTCGGCGAGGGCGCCCCAGTCGGGTGTCCCGGAGCCGCCGCCCTGGGCGCCGGGGAAGGGATCGGGGGAGGGGACGGGGCGGGGCTCTCCGTATCCCCGGGGCGGTCCGAAGCCCCGGGGCGGCCCTGAGGGCTGTCCCTGAGGGTCCCCGGAGCCCTGCCCCTGAGGCGGTCCGAAGCCCTGGGGCTCCCCGTACCCCTGGGGTTCCCCGTACCCCTGGGGCGGTCCGAAGCCCTGGGGTTCCCCGTGTCCCTGGCCTTGAGGCTGTCCGTACGCCTGGGGGTCCGGTGCGGGTGGGCCGCCGTGTCCCGGCCGCTGTCCGTACCCCTGCTGCCCAGGCTGTTCCTGCTGTCCCGGCTGCCCCTGCTGTGGCTCCTGCGGCCACCGCGGTCCCCCAAAGCTCATGCCGCGCATCCTAAACCGGTTGGGCCTGGCCCCGGCGGGCGGCGACAATGCACTTCATGGGACATGTCGAGGCCGCGCATCTGGAGTACTACCTTCCCGACGGGAGGGTCCTCCTCGGGGATGCCTCCTTCCGGGTGGGGGAGGGGGCCGTCGTCGCCCTGGTCGGGGCCAACGGCGCCGGGAAGACCACCCTCCTCCGGATGATCGCCGGGGAGCTCCAGCCGCACGGCGGCTCCGTCACCGTCAGCGGCGGGCTCGGTGTGATGCCGCAGTTCGTGGGCTCCGTACGGGACGAGTCCACCGTCCGTGACCTGCTGGTCTCGGTGGCGCACCCGCGCATCCGGGAGGCGGCGCGGGCGGTCGACGCGGCCGAGCACCTGATCATGACCGTCGACGACGAGGCCGCGCAGATGACGTACGCGCAGGCGCTCAGCGACTGGGCCGAGGTGCAGGGGTACGAGGCCGAGACCCTCTGGGACATCTGCACCACCGCCGCGCTCGGCATGCCGTACGAGAAGGCGCAGTTCCGGCAGGTCAGGACGCTCTCCGGGGGCGAGCAGAAGCGGCTCGTCCTGGAGTCGCTGCTGCGCGGCCAGGACGAGGTGCTGCTCCTGGACGAGCCGGACAACTATCTGGACGTGCCCGGCAAGCGGTGGCTTGAGGAGCGGCTCCGGGAGACCCGTAAGACCGTGCTGTTCATCTCGCACGACCGGGAGCTGCTCTCCCGGGCCGCGCAAAAGATCATCGCGGTGGAGCCGGGGCCCGCCGGTTCGGACGTCTGGGTGCACGGCGGCGGGTTCGACACCTTCCACGAGGCGCGCCGGGAGCGGTTCGCGCGCTTCGAGGAGCTGAAGCGGCGCTGGGAGGAGAAGCACGCCCAGCTGAAGAAGCTGGTCGTCAACCTGCGGCAGGCGGCGGCGGTCTCCCACGAGATGGCCTCGCGGTACGCGGCGGCGCAGACCCGGCTGCGGAAGTTCGAGGAGGCGGGGCCGCCGCCGGAGCCGCCGCGCGAGCAGGACATCCGGATGCGGCTGCGCGGCGGGCGTACCGGTGTACGGGCGGTGACCTGCGAGAACCTTGAGCTGACCGGGCTGATGAAGCCGTTCTCCCTGGAGGTCTTCTACGGGGAGCGGGTCGCCGTCCTCGGCTCGAACGGCTCGGGCAAGTCGCACTTCCTGCGGCTGCTCGCCGGGGATCCCACGGTCGCCCACACGGGGGAGTGGAGGCTGGGGGCGCGCGTGGTGCCGGGGCACTTCGCGCAGACCCACGCGCATCCGGAGCTGGCCGGCCGGCCGCTGGTCGACATCCTGTGGACGGAGCACGCCAAGGACCGGGGCGCGGCGATGTCGATGCTGCGCCGCTACGAGCTGGAGCGGCAGGGCGACCAGTCGTTCGACAAGCTCTCGGGCGGGCAGCAGGCCCGGTTCCAGATCCTTCTTCTGGAGCTGGCCGGGACGACGGCGCTGCTGCTCGACGAGCCGACGGACAACCTGGACCTGGAATCGGCCGAGGCCCTTCAGGACGGTCTGGAGGCGTACGAGGGCACGGTGCTCGCGGTGACCCACGACCGGTGGTTCGCGAAGAGCTTCGACCGCTATCTGGTCTTCGGCTCGGACGGCGTCGTCCGGGAGACGACGGAGCCGGTGTGGGACGAGCGCCGGGTGGAGCGGGCGCGGTAGGGGCGGCGCGTTTTGACCCGCCCGGGGTGGCGCGGGTAGTGTTGCGCTTTGTTATGCGTATCGGCTTCGCGTGTTTTCACGCGAAGGGCCTTTACGCAGGTTCCCTGGAGCAGTTACCAGTGGCTCGCATACGGGCGGTGTCCCGGCAGTGCAGGCCCCAGCTGCATGATCGCTTCAGGTGTGTCTGGACTCCATCCACTGAAGAAGCGAAGGCTACGAAGTGCGTACGTACAGCCCCAAGCCCGGCGATGTCACTCGCCAGTGGCACATCATCGACGCGCAGGACATCGTCCTGGGCCGTCTGGCGACCACGGCAGCCAACCTCCTGCGAGGCAAGCACAAGCCGGTCTACGCCCCCCACATGGACATGGGCGACTTCGTCATCATCATCAATGCCGACAAGGTTCACCTGTCCGGCAACAAGAAGACCCAGAAGCTGGCGTACCGCCACTCCGGCTTCCCGGGTGGTCTGCGCTCCGTCCGTTACGACGAGCTGCTGGCCAAGAACCCCGAGAAGGCCGTCGAGAAGGCCATCAAGGGCATGATCCCCAAGAACACCCTGGGCCGTCAGATGCTCTCGAAGCTGAAGGTCTACGCGGGCGAGAACCACCCGCACGCTGCGCAGCAGCCGGTTCCGTTCGAGATCACCCAGGTCGCGCAGTAGTTCCGGCCACACCCCCTAAGAACGAAAGAAATCTGAGGAGCATCGTGGCCGAGACCACCCCCGAGACCCCCGTCGACGAGTTCGAGGGCGTCGAGGAGTACACCACCGAGACCGAGCTGGTCGAGGGTGACTACACCTCCGAGTCGCTCGCGTCCCGCTTCGGCGACCCGCAGCCGGCCGCCGGCCTGGGCCGTCGCAAGAACGCCATCGCCCGCGTCCGGATCGTTCCGGGCACCGGCAAGTGGAAGATCAACGGTCGCACCCTTGAGGACTACTTCCCCAACAAGGTGCACCAGCAGGAAGTCAACGAGCCCTTCAAGGTGCTCGAACTCGACAACCGCTACGACGTCATCGCCCGCATCGCGGGTGGCGGTGTCTCCGGCCAGGCCGGCGCCCTGCGCCTCGGCGTGGCCCGTGCGCTGAACGAGGCGGACGTCGAGAACAACCGCCCGGCGCTGAAGAAGGCCGGCTTCCTTTCCCGCGACGACCGTGCGGTCGAGCGCAAGAAGGCCGGTCTCAAGAAGGCCCGTAAGGCTCCGCAGTACAGCAAGCGTTAATCGCCTGCTCGGTCTGCTTTCGTACGCCCCGGCGGCACTTCTCGTGCCGTCGGGGCGTACGTTTTTTTCATCATCTCTTGCACCGGCTCGGGCACGTAAATTCGGAGGAATGCTGTGGGACGACTCTTCGGCACGGACGGCGTACGCGGTGTGGCCAACGCGGACCTGACGGCGGAGCTGGCGCTCGGCCTGTCCGTAGCGGCGGCGCACGTGCTCGCCGAGACCGGCAGCTTCGCGGGCCATCGGCCGACCGCCGTGGTCGGACGTGACCCCCGCGCCTCCGGAGAGTTCCTCGAAGCCGCCGTGGTCGCCGGGCTGGCCTCCGCCGGTGTCGACGTGCTGCGCGTCGGCGTGCTGCCCACCCCGGCCGTCGCCCACCTCACCGGCGTCCTCGGCGCCGACCTCGGCGTGATGCTCTCCGCCAGCCACAACGCCATGCCCGACAACGGCATCAAGTTCTTCGCGCGCGGCGGCCACAAGCTCGCCGACGAGCTGGAGGACAAGATCGAGTCCGTCTACGAGGAGCACCGCACCGGCGCCCCCTGGGAGCGCCCCACCGGCGCCGGAGTCGGCCGCGTCCGCGACTACGACGAGGGCTTCGACACCTACGTCGCCCACCTCATCGCCGTCCTCCCCAACCGCCTCGACGGCCTCAAGGTCGTCCTCGACGAGGCCCACGGCGCCGCCGCCCGCGTCTCGCCCGAGGCCTTCGCCCGCGCCGGAGCCGAGGTCGTCACCATCGGCGCCCAGCCCGACGGCCTCAACATCAACGACGGCTGCGGCTCCACCCATCTGGAGCTGCTCCGTGCCGCCGTCGTCGAGCACGGCGCGGACCTCGGCATCGCCCACGACGGCGACGCCGACCGCTGCCTCGCCGTCGACGCGCGGGGCGACGAGGTCGACGGGGACCAGATCCTTGCCGTGCTCGCCCTCGCCATGCGCGAGGCGGGGACGCTCCGCGGGGACACCGTCGTCGCCACCGTCATGTCCAACCTGGGCTTCAAGCTCGCCATGGAGGGCGCGGGGCTGAACCTCGTCCAGACCGCCGTCGGCGACCGCTACGTCCTGGAGTCCATGAAGGAGCACGGCTACGCGCTCGGCGGCGAGCAGTCCGGGCACGTCATCGTCCTCGACCACGCCACCACCGGCGACGGCACCCTCACCGGCCTGATGCTGGCCGCGCGCGTCGCCGCCACCGGCTCGACCCTCGCCGAACTCGCCGGGGTCATGGAGCGGCTGCCGCAGGTCCTCATCAACGTCCCCGACGTCGACAAGTCCCGGGTCACCACCTCCGGCGACCTCGCCGCCGCCGTCACCGCCGCCGAGCAGGAGCTGGGCTCCACCGGCCGGGTCCTGCTGCGCCCCTCCGGCACCGAGCCGCTGGTCCGCGTCATGGTCGAGGCGGCCGACATCGAGCAGGCCCGCGCGGTCGCGCAGCGCCTCGCGGATGTGGTGAAGTCCGCGCTGGGCTAGGCTTGTTGAGGCATCGTCATGCAGCGGAAGGCCCCGCCGCACCGGAACTCCGGTACGGCGGGGCCTTCTTCGTGCCCACGAGCATGTCGACGTGCATGTCGGCGTGCTGGTCGACGCGCCGGCCCGCGCGCATGTCGCCCGTGGCCGTCAGAGCTTGCGCAGGCTCAGCTTCTGCACCTTGTGGTCGGGGCCCTTGCGGACCACGAGCGTCGCCCGGCCCCGGGTCGGGGCCACGTTCTCCAGGAGGTTCACCTTGTTGATGGTCCGCCACATCGTGCGGGCGTAGTCGAGGGCCTCGTCCTCGGAGACCCGGGTGTAGCGCTGGAAGTACGAGGACGGGTTCTGGAACGCGGTGTCGCGCAGCTTGCGGAACCGGTTGAGGTACCAGCGCTCGATGTCCTCCGGGCGCGCGTCCACGTACACCGAGAAGTCGAAGTAGTCGGCGAGCCCGACCCGTGTCCTGCCGTCCTGGCCGGGCAGGGCCGGCTGGAGGACGTTCAGGCCCTCCACGATCAGGATGTCCGGGCGGCGCACGACCAGCCGCTCGTCGGGCACCCGGTCGTAGATCAGGTGCGAGTAGACCGGGGCGGTGACCTCCGGCTTGCCCGCCTTGATGTCCGCGACGAACCGGGTCAGCGCCCGGCGGTCGTACGACTCGGGGAAACCCTTACGGGACATCAGCCCGCGCGCCTTCAGCTCCTCCATCGGGTACAGGAAGGCGTCCGTGGTGACCAGCTCCACGCGCGGGTGCTCCGGCCAGCGGGCGAGCAGCGCCTGAAGCAGCCGGGACACCGTCGACTTGCCGACGGCGACGGAACCGGCGACGCCTATGACGAACGGGGTGCCGCGCTGCTCCCCGCTCTCCCCGAGGAAGGTGTTCAGGGCGCCGCGCAGCCCGCTGGTGGCCTGCACGTACAGGTTGAGCAGGCGCGACAGGGGAAGGTAGACGTCCCGGACCTCGTCGAGGTCGATGACGTCCCCGAGCCCCCGCAGCCGCTCGACCTCCTCGGCGGTCAGCGGCAACGGCGTCTTGTCGCGCAGGGCGCTCCACTCGTCCCGGGTGAGGTCGACGTAGGGGCTCGCCCCGTTGGCGCTTCGTGGCGGCGAAGTGATCACCCCGCCATTGTCCCGGCTGGACCGGGGGCGTGGGGGGTGGGGTGGGTCACGTGGGGGAGGGGGACGGGCGACCTCGGTGGGGGAGGAGGACTCGCGGCGTACGGGGCGGGGCCCGGGGACGTACGGGGGCGGGGCTCAGGGGCGTACGGGAGGGGGCTCGGGGGCGTGCGGGGGCGGGGCCCAGGGGCGTGCGGTGGGTGTCGTCGGCGCCGGAGCCACCCGGAGGTGTGGCCCTCCGCGCGTACCCCCTGCTCCCGGCGTCTTCCGCCGTACGCTGCCGACATGTGCGGAATCGTGGGATACGTCGGCGGGCAGTCGGCGCTTGATGTGGTGGTCGCGGGCCTCAAGAGGCTCGAATACCGGGGCTACGACTCGGCCGGTGTCGCGGTGCTCTCCGACGGGGGACTCGCCTCGGCCAAGAAGGCGGGCAAGCTCGTCAACCTGGAGAAGGAACTCGTCGAGCGGCCCCTCGCGGGGGGCTCCGTGGGCATCGGGCACACCCGCTGGGCCACCCACGGCGGGCCGACCGACGTCAACGCGCATCCGCACCTGGACAACGCGGGGCGGGTCGCCGTCGTCCACAACGGCATCATCGAGAACTTCGCCGCCCTGCGCTGGGAACTCGCCGGGCGCGGCCACGAGCTGCTCTCCGAGACCGACACCGAGGTCGTCTCCCATCTCCTCGCCGAGGAGTTCTCCTCCGCCGGTGACCTGGCCGAGGCCATGCGGCTGGTGTGCCGGCGTCTCGAAGGGGCGTTCACCCTGGTCGCCGTGCACGCCGACCAGCCCGGCACCGTCGTCGGCGCCCGCCGCAACTCGCCGCTGGTCGTCGGCGTCGGCGAGGGCGAGAACTTCCTCGCCTCCGACGTGTCCGCCTTCATCGCCCACACCCGCTCGGCGATCGAACTCGGTCAGGACCAGGTCGTCGAGCTGACCAGGGACGGCGTCACCGTCACCGACTTCGACGGAGCGCCCGCCGACGTCCGCGCCTTCCACGTCGACTGGGACGCCTCCGCCGCCGAGAAGGGCGGCTACGACCACTTCATGCTCAAGGAGATCGCCGAGCAGCCCAAGGCGGTCGCCGACACCCTCCTCGGCCGGATCGACGGCGAAGGGCGGCTCACCCTCGACGAGGTGCGCATCCCCGACAGCGTGCTGCGCGAGGCCGACAAGATCGTCGTCATCGCCTGCGGCACCGCCTTCCACGCCGGGCTCATCGCCAAGTACGCCATCGAGCACTGGACCCGCATCCCCTGCGAGGTCGAGCTGGCCAGCGAGTTCCGCTACCGCGACCCCATCCTCGACCGGCGGACCCTGGTCGTCGCCATCTCCCAGTCCGGCGAGACCATGGACACCCTGATGGCCCTGCGGCACGCCCGCGAGCAGGGCGCGAAGGTCCTCGCCGTCTGCAACACCAACGGCTCCACGATCCCCCGCGAATCGGACGCCGTGCTCTACACCCACGCCGGGCCCGAGGTCGCCGTCGCCTCCACCAAGGCGTTCCTCACCCAGCTCGTCGCCTGCTACCTCCTCGCCCTCTACCTCGGGCAGGTGCGCGGCACGCAGTGGGGCGACGAGATCCACGCGGTCGTCCGCGAGCTGGCCAGGATCGGCGACGAGGTCGAGCGCGTCCTGGAGACCATGGAGCCGGTACGGGCCCTGGCCCGCTCCCTCGCCGACAAGAACACGGTGCTCTTCCTCGGCCGGCACGTCGGCTACCCGGTCGCCCTGGAAGGCGCCCTGAAGCTCAAGGAACTCGCGTACATGCACGCCGAGGGCTTCGCCGCGGGGGAGCTGAAGCACGGGCCGATCGCGCTGGTCGAGGAGGATCTGCCGGTGGTCGTCGTGGTGCCGTCGGCGCAGGGCCGCTCCCTCCTCCACGACAAGATCGTCTCCAACATCCAGGAGATCAGGGCGCGGGGCGCCCGCACCATCGTCATCGCCGAGGAGGGGGACGAGACCGTCGTCCCGTACGCCGACCATCTCATCCGCATCCCCGTCACGCCTACGCTGCTTCAGCCGCTGGTCTCCACGGTGCCGCTCCAGGTCTTCGCCTGCGAGCTGGCCACCGCACGGGGCAACGAGGTAGACCAGCCGCGCAACCTGGCCAAATCGGTGACCGTGGAGTGAGCAGAAGATGATCATTGGGGTGGGGATCGACGTGGCGGAGATCGACCGGTTCGCCGCGTCCGTGGAACGGACACCGGGGCTGCTGCAACGCCTCTTCGTCGAACGCGAGATGCTGCTGCCCAGCGGCGAACGGCGCGGCCCGGCCTCCCTCGCGGTGCGCTTCGCCGCGAAGGAAGCCCTGGCCAAGGCGCTGGGTGCGCCGGGCGGGTTGCACTGGACCGACGCCGAGGTGTACGTCGAGGGCACCGGCCAGCCCCGCCTCCGCGTCCGGGGCACGGTGGCGGCCCGCGCCGCCGAACTGGGCGTCAAGCACTGGCACGTCTCCCTCAGCCATGACGCGGGGGTCGCGTCGGCGGTGGTCATCGCGGAGGGCTGAGGGGGAGGGGACGACAGGGAGGGGCGAGGGGGGAGGGAGGGGCGAGGGGGGAGGGAGGTGACGAGGGAGAAGGCGGTGACGAGGGAGGGCGGTGACGAGGGGGTGGCCTGGGGGCCGGAACGCCTTCCGGGCCCCGCGTGTCCGCCCCCGTCCCAGGACACGGCGCCGAGGCCTGCGGCAGACTGCCCCCATGCGTACCGCACACCGCGTGGAGACCGTACGGGCCGCCGAAGCCGTGCTCATGGCGCGGCTTCCCGAAGGGGCCCTCATGGCGCGGGCCGCCGCCGGGCTCGCCGCCGCCTGCTGCTCGCTGCTCGGCAAGGGGCGGGTCTACGGGGCGAGGGTCGTCCTCCTCGTCGGCAGCGGCGACAACGGCGGTGACACCCTCCACGCCGGAGCCCGGCTCGCCCGGCGCGGCGCCGGGGTCACCGCCGTCCTCCTCGGCTCCCGCGCCCACGAGGGCGGGCTCACCGCCCTCCGGCGGGCCGGGGGCCGGATCGCCGACGACCCGTTCGAACCGCTCGCCGCCGCCGATCTCGTCCTCGACGGCATCACCGGCATCGGCGGGCGCGGCGGTCTGCGCCCCGACGCCGTGCCCGTCGCCCGCGCCGCACGCGGTTCCGGAGCCGTCGTCGTCGCCGTCGACCTGCCCAGTGGCGTCGACGCGGACACCGGCGAGGTCTCAGGGGAGGCGCTGCGGGCCGACGCCACCGTCACCTTCGGCACGTACAAGCCCGCGCTCCTCGTCGACCCCGCGCGCTCCTACGCGGGCGCCCTGCGGCTCGTCGACATCGGGCTCGGCGACGAACTGCCCGGCGTGCCCGATCTGGAGGCGCTCCAGCACCGTGACGTGGCCCGGCTGCTGCCCGCGCCGGGCGCGGAGAGCGACAAGTACCGGCGCGGTGTCCTCGGCGTCGTCGCCGGGTCCGCCCGCTACCCGGGCGCGGCCGTCCTCACCGTCACGGCGGCGCTGCGCGGCGGCGCGGGCGCCGTGCGGTACGTCGGCCCGGCCGCCGACGCGGTGATCGCGGCCCACCCCGAGACCCTGGTCCACGCCGGGCCGCCGGACCGGGCCGGACGGGTGCAGGCCTGGGTGGTCGGGCCCGGCCTCGGCGACGAGCCGGGGGCCGCCGACGTCCTCGCCTCCGACGTGCCGGTGCTCGTCGACGCCGACGGGCTGCGGGGTCTCGATCCCGCCCTGGTACGGGCCCGCAGCGCCCCGACCCTGCTCACTCCGCACGCGGGCGAGGCGGCGGCGCTCCTGGGCGTCACCCGAGCGGAGGTGGAGACGGGCCGGCTCGCGGCGGTACGGGAACTCGTGGCCCGGTACGGCGCGACGGTGCTGCTCAAGGGCTCCACGACGCTGGTCCTCGGCCCGGCGGGCGGTCCCGTACGGGTGAACCCCACCGGGACCGCCTGGCTGGCCACGGCGGGCACCGGCGACGTCCTCTCCGGCCTCGCGGGCTCGCTCCTCGCGGCCGGACTGCCCCCGGTGGACGCGGCCTCCTGCGCCGCCTACCTGCACGGCCTCGCGGCCCGCCGCGCCTCCCACGACCGCGCCCCGGCGACGGCGGGCGACATCGCGGACGCGCTGCCGGGGGCGTGGGGGGATGTGCGGGCGGGGGAGTAGGGAGGGGGGAGCCTTGGGCGGCGCGGGCTCGGCCCCGGGCGGTGCGGTCCCGGACGGCGCGGCCCCGGGTGGTGCGGCCTCGGCCCCGGGTGGTGCGGTCCCGGACGGCGCGGCCCCGGGTGGTGCGGTCCCGGACGGCGCGGCCCCGGACGGTGCGGTCCCGGACGGTGCGGTCCCGGACGGCGCGGGCTCGGGCGGCGCAGCCTCGGTCTCGGACGGCGCGGCCCCCGACGGCGTGGTCCCGGGCGGTGCGGGCTCGCAGGGGGGGGTCCCGGACAGCGCGGTCCCGGACGGCGCGGTTCCCGACGCCCCCTCAGGCGTCCGTTCCCCATGCCCTCTCGGCGGCGTTCCCCCGGCCCGTCGTCACCGCCTTCCCGGACGGGGAAGCGGTCCCGGTGCCCGCACCTGAGAGACTGGGCGCGATGACTGAGACAGCCCAGCCCCGCAGAGCCCGCGCCGAGATCGACCTCGGCGCGCTGCGTGCGAACGTCCGCACGCTGCGCGCCCGCATCGCCCCCCACGTACGGATCATGGCCGTCGTGAAGGCCGACGCGTACGGACACGGCGCGGTGCGCTGTGCCCGTGCCGCCCTGGACGCGGGCGCTGACTGGCTCGGCACGGCCACCCCGCACGAGGCGCTCGCGCTGCGCGCCGCAGGGATCGTGGACGTGCCGGTGATGTGCTGGCTCTGGACCCCGGGCGACCCCTGGGACCAGGGCATCGAGGCCGGTCTCGACATGTCGGTGAGCGGCCTGTGGGCCCTGGAGGAGGTCGTCGCGGCGGCCCGCGCGACCGGCGGGACGGCCAGGATCCAGCTCAAGGCCGACACCGGTCTGGGCCGCAACGGCTGCCAGCCCGCCGACTGGCCCGAGCTGGTGGACCGGGCCCTCGCGGCCGAGGCCGAGGGCCTGGTCAAGGTCACCGGCCTCTGGTCGCACTTCGCCTGCGCGGACGAGCCCCACCACCCCTCCATCGCCGCGCAGCTCGACGTCTTCCGTTCGATGATCGACCACGCCGAGAAGGCGGGGATCGACCCCGAGGTCCGGCACATCGCGAACTCGCCCGCCACCCTCACCCTCCCCGAGGCCCATTTCGACCTGGTCCGGCCCGGGATCGCGATGTACGGCGTCTCGCCGAGCCCCGAACTCGGCACCTCCGCCGACCTCGGTCTGCGCCCGGTGATGTCGCTCAAGGCGAGCGTCGCCCTGGTGAAGCGGGTCCCGGCCGGTCACGGCGTCAGCTACGGCCACCACTACGTCACCGGCACCGACACGACCCTGGGCCTGGTCCCGCTCGGCTACGCCGACGGCGTCCCCCGGCACGCCTCGGGCCGGGGCCCGGTCCTGATCGACGGTCACCGACGCACGGTCGCCGGGCGGGTCGCCATGGACCAGTTCGTCGTGGACCTCGACGGGCTGACGCCGGAGCCGGGCACCGAGGCCGTCCTGTTCGGCCCCGGCGACGAGGGCGAACCGACCGCCGAGGACTGGGCGGTGGCCGCCGACACCATCGCGTACGAGATCGTCACCCGGATCGGCGCGCGGGTCCCGCGCGTCTACCTGGGCGGATAGAGCGGACAGAGGGGGAACCGTGGGCGAGTCCAGTGGCACCGGTACGTGGCGGCGCGCCGGATTCGCCGGCGCCGCCCTCGGCGTGCTCGCGGCGGGCGCCGCCGCCGGAGTGGCCGTGGAACGGCTCACCGTGGGCCGCTCCGTACGCCGCAAGGCCCGGCTCGACCTCGACGCCACCGGGCCGTACGGGGGGCTGCGCGGAACCCCGGGCCGGGCACTCGCCGACGACTCGACCGTCTTGTATTACGAGGTCGACGAGGTCGACGAGGTCGGTGGGGCCGGTGGGACCGATGGGGCCGGTGGGGTCGACGGGGCCCGTGGGGTCGACAGGTTCGGTGGGGTCGGTGAGGTCGACAGGACCCGCGAGACCGGCGGGACCCATGGGACCGGCGGAGCCCACGAGGCCAGTGGGACCCATGAAACCGGCGGGGCCCACGAGGCCAGCGGGGCCCGCAGGACCAGTGGGACCGGTGGGACCGGCGGGACCGGTGGGGCCAGTGACCCCGACCTGGAGGCCCGTCGGCGGCGGCTCTTCGGGGACAGGCCCGCCCCGCCCCTCACCGTCGTCTTCAGTCACGGCTACTGCCTCAACCAGGACTCCTGGCACTTCCAGCGGGCCGCGCTGCGCGGGCTCGTCCGGACCGTCCACTGGGACCAGCGCGGTCACGGGCGCTCCGGGCAGGGCGTCTCGCAGGGCGGGCCCGACGGAGTGCCGGTCACCATGGACCGGCTGGGCCGCGACCTCAAGACCGTCCTGGACGCCGCCGCGCCCGAGGGGCCGCTGGTCCTGGTCGGGCATTCGATGGGCGGCATGACGGTGATGGCGCTCGCCGAGCGGTACCCGGAGTTCTTCCGCGAGCGGGTCGCGGGCGTCGCCTTCGTCGGCACCTCGGCGGGGAACCTCGGAGAGGTGTCGTACGGCCTCCCGGTCGCCGGGGTCAACGCGGTGCGCCGGGTCCTGCCGGGGGTGTTGCGGGCCCTCGGCACCCAGCCCGAGCTGGTCGAGCGGGGGCGCAGGGCGACCGCCGACCTGTTCGCCGGGCTCGTCAGGAAGTACTCGTTCGCGTCGAAGGACGTGGACCCGGCGGTGGCCCGGTTCGCCGAGCGGATGCTGGAGGCGACCCCGATCGACGTGGTCGCCGCCTTCTACCCGGCCTTCACCGAGCACGACAAGGCCGCCGCCCTCGCCATACTGGACGGGCTGCCGGTCCTCGCCCTCGCCGGTGACCACGACCTGGTGACACCCGGCTCGCACACCGAGGCCATCGCCGCCCTGCTGCCCGACGCGGAGCTGGTGATCGTCCCGGACGGGGGCCATCTGGTGATGCTTGAGCACCCGGAGGCGGTCACCGACCGGCTCGCGGAGCTGCTGGTGCGGGCGGGGGCGCTCCCCGTCGGCGACTGAGGGAACCGGCCGCTTTCCGGAACGGGCTAAGTTGGCCGGTATGGAAGCAGCGCACCCGCCCGTCTCCGGCGCCACCCTCTCCGTCGACTCCCCCGAGCGCATGACGGACCTCGGCCGTCGGCTCGCGAAGATCCTCCGCCCCGGCGACCTCGTCATGCTCACCGGCGAGCTGGGCGCGGGGAAGACCACCCTGACCCGGGGCCTCGGCGAGGGCCTGGGGGTGCGCGGGGCCGTGACCTCGCCCACCTTCGTCATCGCCCGGGTCCACCCCTCGCTGGTCGGCGGTCCGGCCCTGGTGCACGTGGACGCGTACCGGCTCGGCGGCGGTCTCGACGAGATGGAGGACCTCGATCTCGACGTGTCGCTGCCCGACTCCGTGGTGGTGGTCGAGTGGGGCGACGGCAAGGTCGAGGAGCTGACCGAGGACCGGCTGCACCTGCTGATCCACCGGGTGACCGGCGACACGGACGACGACCGGCGCACGGTCGAACTGCGCGGGATCGGGGCGCGCTGGGCCGACGAGGAACTGGGCGCGCTCTGACCGCTCCGGTAGATTCCGACAACGTGTCGGGAAGATGTTGCATCGGCCCCTCGCTCCGTGGTCACATGGAGGCACGAGCTGGTTAGGTGTACCTAACTACGGGAGGCATGCATGGCGACGCCGGAGCGCGCGGAACCCACGCCCGACCACGTCCCGATGAGCGAACTGCTGGCGTCCTGCGTGGCCGCCCGCACGCTCTCGACCCCGCCGCCGAGAACCGGGCCGGAGCGCCCCGGACACGGATACGGGAAGGGCCGCCCGGAGCCGGTGACACGGACCAGGGCGGCCTGAGGGGCGCGAGCACGGCCTTTACGGGGGCGCGAACGTGGCCCGAGGGGCGCGTGAGGGCCCGTAAGAGGGGCGCGCGAGGGGTGTGAGGGCGGGTCCGGGAGCCGCGTTACGCGACGACGACGACCTTCGCGCCGATCACCGCGAACGTCCACAGCGCGTCCCCGTCGGCCCGCTTCATGCGGATGCCGCCGGTCTTGCGCGCCGGGTCCGGGGCCGGCGTCGAGCCGTCGACCGCCGCGCTGAAGCCGATCGCCACGTCCTGCGCGACCGTGAACCGCACCACATGCTCGATCTGGACGCCGTCCGTGCCGCGGACCGTGCCCGAGCGGGACGTCACGTTGTACGCGCCGGGCCGCGGGTCCACCGTGCTCGGCATCACCGTGAACGTACGGCTCGCCTTGCCCTTCGCGTCGACCAGCCACACCCGGCGCTCGCCGAGCGCGTACACCACGCGCTCCCCGGTGCCCGAGGCCGCCGGGACGGCCGGGGGCTTCCCGGCCGAGGGCTTGGAGCCGCCGCTCGGCGAGACCGCGGGAGCGGCCGTCGTGGGCTTGGTGGAGGGCGCCGCCAGATCGGCGGGAGCGGGGACGGTGGCCGAGGCCTGGTAGGCGAGGAAGCAGACCGCGGCGACGCCCGCCGCCGTGAGCCCGGCCACGAATCCCGAGCTGCTCCGTGCCACCGTGCCCACCTTTCGTACGAACGTATCGAAGGGTGACGGTAGCAGCCGGGGGAGCGGGCGGCGGGGCACCGGGCCCGGGAGCCGTAGGCTGTTCGCGTGCTGTTGCTCGCCATGGATACCGCCACCCCCGCCGTCACCGTCGCCCTCCACGACGGGGAGACCGTCGTCGGCTCCTCGGAGCAGGTCGACGCCCGCCGTCACGGAGAGCTGCTGCTGCCCGCCGTCGACCGGGTCCTCAAGAAAGCCGGGCTGAGGCTCGACGCGGTCACCGGGATCGTCGTCGGCGTCGGCCCCGGCCCGTACACCGGGCTCCGGGTCGGTCTGGTCACCGCCGCCACCTTCGCCTCCGCGCTCGGGGTGCCCGTCCACGGTCTGTGCACCCTCGACGGCCTCGCGTACGCCTCCGGGATCGAGGGCCCCTTCGCCGTCGCGACCGACGCGCGCCGCAAGGAGGTCTACTGGGCGCGCTACGAGGACTCCCGCACCCGGGTGACCGACGCGGCCGTCGACCGGCCCGCCGACATCGCCGAGCGGCTCGCGGGGCTCCCCGTGGTCGGCGCGGGCGCCCGGCTCTACCCCGAGGCCTTCCCCGACGCCCGCGACCCCGAGCACCAGTCGGCCGCCGCGCTCGCCGCCCTCGCGGCGGAGCGCCTCGCGGCCGGCGGCGAGGGCTTCCTGGACCCGCGGCCGATGTACCTGCGCCGCCCCGACGCCCAGGTGCCGAAGAACTACAAGGTGGTCACCCCCAAGTGAGCGCCGCCGAGACCGGGGCCGTGCTGCGGGGGATGCGCTGGTGGGACATCGAGCCCGTGCTCGCCCTCGAAGCCGCGCTCTTCCCCGAGGACGCCTGGTCGGAGGGGATGTTCTGGTCGGAGCTGGCGCACGCCAGGGGGCCTCGGGCCACCCGTCACTACGTCGTGGCGGAGGACCCGGCCGACGGGCGGCTCGTCGGTTACGCGGGCCTCGCGGCGGCCGGCGGGCTCGGCGACGTGCAGACCATCGCCGTCGCCCGCGACCAGTGGGGCAGCGGGCTCGGCGCCCGGCTCCTCACCGATCTCCTCAAGGAAGCCACCGCCTTCGAGTGCGACGAGGTCCTGCTCGAAGTGCGCGTGGACAACACCCGGGCCCAGAAGCTCTACGAGCGCTTCGGCTTCGAGCCCATCGGTTTCCGGCGCGGCTACTACCAGCCGGGAAACGTGGACGCGCTCGTGATGCGACTGACCGTTCAAGGAACAGAGACTGATTCTGATGGCTGCTGACGAACCGCTCGTACTCGGCATCGAGACCTCCTGCGACGAGACCGGCGTCGGCATCGTCCACGGGACCACGCTCCTCGCGGACGCCATCGCGTCCAGCGTCGACACCCACGCGCGCTTCGGCGGCGTCGTGCCCGAGATCGCCTCCCGCGCCCATCTGGAGGCCATGGTCCCGACGATCGAGCGCGCCCTGAAGACGGCGGGCGTCTCCCCGAAGGACCTCGACGGCATCGCCGTCACCGCCGGCCCCGGCCTCGCGGGCGCGCTGCTCGTCGGCGTCTCGGCGGCCAAGGCGTACGCGTACGCCCTCGGCAAGCCGCTCTACGGCGTCAACCACCTCGCCTCGCACATCTGCGTCGACCAGCTGGAGCACGGCAAGCTGCCCGAGCCGACGATGGCCCTGCTCGTCTCCGGCGGGCACTCCTCGCTGCTGCTCTCCGCCGACATCACCTCCGATGTGCGCCCGATGGGCGCCACCATCGACGACGCGGCGGGCGAGGCCTTCGACAAGATCGCCCGGGTGCTCGACCTCGGCTTCCCCGGCGGACCGGTCATCGACCGGCTCGCCAGGGAGGGCGACCCGGCGGCCATCGCCTTCCCGCGCGGGCTGAGCGGCTCGAAGGACCCGGCGTACGACTTCTCCTTCTCCGGTCTGAAGACGGCCGTCGCCCGCTGGATCGAGGCCAAGCGCGCGGCGGGCGAGGACGTGCCCGTGCGGGACGTGGCCGCGTCCTTCCAGGAGGCCGTCGTCGACGTCCTCACCCGCAAGGCCGTCCGCGCCTGCAAGGACGAGGGTGTCGACCATCTGATGATCGGTGGCGGGGTCGCCGCCAACTCGCGGCTGCGGGCCCTCGCCCAGGAGCGCTGCGAGCGCGCCGGCATCCGGCTGCGGGTGCCCCGGCCCGGACTGTGCACGGACAACGGCGCGATGGTCGCCGCCCTCGGCTCCGAGATGGTCGCCCGCAACCGGGCCGCCTCCGACCTGGAACTCTCGGCGGACTCCTCGCTGCCGGTCACGGACCCGCACGTGCCGGGCGCCCACGCGCACACGCACGACCACGACCATGTGCACGAGGTCAGCAAGGAGAACCTGTACTCGTGAGGCTCACGCTCATGTGGGAGGCGCGGGCCGCCCGGGGCAGGGGCCCCGAACTCCTCGAATGGGCCAGGGCCCAGGTCCTCGCCGACGAGCCGCTGCGCCGCGAGATCTTCCGCGCCCCACAGGACCGGGTCCTCGTCCTGACCTGGTGGGAGACGGACGCCTTCGACACGGAACTGCCGGAACTGCCCGAGCCGGAGGCCTCGCTCATCACCCGTCCGGTGCACCGATGGCGCTTCGAGGCGGTCGACGACTAGGGGCGGCCCCCTGGGGGTGTCCCTTGTGAGGGTGCCCCCGTGAGGGTGGCCCCTGAGGCCCGTTAAGTCGGCCACACGTACGAATATCGAGCAACCATTCGATCGTGGTGTCCATCAGACACCGCGTGAAGAAGACGATCGCGCTCTGGGCGGCGCTGACCGCCGTGACCCTGCTGGTGACCGGCTGCACGGCGACGGCGGGGGCGGAAGCAGGGGCCGGAGCGGGGGCAGGGGCCTCCGGCGCGGCGACGCCGGGGTCCGAAGCGACGACCACCCCGACCGCCGCCGGTTCCACCACCGGCACCCCCACCGACTCCGCCGTCCCACCCGCCCCCGGGGCCCCGGGAAGCGCCGTCGCCTCCGAAGCCGCGTACCGCAAGTGGGGTCTCAAGCCCTTCGCGCCCGCGCCCGCCCCGCCCGCCGTCAAGCCGGTGCGGCGCCCGTCCGGCGGCCCGGTGCCGGTGATCAGCGAGATACCCACCACCGAGAAGATCGTCTTCATCACCATCGACGACGGCGCGGAGAAGGACCCCGCCTTCGTGGCGATGATGGCGGAGCTGAGGATCCCCGTCACCATGTTCCTCACCGACTCCGCCATACGGAGCGACTACGGCTACTTCGCCCCGCTCGTCGCCCAGGGCCACGGTCTCGCCAACCACACCCTCACCCACCCCGACCTGCGCACCCTCTCCCGGACGGCACAGCGCGAGGAGATCTGCGGCCAGCGGACCAGACTGGAGCAGCGGTACGGCACGGCCCCGCGCCTCTTCCGCCCGCCCTACGGCAACTGGAACGAGGACACGCGCGCGGCGGCCGGGGAATGCGGGGCGGACGCGATCGTGCTCTGGCGCGAGTCCATGCAGATCAAGAACATGCAGTACCAGCGCGGCGACCGGAAGCTGCGCCCCGGCGACATCATCCTGGCCCACTTCCGGGGCCCCGCCGAGCTGAAGGGCCGGACGATGACCGAGATGACGGCCACCATGCTGCGCCGTATCCAGGAACAGGGCTTCACGGTGGCGCGCCTGGAGGACTACGTCTGAGACGCCCCGCCGGAGGACCCGCCCGAGGGGCTCCGCCGGGGCGCGGGGAAATTTCTCCGGCGGGACTGTCGATGCGGGGCGGGCCCGTTCGACGTATGAGTGAGAGGCGGGGAACGGCCCCGCCACCGCACCCGCGAGGAGTCGTCATGCCCCGCTATCTGTCCCTGGTCCGCATCGAGGAGAACACGATCGACATGGCGGACGCCGATCCCGGCTTCCAGGAGCGCATGGGCGCGCTCTTCGAGGAGATCACCAAGGCGGGCGTCATGCTCGACACGGCGGGCCTCAAGCCGACCGCCGAGGCCAGCCGCCTCACCTGGTCGGGCGGGAAGGTCTCCGTCACGGACGGGCCGTTCACCGAGACCAAGGAGGTCGTCGGGGGGTACGCCCTGATGCAGTGCAAGGACCGGGCCGAGGCCATGGAGTGGTCCCGTCGCTTCCTGGCCGTCCACCCGCCGCACTGGACGGTGGGCCTCGAACTGCGCGAGGTCGAGGAGATGCCGGAGGGCTGACTCCGGGCCGTTGTCGGTGCCGTGTGCTGTCATGGGAGACGTGACGGCACACGGCACCGGCCAGGTGCGGAGCACCCTCGACACGGTCTTCCGGATGGAGTCCCCGCGGATCGTCGCCACGGCCGCGCGGATCGTCCGGGACGTCGGCATCGCCGAGGAGATCGCGCAGGACGTCCTCGTCGCCGCCCTCGAACAGTGGCCGGGGACGGGAGTCCCCGAGCGGCCGGGAGCCTGGCTGACGGCCGCCGCCAAGCATCGCGCCGTGGACCTCGTCCGACGGCGCGAGACGTACGCGAGAAAGCTCGCCGAGGTGGGCCGGACGCTCACGGAGGAGGCGTACGACCCCGAGCCGGCGGGCCCCGGCGACATCGACGACGACGTGCTGCGGCTGATCTTCACCACCTGCCATCCGGTGCTCTCGGCCGAGGCGCGCGCCGCGCTGACCCTGCGGCTCGTCGGCGGGCTGCGCACGGACGAGATCGCCCGCGCCTTCCTCGTCCCCGAGGCGACCGTCGCCGCGCGGATCACCCGGGCCAAGCGGGCGCTCGCGAGGGCGGGCGTGGAGTTCGAGGTGCCGTACGGGCAGGCGCGGGCCGCCCGGCTCGGCTCCGTCCTCGAAGTCGTCTATCTGATCTTCAACGAGGGGTACGCGGCGACGGCGGGCGACGATCTGCTGCGGCCGGGACTCTGCGAGGACGGACTGCGGCTCGCCCGGGTCCTCGCCGCCCTCGCCCCCGACGAGGGGGAGGCCCAGGGTCTGGCCGCCCTCCTGGAACTCCAGGCCTCCCGGACCGCCGCCCGCACCGGCCCCGACGGACGCCCGGTGCTCCTCGCCGACCAGGACCGCCGCCGCTGGGACCGGCTGCTGATCCGAAGGGGGTACGCGGCCCTGGCACGGGCCGGTGACGGACGCTCGTACGGCCCGTACGCCCTCCAGGCGGCGATCGCGGCCTGCCACGCACGGGCCGCCTCGTACGAGGAGACGGACTGGGAGACCATCGCCGCGCTCTACGGACGGCTCGGCACCCTGACGCCCTCCCCGGTCGTCGAACTGAACCGCGCGGTGGCCGTGTCGATGGCCCGGGGCCCGGCGGCGGCGCTCCCCCTGGTCGACGCCCTCACATCGGAACCGTCCCTGGCCCGCTACCACCTGCTCCCGAGCGTACGAGGCGACCTCCTGGCCCGCCTGGGCCGCCCGACGGAGGCCCGCACGGAATTCGAACGAGCGGCGGCGCTCACGCGCAACGAGAGCGAGCGGACCCTGCTGAGGGTCCGGGCACGGGAGGTGGGGGGTCCAGGCGGCGACGCGGCCGATGCTGCCGGCGCGGCTGGGGCCCCCGGTGCCGCCGATGTCCCTGGTGCCGCCGATGTCTCCGGTGCCCCTGGCATCCCCGATGGCCCTGGCGGCCCTAGGTCGTTTCCTCTGGATCACTCCCGAGGAAGCTGATTGTCGGTGCGGCGTGGGAGAGTCCTGTGCATGACGATGCCGGAGGGCCTTGAGCGAGTGCTGCCTGAGATCGTCGGACGCGACATGTTCGACGCTCTCGTCATCAGGACCGACTTCAGCGACGAAGAGTCGTGGACTGCGGTGGTCGGGGAGCTTCGCCGGCCGTGGGGGCCGGACGGCGAGTTTCCCGCACGGGTGCAGGTGGTCGACGCCCCCAATTGGTCGGGAGCGATAGCTGATGAGGTTCTTGCCGCGGTGGACGATGACGAATACCTGAGTGTCGTCTTCGTCGCCGACTGTCACACGATGCAGTCGCCGACGCGGGCGCTGCTGGCTCTGTCGACGGTCTGGGAGGACGAGGGTGACCTTGATCCCGTCTACTACCAGGAACTCGTCGAGTCGCCGGAGCCCCGGGAGTTCCGGGCCGCGCCCGCCGCGGTGCACTCGGTCCATGTGAACGTGACGCTCGGCAACATGGGCTTCGCCGAATTCGCCACGGCCGCTTCCGCAGAGCCTGATCAGGTCCTGCGGCCCGTCTGACGGGTGCAACGGGCAGCCGTTGCCTTGGAAGGTGCGGGTCGTTCGTCGGGGCGTGTCGTTGAGTAATGCGCAGTGGGCGCGGATCGAGCCGTTGTTGCCGGATCGGACGCCGAGGCGGGGTGGGCGCTGGCGGGATCACCGGCAGGTGATCGACGCGATCGTGTTCAAGTACCGCACCGGGATCCCCTGGACGGATCTGCCCGAGCACTTCGGTTCGTGGAAGGGCGTCCACAACAGGCTGCGAAAGTGGGCGGCCGACGGCACCTGGAAGAGTGTCTTCACCGCGTTGCTCGCCCAGGCCGACGCCCAGGCCGACGCCGAGGGCGATCTCGACTGGGTCGTCGCGGTCGACTCCACCGTCGTTCGTGCTCACCAGCACGCGGCCGGAGCCCGCAAAAGGGGGCGCTGGCCGGCGAGCCGGACCACCATGCGCTTGGACGTTCTCGTGGAGGGCTAACGACGAAGATCCACTTGGCGGCAGACAGCCGATGCCGTCCTCTGGCCTTCGTCATCACGCCCGGCCAGGCTGGTGACGCCCCTGCATTCCCCGAGGTGATGGCGAAGGTCCGGGTGCCCCGTCCGGTCGGCAGGCCACGGACGACGCCTCATGTGGTCCTCGCGGACAAGGCGTACTCATCCCGCGCGATCCGCACCTACCTGCGGCGCCGTGGGATCCGGGCGGTGATCCCCCAGCCCATCGACCAGACTGCGAACCGCAAACGGCTCGGCCGTCGTGGTGGGCGCCCTCCAGCTTTCGAGCGCGAAGCATACAAACAGCGGAACACCGTCGAACGGTGCATCAACAAGATCAAGCAATGGCGCGGCCTGGCCACCCGCTACGACAAGACCGCCACCATCTACCTCGCCGCCCTCCACCTCACAGGCATCTTCATCTGGTCAGCGAGGTGATCCAGAAGAAACGGCCTAGTGCCCCTGGTGCCCCTGGAGTCCCCGGCGTCTCTGGCACCCCCGATACGTCCGGCGATTCCAGCGGCCCCGGGCCCCGGCGATCCCGGGCACCGGTAACTCCGGGCACGAGTAACTCCGGCTGCTCGCAACCTCGGACGCCGACGACCCGGGACCCTGGAAACCTCAGACACCGGCGACCTGGGTCTTGAGGACCTGGGCCTTGAGGACCGGGGACCTCGGGACCCCGGGACCCCGGGACCCCGGAAACCCAGAGTCTGGGACCTCGGCGACTCCGGCCCTCCGAAGCCCCGGTCACCCGTACCCTCGCCCCTCGCCCACCCGCCCATCCGCCCATCCGCACTCTTGCCCCCTCGCCCACCCGTCCCCCCGGAAGCCGCCCCGGAGCGCAACCCCCCTGACCTGGCGGCCCTCTGATGAGGCGTCCGGATTCCCTTAGGGTGCTTGGCATGTCCCCGCGTACTCCGCTTCCGCCGCCGCCCCCGCCCGCCGAGCTTCGGAGCTGGCCCGACCGGGACGCGCTGCTCGCCGACCGGGCGCGGGCCCTCGACGAGCTGGGGCGCCGGCTGCTCGGCGGCGGCAGGCTCGCGCTGTTCCTGCTCTGGTTCCTCCTGCTCGAACTGGGCTGGTCGCTCATCGGCGTCCTGATCATCGCCCTCGGCTTGCCCCTGGTCGACCCGTTCTCCGTCGTCTTCGGGGTCGTCACCACGGCGTTGGGCATCGGGATACTCGTCCCGGCCGTCTGGCTGACGGTCCGCAGCCTGCGGCAGGACCGGACCGTCCGCGAGCGCCTCGCGCAGTGGGCGGCCCTCGACCGGCACGGCCCGACGGACGCCCGGCTGCGCGCCCCCGCCCTCAGCGCCTGCTGGTTCCTGCTCTCCAGCCTGCTGTGCGGTCTCGGCCTCTGGACGGGCTTCGCGGTCCCGGCGGGCGCGACCCACGAGGACGGCTACGGCCTGGTCGTCTACGGCATGGGCGCCGCCCTGATCCTCTGGATCACCGGACTGACCGGCCTGGCGAAGGCCGTCGGGCACTACCGCCTGGCGGTCCGCCTCTCGCCCCGGCCGCGCTGAGCCCCTGGCCGCACTGGACCCTTCGGCCGCACCGAACCCTCCAGCCGACTGAACATCGGCCGCCCCGAGCCAGGCCGCACTGAGCCCCGGCCGCACCGGGCCCCGGCCGCACCGAACCCTCCAGCCGACTGAACATCGGCCGCCCCGAGCCAGGCCGCACTGAGCCCCGGCCGCACCGGGCCCCGGCCGCACCGGGCCCCGCCGCGTCACCGCTCAGGCCGCACCGGGCCCCGCCGCGTCACCGCTCAGCCCTTCGCCGGTCGGCCGATCAGCATCGTGGGGGCGCCCGCGACCCGGGTGAGCAGGACCGTCGCCGCGTTCGGGCCCTTCGGCTTCACCTTGCGGCGGATCTCCTCGGGCTCCACGGCCGAGCCCCGCTTCTTCACCGTCAGGTTGCCGACCTCCCGTTCCCGCAGCAGCGCCTTCAGCTTCTTCAGGTTGAAGGGGAGTTCGTCGGTGATCTCGTAGGCGGCGGCGTACGGCGTCGGCAGGAGCGCGTCCGCCGTCACATAGGCGATCGTCGGATCGATCAGACCGCCGTCGACCTCCTGCGCGAACTCGGCGACCAGATGCGCGCGGATGACGGCGCCGTCCGGCTCGTACAGATAGCGGCCGAGCGGGCGGACCGCCGGGTCGGGGAGCCCCCGGCCGGTCAGCGCGGCGCCGGACGGCAGCAGGGTGGCGCGGCGGGCGCCCGGCTCCGTACCGAACCACAGCACGGCCTCCTTGACGTCTCCGCCGTCGGAGATCCACTCGGCCTCGGCGTCCTCGGGAACGGCCTCGTGGGGGATGCCCGGGGCGACCTTCAGGGCCGCGTGCGGGGCCTTGCGGGCGGCCTCCACGGCCCAGGAGAGCGGCGGGGAGTACGCCTCGGGGTCGAAGATCCGGCCGCGTCCGCCGCGCCGGGCCGGGTCGACGAAGACGGCGTCGTACGGGGTGGTGTCGATGTCGGCGACGTCCGCGCAGCGCACCTCGACGAGGTCGGCGAGGCCGAGCGCCTCGGCGTTCGCGCGGGCGACGGCGGCGGTCAGCGGGTCGCGGTCGACGGCGAGGACGGAGATCCCGGCGCGGGCGAGCGCGATCGCGTCGCCGCCGATCCCGGAGCAGAGGTCGGCGACGCTCCGGACGCCGAGTGCCTTCAGACGGGTGGCCCGGTGGGTGCCGACGGCGGCGCGGGTCGACTGCTCGACGCCGTGGGGCGTGAAGTACATGCGGTACGCGTCCGCGCCGAACTTCGCCACCGCCCGCTGCCGCAGCCGCGCCTGTCCGACGGCCGCCGTGACCAGCTCGGCGGGGTGGTCGCGGCGCAGCCGGGAGACGACCGCCAGTTCCTGGGCGGGGTCGTGGTCGCGCAGGGCGGCCAGCAGGGTCTGGCCCTCGGGGCCGAGCAGCGGGGCGAAGGAGTCGAGATCGGTCACCCGTCCCATTGTGGTCCCTGCGGGGGAGAGGGACGGCCGGGGTGGTGTGGGGGCGGGGTGACCGGTGGGGCGGGTGACCCGTGGGGCGGCGCGTTCCCAGGGGTGGCCCCAGGGACCCCGAGGGTCGGCCCAGGTCGCCAGGTCGCCAGGTCCCCAAGGGACCAGAACCCCAGGCGTCCCCAAGGGTGACCCCAGGAACGCCCCCGAGAAGGCGCAGGCGGCGGCCCCGCCCCGGAGTCTGTGGGCCGCCCGGGGGACGAGGGCGGCCGGCCGGGGGACGGCGGCGGCGGTACGGCGGTGTCGCGGGCCCGCCCGCACCCCCGCGCTGACAGGATGCGGCGCCATACCGCTCGTACGACAAAAGGAATAGATGATGACACAAGGTGTCCACCGTTCCGCGCGGGCGCTCGCCGCCGCCCTCGTCGTCGCCGCCCTCGCCTCCGCCGCCGCTGCCTGCTCCGGCGGCACCGGACCGGCAGGCGGCGCGCCCGGTCCCGCCGCCGCGCGGCAGGCCAAGGAACGGAGCGCCGCCGGAGCGCTCGACACCTACGTCGAGAAGGTCCGCGAGCAGCGGTCCGCCCGTGTCGCCGCCGCCAGGAAATGGGGCCTCGCCCGGCCCCCGCTCGACGCGCCCGCCCCGCCCGCCGCCAAACCGGAGATCACCACCCGCAAGGGCTTCGAGACCGACGGGGACGACCTCCCGCCGGTCTTCACCACCGTCCCCACCGACCAGAAGGTCGTCTTCCTGACCATCGACGACGGCGCCGAGAAGGACCCCGACCTGCTGCGGATGATGAACGACCTCCGCATCCCGTACAGCGCCTTCCTCAGCGACTACGTCGTCAGCGAGAACTACGGCTACTTCAGCCGGATGCAGAAGTCCGAGGAGGGCGGGATCGCGCTCCACAACCACACCCTCCACCACCGCTACCTCCCCGGACTCTCGTACGACGAGCAGCACCACGAGATCTGCGGCATGCAGGACATCATGGAGAAGCGTTTCGGCAAGCGCCCGCCGCTCTTCCGCCCGCCCTACGGCAACTACAACGAGGACACCCTGCGCGCCGCGAAGAGCTGCGGCGTCAAGGCGGTGCCGCTCTGGGCCGCCGAAGCCTTCCCCGACCACATGGAGTGGCGCGAGTGGGACCGGGACCTGCACCCCGGCGACATCGTCCTCACCCACTTCCGGGGCAAGGAGGAGTGGAAGGGCACCATGCCGGACATGATCCGCCATGTGATGGACGTGATCACGGCCAAGGGATACGCCGTGGCGAAGCTGGAGGACTACGTGTGAGACGCGCACGCCGCACGGGCGGGCGCCCTCCCCGGAACGGGCCTCGGGCCCGGCGCCCGCTCGCCGTGCCGCCGCGCGCCACCGTGCTCCTCGCCGCCGCGCTCCTCGCCCTGACCGGCTGCGCCTCGACCGTGGACTCCCTCGAACGGCTCGGCCGCAAGGCCGTCGAGCGGATCGGAACGGGACCCGCGCACGGCACCGGGCAGCGCCCGCCCACGGCGGCGGGCACGGGGGCCGCCGGGACGCGCTGAACCCCGTACCGGAGCCGCCACGGAGTGAGGAACTGGCACTCCGCTTGACCGAGTGCTAATCGCGGTCATAGTCTCGGCTCTGGCACTCCCCGTTGGAGAGTGCCAACACAGCGACGGGCAGGTCCGGCACCCGCGACGACGGATCCACCTGGTCGCCACCTCAGACAGTTAACCCCGTGAGATCTCCGAAGGGGGAGGTCGGATCGTGACGACCACCAGCTCCAAGGTTGCCATCAAGCCGCTCGAGGACCGCATTGTGGTCCAGCCGCTCGACGCCGAGCAGACCACCGCCTCCGGCCTGGTCATCCCGGACACCGCCAAGGAGAAGCCCCAGGAGGGCGTCGTCCTGGCCGTGGGCCCGGGTCGCTTCGAGAACGGCGATCGTCTGCCGCTCGACGTCCAGACCGGCGACATCGTGCTGTACAGCAAGTACGGCGGCACCGAGGTGAAGTACAACGGCGAGGAGTACCTCGTCCTCTCGGCTCGCGACGTGCTCGCGATCGTCGAGAAGTAATTCACCCGAAGCAGATGCTTTGAGCTGCGCCCCGGGCCCTTACCGGGCACCGGGGCGCTGTTCGTTCCACACCAGTTTTCCGAGAGGGCTGAACCGCTCCCATGGCGAAGATCCTGAAGTTCGACGAGGACGCCCGTCGCGCCCTTGAGCGCGGCGTCAACAAGCTTGCCGACACGGTGAAGGTGACGATCGGCCCCAAGGGCCGCAACGTCGTCATCGACAAGAAGTTCGGTGCCCCCACCATCACCAACGACGGTGTCACGATCGCCCGCGAGGTCGAGATCGAGGACCCGTACGAGAACCTCGGCGCCCAGCTGGTGAAGGAGGTGGCGACCAAGACCAACGACATCGCGGGTGACGGCACCACCACCGCCACCGTGCTCGCCCAGGCCCTGGTTCGCGAGGGTCTGCGCAACGTCGCCGCCGGTGCCTCCCCGGCCGCCCTGAAGAAGGGCATCGACGCCGCCGTCAAGGCCGTCTCCGAGGACCTCCTGGCCACCGCGCGCCCGATCGAGGACAAGTCCGACATCGCCGCCGTCGCCGCGCTCTCCGCGCAGGACCAGCAGGTCGGCGAGCTGATCGCCGAGGCCATGGACAAGGTCGGCAAGGACGGTGTCATCACCGTCGAGGAGTCGAACACCTTCGGCCTGGAGCTCGACTTCACCGAGGGCATGGCCTTCGACAAGGGCTACCTCTCCCCGTACATGGTCACCGACCAGGAGCGTATGGAGGCCGTCCTCGACGACCCGTACATCCTGATCAACCAGGGCAAGATCTCCTCGATCCAGGACCTGCTGCCCATCCTGGAGAAGGTCATCCAGGCCGGCGCCAGCAAGCCGCTCCTGATCATCGCCGAGGACATCGAGGGCGAGGCCCTCTCGACCCTCGTCGTCAACAAGATCCGCGGCACGTTCAACGCCGTGGCCGTCAAGGCCCCCGGCTTCGGCGACCGCCGCAAGGCGATGCTCGGCGACATGGCCACCCTCACCGGTGCCACCGTCATCGCCGAGGAGGTCGGCCTCAAGCTCGACCAGGCCGGTCTGGACGTGCTCGGCACCGCCCGCCGCGTCACCATCACCAAGGACGACACCACCATCGTCGACGGTGGCGGCAACTCCGAGGACGTGCAGGGCCGCGTCAACCAGATCAAGGCCGAGATCGAGTCCACGGACTCCGACTGGGACCGCGAGAAGCTCCAGGAGCGCCTCGCGAAGCTGGCCGGCGGCGTGTGCGTGATCAAGGTCGGCGCCGCCACCGAGGTGGAGCTGAAGGAGAAGAAGCACCGTCTGGAGGACGCCATCTCCGCGACCCGCGCCGCGGTCGAGGAGGGCATCGTCTCCGGTGGTGGCTCCGCGCTCGTCCACGCCGTGAAGATCCTTGAGGACAACCTCGGCAAGACCGGCGACGAGGCCACGGGTGTCGCGGTCGTCCGCCGCGCCGCCGTCGAGCCGCTGCGCTGGATCGCCGAGAACGCCGGCCTTGAGGGCTACGTCATCACCTCGAAGGTCGCGGAGCTGGACAAGGGCCAGGGCTTCAACGCCGCCACCGGCGAGTACGGCGACCTGGTCAAGGCCGGCGTCATCGACCCGGTCAAGGTGACGCGCTCCGCCCTGGAGAACGCCGCCTCCATCGCCTCCCTCCTGCTCACCACCGAGACCCTCGTGGTGGAGAAGAAGGAAGAGGAGCCGGCGGAGCACGGCCACGGCGGCCACGGGCACTCGCACTGAGTCCCTTGACGCCTGACGTGTCGGGCGCCTGACGCCTGATCGTCCGACGCGCCTGACGCGCCTGACAGCGGGGCCCGGTACTCCCTTACGGGGGAGCACCGGGCCCCGCTGCGTTTCCCCGCTTTCGTACGGGGCAGGCGAGGCCTTCGTACGGGGAAGACGACGCCTTCGTACGGGGGCAGGCGACCGCCCTCCCGAAGCCCCTGATCGGCCTTCTCCGCCCTCCTGTACCTGGCAGCATGGGGGCGTGGACCGGGGGATCAGCGTCGACAACGACGGCACGGGCGTCGTGGTGATCGGCGACAACAACACGGTGGGGCCGGGGGCGGAACGGGCGGTCGGCTCGGCGTACCGCACGCAGCTCCTCCGCCTCGCCCCGCCCGAACTCGTCGACCGCGAGACGGAACTCGCCGAACTCGCCGACTTCTGCCGCACCGGACGCGGCTACCGCTGGTGGCGGGCGGACGCGTGGGCCGGGAAGTCGGCGCTCATGTCCTGGCTCGCCCTCCATCCCCCCGAGGGCGTACGGATCGTCCCCTTCTTCGTCACCGCCCGCCTCGGCGCCCAGAACGACGTCGTCGCCTATGTGGACGTCGTCCTCGAACAGCTCGCCCACCTCGCGGGCGAGGGCCTTCCCGCCCTGCTGACCGCCGCCACCCGCGAGGCCCATCTGCTGCGCCTGTACGAGACGGCGGCCGATACCTGCGCCCGGCGCGGCGAGCGGCTCGTCCTCCTCGTCGACGGCCTCGACGAGGACCGGGGCCTGACGACGGGACCCGAGGCCCACTCGATCGCCGCGCTCCTCCCGTACAGCCGCCCCGACCTCCCGGTCCTCGTCTCCGGGCGGCTCAACCCGCCGCTTCCCGCCGACGTCCCCGAGGGCCATCCGCTCCGCGACCCGGCGACCGTCCGGATCCTCGCCCCCTCCCCGAGGGCCCGCGTGATCCGGTACGAGGCCGAGCGGGAGCTGAAGAGCCTGCTGACCGGCGGCGGACTGACGTACGAACTCCTCGCCCTGCTCACGGCGGCGGGCGGCGGACTGACCGCCGACGACCTCGCCGAACTGACCGGCGAAATCCCCTATCAGGTCCGCGACGTGCTGCGCACGGGCCCCGGACGCACGTTCGCGCTGCGCGGCGGGGCGTATCTGCTCGCCCACGAGGAACTGGCCGTCGCCGCGCGGGAGATGCTGGGCCACCGCGAACTGGAGCGGTGCCGGGAGACCCTGCGGGGCTGGGCGGAGGAATGGCGCGCCCGCGACTGGCCCGCCGGGTCCCCCGCCTATCTGCTGCACGGCTGGTTCCCGATGCTCCGCGAGACCGGCGACCTGGACGGGATGCTGACCTGCGCCCTGGACGGGCCCCGGCACGAACGGCTCCTGGAGGAGACGGGAGGCATCGGCGGGGCGTTGGCGGAGATCCGCGCGACGGGCGAGGCGGTGCTTGAACGGGGGGACGGGGAGGCCCTGGTGGCGACCATGCTGCGGCTCGCCTTTCGACGGAGCGAGCTGAGCTGGAGCGCCCGCGAGATCCCGGCGGAACTCGCGGCCTGCTGGGCGGCTGCCGGGCAGGTGGAACGGGCGGTGGCGATGGTGCGGAGGGAGGACCGGGTCGCGACCGGCCGGGGGTTGTGCGTCGTCGGGCTGCGGCTGATCGAGTGGGGGGATCGCGCGCGTGCCGAGGAGCTTGCCGTGGAAGCCGAAGGGCTCTTCTACGGGGAGAGCAATGTCCACGAGCGGCGCAACCTGTGCGACAGCCTGGTGAGGCTGCTCCTGGCCCTGGGGCACCGGGACCGGGCGGAGCGCGCGTACGAACGGATCGACGCACTGACGAACTTCGGCAAGGTGGTGCCCCACCTGGTCGCGGCGCGGTGTGCGGCGGGGGAGTACGACCGGGCGGCCGCGCTCGCCCGCGCCGAACCCGACAGCGACCTGAGCACACGGATGACGGAGACGGTCGTCCGGGCCCTGCTCGCGGCACACTTTCCGGACCGTGCCGAGGCGGTGGTACGGGAAGCGGCGGTGGCGCGTCCGGCACTGCGTCCGGCGCTGCTGCTCGATGCCTCCCGGGCGTGGGGGGACGCAGGCCGGGTGGAACAGGGCGGGCTGTTTCTGGCCGAGGCGTTGGCGGAGCTGGCCGATGGAGTGGACCGGGCCGGCGGGGACAGCACGGTACGGGCGCTGGCCGCCGCAGGCGCCTTCGACTGCTTGGACGCCTTGCTGGCCACCTCTGAGAGGGAGCCGGAGTACTGGGGCGATGCCCTTGCCCGGGGCGGAGCTTGGGACCGGGCGCGCGCCGCCGCCGAGTCGGCCCCGAGGTACATGGAGAGCCAGATCCGGCAAACGATCGCTCGGGAAATGCTGAACGCCGGACTCCTGGAAGAAGCCGAAAAAGCTACGCTGGAAGCTCCGTACTCGCTCCTCTGGGGAGCGCTTGCGGCGGCGCACCTCCGCGCGGGGGAGCTGGACCGGGTCGGGGCGCTGCGCGCCCGCCCGGATACCTGGTGGGACATCGAGGTACACGCGGCCTACGCGAAGGCCCTGTGCGCCGCGGGTCGCCGCGCGGAGGCGATGGCCCTGCTGGTCGGCGGGCCGTCCGACTCCGGGATCGGCATCGGCATCGCGGACGCCCTGCTCGACGCCGGTGAGCAGGCCGCCGCCGTCGAACTGCTCACCTCGCTGGAGCGCCGGCTGCGGGTTCCCCGCCCGAGGCCCCTGGCCTGGAGCATGCTGTCGCTGGCCGCCTGCCTGCTCGGCGACGGGTCCGGAGCGGCGAAGGCCGAGGATCTGCTCGCCTCGGTGCGGCGCCACAGAGGCCTGGACGAGGACGATCCCCTGCACGCCACGGTGCTCCTGGCTCGCGGGCAGCGGGACCGGGCGGAGGAACTGGCCTGGCAGGAGGAGAACGCCTGGACACGGGAGCGATGGCTGGTCAAGGTCCTGCAAGCGCGGCTCGCGGCGGGGGAGTACACGGCTGTGGCCCGGCTCGGGGCGCGGGCAGCGGACGAACTGCTCTCCGCAGCGGACGAACTGCTCTCCGCAGCGGTGCGGGGGCTCGTGGAGGCGGGAGCCTGGGAGGAGGCACTGCCGCTCCTGGAGGAGGCGGGCGGTTTCGAGGAGTGGCGACTGTCGGCCGTGATGGCGACGGGTCTCGCTCGGGCGGGCCGCGTGGCCGAGGCGGCCCGATGGCTGCGGAAGCCCGAGCAGGTCATGAGCCGGGGCCTGATCATGCTCGTCCTGGTGGACGTCACCCGCGCCTATCTCACGCTGGGGCGACATGAGGAGGCCGTACGGCTGGTGGAGCGCGCGCGGGTCGAGATGCGGGATTGGGACGGCAATACGTTTGAGACCGCCGTCGCCCGTGCCCTCGTCCTGCTGGGCTCGTACGAGGAAGCGGTCGACTACGTCCGGGAGACGGCCTCGCTGGACGCGGGCAGCGCCCTGATCTCCGTAGCGGAGCAGCTGATCACCGAGAAGGAGTACGAGCAGGCGCTCACTCTCCTCGGCGAGCTGAACACGATCGGGCAGCCGCGCGCGGCCCTCTACACCAAGCTCGCCCTCGTCCACCCCCACCCGCAGACCGCCCGGGAGTGCGCCGCCCGCGCCCTGCACCTGGGCGACTGGAGGGAGGACCTCCCGGCCGTCCTCCACTGCGCCCCCGAGACCGTCCCCCTCCTCGTAGCCGAAGGCGAACGTCTCCGCGGCCTCCTGGCCCGTTACGCCGAACGGGACAAGTCCGACACCCGTACCTCCTCCACGAACGCCTCCCCCCGTACGTAACGCTCGACCTCTCCCAGCGCCTGGTCCGTCATGCGGTGGAGTTCGTTGCCCAGGGAACCGGCCACATGGGGGGTGAGGAGGACGTTCGGGAGGGTGTAGAGGGGGGAGTCCGGGGCCGGGATTTCCGGGTCCGTGACGTCGAGGATCGCGTGGAGGCGGCCCGAGACGAGGTGGGGGAGGAGGGCTTCCTCGTCGATCAGGGAGCCCCGGGAGGTGTTGATCAGGGTCGCCCCGTCCGGCATCGCCGCCAGCCGCTCCGCGTCGATCATGCGGTACGTGGCGGGGAGTTGCGGCGCGTGGACGGAGACGACCGAGCTGCGGGCGCACAGTTCGTCGAGGGTGACGAGGGTGACGCCGGGCGGCGGGGACGTCACGTACGGGTCGTACAGGAGGACGTCGAGGTCGAAGGGGGCGAGTAGTTCGATGACCCGGCGGCCGATGCGGGAGGCGCCCACGATGCCGACGGTGCGCCGGTAGTTGCCCCAGTCGGCGGCTTCGGCGAGCCAGGGGGGTGCGGCGCCGAGTTCCGCGTACTGCCGGGCGGATTCGAGGACCCGCTTCCCGGCGAAGAGGATCGCGGCGAGGGTGTATTCGGCGACGGGCAGCGCGTTGGCCCCTGCGGCCGAGGTGACGCGCAGGCCCCGCTCCCAGCAGGCGTCGGTGATGTGGTGCTTGACCGAACCCGCCGCGTGGATGACGGCCTTGAGGCGCGGGGCGCGGTCGAGGACCTCGGCGGTGAGCGGGGTCGCGCCCCAGCAGGTGAGGAGGATCTCGGCCTCGGCGAGGGCGGCGGCGACGCGTTCGTCGGGCCTGTTCAGGTCGTGGGCGACCAGGTGCGGATCGGTGCGGGTGAGCGCGCCGAGGCGGGCGCGGTGGGTGTCGTCGAAGAGGCGGTCGGCGACGCCCTCGCCCATGGCGAGGAGGAGGGACGGCCGATTGTCAGTGGTCGGGTGCATCGTGGTACCTGGCTTCCTCACTTGACGCTGCCGGCGGTCATTCCGGCCTTCCAGTGGCGCTGGAGGGAGACGAAGGCGACGACGAGGGGGACGACGGCGAGGAGGGAGCCGGTGACGACGAGGGGGTAGAAGTCGGGTTCGGCGTGGGCGTTGCTGTTCCACGCGTACAGGCCGAGGCTCAGCGGGTAGAGCTTCTGGTCCGAGAGCATCACCAGGGGGAGGAAGAAGTTGTTCCAGATGGCGGTGAACTGGAAGAGGAAGACGGTCACGAAGCCGGGCATGACCATGCGCAGGCCGATGGACCAGAAGACGCGCAGCTCGCTCGCCCCGTCGATACGGGCGGCTTCCAGGGCCTCGTCGGGGAGGTAGCCGGCGCAGAACACCCGGGACAGGTAGACGCCGAAGGGGTTGACGAGGACGGGGATGAAGACGGCCCAGTAGGTGTTGACGATGCCGACCTCGCTGGCGAGGAGGTACATCGGCAGGGCGAGCGCGGTGGTGGGGACGAGCACGCCCAGCAGGACGAGGCCGAAGAGCTTCTCCTTGCCCCGGAAGTCGTAGACGTGGAAGGCGTATCCGGCGGCGACGCTGACGAGCGAGCAGACCAGGGCGCCGATCCCGGCGTACAGGAGGCTGTTGGCGTACCAGTGGAAGTAGATGCCGTCGTTGTACGAGGCGAGCCGGGAGAGGTTGCCGCCGAGGTCGAAGCCGTCGAAGGAGAAGGCGTTTCCGGCGAGCAGTCCACCGGCGTCCTTGGTGGCGGCGGTGACCAGCCAGACCAGCGGGAAGAGCATGTAGACGACGGCCAGGACGAGGGCGCCGTTGACGGCCGCCTTGGAGAGCCAGCGGTTCGCGGGGCGGGAGCCGTTCACGCGGTGCGCTCCTTCCGGGCGGCCCGGCGGCCGTTCAGCCGTGTCACTCCGAAGGAGAGCAGGGCCGCCGTCAGGGCGAGGAGGACGGAGGCCGCGGCGGCGAGTCCGTAGTCGTTGCGGTCGAAGGCCGCGGTGTAGGCGTACATGTTCGGCGTCCAGGTGGAGGTGACGGCGGAGCCGGTGCCCTTGTTGAGGATCAGCGGTTCGGTGAAGAGCTGGAGCGAACCGATGACGGTGAAGAGGGCGACCATCGTGAGGGAGGCCTTGACCAGCGGGACCTTGATGGCGAAGGCGATCCGCCAGGCGCCCGCGCCGTCGACGGTGGCCGCTTCGAGGACGGACCGGTCGATGGCCTGGAGGGCCGCGTAGAAGATGACCATGTTGTAGCCGAGCCACTCCCACAGCGCGATGTTGACGACGGAGGGGAGGGCGCCTTCGGGGGAGAAGAAGTCGAAGCCGATTCCTCCGCTCTCCATGGCCTGGACGACCGGGCTGAGCTGGGGCGTGTAGAGGTACACCCAGATCAGGGCAGCGATGATGCCGGGGACCGCGTGCGGCAGGAACAGCGCGAGCTGAAAGAAGCGGCGGGCGCGGGCGAGCGCCGAGTCGAGCAGGAGGGCGAGGCCGAGGGCCCCGGCGAGCAGCAGCGGGATGTAGAACAGGCAGTAGCCGAGGAGGACGACGAAGCCCTCGCGGAAAGCCCGGTCACCCAGCGCCGCCGTGTAGTTGTCGAGGCCGCTGAAGACGGTCTCGGCGCCGCCGAAGCCCAGTCCCGACTGCTTCTCGGTGAAGAGGCTGAGCCAGACCGCGTATCCGATCGGCACCACCATCACGGCGAGGAACAGGACGAAGAACGGGGTCAGCAGGATCGTGGCGGCGCGGGTGCGGGCCTTCATTCGGTCAGCCCTCTACCTTCAGGCCGCGCTTGGTCAGCTCCGCGACGGTGGCGTCGTGACCGGCCTTGATCGCGTCGGCGATGCCGGGACCACCCTGGGTGATCTTGCCGAAGTTGTCCTTGATGGTGGTGTTGGTGGTGCCGGTGGTCGGTCCCCAGGCCCAGTTGGGGCTGATGGAGGCACCGGCGGCCTCGAAGAGGGCGTAGATGTCCTGGCCGCCGTAGTAGCCGGCGTCGAAGGCCTTCTTGGCGGCGGGCCGCAGGGCGGTGGCGGCCGGGAAGGCGGAGGAAGTGCCGGAGGCGATGCGGGCCTTGATGCCTTCCTCGGTGGTGGTCATCCACTTGGCGAAGGTGACGGCGGCGGCCTTCTGCTTGCTGCCCTTGGTCACGGCGAAGGAGGTGCCGCCGAGCATGCCGCTGGCGGGCTTGCCGTCCCAGCTGGGCATGGGGGCCACGGCCCACTTGCCGTCCTGCTCGGGGAGGGTTCCCTTGAGGACGCCCGCGCCCCAGGACGCGCCGAGGTAGCCGATGGTGGAGCCGTTCTTGAGGGAGCCGGTCCACTCGGGGCTGAAGGAGGCGTTCTTGTGGACGAGCCCGGCGTCGAGGAGGCCCTGCCAGTAGGCGGTGACCTTGGTGGTGGCGGCGTCCGTGGTGTCGACCTTCCAGGTCTCGTCCTCGGCCTTGAACCACTGGGCCCCGGCCTGCCAGGCCATGGCCTCGAAGGTGGTCGGGTCGTCCGGGAAGAAGGTGGCGATACGGGCCTTGGCGTCGGCCTTCTTGACCTGCTCGGCGGCCTTCTTGAACTCGTCCCAGGTGGTGGGGACCTGGACCTTGTACTTCTCGAAGAGGTCCTTGCGGTAGAAGAAGGCCTGGGGGGAGGCGTCGAAGGGGACGGCCCAGGTCTTGCCGCCGAGGGTGGTGAGCTCGACGGTCTGCGGGAGCAGCTTGGCACGGTCGGCCTCGGTGAACTCGCCGCCGATGTCCTGGAGGGCGCCCGAGCTGACGAACTCGGGGAGCGAGGAGTACTCGATGGAGACGAGGTCGGGGGCGTTTCCGGCCTTGACGGCGTTGGAGATCTTGGCGTAGCCGCCCGCCGTGCCGGAGGGGATCTCCTCGAACTTCACCTTGATGTCGGTGTGCGAGGCGTTGAAGGCGTCGACGACGTCCTTGGAGCCCTTGGCCCAGCCCCAGAAGGTGAGGTTGACGGGCTCGTCCGACTTCTTCGCTGTGTCGTCACCGCTGCCGCCGCACGCCGTGAGCACGGCGAGGGCGGCGGCGGTGCCGGCTATGACACGGGACGTTCTGCTCCAACTGAGAGTCACGGCACGGCTCCTCTGGGCGGTCTTGGGAGGTTGTGGGCGTGATCCTGTGTCCGTTTATGACCGAAGTCAAGAGCGAAAGATTGTTTGATCGAAAAAAGATCAGTTCGATCAGCGGCGGAGGTCGGGCGTGTCGGCCCCCGCGACCCTGTTCGCACCAGCGGCCGGGGAAGGGTTCGCGGAGGGGTTCGTGACCCCGCCCGTGACCCCGCCCGTGACCCCGCTCGCGACCCCGCCCGTACCGGCCCCGGCCGCCCCGCAGGACTCCCGTACGCGCAGCCTCGGCAGCAGTCCGAGATGGCGCCGCGCCGCGTCCTCGCCGGGCCGCTCCGTGAGCCGCTCAAGCAGGAGTTCGGCCGCGTGCCGCCCCACCTGGCGCTTCGGCGGGGCCACCGCCGTCAGCGGGATGTCCGCGAGGGCCGCCACCTCGTCGTCGTACGCGATGAGCGCCAGGTCCTGCGGCACCCGCACGCCCAGCTGGGCCAGGCGCTGCACGACCTCGATCGCGTCCACGTCGTTGTGCACGAGCGCCGCGCTCGTCAGCCCCGAGCGGACCGCGTCGTGCAGCGTCCGCACCGCGCGCTCGAACCCCTCCGGATCCGCCTCCGCCGACACGGAGTCGACGACCGGCCGGGGCTCCGCGAGGCCCAGCGTCTTCAGCGCGTCGGCGTATCCGGCGCGCACGGCGAGCGCGGTGGGGGAGTCGAGCCGGGCCACGAGCAGCGGCGTCGCGTGCCCGAGGGAGAGCAGATGGCGCAGGGCGAGCAGCACGCCGTGGCCGTGGTCGGACGAGACCCGGTCCAGGCCGTCGAGCGGGCTGCCGGGCTCGGCCGTGCGCTCCAGGAGCACGGCGGGCACGGGCAGTTCCGCGAGCCAGTCGCCGTACGCGGGCCGGTCCTCGGTCCCGCGCCAGCCCGGCGCGACGAGCACGCCCTCCGCGCCCGCCGCGAGCAGCCCCTCGGTCCGGGCCCTGTCCTCCTCCGGCCGGTAGTCCGAGATCCGCAGCACGAGCCGGGCGCCGGCCCGCGCCGCCGCCTCGTGCGCCCCCTGGATGACCTCGGCGAAGTAGTACGTGGCGGAGGGCGCGAGCAGGCCGATGACCAGGCCTTCGGCGGGCCGCGCGCCCTCGCCGCCGCCCTGCCGCTCCGGCCAGGACACCTGGCCGTGCACCCGGTCGAGCAGCCCGCGCCCGGCCAGGAGTTCGACGTCCCTGCGGGCGGTGACGGGGGAGACCCCGAGCCGTTCGGCCAGTTCGGAGACGCGGGCGGTGCCGCGCTCGCGCACCAGGGCCAGCAGTCGGTCGTGTCGGTCGGCAGCACTCTCGCGCACGCGCAGTTCCCCCTCGCGGTGGTGGTGGTCCTCCGACCTTAGTTCACTCCCCCCTGCGAATGATCGAAAGAAAGGAGTTTCGATCATTCGCTCGGATTCTCTTGACGTTCGATCGGAGTTTGTTCAGGATTCCCGACGACGCCGATGTCACCGCAGGGAGCCCAGGGAGCATCATGCCCACGCCGCCCGAGAACCGTGAGCGCAGCCCGTACACCGGCTGGACCCGTGCCCACTGGGAGTCCGCGGCCGATCGACTCCTGCTCGCGGTACGCCCGTTCGCGTCCCCGCGGTACGGACTCGTCGACCTTCCCGGACCCCGCCCCAGCTGGTCGGGGGCCCGCTCCGACGGTCTGGAGGGCTGGGCCCGCACCTTCCTCCTCGCGGCGCTCAGGGTCGCGGGCGCCCGAGGCGAGGACCCGTACGGGCATCTCGACCGTTACGCGGAGGGACTCGCGGCGGGCCCGGCGGGCGGACTGGCAGGCGCGGCCCTCGGCGTCGGCTCCGGAGCCGGAACCGGCAAGGGCACCCGCACAGGCACCCGCACAGGCACCGGCACAGGCACCCGCACAGGTACTGGCACCGACCTCGGTCCCGACGCCTGGCCGCTCACCACCGACACCCGGCAGGCCATCGTCGAAGCCGCCTCCGTCGCCCTCGGACTCCGCCTCACCCGCCCCTGGCTCTGGGACCGGCTCGACGACCGCGTCCGCGAACAGGTCGTGGAGTGGCTCCGCCCCGCCCTCGGCCCCTCGCCCGTCGACAACAACTGGTGGCTCTTCGGCCTCACCGTCGCCGGATTCCTCCAGGACGCCGGAGTCGAGACCGACCTGGCCGCCGCCACGATCGACCGCTCACTCGCCCGGATCGAGGACTGGTACCTCGGCGACGGCTGGTACAGCGACGGCGACAACCGCGCCTTCGACCACTACAACGCCTGGGCCCTGCACTTCTACCCCGTCCTCCACGCCCACCTCGCGGGCGACCGGGAACTCCTCGACCGCTACGGGCCCCGGCTCCGCCTCCACCTGGAGGCGTACGGGCACCTCTTCGACACGAACGGCTCCCCCCTCCCGTACGGGCGATCCCTGATCTACCGCTTCGCCGCCGCCGCCGCGCCCTGGCTCGGCACCCTCACCGGGCACACCCCGCTCACCCCGGGCGCCACCCGCCGCCTGGCCTCCGGGACCCTGCGCCACTTCCTCGACCGGGGCGCCACCGACGCGGACGGACTGCTGACCCTCGGCTGGCACGGCCCGTACGCGCCCCTCGTGCAGGAGTACTCGGGCCCCGGCTCCCCCTACTGGGCGTCCAAGGGTTTCCTCGGGCTCCTGCTCCCCGCCGACCACCCCGCCTGGACCGACCGCGAGGAAGCGCTGCCCGCCGAACGCGCCGACACCGCCCGGCCCCTCGGCCCGACCGGACTGCTCGTCCAGACCACCGCCGCCGACGGACTCGTCCGCCTCCACAACCACGGCAGCAACCATGTGCACAGCGGGCCGGGCGCCGAGGACGACCCCGGCTACGCCCGGGGCGCCTACTCCACCCGTACGGGACCCACCACCGGGTCCGCCCCCGCCGACAACCACTTCGCCCTGATCGTCGACGGCAAGGCCACCACCCGAGGCCCCGCGACCCCGGCGGGGACGAGCCCCACCGTCCCCTACGGGCCGGGCGCAGGGACCAGCGCCACGGACACCCCCGGAAGCGCCCCCGCCTGGGCCGCCTCCCGGCACACCCCCCGTCCCGGCGTACGGGTCCTCTCCGCGACCCTCGTCCACGGACCGGCCGAGGTCCGGGCCCACCTCGTCACCGGCGCCCCGGAGGGGACCCCCGTACGGCAGACGGGCTGGGCCACCACCCCCGGAGGGCCGCACGCCCGGCTCCAGCCGGTCCACGGCTACGACCCGGAGCACACGGCCGCCGAACTCCCCACCGGGGAAACCCTTCAGGGTCCCGACAGCCGCACCCTGGCCCTGCACGGCGTCACCACGGGACCGGCCACGCTCTTCGTCGCCCTCGCCTCCCTGACCGCCGGACCCGACCCGGACCCGGCCGCCGCCCTCGCGGACGTCCGGGTCACCGGCCACGTCCTCGACGTCACCTGGCGGGACGGCGCCGTCACCCGGCTCGACCTCGACGGGCTGGCTCCCGACGCCTCGACGGAACCCGGCGCCTGACCGGACCCCGACGCGGGCGGGAGGGTCAGCGGGGCCCGTACTTGCGGCCCGCCTTCGAGGACGCTCCGCCCAGCAGCCCGCGCGGGGCCAGCTTCACCACGCCCATCAGGGCCTTGTAGCGCGGGTCGGGGATCGACAGGGTCCGGCCCCGGGCCAGGTCGGCGAGGGCCGCCGTCACCAGCTTGTCCGCGTCGAGCCACATCCAGCCGGGGATGTTGTCCGTCCCCATCCCGGCCCGGTCGTGGAACTCCGTCCGTACGAAGCCGGGGCAGAGCGCCATCATCCGCACCCCGCTGCCCGTCAGATCCCGCGCCGCCCCCTGGGTGAACTGCACGACCCACGCCTTCGACGCGCCGTACGTGCCCCGGGGCAGGAAGGCGGCCACCGAGGCGACGTTCACGACGGCACCCCGCCGCCGCCCCTTCATCGACGTGACGGCGGCCGAGGTCAGCCGCAGCACCGCCTCGCAGTGCACCGTGAGCATCTTCAGCTCGTCGGCCATGGACACTTCGAGGAAACGGCCCTTGTTGCCGAAACCGGCGTTGTTCACGAGCAGGTCGACCGGCCGCTTCGGGTCCGAGAGGCGCGCCTCGACGGCGGCGATGCCCTGCTCCTCGGAGAGGTCCGCCGAGAGGACCTCCGCCTCGACGCCGTGCCGGTCGTGCAGCTCGGTCGCCTGCTCCCGGAGCCGCTTCACATCCCGGGCCACGAGCACGACATCGTGGCCGTCCGCCGCGAGTCTCCGTGCGAAGGCGGCCCCGATGCCCGCGGTGGCGCCCGTAATCAGTGCAGTCGTCATACCGGCACGTTAATGCCCCGCCGGGGACCGCGCCGGTACCGTGCCGCTCCGTCAGGACCCGGCTACGCACGCGTACTTCCCGCCCGGCTTCCGAAAGACCCGGCTACGCGCGCGTACCCCCGTCCGACGCCCGGCGGACCCGGCTACGCGCGCGCGTACTTCTCCGTGTACTGCCGGGCGAGCGCCAGGAGGCCCGACTCCATCCACTCGGCGGCGACCAGGGTGGAGGGCAGCAGCGCCCGCTCGACGGTCGCGGCGCGGTGCAGCAGGGCCACCGTGATGGCGTGGTCCGGCCGGTGCACGACCGTGACCGGGTCGCCCGCGCGGATCTCGCCCGGCACGATCACCCGCAGAAACGCGCCGGGACCGGCGTCGGACTGCGTGAACCGCCGCACCCAGCCCTGCTCGCCGAGGAAGCCCCCGAACGTACGGCAGGGGATGCGGCCGCCGGTCACTTCGAGGACGACCTCCTCGCCGATCCGCCAGCGCTCGCCGATCAGAGCCCCGTTCACCTCCACGCCGGAGGTGGTGAGGTTCTCGCCGAAGGTGCCGTTGACGAGGTCCCGGCCGAGTTCCCGCTCCCACCGGTCGAGGTCCTCGCGGGCGAAGGCGTAGGCGGCCCGGTCGTTGCCACCGTGGAACCGCAGGTCGCAGACCGAGTCACCGGCCAGACCCGCGCCCCCGACCCCGGGGACGCCGGGGGCCTCGATCCGGACGGGCCCGTCGACGGGCCGCTTGTCGATGCCGGTGAGACCGGAGGCGGCATCGGTGTAGTCCACGGCCTTGGCACGGCCCACATTCACACTCAGCAAGGTCATGGAGGAACCTTACGGGCAGCGGTCTCAAAGAAACGGGCGAAAATCCCGCACTTCACCCAAGAGTCACTTATGCTGGAACGCATGATCGAGGCACGCCACCTCCGCGTCCTGCGCGCCGTCGCCGCCACCGGCTCCTTCTCGGCCGCCGCCCGTGAACTGGGCTGCACCCAGCCCGCCGTCAGCCAGCAGATGAAGGCCCTCGAAGCCTCCGCCGGCACCCCGCTGCTCATCCGTACCGCCCGCGAGATGCGCCTCACCCAGGCCGGAGAGGTCCTCGTCCGGCACGCCTCCGGCATCCTCGCCGGGCTCACCGCCGCCGAGGAGGAGGTCGCCGCGATCGCCGGGCTCCGGGCGGGCCGGGTCCGGCTCGTCTCCTTCCCCAGCGGCAGCTCCACCCTCGTCCCCACCGCGCTCGCCTCGCTGCGGGCGGCGCACCCCGGCACCCGGGTCTCCCTCGTCGAGGCCGAGCCGCCGCGCTCGGTCGAGATGCTCAGGGGCGGCGACTGCGACGTCGCGCTCGCCTTCCGGTACGGGGCGGGGCAGGCGGAGTGGGACGACCTGGTGGTCCGGCCGATCCTGGCCGACCGCCTCGTGGGTCTCGTTCCGGAGGGGCACCGGCTCGCCGAGGCCGGTTCCGTGGGCATCGCCGAACTCGCGGACGAATCCTGGATCGCGGGCTGCCCGCGCTGCCGCCGTCAACTGGTCGACGTCTGCGAGGAGGCGGGCTTCACTCCCCGCATCGACTTCGCCACCGACGACTACCCGGCGGTGGTGGGCCTGGTCGGCGCGGGCCTCGGCGTCGCCGTCCTGCCGGAACTCGCCATCGAGTCCGTACGCCCGAAGGGGGCGCGGACCGTGGCCGTGGAGCCTGCCGTGGAGCGGGAGATCGTGGCCCTGACCCTGCCGGACCTGGCACAGGTCCCGGCGGTCGCCGCCACGCTGGACGAACTGACGCGCGCGGCCACGCGCGCGTAGCGCCGCATCGGATCGCCCGTCGGCGGTCCGTGCCCGGCCGTGCCTCGCATGCCTGGCGTGATCGACCGTGCCCCGTGCGCCCGGCGCGTCCGGCCGTGCTGGGCGTGCTCGTCGCGCGGCCGTGTCCATCCGCCCGGATTCCCGTACGGATGAAGAAACGTTCCTTCTGAGTGCGCTCCGCGCTCCGCGCTCTACGTCCGCTCGGCGATCGGCCGGCCCGACGGCTGCGCCGACGCCGATGCCGACGTCGTCAGGGGGGTCACGGACGCCACCGGTGCGCCCGGGGCGGGCGACGACGGTGCCGTCGTCGTGACCAGGCGGTTGCGCGCGCGGCCCATCAGCTCTTCGCGTTCGTCCTCGGTGAGGCCGCCCCACACTCCGTAAGGCTCCCGGACGGCGAGTGCGTGTGCCGCGCACTCCGCGCGCACCGGGCACCGCATGCAGACCTCTTTAGCCGAGTTCTCACGCGCACTCCGTGCCGCGCCGCGCTCTCCCTCGGGGTGGAAGAACAGGGAGCTGTCGACCCCGCGACAGGCCGCGAGGAGCTGCCAGTCCCACAGATCGGCGTTGGGTCCGGGAAGGCGGGAGAAATCTGCCATAGCGCTTGTCCCCTTGAAACCGTGTCGAACGGATAGGTGGGCGGGTGGATGGCTGACGGCAGGGTCTCCTCGGGGGCCCAGCCGGGTCTGGTGGTACACCCACTCTCTAATACTGTCTAAGTAGATGTAAATATGACTCATTGCGAATCTAGCCACAGACACCGGAAAAAGCGAAGAAAACCGTCTAAATGGTGCATACCTTTCACCGGCAGACGAAAGAGTCGCGTCGCTCTCCTCTGTGCGCACCCCCTCACGTAGAGTGCCGAAGGGCGCCGTCCGACCCGTAACTCTTTCGGGTGACCGTCGTTGAGAGTGCGGAGGCGGTTGAAGGAAGAAGCGCTCGGGCAGGCGTCCGAGAGCGTCAATCGCACAGGTGACGATTACGTACAGCCCTGGAGGCTCAAGGTGACGCGCAACAGCTGCGAGAGCCACGGAGGTCAGTCATGACATCCGTCCTCGTCTGCGATGACTCCCCGCTTGCCCGAGAGGCGCTTCGCCGCGCGGTCGCGACCGTGCCCGGCGTCGAGCGCGTGACCACCGCGGCCAACGGCGAGGAAGTCCTCCGCCGCTGGGGGGCGGACCGCTCGGACCTGATTCTGATGGACGTGCGCATGCCCGGACTGGGCGGCGTGGAAACCGTACGCCGGTTGCTCTCCGCGGACCCCGGCGCCCGCATCATCATGCTCACCGTCGCCGAGGACCTCGACGGCGTCGCCCTCGCGGTCGCCGCGGGTGCCCGTGGCTATCTGCACAAGGACGCCTCACGCGCCGAACTGCGGGCCACCGTCACCCAGGCGCTCGCCGACCCCACCTGGCGGCTGGCCCCGCGCCGGCTCCGCTCGGCCGAGATGGGCGCCGCACCCACCCTCACCGCGCGCGAGATCCAGGTCCTCGAAGGCATGAGCCACGGCCGGTCCAACGCGGAGATCGGCCGCGAGCTGTTCCTTTCCGAGGACACCGTCAAGACCCACGCCCGGCGCCTCTTCAAGAAGCTCGGCGCCTCGGACCGCGCGCACGCCGTCGCCCTCGGATTCCGCTGGGGCCTGGTCCGCTGAATCGCAGGTCACCCGCCATGTCCCCGTCCTCACCCGGGTCCCTCGCGGGGTGGACGGGGCGGGCTTGTGTCACTTCCTCGCCGGATGACGCATCCTTGAGATGTGGAGTTCCTCGGGGACGATTCGATCGAGCGGGAGGGGAGGGCGCGGGAGATGAGTTCCGGCGCGCCTGCTCATAACGCTTCGGTGCACAACTACGGACGCGGTGCCGCGGACGCGGAAGCGTCGGGGCACCATGGAGCGATGCGCGACGAAGACACCGCGGGTTCCCCCGTGCCCGCCGGGCAAGGGGAGATCGGCGCGCTCGTGCGCCGTGCGGTCGAGGGCGACGCGCAAGCCACGCACGACCTGCTCGCGCGCGTGCATCCGCTCGCCCTGCGGTACTGCCGCACCCGCCTCAGCCGGCTTCCGGGTGATGCCCGACACTTCGTAGAGGACCTGGCCCAGGAGGTCTGCGTCGCCGTCCTGATGGCGCTGCCGCGCTACAAGGACACCGGCAGACCCTTCGAGGCGTTCGTCTTCGCCATCGCGGGACACAAGGTCGCCGACCTCCAGCGGGCCGCCATGCGGCACCCGGGGTCCACCGCCGTGCCCTCCGACGAGATGCCCGAGCGCCCCGACGACTCCCTCGGCCCCGAGGAGCGCGCACTGCTCAGCAGCGACGCCGCCTGGGCCAAGAAGCTGCTGGCCAACCTCCCGGAGAACCAGCGCGAACTGCTCGTGCTGCGGGTCGCCGTCGGACTGACCGCCGAGGAGACCGGGCAGATGCTCGGCATGTCCCCGGGGGCGGTCCGGGTCGCCCAGCACCGCGCTCTCAGCCGACTGCGAGCGCTGGCGGAGCAGTAGCCTGGGAGTAAGAGCCGCGGAGCGATCCCGGCCCTTTCGTACACGTGGGAACGTCCAAAGCCCGCGGCTGATCTTGAACGTGGAATGAGACGCCGCTCCAGGCCGTTAGCATGGACATCCGCACCGATCAAGGCCATGTTGGGGAAGGTGTCATGACTGCAAACGTCGACGGAGTGCCCGAGAAATTCGCGACACTCGGGCTGACCTACGACGACGTGCTGCTCCTGCCGGGCGCGTCCGACATGGCTCCCGATCAGATCGACACCGCCTCGTACATCTCGAAGAACGTGCGGGTGAACATCCCGCTGCTCTCCGCCGCGATGGACAAGGTCACCGAGTCCCGGATGGCGATCGCCATGGCGCGCCAGGGCGGTGTCGGTGTCCTGCACCGCAACCTCTCCATCGCCGACCAGGCCAACCAGGTCGACCTGGTGAAGCGCTCCGAGTCCGGCATGGTGACCGACCCGATCACGGTCCACCCGGAAGCCACGCTCGCCGAAGCCGACGCGATCTGCGCCAAGTTCCGCATCAGCGGCGTCCCGGTCACCGACCCGGCCGGCCGGCTCCTCGGCATCGTCACCAACCGTGACATGGCCTTCGAGTCGGACCGCAGCCGCCAGGTGCGCGAGGTCATGACCCCGATGCCGCTGGTCACCGGCAAGGTCGGCATCTCCGGCGTGGAGGCGATGGAGCTGCTCCGCCGCCACAAGATCGAGAAGCTGCCGCTGGTCGACGAGGCGGGCCTCCTCAAGGGCCTCATCACCGTCAAGGACTTCGTCAAGGCCGAGAAGTACCCGAACGCCGCCAAGGACAAGGAAGGCCGCCTGCTCGTCGGCGCGGCCGTCGGCGTCGCCGGTGACGCGTACGAGCGTGCCCAGGCCCTGATCGAGGCGGGCGTCGACTTCATCGTCGTCGACACCGCCCATGGCCACTCCCGGCTGGTCGGCGACATGGTCGCCAAGATCAAGTCGAACTCCTCGGTCGACGTCATCGGCGGCAACATCGCCACCCGCGACGGCGCCCAGGCCCTGATCGACGCCGGTGTCGACGGCATCAAGGTCGGCGTGGGCCCCGGCTCCATCTGCACCACCCGTGTCGTCGCCGGCATCGGCGTCCCGCAGGTCACCGCGATCTACGAGGCCTCCCTCGCCGCCAAGGCGGCCGGGGTCCCGGTCATCGGCGACGGCGGCCTCCAGTACTCCGGCGACATCGCCAAGGCCCTCGTGGCCGGTGCCGACACCGTGATGCTGGGCTCGCTCCTCGCGGGCTGCGAGGAGTCCCCGGGCGAGCTGCTCTTCATCAACGGCAAGCAGTTCAAGTCGTACCGGGGCATGGGCTCGCTCGGCGCCATGCAGACCCGCGGCGAGCAGCGCTCCTTCTCGAAGGACCGCTACTTCCAGGAGGGCGTCGCCTCCGACGAGAAGCTCGTGCCCGAGGGCATCGAGGGCCAGGTGCCCTACCGGGGCCCCCTCGCCGCCGTCGTCCACCAGCTGGTGGGCGGTCTGCGCCAGTCGATGTTCTACGTCGGCGGCCGCACGGTGCCGGAGCTTCAGTCGAACGGCCGGTTCGTCCGGATCACGTCCGCGGGCCTCAAGGAGAGCCACCCGCACGACATCCAGATGACGGTCGAAGCACCGAACTACAGCAGGAAGTAACAGAGCGCGACGCGTAGGGGGCGGTTCCGGGACAACCCGGAACCGCCCCCCACGCTTGTGTCGGGGATACTGGTACGCGCAGACGTAGAGGGAAAGGCCACACATCGTGACTGAGATCGAGATCGGGCGCGGCAAGCGCGGCCGCCGGGCGTACGCGTTCGACGACATCGCCGTCGTGCCGAGCCGGCGCACCCGGGACCCGAAGGAGGTCTCGATTGCCTGGCAGATCGACGCCTACCGTTTCGAGCTGCCGTTCCTGGCCGCTCCGATGGACTCGGTCGTCTCGCCGCAGACCGCCATCCGCATCGGCGAGCTGGGCGGCCTGGGCGTGCTCAACCTGGAGGGTCTCTGGACCCGGTACGAGGACCCGCAGCCGCTGCTCGACGAGATCGCCGAGCTGGACGAGGCGACCGCGACCCGCCGTTTGCAGGAGATCTACGCCGCTCCGATCAAGGAGGAGCTGATCGGGCAGCGCATCAAGGAGGTGCGCGACTCCGGTGTCGTCACCGCCGCCGCGCTCTCCCCGCAGCGCACCGCCCAGTTCTCCAAGGCGGTCGTCGACGCGGGCGTCGACCTCTTCGTCATCCGGGGCACGACGGTCTCCGCCGAGCACGTCTCCGGCGCGGCCGAGCCGCTGAACCTGAAGCAGTTCATCTACGAGCTGGACGTCCCGGTCATCGTCGGCGGCTGCGCCACGTACACCGCCGCCCTGCACCTGATGCGCACCGGCGCGGCGGGTGTCCTCGTCGGCTTCGGCGGCGGCGCCGCCCACACCACCCGTAACGTCCTGGGCATCCAGGTCCCGATGGCGACCGCCGTCGCCGACGTGGCCGCCGCCCGCCGGGACTACATGGACGAGTCCGGCGGCCGGTACGTGCACGTCATCGCGGACGGCGGGGTCGGCTGGTCCGGCGACCTGCCGAAGGCGATCGCCTGCGGCGCCGACGCGGTCATGATCGGCTCCCCGCTCGCCCGTGCCACGGACGCGCCCGGCAAGGGCCACCACTGGGGCATGGAGGCCGTCCACGAGGACGTGCCGCGCGGCAAGCTGGTGGACCTGGGCATCGTCGGCACCACCGAGGAGATCCTCGCGGGCCCGTCGCACACCCCGGACGGCTCGATGAACTTCTTCGGCGCCCTGCGCCGCGCGATGGCCACCACGGGCTACAGCGAGCTGAAGGAGTTCCAGCGCGTCGAGGTCACCGTCGGCGAGGCCCAGCACAAGCGCTGACGCTTCCCCGGACGTACCGGAAGGCCCCGCACCCGGGTGGTGCGGGGCCTTCCGCCGTTCACAGCCGGTGGGCCGCGCCCGTCGGGGTGGCGCCCCGGGTGTCGAGGAGGAGCTGCGCCTTCACCGAGAGACCTTGCAGGTCGTACGTGCGGTGGTGCTGGAGCAGCACGGTCAGGTCGGCGTGGGCGGCGGCCTCGTAGAGCGAGTCCACACGGGGGACGGGCAGCTCGCGGACGCGCCAGTCGGGGACGTACGGGTCGTGGTAGCCGACGGTCGCGCCCAGATCCATCAGCCGGCGGGCGATCTCGTCGGCGGGGGAGCCCTGCCGGTCGGGGAGATCGGGTTTGTACGTGACGCCCAGGAGCAGGACCCTGGCTCCCCGCGCCGACTTGCCGTGCTCGTTGAGCAGTGCGGCGGCGCGCTGTACGACGTACTGGGGCATGCGTTCGTTGACCTGTCCGGCGAGTTCCACCAGGCGGAGCGGACGGTGGGCGCCGACGGTGTCGACGGGGGCGCCGTGGCCGCCGACGCCGGGGCCCGGCCGGAAGGCCTGGAAGCCGAAGGGCTTGGTCTCGGCGCAGCGGATGACGTCCCACAGGTCCACGCCGAGTTCGTGGCAGAGCACCGCCATCTCGTTGACGAGGGCGATGTTGACGTGCCGGAAGTTGGTCTCCAGGAGCTTGACGGTCTCCGCCTCGCGCGGTCCACGCGCGCGTACCACCTTCTCCGTGAGCCGTCCGTAGAAGGCGGCGGCCGCTTCGGTGCAGGCCGGGGTGAGGCCGCCGATGACCTTGGGGGTGCCGGAGAGGCCGTGGACGCGGTTGCCGGGGTCGAGCCTGCCGGGGGAGTACGCGAGGTGGAAGTCGCGGCCCGCGCGCAGGCCGGAGCCCGCTTCGAGGAGTTCCCGGAGCAGGCCCTCGGTGGTGCCCGGCGGGACGGGCGACTCCAGGAGGACGGTGGTACGCGGGCGGAGCCGGGCGGCGAGCGCGCGGGCGGCCGAGGAGAGGCCGGTGAGGTCGAGCGCGCGGTCGGGGCCGAGGGGGGTGGGGACGCAGAGGACGGCGGTACGGACCCGGCCGAGTTCGGCGGGGTCGGTGGTGGGCCGGAAACCTCCCGCGAGCATCCGGCGGACCTCGGGGCCGGTGAGGGAGCCGTCGGCGGGCGCGCGGCCCCCGGCCAGCTCGGCGACGGGCCGGGGGTCGGAGTCGAAGCCGATGGTGTCGATGCCCGCGGCGGCGGCGGCCCGCGCGAGGGGGAGGCCGTGGTGGCCGAGGCCGATGACGGCGAGATCTGCGGGCATGGGGTGGGCCGTCCTTCCCGATAGCCGGTGGTGACGCTTCGCGCAAGCCCGGTGGACAGAACGGGTCGGCGCGATGTCAGACTAGGCGTAAATATGACCGATATGTCGTATTGGAAGGTCGTGGAGCGTCGGGTGTTATCCACAGGCCGGCGACGAGGCGGTGGCTGAAGTCGCCGGGGCGGGACAGAATCAATCTGTGAGCCGGACCGCGGGGGCCCGGCTCGCATCGGACCGAGAGGCCCCGGCCCCCGGCGCCCGGACGGTCCTGGCCTGCGGAGACCGGGCGGTCCCGGCCCCTGCGGGCCAGGCGGTCGGCGGATCCGTACGAGGGCCGGACGGTCCCGGCCCATGCCGGGCGGGGACGGCGGAGACGAAGGCACGAAGGACACCGGAAGCGACGGGACGACGGGAAGGCGGCAGCCGTGAGGACAGCGACACTGGGACCCGCCGAGCGCGCCGAGGCGCTCGCGGCCATGGCGGAGCACGAGCTGGACGTACTGGTCGTCGGCGCCGGAGTGGTCGGCGCCGGGATCGCACTGGACGCGGTGACGCGAGGGCTCTCCACCGGCATCGTCGAGGCCCGCGACTGGGCCTCCGGCACCTCCAGCCGCTCCAGCAAGCTCATCCACGGCGGACTGCGCTACCTGGAGATGCTGGACTTCGCCCTCGTGCGGGAGGCCCTCAAGGAGCGCGGCCTCCTCCTGGAGCGCCTCGCCCCCCACCTGGTGAAGCCGGTCCCCTTCCTCTACCCCCTCCAGCACAAGGGCTGGGAGCGGTTCTACGCGGGCTCCGGCGTCGCCCTGTACGACGCGATGTCGCTCTCCTCGGGCCACGGCCGGGGCCTCCCCGCGCACCGGCACCTCTCCCGGCGCGGCGCCCTCAGGGTCGCCCCCTGCCTCCGCAAGGACGCGCTCGTCGGCGCCCTCCAGTACTACGACGCCCAGATGGACGACGCCCGCTTCGTCACCACCCTCGTGCGCACCGCCGCCTCCTACGGGGCCAGGGCCGCGAGCCGGGCCCGGGTCACCGGCTTCCTGCGCGAGGGTGAGCGGGTCGTCGGCGCCCGCGTCCAGGACGTCGAGGCCGGGAGCACGTACGAGATCCGGGCCCGGCAGATCGTCAACGCCACCGGGGTGTGGACCGACGACACCCAGGCCCTCATCGGCGAGCGCGGCCAGTTCCACGTCCGCGCCTCCAAGGGCATCCACCTCGTCGTCCCCAAGGACCGCATCCACTCGACCACCGGGCTCATCCTGCGCACGGAGAAGTCCGTGCTCTTCGTGATCCCCTGGGGCCGGCACTGGATCATCGGCACGACCGACACCGACTGGGATCTCGACAAGGCGCACCCCGCCGCGTCGAGCGCCGACATCGACTACCTCCTTGAGCATGTGAACGGGGTGCTCGCCACCCCGCTCACCCGGGACGACGTCGAGGGGGTCTACGCGGGACTGCGGCCCCTGCTCGCCGGGGAGTCGGACGCCACGAGCAAGCTCTCCCGCGAGCACACCGTCGCCCACCCGGTGCCCGGCCTCGTCGTCGTGGCGGGCGGCAAGTACACGACCTACCGGGTCATGGCGAAGGACGCCGTCGACGAGGCCGTGCACGGTCTCGACCAGCGCGTCGCGCCCTGCGTCACCGAGGACACCCCGCTCCTCGGCGCCGAGGGCTACCGGGCCCTGTGGAACGCGCGGGCCAGGATCGCCGCCCGCACCGGCCTGCACGTCGTCCGGATCGAGCACCTCCTCGACCGCTACGGCTCCCTCGCGGAGCAGGTCCTCGAACTGATCGCCGGGGACCCCTCGCTCGGCGCACCGCTGGCGGCGGCCGACGACTACCTCCGCGCCGAGATCGTCTACGCCGCCTCCCACGAGGGCGCCCGCCACCTCGACGACGTCCTCACCCGCCGGACCAGGATCTCCATCGAGACCTTCGACCGGGGCACGCGCAGCGCCCGCGAGTGCGCCGCACTGATGGCACCCGTCCTCGGCTGGGACGAGCACCAGGTGGAGAAGGAAGTCGAGCACTACGAGAAGCGGGTCGAGGCCGAGCGGGAATCGCAGCGGCAGCCCGACGACCTGACGGCGGACGCGGCACGGCTCGGAGCGCCCGACATAGTGCCGATCTGACGGGACGTCCGGGTCGTCCTGTTCCGATGGGAACCCTGTGGGTATGCGTGGGTGCCGTCTTCCCGGAGTACGGACCCGGGGGCGCCGTCCTTCCTGAGGTGAGGGACAATGGGCTCTCTTCCAGGGCGGGTTACCGCATCGCGCGGGAAGCGGCAGACGCGGCGAAGATCAGGGATCGCAGAGGGGACGCATGTCGGAGGCGGAGCAGTCGCGGAACACGGCGAAGGACCCCGGGCGGGACGCCGCCGGGGCCGCGACCGACGGCGAGGCCGACGCCTCCCGCGCGGCGGGCGGTTCGAGCGGTTCGCGCGGTCCGGACACGGCGGAGACGGCGGACACGGTGGACCCGAAGGCCACGGCGAACGGGGCGGACGAGCCGGATGGCTCGGACGATCCGGACGGGACGGACGGGGCGTCGGAGGCGGTCGGGTCGCGCGAGGGCGCCGGTCCGGGCGGCTCAGGTGACCCGCGTGACCTGGGTGATTCGGGTGATTCGCGCGGCGCGGACGCCCCGCGTGATTCAGGTGATTCGCGTGGCGCGAACGACCCGCGCGGCTCCCACGGCTCCCGTGGTGCTCTCGATTCCGGCGAGGCTCGTGTTTCCGTGGTGAAGAACGGTCAGGAGCCCTCCACGGCAGGACGACTGCGGGGCACCGAGCCGTCGACCGGGTCCGCCGGGTTCGGCGCGGGGGACGGCGACGGCGCGAGCGACCGTCGGTCCGCGACGGCCACCGGCACCACGCGCGGCGCCGACCGTACGCGCAAGGACCCGGCGGGCGAGGGCAGGCTCCTCGCGGGCCGCTACCGCCTCGGCGTGGTCCTCGGGCGCGGCGGCATGGGCACGGTGTGGCGCGCGGTCGACGAGACCCTCGGCCGTACCGTCGCCGTCAAGGAACTCCGCTTCCCCAGCAGCATCGACGAGGACGAGAAGCGACGCCTCATCACCCGGACCCTGCGCGAGGCGAAGGCCATCGCCCGCGTCCGCAACAACGGCGCCGTGACCGTGTACGACGTCGTCGACGAGGACGACCGTCCATGGATCGTCATGGAGCTGATCGAGGGCAAGTCCCTCGCGGACGCCGTACGCGAGGACGGCACCCTCACGCCCCGGCGCGCCGCCGAGGTCGGCCTCGCCATTCTCGACGTGCTGCGCTCGGCCCACCGCGAGGGCATCCTGCACCGCGACGTGAAGCCGTCCAACGTACTGATCGCCGAGGACGGCCGGGTCGTCCTCACGGACTTCGGCATCGCCCAGGTCGAGGGCGACCCCTCGATCACCTCCACCGGCATGCTCGTCGGCGCCCCCTCGTACATCTCACCGGAGCGAGCCCGAGGCCACAAGCCGGGCCCCGCCGCCGACATGTGGTCGCTCGGCGGACTGATCTACGCGGCGATCGAAGGCAGCCCGCCGTACGACAAGGGCTCCGCCATCGCCACCCTCACGGCGGTGATGACCGAGCCGGTCGACCCGCCGAAGAACGCGGGCCCGGGTCTTGAGAAGGTCATCTACGGCCTCCTCGCCAAGGACCCCGCCCAGCGGCTCGACGACGCGGGCGCGCGGGTGCTGCTGCGCGCGGTGCTCGACGCCCCCGACCCGGTGGCCGAGGCGTCGCCCGAGGTCACCAGGGTCGTACCGCTGCCGCCCGGCCCCGAGCCGAGGACGGCGGCGGCCGGCCGGGGCAGGACGCCCGGCGCGCCCGCCGACCGGCCGAGGAGCGCCCCCGAGCCCATGCGCCAGGCACCCGCCGGAGCCCGGACGAGCCGTCCTCCGGTGGTGGCCCCCGCTGCGGTGCCGCACCCGAACACGGCGGTGAACTCCGCGCGGACGCACGGCGCGGGCCGCCCGCCCGCCCCGGCGCGCGCGCCGCTCACCGATGTCGTCCCGCGCCGCACGCTGGTGATCATCGCCGCCGTCGTGGTGCTCGCCCTGCTCGGCACGATCCTCTACGTCGCCCTCGGCGGCGGTGACGACGACAACCAGGCCAAGGGGAACGGCGGCACCACCGCCTCCGCCGGAGCCACGGCGGGCGGCGACGGTTCCGGCGGTTCCGGCGGGCAGCCCGGCACCCCCGACCAGCAGGGCGGCGCGCAGCCCGGCACCGGCACCGACGGCTCGACCGGCACCACGGGAACGACGGGAACCCCCGGCACCCCGGACGGCTCGACCGGCACCAGCGCCACCCCCTCGGGGAGCACCGGCGGCCCGTCCGCGCAGCTCCCCGCCGGTTACACCCTCGTCGTCAACGACCGCTTCCACTTCAGCATGGGAATGCCCGAGTCCTTCCGGATGCGCTCCATACCGGGGTACGGCGGCGGCGGGATCTTCAGCGAGAGCGGCGGATTCCCGCGCGTCCAGGTCGACTTCAACGGCAGCCCCAAGGACGACGCGGCCAGTGCCTGGGAGCTGGCCAAGGTCGGCGTGGCCGCCACCAGCAAGGGCTACCGGCACATCGGCATCAACACGGTCTCGTACAAGGGCTATCCGACCGTCGCCGACTGGGAGTTCGAGCGCACCCAGCAGGACATGCGGGTCCACGTCCTCAACCGGGGCTTCAAGGCGGACGCGCGCCACGGCTACTCGATCATGATCACCTGCAAGGCGGACGAGTGGGACGGCGCGGAGTGCCGGACCCTCCGGGAGACCGCGTTCGCGACGTTCAGCCCCAAGGACTGACCACTCCCACGTATCGTGAGAGTTCGAGGACCGTACGACGTCGGACAGAGTCGTCGACCGGACGGTCCGGACCGGAAGCGTCGGACCCGCCCGATCCCGCACGACCACCGGGGGTCCGAAGGTCCACGGGGGACACAGCGTGCGCGCGTGGGGAGGCGTCGTGGACGACTACGCGGGAAGGGTGTTGGCGGACCGCTACCGCCTGCCGCTGCCGCCGACGGGCGAGGACGTGCCGGCCGACGCCTTCGCGCTGGCCGAGACGCGTGCCTTCGACACCTACAGCGGGCAGGAGGTCCTGGTCCGCCAGGTGCCGCTGCCCGAGTTCGTGGACGCCGAGGTGCTCGACGGCGAGGACGGGCCCGCCGGGGCGCGTTCCGGGGCGGGCCGGGCGACCCGCCGACCCGCCGAGCCCGTGGTGCGGCGGGCGATCGAGGCGGCCCAGGCGGCCGCGCAGATCCCCGACCATCCGCTGCTCGACCAGGTCTTCGACGTCTTCGCGGAGGCCGGTTCGCTGTGGATAGTGAGCGAACGCGTCGCGGCCCGCCCGCTCTCCGCGCTCCTCGCCGAGCGTCCCCTCAGCCCGTACCGGGCCGCCGAGATCGGCGCCGACGTCCTCACCGCCCTGCGCGCGCTGCACACCCACGGCTGGGTGCACCGGAACATCACCGCCCGGACGGTACTCGTCTGCGAGGACGGCCGTGTGGTCCTCTCGGGCCTCGCGGTCGGCGCGGCGGAGGAGGCCCTCTGCGGCTACGCGCCGGTACCGGAAGGGGACCCGGAACCGCACGGCTCGGGCTGGCACACCCCGGCCGACGAGCCCACACCCGAGGCCTGGGACCACACGGACGCGGATGCCGATGCGGACGTGGATGCCGATGCGGACGTGGACTCGGACCCTGACGACGACCCGGAGGGGTTCGGCGGGGAGTACGACTCCGAGGAGGAGAGCGGGAAGGGGTACGTCGAGGCGTACGGCGAAGAGGCATACGGCGAGGAGTCGTACGGCGCCGAGGGGCGTGCCTCGGGCGGGTCCGGCGGCGGGGCGTACGGCATCGAGGACGAGTCCGTGGAGTACGCCCCCGGGCTGTACGAGGCGGAGATCCACGAGGAGACCGACTGGCCGGTCCCCTACGGGGTGGACGGGACCGGGGAGCCGGGGCCCGTCCCCGCCGCCCACAGTCCCGCCCCCTACGGGACCCCGACCCCCTACGGGACCCTGGCCCCGGCCCCGTACGGAGACCCGTACGACGATCCCTTCACCGACGACCCCCACGAGACGGACCCGCCCTACGGGAAGGGTGACCCCTACGGGAAGGCCGACTCCTACGAGGAGGGCGACCCCTACGGGACCGGTACCGGTCAGGGGGTCGGTCCCGAGACCGCCTTCGGCGACGCCCATGCCGAGGCCGATACCCGTGGCACCCGCGACCCCCGCGACACCGACGGCATGCACGACGGCGACGGCGACACCGGCTACGACACCGCCGCCCACGAAGCCGAAGACGGTTCGGATGCCGACCCGCTGACGCCACGGCAGCGGACGTACGCCTCCGGTTTCGGTCCCGACGACTCCGCCTCCCCCTACGGCGCCACCCCCGGCTCCTACGGCTCCGACCCCTACGGGAAAGCGGGCGCGGCACCCTCCGCCCCGTCGGGCCCCGTACCCGCGCCGCCGACGGCGGACGTACGGGCGGCTCGGGCCGGGGCCATCGCCGCCTACCGCGCCGGAGCGCGCGCAGCCGCCGCGCTCGGCGAGACCGGCGCGCTCCCCGTCCAGCGCCCCGCGCCGCAGGAACCGCCCGCGCCGCCCCCGCCGCCCACTGCCCAGGCGGTCGGTTCGCCCGAGCCGCAGTGGTGGGCGAAGGTGGCGGACGAGGCCGACGACGGCGACGATGACGACGGCGACGAGCCGTACGGCGACGGCGGCCCGCGCACCGGACCGCCGCCGCGCGTGATGCTTGCGGGCAACTGGAGCGACGGCCCGCACAGTTCCCGGGACGGCTCGGGACCGATTCCCGCCGGGGGAAGCCGGGGCCCCGCGCTGCCCGGTTCGGGCCTCCCCGCGCTGCCCGCCGGGTACACCGCCGCGACCCCGGGCCCCGACCGGCGCCCGGCCCAGGAGCGTTTCCCGGTCCCCGTCGGCGTCGGGCCCGACGCCGCGGGCGGGGAGCCCGTGGAGGCGTACCGGGGCCCCGCCACCCGGCTCGCCGCCGAGCGCGCCCGGCAGACCCGGATCGCGGTCGTCGGCGCCGTCACCGAGCGCTGGGCGCCCGAGCAGGCGGGTCCCGTCCACGAGAACTGGCGACTCGCCCCGCCGATCGGTCCCGCCACCGACCTGTGGGCCCTGGGCGCCCTTCTCTACCGGGCCGTCCAGGGACACGCGCCCTACCCCGAGGACAACGCGGCCGAACTGGTCCAGCTGGTCTGCGCCGAGCCGCCCGCCTTCGCGGAGGAGTGCGGCCCGCTGCGCCCGGTCGTCGAGTCCCTGCTGCGTCAGGACCCGACCGAGCGGCCCGACTTCGAGGAGCTGCGGGGCTGGCTGCGCTCCCTGGTGCGCTCGGCCCCCGAGCCGGAGACGGGCGCCGGAGCCGTACCGCCGCCGCCGCTCGAAGAGGGACGGCTGCCGATCGTGCGCCGGCGCGGCGAGCTGGTGCGCCGGCGGCGCGGGGGCATCGGAGCGGGCCGCCACCGCTACAAGCGGGGCAAGGAGCCGCGCCTGCCGTTCTCGGGCGAGGACGGGTTCCCGCCGGAGACCGAGGCCGGGACCGATCACCCGGGAGCCGGATACGGGCAGCCGGGCGGTGGCTTCGACGACCACGGACGGACCGGTCTCCACGAGGAGTTCGGCCCGGACCCCGCCCTGACCGCCCCCCGGGGCGGCACCCGCGATGAGCCGCGCCGGGCGGCGCACGAGAACTTCGGCCAGAGACCCCAGGACGACCAGAGCCCCCAGGACGACTACCGGGACGACTACCACGACGATTTCCGGGACGACTTCCGTGACGACGGCGGGGACGGCGGGGACGACCTCCGGGACGGTCCTCGCGACGGCCACCGCAGCGACGCCCGCCCGGAGATACGCCAGGACACCCGCCAGGACGCGTGGCGGGAGACCCGTCCGGACGTACGGCAGGAGTACGGCGGAGCCTCTCCTCAGGGTTTCCCCCGAGGCTTCCACCAGGAGTCCCCGCAGAACTTCCACCGGGACGTCCCCCAGGACTTCCACCAGGATTTCGACGAGGAGATCCCGCAGCGCGCCCCCCGGGCGCTCCGTACCGCGCGCAAGGCCAGGGTGCGGGGCGGCGCGTCCGACTCCCCGCGTTCCCTCGGCCGTACGGTCCTCGTCCTCGTCTTCCTGCTGCTCGGCGGCGCCGTCGCGTACGCCGTCCTGTTCATGCCGGGCGACGAGAAGGAGCCCGGCCCGACGGCGGGACCCACGGCCGCAGGCTCCGCCCCCGCAGGTTCCACACCGGCCGCCGAGGGCCAGGAGCCGGGCTCCGGCGCGCCCTCGGAGACCACGGCGCGCCCGACCGCGCCCCGCACCACCACCCCGCCCCCGGCGGCCTCGTCGGGTCCCGCGCTCGCCGCCGGGTACACCGCGCGGCAGGACCCGGAGGGCTTCCGGATCGGGGTGCCGAACGGCTGGCGACGCAGTCCTATCAACGACGCCGGGCAAGTCCGCTACACCGGAGGCGATTTCACGATGATCGTCGTACCCGGCCGGGACGCCGTCCGGGGGAACGGCTCCGACCCGCTGGAGTACCAGAACTCCAAGGAGCGGGAGCTGGACCCGTGGCGGGCTTCCAGCTGGTCGGGGGCGGAGAAGACGCGCCGGGTCGACATCGGCAGGACGGCGACGGCCACCGGAAGCTACTGGTGGCTGGACGGTTCGGGCCGCGAGGTGTTCGTCCGCAACCTCGCCCTGATCGACGGCGGTCGGTACTACGTCGTCCAGGTGATCGGGCCCAACGCCGACCGCGACAAGGTCTCCGAGATCCACGACGAGGCCACGAAGGCGTTCCGCCCGGGACGCTGAGCGGGCCCGGGGCCGCCGCCGACGCGTGCGCGGTCCCGAAACCGGCCAAACACCTACGGTCACAGTGCTGTTCCTATGGCAGCCCCGAGGTTCCGCCGCCCTTACCCCCCTCCGTAACCTGGCATCCGAAGGAACGGGCGGGGACACGTGGAACATTCTCAGAGCACAGGCGAGGGACTGCTGCTCGCCGGTCGTTACCGGCTGGGCGAGTCCATCGGTCGCGGCGGCATGGGCAAGGTCTGGCGCGCGCACGACGAGGTGCTGCACCGTGTGGTGGCGGTGAAGGAGCTGACGGCGGGTCGCTTCGCGGCCGAGGCCGACCGGCTGGTGCTGCACGCCCGGACGCAGAAGGAGGCGCGGGCCGCCGCGCGGATCACCCACCCGGGCGTGGTGACGGTCCATGACGTCCTGGAACACGACGCCCGGCCGTGGATCGTGATGCAGTACGTCGACGGGCCCTCGCTCGCCGACGCCGCGAAGGAGACGGGCACGATCGAGCCCCGCGAGGCGGCCAGGATCGGGCTGCACGTCGTCGGCGCGCTGCGCGCCGCGCACGCCGCCGGGGTGCTGCACCGGGACGTCAAGCCGGGAAACGTCCTCCTCGCGCGCGACGGACGCGTCCTGATCACCGATTTCGGGATCGCGGCCATCGAGGGGGACTCGACGATCACCCGTACCGGTGAACTCGTCGGATCGATCGACTATCTCGCTCCCGAACGGGTGAAGGGCGGCGATCCGGGACCCGCCTCCGACCTGTGGTCCCTCGGCGCCACCCTGTACACGGCCGTGGAAGGCACCTCCCCGTTCCGCCGTACGTCACCGATCAGCACCATGCAGGCGGTGGTCACCGAGGAACCGCCGCACCCGGAGAAGGCGGGCCCGCTGGCCCCCGTCATCGTGGCCCTGCTGCGCAAGGACCCCGCGCAGCGGCCCCACGCGGACGAGGCCGAGCGGATGCTGCTCGACGCGATGGAGGGCCGGAGGCCGGAGGCGGCCCAGGCGTACGTACCGACGCAGCGGGTGGCCAGGGAGGACCTGGACGGCGGACGGGCGTCGGACCGGTCCGACGCACGCGACCCGGGCCGGTTCGACGTACGAACTCCGGACCGGGCCGACGGGCACGGTGATGACTGGTCCGACCATCGGACCGGCGGCGGAGAGCCGGGCCCGGATGCGGACGGGCCCGGTACGCCGGACGCGCCGGGCGGTGACCGGACGGCAGCTGCGGCGCACAACCCGGCGCATACTCCGGCGCTCACCCCCGTGCCCACCACGGATTCCGCCCCTGCCCCCACCCCTGCCCCCACCGCCCAGTGGCCGCAGCCGCCCCAGGTGTCCCAGGCGTCTCAGGCACCCCCGGCACCCCAGGCCGTCTCCGGGTGGGCCCGTTGGCGGATCGTCGTGCTGGCGGCGGTGCTCGCCGGGCTCGTCGCGGGCGGCGCCGTCTTCGTCGCGATGAACCACACGACCGCCGACCGGCGCGACCAGGGCGGCCGGGTCACGACGTCCGCCCCCGCGCCCCCGGTCGTCCCCACCGAGGCCACCGCCACTCCCGTCACCCCGGCCCCCCGGGACAAGGAGAGCGACATCCCGGCCGGCTGGCACCGCGTCGAGGACCCGGAGGGCTTCAGCCTCGTCGTACCGGACGGTTGGAAGCGCCAGAAGGAGGGCGACCAGATCGACTACACGCCGGACAACGGCCGCCACCGCATCCGGATCAGCATCGACCGCAGCCCCGACTTCGAGAACCCGTACGCGCACGCGCTCGATCTGGAGGGCGCCCTGCGGAAGCGGATGGACTACTCCCGGGTCAAGCTCGTACAGACGGCCTACCGTGACAAGGTGCGCTCCTGCCTGTGGGAGTTCACCTGGATGGAGAAGAAGAACTTCCCCGGCCCCCGGCACGCGATCGACCAGATGTACTACGCGGACGACGGCACGGAGTACGCCCTCTACATGTCCTCGCCCGAGTCCGGCTGGCAGACCACCCGGGAGCAGTTCGACGTGGTCCTCCAGCACTGGCGCGCGCCGGGGGAGTGAGCGCCGGAGAAGCCGTGCCGTGCGCCGGGGGAGTGGACGCCGGGAAGCCTCCGCCGCGTGCCGGGAGGGTGGACGAGTGAGCGCCGGAAAATCTCCACTCGGCCTCTCCGTCGCCCCAACCCCCTGATCAGGCCTTATGTGCCAGCGATCGCTGGCGTAATGTGCATGCCCGGTGAAAACGCGTTACCGACGGGTACCCAAAGGGCGGAACGCGGCCTACGCTCGCCCTCATGACGGACTCGCAGGCCCCCGCCACCCCTTCGGTTCCCGACGCCTCCACCACGCAGGCCGGTGACGCCTCCGCCGCGAAGGCAGAAGGCGCCTCCGCCGCGCGGGCCGGAGCCCCCCTCCCCGCCGGGGCCACCAACCCGGTCGCGCCCGTGCCCGCCGGTGCGCGTACCGCCGCCGACGTCGTGACGCCCGAGGTGATCGCCCGGCTCATCCAGGGCGTCGTCGGTTCCGGGCGGACCGCCAACCACACCCCCTTCACCGGGGCGCGGCTCGCGGAGCTGCCCGAGGCGACCCCCGAGGACGTCGCCGAGGCCTTCACACGCGCGCGTGCCGCCCAGTCCGTCTGGGCCGCCACCCCGGTCAGGGCCCGCGCCGCCGTCCTCCTGCGCTTCCACGACCTCGTCCTCCAGCGCCAGTCGGAGGTCCTCGACCTCATCCAGCTGGAGACGGGCAAGGCGCGGCTGCACGCCCACGAGGAGGTGCAGGCGGTGGCCGTCGCCGCCCGCCACTACGGCCGCAAGGCCCCCGCGTATCTGAGCCCCAGGCGTCACACCGGTGTCGTCCCGACCCTCACCAAGGTCACCGAGCTGCGCCAGCCGCGCGGGGTCGTCGGCCAGATCGCCCCCTGGAACTACCCGCTGGAGCTGTCGGTCGGCGACGCGCTGCCCGCCTTCGTCGCGGGCAACGCCGTCGTCATGAAGCCCGACACGGAGACCGCGCTCACCGCGCTCTGGGCCCGTGACCTGCTCATCGAGGCCGGTCTGCCCGCCGGGGTCTTCCAGGTCGTGCTCGGCGAGGGCCCGGTCGTCGGCCCCGAGGTCGTCCGGCACGCCGACTACGTCTCCTTCACCGGCTCGACCCGTACCGGCCGCGAGGTCGCCCAGGGCGCCGCCGCCCGGCTCGTCGGCGTCTCCCTGGAACTCGGCGGCAAGAACGCGATGCTCGTCCTGCGGGACGCCGACGTCGAGAAGGCCGCCGCCGGAGCCGTCCGCGCCTGCTTCTCTTCCGCCGGCCAGCTCTGCATCTCCATCGAACGCGTCTACGTGCACGAGTCGGTCGCCGACGCCTTCCTCGACCGGTTCGCCGCCCGCACCAGGGCCATGCGGCTCGGCAACGCGCTCGCGTACGGGGCGGACATGGGCTCCCTCGTCGGCGAGCGCCAGCTGGAGACCGTCACCCGGCATGTCGAGGAGGCCGTCGCCAAGGGCGCCCGGCTCGTCGCCGGTGGCGTCGCCCGTCCCGACATCGGCCCCCTTTTCTACGAGCCGACCATCCTCGACGGCGTCGAGGCGCCGATGGCCGTCTGCGGCGAGGAGACCTTCGGCCCCGTCGTCTCCGTCTACCGCTTCACCGACGAGGACGAAGCCGTCGACCTCGCCAACGCCACCCCGTACGGCCTGAACTCCTCGGTCTGGACGCGGGACGCGCGCCGGGGCCACGCCGTCGCCGCCCGGCTGCGCACCGGAACCGTCAACATCAACGAGGGATACGCCCCCGCCTACGGCAGCGTGCAGTCCCCGATGGGCGGCATGAAGGACTCCGGACTCGGCCGCCGCCACGGCTCCGAGGGCATCCTCAAGTACACCGAGGCCCAGACCATCGCCCAGCAGCGGCTGATCCCGCTCGCGCCCTCCTTCGGCATGGACGACGAGCGGTACGCGGCGTTCATGAGCACGTCCCTGAAGGTGATGAAGGCCCTGCGCCTGCGCTGACGCCCTCCCCGCCAGCCCCACTTCTCCGCTCCCGTTCCTTCCGTCCCCCCCTCTTTCCGTCCTTCCGTCCTTCCGTCCTTCCGTACGAGGTGAGCCATGGCCGCGGTACCCCCTGCCCGGAATCAGCGAGCGAGCGCAGCGGACGGCGCGGGCGGTGCCGACGACTCCGGCGGCGCCGACCCCGCGTACGACTACGACGTCCTCGTCGTCGGCTCCGGCTTCGGAGGTTCGGTCACCGCCCTCCGGCTCACCGAGAAGGGCTACCGGGTCGGCGTCCTGGAGGCGGGGCGCCGCTTCACCCGCGCGACCCTGCCGAAGAACTCATGGGACGTGAAGAACTTCCTGTGGGCCCCCGCCCTCGGGCTCTACGGCATCCAGCGCATCCATCTGCTCGGCAACGTCATGGTGCTGGCGGGCGCGGGCGTCGGCGGCGGCTCCCTCAACTACGCGAACACCCTCTACGTACCGCCGAAACCGTTCTTCGACGACCCGCAGTGGCAGGACATCACGGACTGGCAGGACGAGCTGCGGCCGTACTACGACCAGGCCAAGCGCATGCTCGGCGTACGGCTCAACCCGACGACCACCCCCTCCGACGTGCACCTGAAGGCCGCCGCCCAGGCGATGGGCATCGGCGACACCTTCCACATGGCCCCGGTCGGCGTCTTCTTCGGGGACGGCGACGACGCCGACGGCACGGCGCGGGCCAACCCCGGCGGCGAGGTCGCGGACCCGTACTTCGGCGGCGCCGGTCCGACCCGGCGCGCCTGCACCGAGTGCGGCGAGTGCATGACGGGCTGCCGGCACGGCGCCAAGAACACCCTGAACGAGAACTATCTGCACCTCGCCGAGGCGGCGGGCGCGACCGTCCACCCGATGACCACGGTCGTCACCGTCACCGAGGACTCCCGGGGCGGCTTCGCCGTGCGGACCCTCCCCACCGACCGGCGGCGCAAGGGCCAGGGCCGTACCTTCACCGCCCGCCGGGTGGTGATCGCCGCCGGCACGTACGGCACCCAGACCCTGCTGCACCGGATGAAGGACAGCGGACTGCTGCCCCGGATATCGCCGAGGCTCGGCGAACTCACCCGTACCAACTCCGAGGGTCTCGTCGGCGCCCAGACCACCGACCGCCGCTACCGCGAACGGCACGGCACGGAACGGGCCGACTTCACCCGGGGCGTCGCCATCACCTCCTCGGTCCACCCCGACGCCCACACCCACATCGAGCCGGTGCGATACGGCCGGGGCTCCAATTCCATGGGCAGCCTGACCGTCCTCCAGGTGCCCTACGGAGCCCACCGGGTCCGTAACTGGCTCCTCAACCTGCTCAAGCACCCCACGCTCGCCGCCCGCTCGCTCTCCACCCGGCGCTGGTCGGAGCGGACCATCATCGGTCTGGTCATGCAGTCCCTCGACAACTCCCTGACGACCTACCGCAAGCCCGGCGGTCTCGGAAAGGGCCTGCTCACCGCCCGCCAGGGGCACGGCGCCCCGAACCCGGTCCAGATCCCCGAGGCCACCCGCGCCGCCACCCTCCTCGCCGAGGAGATCAACGGCTTCCCCGGCTCCAACGTCGGCGAACTCATGGGCACCCCGCTCACCGCCCACTTCCTGGGCGGCTGCCCGATCGGCGCCGACGCCGAGTCCGGCGTCATCGACCCGTACCACCGGCTCTACGGGCACCCCGGGATCTCCGTCGTCGACGGCGCGGCCGTCTCCGCCAACCTCGGAGTCAACCCGTCCTTGACGATCACCGCACAGGCGGAACGGGCGATGTCCTTCTGGCCGAACAACGGCGAGGAGGACATCCGCCCAGGCCAGGGCAGTGCGTACGTACGTCTCGCGGCGATCGCCCCGAAGTCCCCCGCCGTCCCGGCCGAAGCCTTCGGCGCCCTGCGGCTGCCGTTCCTCGGAATGCCCGCAGTGCCGCCGAAGAAGGCGTGAGGCCGCCGGGCACCGCCGGACGCCCGCACGGGAAAGGCACCGCGCGGGAGAAAGCACCGACAGAAGAAAGGGCGCTGCACCCCCCTCCGAGTGCAGCGCCCTTTCCGTTCTTGGTGGTGCCGCATACATGACCTGTGACCGGGGGGATTGGTTGTAGCGGTTGCACGGAATTTCCATGTGACGCGTGTCACGTTCCGGGGGTACGGCGAAGGGCCCCGTGGCGCGATTCCGGTCGCGCGGCACGGGGCCCTTGGCATCGGCACCGGGCATCAGGGCAGCGGCGGCGCCGAACGGGACGGCGCCGGGGGGTGCGCCGTGTGGGGGAGAAGCAGGGGAAGGGGGCTCGGGGTGGGTTCCGGGATGCTGGCGGTCGCGGAGTCCACGACCGGAGGGGCCGGTTGCGGCCGACCCCGAGCGTCCTCGGGGCCGACCGCCCTTTTGGGTGACCGGGCTGCTGTCCCCTGCTGCCCGGTCACAAGCGCTGGTGCGAGGTCCCACGGCACACCGGAGAGGTGCGCCACACGCCCCAGCGAAGCCACGCGTGGTTTCCTGCTGGCCCGCCCCTGGCTGGCACGGACACCCGGACCAACGAAGCCGACTCCGGGCCGGTCACGCGCCGTATGGGTGAGAGCGGGCCCGAACTCAGATGCGGTCCCTCGCTCGGGCACTCCTCCTCGCGTACGCCCCGGCGCGGGCCTCGGTCAGATGCGCCCCCGGCACAGCTCCAGCATCGTCATCGCGAGGGCCGTACCCGGCTTGCCCAGCGCGTCCCGGTAGTGGCCGAGGACGTCCATCTCGCGCGCCAGGTTCACCCGACGGCCGCCGGAGGAGATCCGGGCCTCCTGGATCACGGCCGAGACCGCCACCCGTTCCTGGATGAGACCGATGATCCGATCGTCGAGCGAGTCGATCCGCTCGCGCGCGTCGCCGATCAGCTTCGCCGCCTCGTCGGTGCGGGCACCGGTCTTCTCCGGGGTGGAGGCGGTGGCGAGGGCGGGGGCGGCGGAGGTGGAGTGCGTCACGGTGGGCTCCTGGGGTGTGAAGCGGACCCGGCGGCTGCCGGACCCTGTCGGATGCCCCGGGGCGACCCGGCCCGTAAACGACAGAACGCCCCGGGCCTGTCGGCCCGGGGCGCCTGGGAAGTCGCTTGTCAGTTGCTCAAGCAGCACGACCATGGCAGCCGGTGGGCCGGTTGCCATAGGTAAAGACGAAGGTCGTGAGCTTGCGCATGGGGACCAGTATGGACCCTGCCGAGCCCCGGGAACCCACCCCGCCCGGATGGTGAGACGGAAAGCGCCACCGGCGCGCCGGTAGAATCGGCAGATAGCACCCCCCTTTCGGGGACACCTCCTACCGCCGGAAGGCCGCCGTAGTGTCATCAGTGACCCCCGCTGCCGCGCCCGACGTCACCAACCCGGACGTAGTCCTCGTTGTCGACTTCGGCGCACAGTACGCCCAGCTCATCGCCCGTCGCGTCCGTGAGGCCCGGGTCTACAGCGAGATCGTCCCGTCCACCATGCCGGTGGCCGAGATGCTGGCCAAGAACCCCAAGGCGATCATCCTCTCCGGCGGCCCGTCCTCCGTGTACGCGGAAGGCGCCCCGCGCCTCGACCGCGGCCTCTTCGAGGCCGGCGTCCCCGTCTTCGGCATGTGCTACGGCTTCCAGCTGATGGCGACCGCCCTCGGCGGCACCGTCGACGACAACGGCGCCCGCGAGTACGGCCGCACCCCGCTGCACGTCACCAAGGCCGGCTCCACCCTCTTCGAGGGCACCCCGGTCGAGCAGTCGGTGTGGATGTCGCACGGCGACGCCTGCTCCGCCGCTCCCGAGGGCTTCACCGTCACCGCGTCCACCGACGTCGTGCCCGTCGCCGCCTTCGAGAACGACGAGAAGAAGCTCTACGGCGTCCAGTACCACCCCGAGGTGCTGCACTCCACGCACGGCCAGCAGATCCTGGAGCACTTCCTCTACCGCGGCGCCGGCATCGAGCCCAGCTGGACCACGGGCAACGTGATCGAGGAGCAGGTCGCGGCCATCCGCGCCCAGGTCGGCACCAAGCGCGCCATCTGCGGTCTCTCCGGCGGCGTCGACTCCGCCGTGGCCGCCGCGCTCGTCCAGAAGGCCATCGGCTCGCAGCTCACCTGCGTCTACGTCGACCACGGCCTGATGCGCAAGAACGAGACCGAGCAGGTCGAGAAGGACTTCGTCGCCGCCACCGGCGTCCAGCTCAAGGTCGTCGACGCCCAGGACCGCTTCCTCGCCGCCCTCGCCGGGGTCTCCGACCCGGAGACCAAGCGCAAGATCATCGGTCGCGAGTTCATCCGCGTCTTCGAGCAGGCGCAGGCCGAGATCATCGCCGAGTCCGCGGGCACCGGCGAGGACGTCGCGTTCCTCGTCCAGGGCACGCTCTACCCGGACATCGTCGAGTCCGGCGGCGGCACCGGCACCGCCAACATCAAGTCCCACCACAACGTGGGCGGCCTCCCCGAGGACCTGGAGTTCGAGCTCGTCGAGCCGCTGCGCCAGCTCTTCAAGGACGAGGTCCGCATGGTCGGCCAGGAACTCGGCCTGCCCGAGGAGATCGTCCAGCGCCAGCCCTTCCCCGGCCCCGGCCTCGGCATCCGCATCGTCGGCGAGGTCACCAAGGAGCGCCTGGACCTGCTGCGCGAGGCCGACGCCATCGCCCGCGAGGAGCTGACCGCGGCCGGTCTCGACCGCGAGATCTGGCAGTGCCCGGTCGTGCTGCTCGCCGACGTCCGCTCCGTGGGCGTCCAGGGAGACGGTCGCACCTACGGCCACCCGATCGTCCTCCGTCCGGTCTCCTCCGAGGACGCCATGACGGCCGACTGGTCGCGCCTGCCGTACGAGGTCCTCGCCAGGATCTCGACCCGCATCACCAACGAGGTCGCCGACGTCAACCGAGTCGTCCTCGACGTCACCAGCAAGCCGCCGGGCACCATCGAGTGGGAGTAGTCGCCCCCACTCCCTGAGCCCGACGAAGCCGCCGCCTCGCGCCCACCGCACGAGCCGGCGGCTTCGTCGCGTCCGGGGGCCTCTGTGTCCTTCGTCAAGGTGTGGCCGTGTGCCGCAGTCGGCGGCTCTTGAGCACCCCGGCAACCATTCCGGCTCGGCGGGGGTCCTCCATACCAGGCCCCGCTCGGGGCCATCAACGCAAGAGGGAGGAGCGTCATGGGGGTCCGCAGGGCAGCGAAAGGCGTCGGTGACTTCCTGGTCGGGACGCTGGGAGAAGCCGTCGCCGAGGTGATCCTCAGCCTGCTCGCCTGTGCCCTGCTCGGCTGCCTGGCTCTGATCGCCTACCTGAGCTGGTCCCTCAGCCCGCGCTTCACCATCGCGGGGGCTGGGCTGCTCAGCCTCCTCCTTGCCCACGGCGCTTGGCAGACCTTCCGCACCCCCGCGAAGGGGCGCCGTCGGGGCCTCGCCGCCCTGACCGCTGTCGGTTTCGCCGTGACCGCCATGACGGCCCTCTTCCTGCTGCTCTACTCCACAGGATGCGACTGCCTGTGAGGCCGCTTGGTTCAGCTACGCAAGTCCGAGGCCGGTCATGCGGTAGCTGTTTCGGGGACGCGTGACTCGTGGAAGGCGCCGTCGCGGAGCATGGCGAACAGGACGCTGATGCGTTGGCGGGCGAGGCGGAGGAGGGCCCGGGTATGGGTCTTGCCGCAGGCTCGTTGCTTGTCGTAGTGGGTGCGGGAGGCCGGGTCGGCGTTCATGCAGGCGAGGGCGGAGAGGAACATGGCGCGTTTGAGCTGGCGGTTTCCGCCTCGGGGTGCGTGTTCGCCGTGGATGGAGGGCCCGGACGATTTCGTTGCGGGTGCGAGGCCCGCGTAGGAGGCGAGGTGGGCGGCGGTAGGGAAGCCGGTGCCGTCGCCGACGGTGACCAGCAGGACGGCGGCGGTCCTGACGCCGACGCCGGGCATCGACGTCAGGACCTTCGAAAGAGGGTGGGTCGCCGGCAGGCTGTTGATCCGGGCTTCCATCGCCCGGCGCTGGGTGTGGACGGCGGCGAGCCGGCCGGCCAGGGAAGGGATCACGGTGTCCAGGGTGCCGGTCCCGGGCACCACCACGGTCTGCTCGTCCAGAGCGTCGAAGACCTCGTCGATCAGTCGCGTGGCCATGCGTGGGGCCTTGGGGCGGATCGGCTCGACGAATCTGCGGCGTCCGGCCTTGCTCAGCGCGGCCGGGGATCCGTAGCGCTCCAGCAGCCAGGTCACGGCCTGGTGGTCGAGGCGGGGGCCATGACGTGTTCCAGGCTGGGGTGGAACTGGGTGAGAAGGCCGTGTATCCGGTGGGAGGTGCGGGTGGCCTCGGCGGCGAGGTCCTGGTCGAAGCCGGTCAGCACGGTCAGTTCGGCGGTGATCTCGTCGGTGAGTTCCAGCGAGCGCAGGGTGTGCGGCATGGTCCGCGCGGCGTCCGCGATGACGGCCGCGTCCTAGACGTCGGTCTTGGCCTCGCCGGGGTAGAGGTCGGCGATCCGGCGCATGGCCAGGCCGGGCAGGTAGGCGACGCGGCATCCGGCGTCGCGGGCGGCGGTCAGCGGCAGGGCGCCGATGGAGGCGTCCTGGTCCACGATGACCAGGACGGTGCCGAACTTCGCGGTCAGCTTCTCGAACACGGCCCGCAGTTTCGGCTCGCTGTCGGGCAGCGGCTTGTCGAAAACCTTCTTCCCGGCCGGGGTCAGCCCGTGGCCGTGGTGAGCGGACTTGCCGACGTCCAGGCCGAGGGACACACCCGCGTCTTCGATCTCGAACATCGTGCCCTTTCGGGGTTTTGGCGGTGCCGGCCTCGGATCGGGTGTCGTGCTCGCGCATCCACGTCATGCAGACCTGCCGCCCGCGAACCGTCCGGCGTTGTGCCGGACCGGGCGGTGGCCGGACCTCTGATCAGCGTCTCCGACGAACACCCCCGGACTCGGTGACACCACCCCCCCAGGTCATGTCTTCGACAGGGGGACACAGTCATGCCGAACCCGGAGGCCAGCGGCCCTCTTGCAGGACCGCGAAGAACATAACGGGGGCGGGGTGACGCGCCTCCGTACGGTGCGGGCTCGGGGTTGCCGCCTTCGTTCGGTCCGGGCTTGAGGTGGCGTGGCTTTGTTCGGTTCGGGCTCGGTACGGCGTGCCTTCGCCGCGTCCGGTCGCCCGTAGGGGGGGCGTGGTTTCGTCGTGTCCGGGCTTGGGTGGTGTGCCGTCCGCGCGTCCGGTCTGCGGCGGTGTGGCTTCGTCGTGTCCGGACTCTGGTGACTTGGCGGAGCGGGCGTTACCTTCCCGCGCATGAGCGCGATACCCGACCCCGTACCCCTCGAACGGCTCCCCTTCGCCATGCCGCCCGTCCACGCGACGGCCGAGGAGGAACGCGTCCACCGCAAACAGCGGATCGCGGGCGCACTGCGGCTCTTCGGCCGCTTCGGGTACGAGGAGGGCGTCTCCGGACACCTCAGCGCCCGCGACCCCGAGTACCCCGACTGCTACTGGGTGAACCCCTTCGGGGCGCCCTTCGACGAGGTGACCGCGAGCGACCTCCTCCTCGTCAACGGCGACGGACAGGTCCTCCAGGGCGGCCGGCACGTGAACCAGGCGGCCTTCACCGTCCACGCCCAGGTCCACCGGGCCCGGCCCGACGCCGTCGCCGTCGCCCACACCCACTCCCTCCACGGACGGGCCCTCGCCGCCCTCGGCGAACTCCTCGACCCGATCACCCAGGAAGCCTGCGCCTTCTACCAGGACCACGCCCTCTACGACGCCTACACCGGAGTCACCGTCGACACCGAGGAAGCACGCCGCGTCGCCGTCGCCCTCGGCCCGCTCAAGGCCATCGTGCTCCGCAACCACGGTCTCCTCACCGTCGGAGGCTCCGTCGACGCCGCCGCCTGGTGGTTCATCTCCCTGGAACGCTGCGCCCAGATCCAGCTGACCGCCCGAGCCGCCGGAAAACCGGTCCTGATCGACCACCGCGAAGCCGTCGCCACCCGCGAACAACTCGGCAGCGACCTCGTCGCCTGGATCAACTACCAGCCACTCTGGCGCAAGATCAGCCGCACAGAACCCGAACTCCTGTCGTAACACCATCGCTTCACCTTCCTGTACGTCAATGAGAGGACCCCTCCCTCACTCCCCGGCGGGGTGCGAGTGCGCGCGAAGGGCTCCGGTGCGGCACAATTCCCTGGAATCCAAGGCTGGTTGACCGTTCGGGGTGTTCCGGCGCACAACGTGAAGTGAGCTCGGGAAGTGAGCACCGTGACGGCACAAGAGGCGAGACAACACGGCGGACACGCGACGGCCTGCGCCGGTTGCGCCCACTGCGGGAAGGCCGGTCACCGACGCGCCGTCGCCGCCTTCCTCGCCCGCCGCGACGAACTCGCCACCGGGCACGGCGTCCCCACCGCCGTCGCCCACTCCCCGGTCGCCGCCCGACAGTGGGTCTCCGACGAACTCGCCCAATCCGCCCGCGCGGTCGCCGCACACGGCCGTGAGGCCGGACTCGCCCGACTCGACCGGGTTTACCGGAGCACCCTCGGCACCCTCTGGGGCGCCGTTCTCGCCCTCCTCCTCGGCCAGGCCCTCACCGCGATCCACTCCGGCTGGTCCGGCGCCCGCACGGCCGGTCTCTGCACCGCCCTGGCCCTCGCCGCCCTCCTCACAGCGGGCGCCCACGCCCACCGCACCCGCGGTGGCCTCCTCGCCCCCCTGATCGACGAGGACAACCGCCTCTCCACCTCCCGTGCCGTCGCCGCCTCCTGGCTCCTGCTCCTCGGCTACACCCTTCTCTTCCTCACCTTCCTCGCACCCGGTACGACGGGCGCGACCGGCACTGTCGATGGGGCCGGTGTGGACGGTGTGACGGATGCCGCCCCCTTCGCGCTTGCCCGTGGGGCGGGCCTCCTCACCGTCCTCGCCCTGGTGGCGACCGTCACCGTGACCGCCCGCCTCGTCGTCTCCTCCGGCACCGCCTCCGGCCGCCTCCAGAAGGTCCGCGCCGACCGTCCGCGCGCCGCCGACCTCCTCTGCGACGACAGCGGCCGGGCCGCCCTCGCCGACATCCAGTACCTCCTCGTCTCCACCGCCGTCCTCGCCCTCACCGCCGTCGGCCTCGCCCGCGACCCCTCCCGGCTCCCCGAGGTGCCCTGGTCCCTGGTCGTCCTCCTCGGCGTCTCCGCCCTCTGGTACCTCGCCGCCCAGTGCTCCGAGGGCACCCGCCCCACGATCCACTCGGTGGTCCGGTCCCGCGAGGCCGGCGACCTCGACGCCCCGATCCGCACCGGTGATGACATCGAGATCCGAGGCCAAGGCTTCGTCCCGCCCGGCGCCGGTGCCCCCGACCCCCTGACCCGTCTGGTGGTCCGCATCGGCCCGGTCCACACCCACGTCCCCCTCGTCCCGGTCCAAGGCGGCTTCGCCAACCCCACGGATGCCTCCCTCACCGTCCCCCTCCCCGCCGATGTGGAACCCGGCCGGGTGGAGGTGTCCGTCGTGACAGCGGCGGGTGTCGAGACCAACCGGGTAGTGATCGACGTCGTCGACTGACCACCCCGGCCCCGTCCCGCGCCCCACGGCGACCCCCCGGGGAGAATCGTTCCGCGATCAGCCATACGGGGCGTGGAGAGGTGACCGGCGATGACGGGACGAACAGACCGGGAGGCCCCGGCCCCCACCGAGGGTCGCGAGGCCGCCGAGAGCCACGGGGCCGCCGAGGGTCGCGATGCGACCGAGGGTCGCGATGCGACCGAGAGTCGTGAAGCAACTGAGGGCTGCGATGCCGCTGAGCGGCGCGATGCCGAGATGAGCGGGGATACCGACATGGGCGGCGACGCAGACAAGGGCCGGGCCGGGCTCGTGGCCGCCGCCGACCGCGAGGGTCAGGGTGACGGTGAGGGGCCGGGAGGCCGGGTGAGGCCGGTGGGCCAGACGGGTCCCGCCGATCGTGAGGGGCGCGAGGGGCGAGGTGACCATGAAGGGCCGGTGGCCCGTGACTGGGCTCCGGGGGGAACCGCCGGGCCCGGCGGTCCTGGTGGCCCTACCGAGTCCGCCGGATTTGGAGGATCTGGCGGATCCGGGGGACCTGCCAGGTCTGAGGGACCTGCCGGATCCGGCGGATCTGCTGGGCCTGGGGGACTTGGTGGGCCGGGTGGGCTCGGGGGGCCTGGCGGACCAGGTGGGCTCGGAGGGCCTGGCGGACCGGGTGGGTTCGCCGGGCTCGGCGGGGGCGATGGTGTCGGTGGGTGGAAGGCATTCGCCTCCCGTTGCGCGCTCCTTCCGCTGCGGCTCTTCCTCGGCATCACCTTCCTCTACGCCGGATTCGACAAGCTCACCGATCCCGCCTTCTTCAGCGACTCCGGCAGCGGTTCCATCGGCGAGATGATGAGGGGGGTCCGGGACTCCTCGGCTCTCCCCGCCCTCGTCGATCTCGCCCTCAAGAACCCCACCGGATTCGGCTACGCCATTGCCTTCGGGGAACTCGCCGTGGGGCTCGGGACCCTGCTGGGTCTCTTCGCCCGCGTGGCGGCGCTCGGGGGCGCGCTGATCTCCCTGAGCCTCTGGCTGACCGTGAGCTGGCAGGTGCAGCCGTACTACCTCGGCAACGACCTCGCCTATCTGATGTCCTGGCTCCCGCTGCTGCTCGCCGGAGCGTCCATGCTGTCGCTGGACAGGCTCCTCGCCGTGCGGCGCCGTATTCGATAGGCCACCCAGGTCACCAGGCCGGCCACCCCCAGACCACCACCGAGCACCGGGAACGCCACGTACCAGGGAGCCGTCCAGGCTCCTGTCGCGTCCCCCGCGTACACGGCGGCCAGGGCCAGGGCGCTGAGGCCGGCCAGCAGGCGGCCGGGGCGGAACTCATGAAGCAGCACGGGTGACCTCCAGCTGACCGATGCCGACCTCAAGCGAGAGGTCCAGGGTGCCCGCCGGGGTGGTCCCGGCCGGCGGTTCGATAGTCCGGTTCACCTTGCGGTCCGGCGAGATGTCGATGTCGTCGGCGCGCTCGCCGGGCAGCCGCAGGTCCCCGAGCGCGACCTTGCCGTGCAGCTTCACCACCGCGTTCGCCGGCACGATCACCTTGATCCGGCCCGCGCCCACACCGACCGAGGTCGAGACCGTCGTCCCGGCGGGGACCGGAAGCTCCGACAGATCGAGCGTGCCGACCCCGGTGCCCACCTCGTAGTGCTGCTGTACGGCGGTCACCGAAACCGGCTTCCAGGTGTCACGGATCCACTCGGTGCTGATGCTCGTGGGCAGCGCCGTGGTCACGGCCAGCAGGCTCGCCGTGAGCACGGTGTGGAAGATCGTGCCGAAGCCCGTCCGGCCGACGAAGCTGCTGACGACCAGGCCGATGCCGAACACCGCGAGCGCGGCGGTCAGACCGGTTTGCAGGCTCGTACGCAGCGGTTCGGTCTCCCAGGTGGCCGCGGTACCGATCACGGCCGCGATCATGGCGAGCAGGTACACGACGCCACCGATGGACCGCGGGCTCCGGCGCACCGAGGGCTGCGGGCGCTGCGGGGCCGACGGCGCGGGGCCCCACTGGCTGCCGGGCTTCGGCACAGTGCCGTTCACCCTGCCGCCCTCGTCCAGGACTCCGTGCGGCCCCCAGAGGTAGCCGATGGCCACTTTGCCCGTCGATCCGTCCTTGACTATGGGGTCCTTCCACCAGGACGTGTACTCGACGCGCGGTGGTGCCTTGGTCTCGGGCGGTGCGTCGGGGACCACGAGGGCGGCAGCCGCCGACTCCACCCGGCCCTCGGGCTCGACCGTGCCGGTCTGCCGGTGCCGGGACCACACGGCCGCTGCGGAGACCACGGACGCCAGCAGGAGCGCGGAGCCCAGCATCGAGCCGCTGTGCAGCATCGACAGGAAGACACCGCAGCCCACCAGGGCCATCAGGAGCGCGACCAGCGAAGCCCCGGAGACCCGGCCGGTCAGCAGCCTGCGGACTTCGTTCTCCTCTTCGTCCGCGAGCGGGACCAGGAGCCAGGCGAAGCCGTAGAAGATCAGCCCGAGGCCGCCCGGCACGGTCAGGACACCGAGCGCCACGCGGAAGATCACGGGGTCGAGGTCGAAGTACCGGCCGAGACCGCCACAGACCCCGCCCAGGACCTTGCCCTCGCGCGAGCGCCGCAGAGGAGGGGTCGTATCGGCCTCCGCCGGCGGCGGGGCCTCGTGCTGCGAAGGCATCGAACTCGTCATGCCTCCATGGTGACGGCCCGTGACGCCGAGCGGCACCGGGGACAACCCTGGCCCGACCCTGATATTCGGAGGCCCGTTCTCCCTGAGTCGTTACCAGGGTCGATCTCAGGGCCGACCCTGATGTCCCGAGCGGTCCGGACGTGTGACGATCAGTGCATGTCCGCAACCGCTCGTGTCACCGACACCGACGAACCGCCCGTGCGCAAGCTCTACCGGAGCGCCGACGGGCGGTGGCTCGGCGGTGTCGCGCGCGGTCTCGCCGGACACCTCGGCCTGCCGGTCGTCTGGGTTCGGATGGCCTTCCTGCTCCTCTCCTTCATGGACGGCCTCGGCTTCCTGCTCTACGCGGCCTTCTGGATCGTGGTCCCGCTGGGCGTGGGCGGCCGGACCACTCCCCGCCCCGTCTTCGAGACCACGGCGGACGGGCGCCTCAGACTGCGCAAGCCCGAGCGGGGGCAGATCTTCGCCCTCATAGCGCTCGCGATAGCCGCCGCGGCCGTCATCGGGAACATCAAGGTCGACAACGAGACCGGACGCTACGTCTGGCCCATCATCCTCATCGGCGTCGGTCTCGCCATGGTCTGGCGTCAGGCGGACAACGCACGACGGGCCAGCTGGACGGAGGGCGGGCGGGACAGCCGGGCCTTCCACTTCGCCCGGGGGCTCGTCGGCGTCGCCCTGGTCGGCACCGGTCTTGCGGTCTTCGTCGTGGTCCGAGGTTCGGTCGCCCAGCTCGGGACGGCGCTCACGGCCGCCGTCGCGGTCCTCACCGGCATAGCACTGCTCGCCGGCCCCTGGCTGGTCCGGATGTCCCAGGACCTGACGGAGGAGCGGACCATGCGCATCAGGGCGCAGGAGCGGGCCGAGGTCGCGGCCCATGTCCACGACTCGGTGCTCCACACCCTCACTCTGATCCAGCGCAACGCCGAGGACGCGGGGGAGGTGCGGCGCCTCGCCCGAGCCCAGGAGCGGGAGCTGCGGAACTGGCTCTACAAGCCCGAGGGCACCGGCAAGGACGAGGAGCCCGAGACCCTCGCCGAGGCGGTGAAGAGAGCCGCGGCCGAGGTGGAGGACAAGCACGGGGTGCCGCTGGAGGTCGTCGTCGTGGGCGACTGTCCGCTCGACGACGGGCTGGTGGCGCAGATGCAGGCCGCGCGCGAGGCGATGGTGAATGCCGCCAAGTACGGTGGCGAGGGCGGGCCAGTCCAGGTGTACGCCGAGGTGGAGGGCCGTATGGTCTTCGTCTCGGTACGGGACCGGGGGCCGGGTTTCGATCTGGACGCGGTGCCCGAGGACAGGATGGGCGTACGAGAATCGATCATCGGCCGGATGCAGCGCAACGGCGGTTCGGCCCGGTTGAGATCGGTGCCGGGCGGGGGCACCGAAGTGGAGCTTGAGATGGAGAGGGCGGACGGATGAGCGACGAGACCGGGGCAGTGAGCGGGGCCGACACGGAGGCGGCGGGCGCGGAGGCGGCCGACGCGGAAGCCGAGGGTGCGGGGAAGGCGGGTGTGGACCGCCGGGTGCGGGTGGTGCTCGTCGACGACCACCGGATGTTCCGTACCGGGGTGCAGGCGGAGATCGGCCGTACCGACATCACCGGTGTCGAAGTGGTCGGCGAGGCCGCCGATGTCGATCAGGCGGTCACCGTGATCACGGCGACCCGGCCCGAGGTCGTCCTGCTCGATGTGCACCTGCCGGGCGGCGGCGGTGTCGAGGTGCTGCGGCGCTGCGCGAGCCTGATGGGAGCGACGGAGGACCCGGTTCGCTTCCTGGCGCTGTCGGTGTCGGACGCGGCCGAGGACGTGATCGGGGTGATCAGGGGTGGTGCCCGCGGCTACGTCACGAAGACCATCACCGGCACCGATCTGGTCGACTCGATCTTCCGGGTCCAGGAGGGCGACGCCGTGTTCTCGCCCCGGCTCGCCGGCTTCGTCCTGGACGCCTTCGCGTCGACGGACGCGCCGCCGGTGGACGAGGACATGGACCGGCTCACGCAGCGGGAGCGGGAGGTACTGCGGCTGATCGCCCGGGGGTACGCGTACAAGGAGATCGCCAAGCAGCTGTACATCTCGGTGAAGACGGTCGAATCGCATGTCTCGGCGGTGCTGCGCAAGCTTCAGCTGTCCAACCGGCATGAGCTGACCCGTTGGGCCACCGCCCGCCGCCTGGTCTGATCCTCTCCGGCCGCCGGTCCGGCCACCGGGCCCAGACCCTGCCGGACCGGTGCCGACTGAACCCCGGCTCGACTGAACCCCGGCCCGGCCGAGCCCAGGCCCGCCGGGGTCCTGGAAGGACTGGCCCCCGACCCGACCCGGCCCCCGCCCGGCCAAGTCGGGACACCAGGCGAGACAGGTGAGACGGGGGGAGGCGGGGGAGACGGGAAAGTCAGGGGAGGGCGTTAGGCCACTCGGGTGGCTCCTGCGAAGGGCATGTCGGTGATGGGGGCGATGCGTACCGGGGTGCCGGGGCGGGGGGCGTGGATCATCCGGTCGTTGCCGATGTAGAGGCCGACGTGGCTGATGCCGGAGTAGAAGAAGACCAGGTCACCAGGGGCGAGTTCGAAGAGGGGGACGCGGCGGCCCGCGTTGATCTGGGAGTACGTGGTGCGGGGGAGGGAGACACCGGCGGAGCGCCAGGCGGCACGGGTGAGGCCGGAGCAGTCGTAGGCCGAGGGGCCCGTGGCGCCCCAGACGTACGGCTTGCCGAGTTGGGCGTAGGCGAAGGCGATGGCTTGGGCGGCGCGCTCGTTCGGGGCGGGCACGGGGAGGTGGCCGTCGCCTCGGGAGGGACCGGCTCCCACCGTTCCGGTGGAGGTACCGGTCGGGGAGGACCGGGTGCCGAGGGGGCTGGCCTCGGTGGGCTCGTAGCGGGCCCGTTCCTCGGCGGCCAGTCGGTCGAGCAGGGTGCGGGCCTCGGTGAGCTTGCCGAGGGCGAGGGCTTTCCGGTGCTGTGGTTCCATCTCGTCCCGGCGCGGTGCGGTGAGGTGCTGTGTCGACTCGGTGCGGAGTCGTCGGATCGTGGCCGGTTCGCGCTGGACGGCGCGGACGGCGGTGGCCTGGGGTGCGTCCGCTCTCTCGGCGAGGGCGGCGCGTTCCGGTAGGCCGTCGGGGTGGACCGTGAGGGCCTGCCGTACGGCAGGGGCGAGCCGCAGGTACGGGGCGGCGGCCAGGGCGGGGCACCGGGACCGCGGCCCGGCCGGGGCAGGGTGTCGAGACCGGCGTGCCTCGTCGGGGTGCCGGGTCCCGCAGGTGGCTTCGGCGCGCAGCCGGTCCGAGGCGGCGCGGGTGGCGGGGGCGGGGGGTGTGGCGGATGTGTCGAGCGGGGACCGTCGGGTTGGTCGGTGCGCTGCCACGGGGGAAGGTCACCTGCTCTGGCCGGGAGTGGGGACGGGGCGGGACTGGGACCGGTGGTGGGCCGTCACAGGGGAGACGGCCCACCACCGGATTTCCCAGCGGTGGTGGCCGGCTACCGCCGGTGCCCCGGCGGTGGTGGGGAGCGGGCCACCTGAGGAAGGACGCTAAACCGGAGGTCAGGCCGGGTCGACGGGTTGATCACTATTGGCTTCAGTTGGGGGACCGAAGATCGGGTTCTTTCGCCGGAAGGGCGTGGACGGAGGGCATTCCGTCGGCTGCCCGACCGAAGCCCCGGAGTGGGTGGACCCGGGCGGAGGACGGTGCTAGGGCCCCGGTTAGGCTCCGCTTCATGGACGTACTCATCAATGTCTTCGTCGCCCTGCACGTCATCGGTATCGGTGCCCTCCTCGGCGGCTTCCTCACCCAGATGAAGGCGATGGGCGCCGGTACGGCCCGCTTCAGCCCCTCGATGCTGCACGGCGCGCTGACCATGCTGATCACTGGAATCGCCCTCGTCGGCCTGCATCAGGCGGAGGGGCACACGGTGAACAACATCAAGGTCGGCATCAAGCTGGCGATCCTCGTCGTCGTCCTCGGCCTGGTCTACGTCAAGCGGGACGAGGAGACGGTCGACAAGGCCCTTTTCGGCGCCGTCGGCGGTCTGACCATGACGAACATCTTCATCGCGACCCTCTGGGTCTGACCCGCGCCGCCCCGGGGAAGGCCGGTCACGCAGGGACGTGACCGAGGCCTCACCCCCGGACGACCGGCCCCGGTGGCGGTCGTCCGGGAGGGGATCGCAGAAGCGGGATCCCGCGAGGTCGGATCCCGCGAGGTCGGATTCGGAGAGGCGGATTCGGAGAGGTCGGATCCGGAGGCGGGCCCCGGATGTCGGTGCGGCGTCCTAGACTCGTGAGGCGATGAGCAGCCTCTTTGACGACAGCTTCCTGGCAGGTCTCCAGAACCACTCCTCGGAGGAGCCCCCGCCCCACCCCGAGGACGACGAGCACAGTGCTCCGGCCGCGGAGGAGGTCCCGCACGACCTCTTCGGGGAGCACTTCGACGCGCCCCCGCCCCGGGACGCGTACTACCGCGACGGGCACCCCCGGCCCGTCGTGGACCCCGCCGCGCTCCTGGAAGGGCTGAACGAGCAGCAGCGTGCCGCCGTCGTCCACACCGACACCCCGCTGCTCATCGTGGCCGGCGCGGGTTCGGGCAAGACCCGGGTCCTCACCCACCGCATCGCCCACCTGCTGGGCACCCGGCACGTCCACCCCGGCCAGATCCTGGCGATCACCTTCACCAACAAGGCCGCGGGCGAGATGAAGGAGCGCGTCGAGCAGCTCGTCGGGCCCCGGGCGAACGCGATGTGGGTGATGACCTTCCACAGCGCCTGCGTCCGCATCCTGCGCCGTGAGTCGAAGAGGCTCGGCTTCACCTCCTCCTTCTCGATCTACGACGCCGCCGACTCGAAGCGGCTGATGTCCCTGGTCTGCCGTGACCTGGACCTCGACCCGAAGAAGTTCCCGCCGAAGTCGTTCAGCGCCAAGATCTCGAATCTCAAGAACGAGCTGATCGACGAGGAGACCTTCGCCGATCAGGCGGCCGACGGTTTCGAGAAGACGCTGGCCGAGGCGTACCGGATGTACCAGGCGCGGCTGCGCGAGGCCAACGCCCTGGACTTCGACGACATCATCATGACGACGGTCCACCTGCTCCAGGCGTTCCCCGACGTCGCCGAGCACTACCGCCGCCGCTTCCGCCATGTCCTCGTCGACGAGTACCAGGACACCAACCACGCCCAGTACACCCTCGTGCGGGAGCTAGTCGGCACCGGATACGAGGATCTCGGCCCGGCCGAGCTGTGCGTCGTCGGCGACGCGGACCAGTCGATCTACGCCTTCCGGGGCGCGACGATCCGCAACATCCTCCAGTTCGAGGAGGACTACCCGGACGCGACGACGATCCTCCTGGAGCAGAACTACCGCTCCACGCAGACGATCCTGTCCGCCGCCAACGCCGTCATCGAGCGCAACGAGTCCCGCCGCCCCAAGAACCTGTGGACGAACGCGGGCGCGGGCGCGGGGATCATCGGATACGTCGCCGACACCGAGCACGACGAGGCGCAGTTCGTCGCCGACGAGATCGACCGGCTCACGGACGCGGGCGACGCCAAGGCGGGAGACGTCGCCGTCTTCTACCGGACCAACGCCCAGTCCCGTGTCTTCGAAGAGATCTTCATCCGGGTCGGGCTGCCCTACAAGGTCGTCGGCGGCGTGCGCTTCTACGAGCGCAAGGAGGTCCGGGACGTCCTGGCGTATCTGCGCGTCCTCGCCAACCCCGAGGACAACGTGCCGCTGCGCCGCATCCTCAACGTCCCCAAGCGGGGCATCGGCGAGCGTGCCGAGGCGATGATCGACGCGCTCTCCCTTCGCGAGAAGATCACTTTCCCGCAGGCGCTCAAGCGGGTCGACGAGGCGTACGGCATGGCGGCGCGCTCGGCGAACGCGGTGAAGCGGTTCAACGCGCTCATGGACGAGCTGCGTACCATCGTCGAGTCCGGCGCCGGACCCGCCGTCGTCCTGGAAGCGGTCCTGGAGCGCACCGGCTATCTGGCCGAGCTTCAGGCGTCGACGGATCCGCAGGACGAGACCCGTATCGAGAACCTTCAGGAACTCGCCGCCGTCGCGCTGGAGTTCGAGCAGGAGCGGGGTGAGGAGCCCGCGACGCTCGCCGAGTTCCTGGAGAAGGTCGCGCTCGTCGCCGACTCCGACCAGATCCCGGACGAGGACGAGGAGGGCGCGGGCGTCATCACCCTGATGACGCTGCACACCGCCAAGGGCCTGGAGTTCCCGGTGGTGTTCCTGACAGGCATGGAGGACGGTGTCTTCCCGCATATGCGCGCGCTCGGCCAGACGAAGGAACTGGAGGAGGAGCGGCGCCTGGCGTACGTGGGCATCACGCGCGCGCGTGAGCGGCTCTACCTCACCCGTTCGTCGATGCGCAGCGCCTGGGGACAGCCCTCGTACAACCCGGCCTCGCGTTTCCTGGAGGAGATCCCGGCGGCGTATCTGGAGTGGAAGCGGACCGGGCCGATGGTGAAGCCCGCCGGTCCCACCTCGGGGATCACGTCGTCTCTCTCGTCCTCGCGTGCGCGTTCCGGACCCTCGGGTTTCGCCACCCGGCGTGCGGGGGAGAAGCCGGTGATCTCGCTCCAGGTCGGCGACCGGGTCACGCACGACCAGTTCGGTCTGGGCACGGTGACGGCGGTGACCGGTGTGGGCGCGGACGCGCAGGCGACGATCGACTTCGGCGACGAGAAGCCGAAGCGGCTGCTGCTGCGGTACGCGCCCGTCGAGAAGCTGTAGTGACGGCCCCGTCCTTCCGTACGACGAGATGACGGAGGGACGGAAGGCGGAACGACGTGGAGGAGCGGGCCCGGTCGAGAGACGGGCCCGCTCCTCCAGTCGTTTCGTCGTACGAAGACGCGGTGCGGTCAGCTGGTCGGGTCGAGGCCCTTGGTGCGCAGCCAGGCCAGCGGGTCGATGGCGAAGCCGCCGCCCGGCCGGACCTCGAAGTGGAGGTGCGGGCCGGTGGAGTTGCCGGAGTCGCCGGAGTACGCGATGACATCGCCGGCCTTGACGTGGCCCGAGCGGATCTTGGCGCTGCTGAGGTGGCAGTACCAGGTCTCGGTGCCGTCGGCGGCGGTCACGATCACCATGTTGCCGTAGGCGCTGTTGAGCTGGGTGCGGACGGTGCCGTCGGTCGCGGCCATCACGGGCGTGCCGGTGAACACGGGGAAGTCGATGCCGGTGTGCACCGACATCCAGTTGACGCCCGACTGCCCGAAGCGGGCGCTGAGCTGGTGGAGCTTCACCGGCAGACTGAACTTGGGGCGCAGGGCCTCCTTGCGGACCGCCTCGGCTTCGCGCTTCTTCCGGTCGGCTTCCTGGCGCTGCCGCAGGTCGATGCGTTCCTGGGTGCGGCTGGCGCGCTCGCCGAAGTCGCGGGCGTCTGCGCTGAGCGCGGCGAGCTGGGTATCGAGCGCGTTGTTGGCGGCGACCTGCTTGACGGAGGTGGCGTCCGAGGCGGCGAGTGCGGAGGTGTTCTCCTTCTTGCCGTCGTCGCCGGATCCGGTGAGACCGCCGACGGAGGCGGCGGCGATGCCCGCGACGCCCATGACGCAGGCGCTGGGAACGGCGATGGTCAGGAGCGCGGACCGTTTGGCGGGGGTACGGCGGCGGCCTCGGCCACCGCTGGGGGCGCGGCGCGCGGTGCGGCCGGCGAGCGGGGAGTCCGTACGAAGCTCGACGGCGGGCCGGTCGTCGGCGGCGGGGCCGGAACCGGGGTCCGGCTCGGCGTCGGTGACGGTGCCGGATTCGGCGTCGTGCCCTTCGCTTTCGAAGCCCCTGGCCTCGAAGCCCGTGGTCTCGAAGCCCGTGGTCTCGAAGCCCGTGGTCTCGGGGCCGGTGTCCTTCGTGCCGTCCGTGGCGGTGAGGTCCGGGTGGTGCGCGGTGAGGGGTTCGGCGTGGTCCGTCTCCGCCTCGGTGGCGAAGTCGAACGCGAACTCCGCGGTGTGCTCGACACCCGGCGTGTACTGGTGCGGGATGACGGGCTCGGCCTCCGCGGGGGTCGCCTGGTTCCAGGCGGTCGCGTCGTAGGCGCCGGTGTCGGTCGCGAAGGCGGGGGCGGCCCATTGGCCGGTGGCGTCGTAGGACTCGTGGCCGTACGCGCCCTGCGCGGCGTAGGTGCCGGAGTGGACGGTCTCGTACTGGCCGGTGTGCTGGGCCTCGGTCCAGGCGGACGCGTCCCACTGACCGGTGGTGTCGTACGAGCCGGTGGCGTCGAAGGAGCCGGTCGTGGCGTACGTGCCCGTGGTGGTGTCGTACGGCGTGGCGGCGTACTGGCCGGTGGCCGTCGGGTACGCGCCCGTCGTGTCGTACGTACCCGTGGCGTCGTAGCCGCCGGTGGTGCTCCACTGGCCCGTGGTGTCCCACTGGCCGGTCGTGTCCCACTGGCCGGTGGTGTCGTACGAGCCGGTGGCCTGCCGGGTGTCGTACTGCCCCGTCGTCGCGTACGTGCCGGTGGTGTCGTACGCGTGGAAGTCCCACTGGCCGCTCTGGTCCGACTGGCCCGCGGAGTAGGAGCCGTAGTGCGGGTCGACGCCGTAGCCGCCGGTGGTGTGGGCGTCGTCTCCGACGTACCCGGCGTGGGGGTGCTGGTCGTTCACCAACGTCTCTCTCGCCTCGGCATCAGGACCGGTCCGGGGCGGGCCCGACGAGGGGTGTCCCGGGGGGTAAGCAGTGGGCGCGACTGTACCCGGCGGTATGCGCAACCGACAATCTTCGGAGGGGTTTGTGGTGGGGGCAAATGGGCAACCGGCCGTGTTTCACCGGCTTGCTGAAAAAGCTTTGGCCTTGTGTTCGAGAAATGTTCGATACGTGGCGCCGGTATGTCCCTGGCATCTGCATGCCGACGGGGCCCGTGATGCGGGTGGCGCCCGGTGGGGCCCGAGTGATGCCCGGGGGTCAGGCGGCGGATGAGGCGCCGGGGCCGGAGCTTCCCGATGCCCCTGCTTCCGGCCCGTCCCGGCCGTGGCTGTCCGCCACCGGTGCCTCCGGCTCGTCCGCGTCCAGAGCCGCGAGGATTCCGGCGGCCACCGTCGGGTGCACGGGAAGCGCCAGATGCCCGATCCCGCTGACGCGTACGTTGTGCGCGAGCAGGTCCGGATGGTCGAGACGGGCCGTCTCGACCGGCGTCATCATCCGGTCGAGGTCGCTCCAGAAACTCACGAACCGGGTCCGGCAGCCGGGCGCGGGGCGCGCCAGCTCCCGCAGCACCTCGGAACCCGGCCGCATCTGGCGTACCAGCGGATGCGCGTCGGCCAGCGGCACCGCGACGGTGCCGGAGTGCGGGGTGCCCAGGGTGACCAGGGTCCGCACCCGGGTGTCACCGCCGAGGCACTGCACGTAATAACGGGCGATGAGGCCGCCGAGGCTGTGCCCGACGATGTCGACCTCGCTCTGTCCGGTACGGGAACGGATCGCCTCCACCCGGCGGCTCAGCAGCACCGCGGCGGCCCGCAGATCGCAGGTGAGCGGTGAGTAGTTGAGCGATTCGACATGGTCACGACCGTGCCGGGTCAGGGAGCGGCGCAGCAGGACGAAGACCGAACGGTTGTCCACGAAGCCGTGCAGAAGGATCACCGGGCGCCGCCCCGGAACGAGGGACGGCGCGGGAACGCCGAGGGAGGGTCGCTCGGCGGCGATCCCGGTCGGGTAGAGGACGAGATGCCCGGTGAGAATCGCGAACTCCAGGGCGGTGGCCTTCACCAGGGTGGTGACCTTGGCGGTGGTCCTCATCAGGGTGGTGACCTTGGCGAACTCCATGGCCGGCCTCCCTCGCGGGGCGTGGGGACGGGGCGGAGCGCGCGCGTCGCGCGGATGTGCGGCACCGCGACCCGGCGGCCTCGCCGCAGCTCCCCGCGCGCCTGCCCCGGTTGCGGCCTGCGGGCCGAGGCGGTGGGCCCGAAGACGGGGTGCGGCGCGGAGCGAACATGTCCCACGTGTGATTTCCCCCTCGCTCGCCACCGCGAAACGGCGGTGTGCGGGATGCTGGGGATAACGTTCGTTCACCTCCCCGGCAATCAGGCGCGGGGGTCGCATGTGGAGGCAGTGATGGGTGTGACCGGTCCGATCCGCGTGGTGGTTGCCAAGCCGGGTCTCGACGGCCACGATCGCGGGGCCAAGGTGATCGCGCGGGCACTTCGCGATGCCGGTATGGAGGTCATCTACACCGGGCTGCACCAGACGCCCGAGCAGATCGTCGACACGGCGATCCAGGAGGACGCCGACGCGATCGGCCTCTCGATCCTCTCGGGTGCGCACAACACCCTGTTCGTGAAGGTCCTGGAGCTGCTCAAGGACCGCGACGCGGAGGACATCAAGGTCTTCGGCGGCGGCATCATCCCGGAGGCGGACATCGCACCGCTGAAGGAGAAGGGCGTGGCGGCGATCTTCACGCCGGGCGCCACGACGGCCTCGATCGTCGACTGGGTGAACGCGAACGTCCGCGAGTCCGCGTGAACCGGCCGCCCACCGGGTGACCTTGCCGAAGGGCCTTCCTTGAGGGGAGGGCCCTTCGGCGTGTCCGGGGAAGGGCAGGCGACTTACGGGGTGGGTGCCGGTGGCGATGACGACGCCGTCCCCGGTGCCCGGCCCGGACCCGGTCGTCCCGCCGGGCCTGTCTCCTGTGCCGGACCCGCCCCCCTTGCCGGACCCGTCTCCCCTGCTGGGCCTGCCTCTGGCGCCGGGCCGGGCGCCGGAGCCCGGTCCGCGCCCGGCTTCGGCGCCCGGTCCGTGAGTTCGGCCGTCATCGCGGCGCGCAGCCTCAGTGTGGAGACCAGGCGCTGGAAGGCCTCGGCCCAGTAGCCGCCCGCGCCGGGGGATATGTCCTCGGTCTCGTCCGGGCGGGCCGTCAGGGACTCCAGCTGCCGGGCCGACTCCGGGGCGAGGCAGCGCTCCGCGAGGCCCATCACCCCGCTGAAGCTCCAGGGGTAACTGCCCGCGTCCCGCGCGATGTCGAGGGCGTCGACCACGGCCTCGCCGAGCGGTGCGGCCCAGGGCACCTCGCACACGCCGAGCAGCTGGAACGCCTCCGACAGGCCATGGGCGGAGACGAACGAGGCCACCCAGCGCGCCCGTTCCCCCGACGGCAGCGTCGCAAGGAGCCGGGCCCGCTCCGCCAGCGACGACGTGCCCGGACCCGTCGCGGGCGGGGCCGTCGGCGCGCCGAGCAGCGCCCGCGACCAGGCCGCGTCCCGCTGCCGCACCGCCGCCCGGCACCAGGCCGCGTGCAGCTCCGCCTCCCAGCCGTCGCCGACCGGCAGCGCCACGATCTCCTCAGGGCCGCGCCCGCCGAACCGGGGCGGCCAGCAGGACAGCGGCGCCGCCTCGACGAGCTGGCCCAGCCACCAGGACCGCTCGCCCCGCCCCGCCGGGGGCACCGCCATCAGGCCGTCCCGCCGCATCGCCGTGTCGCACTCGTGCGGGGCCTCGACGGTGACCGCCGGAGCGGGCGCCGTCCGGTCGAGACCCACGCACGAGACGGCCCGTGCCGCCATCCGGCCCGCGAACGCCGACTCCGGCAGCGCGGACAGCAGTTCGGCGGCGATGGCACGGACATTGCGGCTGCGGTCGCCGAGGGCCGTCTCCAGGAACTCCTCGTCGGCGCCCGAGAGTCCGGCCCGCAGCGAGTCCAGGAACATCAGCCGGTCCTCCGCCCGCTCGGCGGACCACGTGGACGCGAGCAGGGCGAGCCCGGCGGCCGGGTCCTCGGCACGTACGGAGACCAGGAGGGCGACCCGTTCGGCGAACAGGCCCTCCTCCCACAAGGCCCGCACGCCCGCCGGGTCCCCGGGGCCGGGAAGGGCGCCGCCCGCGCCCGCGCCCCGGAGCGCGAACCGCCACTCGGGGTTCTGCCGTGCCAGCCACAGACCGCGCGGCCCGGCCAGCCGGAGGACCCCGGGGCGCAGGTCGGTGCGTGCGCGGGCCGCGTCGAGAAGGGCGGGCAGGGCGGCGGGCGGCGCCTTGTACCCGTGCCGGTTGGCGAGGGCCAGCCATTGGGGGAGCAGTTCGGCCAGGTCGGGTGTGGCCCCCCGCCGTCCGCCGGGCGAGGGTGCGGTCCGACCCGCGAGCAGCTGGTCGAGCCGCCGCCGCGCCGCCGAGGGCGGCGGTCCGCGCGGGTC
>NZ_MSJP01000068.1 GCF_014596525.1 Streptomyces sp. CBMA291
CCGGCGCCCGCCGCCCGGTCGAGCCCGGCGGGCGCCCCGGCCGCCGCCGCTCCCACCTGCGCGGAAGCGGTGGCGAGGGACGGCGACTGTCCGGCCGGCGCCTCGCCCCCGGTCCACCAGAGGCCACCGCTCGCCCGGCGGGCGCCCCGGCCGCCGCCGCTCCCACCTGCGCGGAAGCGGTGGCGAGGGACGGCGACTGTCCGGCCGGCGCCTCGCCCCCGGTCCACCAGAGGCCACCGCTCACCAGGGCCGCGGCGAGGGCCACGGTCCTCAGGAGCCGGAAGAGACGCCGCCTTCGACGCAGGAGACGGGGGGAAGGGGGCCGAGCCCTTCGACGCGCACCGGGCTCGCCCCGTCCGCCACGGGCAGCGCCTGCCCCGGGGTGGGCGGTACCCACTCCGGCACGGGTACCGCCCGACCCGGACGGGACGCCGCCCACTCCGGCGCGGGCACCGCCCACTCCGGCGCGAGCGCTCGCCAACCCGGGACGGACACCGGCGACCCCGGCATCGGCGCCCCCGGCCCCGGACCGGGTGCTTCCCGCCCCGGCACGGGTACCGCCCCACCCGGACGGGGGGCCGCCCACTCCGGCACGGACACCCGCCACCCCACACCCGGCACTCGCCACCCGGGGCCTGGCGCTCGCCACCCCAGACCTGGCACTCGCCACCCCGGACCCGGCACTCGCCGCCCCGGACCTGGCCACAGGACCCGGCCTACGCGGCGCCATCGTCGCGGCGGCGCGAGCGGCGGATCAGGACGAGACCGGTGAGTCCGGCGAGACCGGCGGCGACGGCGGTCCCGATGCCGAAGGCGGAGGAGTCGTCGGCGGCGATCTCGGCGCTGCCGCCACCGCCCGCGCCGACCGGGCCGTGCGGGGGCTTGTGCGGAAGGCCGACGCCGCCGCAGTCGACCGTGAAGACCTTCTGCCTGGCGTTCCCGGTCTCTCCCAGGAAGCTCCATTCGAGCTTGTACTGGCCGTTGGGCAGGGTCAGCGGGGCGGTGTGGCCCGCGCCGATCTCCAGCGAGATGTTGCCGCTGAGCTGGGCGGCGACCTTGGCCTGCGGCAGGATCTCCCAGCTGACCTGCTGGAGCACGTCAAAGCCGACGGCCACGAGGTAGAACGAGCAGACTCTGGTCTCGTCCTTGGGGTCGCCATAGGGGGTGCCGACCTTGTGGATCTTCACGTCCCCGTTGTCGCCGGGGGCAGCGTAAGCGGTCGGCGCGCCCGCCAGCGAGAGACCGCCGAACGCGAGTGCGGCGGCGGTGGTCGAGGCGAGGGCACGGATGGTACGGGATGTCATGCGGGTCCTCCGAAGAGCAAGAGTCGGACAGATGAGCCGATAATCGGACTATCTGTCACGGATTTATTACGGAGGGTGGCGACATGCCCGCGCCGCTCGCCGAAGTCGCCCGTCCGGCGCAGACAGGGCCTGCGGGCACGGCTCCCTTACCGGGGAGCGCGTCCGGCGCCGGGGGCGCCCTCGGGACAGGAGCTGCGGCCTTGCCCCGAAGGCCCCCTGAGGCCGGGTCAGGACGGCGGGCGGGGCGCGGAGAGGGAGGGTGCGAGGTACGCGTAGAGCAGCAGGCGGGTCTCGTCGACGAGGGCGGGGTCGCCGACGGGGTCGACACGGAAGGCCAGCCGGACGAGGGCGTCGGCGGTCTCGACCCCGACCAGGATCTTGCGGCGCAACTCCTCGTCGTCGGGCCGGTCCAGATGGGCCGCGAGCAGAACGCAGATCCGCTCGGCGACCATGCGGTTGGGGTCGTCCATGCCGCCTCTGGACGTGGGGGCGGGGTCGGGCGCGGACGCCGGGCCGGACACGGACTCGGGGTCGGGGTCGGATACGGACGCGGACGCCGGGCCGGACACGGACACGGGGTCGGGGTCGGATACGGACGCGGACGCCGGGCGGGGCACGGGCGCGGACACGGGTACGGATGCCGCCCCAGGCACAGACCCGGCCTCAGGCTCGGGCTCGGGCACGGACGCCACCCCGATCCCGGCCTCGATCCCGGCCCCAGCCCCGGCCCCGGCCCCGGCTCCGACTCCGGCACCCCCAGTCCGTTCCGCGCGACCGTCCGGCGCGGCGACCCCGGCCCAGCTGGCGCCCTCCTCCGGCGCGGCGACCCCGGACCGCCCGGCCCCCTCCCCCGATCCGGCGACTCCCGCCGACCCGGCGCCTCCGCCGCTCTCGCCCGGCGCAGGCGCGGGCACCCCGAAGTCGACGAGGGCGAAGCCCGGAACCGTCCGCTTCATCGCGATGAACTCGTCCAGGACTCCGTCGATGGCCCCGTACGCGTCGAGGAGCGGGGTCGCGGCGAGCCGGTCGGAGACCCGCCGGGCGTACTCGTCCAGGTTGCGGTGGGCGAGGGCGGCGACCATCGCCCGCTTGTTGCCGAAGAAGCGGTAGACGGAGCCGATGGGGACCCCGGCGCGCCCGGCGACGGCACGGGTGCTCAGCTGCTCGTACCCCGTCTCGTCGAGGAGTACGGCGCAGGCGTCGAGGATCCGGGCGAGCCGCTCGGCACTGCGCTGCTGCACGGGGGCACGGCGGAGGGCGGGCGGGGTCTGGGGGCGCGTCCGATGCACGGGGACCATGATGCCGCTCCGGCCGAAGGCAGCGGGAGGGCCATCAGCCCCGAACATGCTCCCGTACGGGGCCTCCCCGGACCCCGACCCGAGCCCGAACGTGCTCCCCCCGTACGAGCCTCCCCGAGCCCCGCCCCGACCCTGACCCCGAACGCACACACCCGCACGGGCCTCCGGACCCCACCCCGGCCCCGAACACACTCCTACGCGGGCCCTCCCCACCCTCCGGCACCGGAGGACGAGGCGCCGCCCACCTCCGGACCCCGATCGCACCCCTCCCCGACTTCCGGGCTCCTTTCCCCGCACGCCCCGTTGACGGACGGCGCGCGGAATCCTACGGTCTCCCATAGGATTCCTTTCGAGGGCTCAGGACAGGAGCGGGCGATGACCACGGAGCAGGCCAGGAAGACGGCCGAGACGCTCGGATACCTCACGGGTTTCGGCAACGAGCACAGCTCGGAGGCGGTCCCCGGGGCGCTGCCGGACGGCCGGAACTCGCCACAGCGCGCGCCGCTGGGGCTCTACGCCGAGCAGCTGAGCGGCAGCGCGTTCACCGAACCCCGGGCGCACAACCGCCGCTCGTGGCTCTACCGCATCCGCCCCTCGGCAGCGCACCCGCCGTACACCCGGATCGACAGCGGCACCCTGCGCGGGACGCCGTTCACCGAGACCGTGCCCGACCCCAACCGGCTGCGCTGGAACCCGCTGCCCGAGCCCGCCCCCGGGACGGACTGGCTGGCCGGTCTGTGGACCCTCGGCGGAAACGGCGACGCGGCCCAGCGGACCGGCATGGCCGTGCACCTCTACCACGCCAACGCCTCCATGAAGCGGGTCTTCGGCGACTCCGACGGCGAGCTGCTGATCGTGCCCGAGCGGGGCGGACTGCTGCTCCGGACCGAGCTGGGCCTGCTCGCGGTCCGCCCCGGCGAGATCGCGCTGATCCCGCGCGGGGTCCGGTTCCGGGTCGAGCTGCTCGACGAGACCGCGCGCGGCTACGTCTGCGAGAACCACGGGGCGCCGTTCCAACTGCCCGACCTCGGCCCGATCGGCGCCAACGGTCTGGCCAACGCCCGTGACTTCCGGGCGCCGGTCGCCGCGTACGAGGATGTCGAGGGCCCGGTCGAGGTCGTCAACAAGTACTGCGGCAACCTCTGGTCGGCGACGTACTCCCACTCCCCGCTCGACGTGGTCGCCTGGCACGGCAACCACACCCCGTACGTGTACGACCTGAGCCGTTTCAACGTCATCGGGACGATCTCGTACGACCACCCGGACCCGTCGATCTTCACCGTCCTGACCGCGCCCACCGACACCCCGGGGCTCGCGGGCGTGGACTTCGTGGTCTTCGCGCCGCGCTGGCTGGTCGGCGAGGACACGTTCCGGCCGCCGTACTTCCACCGCAATGTGATGAGCGAGTACATGGGCCTGATCGAGGGCGCCTACGACGCCAAGGCAGCCGGCAAGGGGGGTTTCGTGCCGGGCGGCGGCTCCCTGCACAACATGATGTCGGCGCACGGCCCCGACCGGGAGACCTTCGACAAGGCCAGCGCCGCCGAGCTGCGCCCGCAGAAGATCGACGACGGTCTTGCCTTCATGTTCGAGACCCGCTGGCCGATCGTCCCGACCCCGCAGGCGGCGGAAGCCGACCATCTGCAAAAGGGGTACGACGACGTGTGGCAGGGTCTGGAGCGCCACTTCCGGCCGTAGTGTCCGGCCGGAAGACCGTAGCCACCGTACGGAGACCCCGTGACCGCCTTCGCCCCCGACTCCCTGGTCCTGAACCGCAAGCTGCCGCTCTGGTATCAGGTCTCGCAGTCGCTGCGTGCCTCGATACTGGGCCGCGCGCCCGACGCCTCGCTGCGCCTGCCCACCGAGGAGCAGTTGGCCGCCCACTACGGCGTGAGCGTCCTGACCATGCGCCAGGCGCTCAAGGAGCTGGAGCAGGAGGGCCTGATCAGCAGGCACCGGCGGCGCGGGACGTTCATCGAGCCGGGCGCCCGGCGGTCCACCCCGCGCCGGCTGCTCGGCTCGATCGACGCGATCGTGGCCCAGCAGTCGGGCGAGCGGACGACGGTCCTCGGGCACGGCGCGGAGCCGGTGCCCGGGGAGATCGCGGAGCACTTCCCCGGGGTGCCGGAGGTCATGGCGTACCGGCGGCTGCGCCGGGACGGCGAGAGCGACGAGCCGACCAACTGGGCGGAGAACGCGGTGCTTCCCGAGGTGGCCGCCTCGATCGACCCGGCCGATCTGGAGCGCTGGCCGATGACGAAGATCCTCCGGGATGTCGTCGGGGTGCGGATCAGCCGCATCACGGACACGGTCGAGGCGCGCCTGGCCGACCCGGAGACGGCGGCTCTGCTCCAGGTGCCGCTGCTCTCCCCGATCCTGCACTACACGGGCGTGACCTACGACGAGGGCGGCCGGGTCGTCGACGTGGCCCGCATCCGCTACCGGGGCGACCGCTTCTCCTTCACGGTGACGGTCGAGGCGCAGTAGCGGGCGCGGGCGTGGTGGAAGCGTACGGAGCGCCCTCGTTAGCATGCGGGGCGTGACGGAATCCCCCGGAGCGCGCGCCGAAGGCCCGCCCCTCCTCGACGACCTCATGCCGTGGTCCGTCGCGCCGTTGCGCTTCGGCCGCTCGTGGATCGCGGCGCCGGACGCGCGGACCCTGCGCGCCCGCTGGGACCGGCTGGCCTCCGCGGAGGGGGCCGAGCGGGAGGCCCTGTTCCGGCCCAGCCGGGCGCGGACCCCGTCGAGCGCGGTGGCCGCGCTGCCGGGCCGGCGCACCGGGACGGCCCGGCTGTCTCGGGATCCCGGCCCCTGTCCGGAGCCCGTGAGGGTCGTACGGGAGCCGTTCGACGAGCAGTGGCTGCTGCCCGACCACCGGCTGATCGACACCGCGCGGCCGGAGCTGTGGCGGGTCGCGGGGCCGCCGCAGCTCTTCGCCGTGGAGCAGGGGTACGTGCCCGGCGCCTCGGGCCCCGCCCTCCTGGTGACGGGCGCGCTGCCGGAGGGCCGCTCCGCCGCCGGGCGGCCGGGCCGCATCCGGCCCCTGTTCCGGCGCCCCGACGGCAGGGAGCCCAATGTGGCGCCGGGTCTCCTCGCCTTCCTCGGGGCGCGGTACGGGCGCGAGGTCGACGCCCGGGAGTGGCTCGCGTGGACGGTGGCGGCGGCCCTGCCCTCCCCCGCCGGATGCCGGGTCCCGCTGCCCGGGGACCCGGAGGTCTGGGCGGCGGGCGTGGCCCTCGGCCGGGACCTCGTGGACGTCCAGACGCGGGGCGCCCTGAGCGGGACGAGACCTCGGCTGCCGGGCGGGCGGCGGCCGTATGTGCGGGCGGCGGTCCCGGCGTGGCCGCGGACGCTGGCGTACGAGCCCGAGGACGAGGTGCTGCGGCTCGGCGAGGGGCGTCTGTCGCCGGTCCCCGTGGCGGCGTGGGAGTTCAGGGCGGGTGGGGTGCGGGTCCTGGAGCGCTGGTTCGCACGCCGCACGGCCCGTCCCGAACCGGGCACGCTGGACGCGATCGGGCCGGAGTCCTGGCCGCAGGAGTGGACCTCGGAGCTGCTCGACCTGGTCACGACGCTCGCGCTGCTCGGCGCCCGGGAGGCGGAGCGCGCCCCCTTCACGGCGGAGCGCGGCGGCCTGGAGGACCTGCGGACGGCGGGCGTCCTGCCCCCACCGCCCGGCACCCGCCGCCCCGCGTCCGTGCTGGACCATCAGGAGGAGGGCCCGGAGGGACAGTTCATGCTGCTGTGATCACGGGAGCCGGACGGCACCGCCACTCGTACGGCGCCGTCACTCGTGCGGCAGCCCCGCACGGCCGCCGCCCCGGACGGCCGCTCCGCCCGGCCCGTACGACACGGCCCTCCCCGCCGCCACCCGTACGAAAGGCCCCGCCCGGCCGTCGATGTGACGTGGGCCCCGGTGACACCGGCGGGCCCGGCACGGTAGGCAAGGCTGCCATGAGCATGCAGCCACTCCCTCTCGAAGGGATCACGGTCGTCGCCGTCGAGCAGGCCGTCGCCGCCCCTTTCGCCACCCGGCAGCTCGCCGACCTCGGCGCCCGCGTCGTGAAGATCGAGCGTCCCGACGGCGGTGACTTCGCGCGGGGGTACGACACCGCCGCCCGGGGCCTCGCCTCCCACTTCGTCTGGTGCAACCGGGGGAAGGAGTCGGTGGCGATCGACCTCAAGGACCCCAGGGGCCGGGTGCTCGCGCACCGGCTCGTGGCCGGAGCCGATGTCTTCGTGCAGAACCTCGCCGTGGGCGCGGCGGCCCGGCTCGGGCTCGATGCCGCCGCCCTGTGCGCCGCGCACCCGAGGCTGATCGCGGTGGACGTCTCCGGCTACGGGGCCGAGGGCCCGTACGCGGGGAAGCGGGCGTACGACATGCTCGTCCAGTGCGAAGCGGGGCTGGTGTCGGTGACCGGGACTCCGGAGCGGCCGGTCAAGGCGGGGATTCCGGCGGCCGACATCGCGGCCGGCATGTACGCCTTCTCGGGGGTTCTCGCCGCCCTGGTCCGGCGTGGGACGACCGGTCGGGGCGGCCCGGTGCTGGTCTCCCTGCTGGACTCGCTCGCCGAGTGGATGGGGCATCCGTTGCACCACGGGATGCACGGGGGCACACCCCCGGCGCGCACCGGGCTCGCGCACACGGTGATCGCCCCGTACGACGCTTATCCGACGGCCGACGGCGGTCTGGTGCTGCTCTCCGTGCAGAACGACCGGGAGTGGCGGCGGCTCGCCGAACAGGTCCTCGGGCGGCCGGAGCTGGCGGAGGACCCGGCTTTCGCGACGAACGCGGCCCGGGTGGCGGGGCGGACCGCGACGGACACGGCGGTCGCGGCGGCGCTGGCCCCGCTGACGGCCCCCGAGGCGCTGGCGCGGCTGGAGGCGGCGGGCATCGCCTGCGCCCGGCTCAACTCGGTCGCTGACCTCGCGGACCATCCGCAGCTGACGGCCCGTGACCGCTGGCGGGAGGTGGAGTCCCCGGTGGGTCCGCTGCGCGCGCTGCTGCCGCCGATCGTCTTCCCGGACGCGCAGGAGCCCCGGATGGACCGGATTCCGGCGCTCGGGCAGGACACGGACACGGTCCTCGCGGGTCTCGGGGTGCCGGAGGCGGAGGTGGCGCGGCTCAGGCGGGCGGGAGTGGTCGCCTGAGCCGCTCTCGGGGCGGGGACGCGGGCACGACGAAGCGCCGGACGGGCGGGGACACGTCCGGCGCTGTCGCTGTCGGCGGATTCGTACGGGGACGGGGCGGCCGGGCGGGAGCGGGCGGGAACCTCGGGGTCACGCGCGCCCGGTGCGCCCGACCGTCAGCGGCGCGTTCCGAAGAGGGAGCGGCGAAGGCGGCGGAGCGGGGCGAAGAGCGAGACCCGGGCGCTGCGGCTGCGGTGTCCATGCACCGGTGCCTCGGGCGTACGTGTCGTCAGCTCCCGCATCAGCAGGGTCGCCTCGGCCGCCTCGCGCTGGGGCACGGCGGGTCCGCCGAGCACCGCGAGATGGCGGTCGAGCCGCGAACTGGTCGCGCTGCTCCCGCAGTTGATGGCAGGCACTCGCGGCCTGCGCATTGCTATCTGTTCCATGTCACTCCCCACCCGTACAAGGGCACCCGACCCAGGGCAGGTTAACCCTATCGCTCCCGCCGTGACACCCGTGTATTCCAGCGGCATGGTTCACCGCGCGTCGGCGGAGGGCCGACGGCACCGGAGGACACCGTCTGCATCCCGTTGATTTCGGGATACTCCAGACAGAGTTGAGCAGGACTGGCCAGGGCCGAACGGGAAAGGACAGGGATCGAGCACTTTCCGAACCTTCGGCATCCATCCTGCCCTTGGTGTGCGCCCTTGCGGAGACCCGGGTGGGTGTGATCTCCGCCACCAGGGCGGCTCGGGGGATTCCCGGCGCCCGGCCGGGTTTCGGGCGGTCCCGCGCGGGCTACGGTGACCCCATGACGGTGATCGCGGGTCGTTACCGGCTTCTGGACGTCCTCGCCGAGGGGGCGACCGGCACCGTGTGGCGCGCCGTCGACACGGCGGACGGCCACGAGGTGGCGCTGAAGGAGTTCCGCGCACCGGCCGGGCTCTCCGCCGCCGGGCTGTCCTCTCTGTACGCGCGCCGGGAGCGCGCGGCACGTGCCGCCGCCCGGATCTCGCACCCCTCGGTCGTACGGACCCTCGACGTGGTCGTCGAGGACGGCCGGCCATGGCCGGTGACGGAGCTGGTGCGCGGGCTCACTCTCGCCGAGACGCTGGAGGCGGCGGGCTCGCCGCCGCCGCGCGAGGCGGCGCGGATCGGCACGGAGGTCCTCGGGGCGCTGCGGGCGGCGCGCGCTGTGGGGGTCCCGCACCGGGGCGTGGAGCCGGGACACGTCCTTCTCGCCAATGACGGGCGGATCGTCGTGACGGGCTTCGGTACGGCTCCGGAGGACGGCCCCGGACCGGAGGAGGAGCTGCGGTCGGTGGCGGAACTCCTCGCGGAGGCCATGGGCGGGACGGGCGCCTGGGGCGGGGCGCTGGGAGACCTGGTCGAGGAGGTGCGGAATCCGGCCCCCGGGCGTCCACTCCCGACGGCGGACGGGATCGAGGAGGAACTGCGCCGTCTGGCGGCGGGCGGGACGCCGCAGCCGCCCGCCGGCCAAGGGGCCCCGGGCGCCGGGCCGGAGGGAAGGTCCCGGAGCGGCGGGGCGGCCCTTGAGGACGACGAGGAGGCGGCGCGGAGAGGTGGGGGCCCGTCGGGCGACCCCGGCCCGCCCCCGGGTGGTGCGCCCGGGACCCCCGGACCTCGCGGCCCGCGCCGGGCACTCGTCCTCCTGGCCGGTCTCGTCGGCGTGCTGCTGATCGCGGGGGTGCTGGTGTATCAGGCGGTACGGGGATGAGGCCGGGGCCGGGGCCGGGCCTCTCGTAGCGCCCGCCCCCTGGGGGGGCATCGCCGCGCCCCTCCCCGAGGGGGAAGGATCGCCGCGCCCGCCCCTGAGGCGAGTGGGCCGCGAACGCCCGGCTCGTGTGGCCTCGCACGGCCGGTGGAGCGCCGGGCCCCGGAGGGGTGTCCCTCCGGGTCCGGCGCTCCTCGGTCGACGGGAGGGTCAGGCCGCGTTCCTGAAGGCCGGCAGGTAGCCGCCCGACTGGCCGGCGGTGGTCGGGTGGTAGGACTCCCCGATGTTGAGCCAGTTGACGCTGTGCAGCCAGGCGGAGCCGGAGCAGATCTCGTGGCCGGTGAAGGCGGGGACGACGCTGGCGAAGGCGAAGCCGTGGTTGGCCGCGCGCTTGGCGACGGCGGTGTTGAGGTAGTCGGAGGCGCCGTTGATGGCGCTGCGCTCGGCCTCGCTCAGACCGGCGATGCAGCTGCCGCCGAGCTGGTAGAAGCGCGGGTAGCCGAGGACGACGACGCGGGCGGAGGGCGCCTTGGCGCGGATGGCGTTGTAGACCGCGTCGAGCTTGCCGGGGAGCGTGGAGTCCACGTAACTCTTGGCCTGATTCACTCGGCTGACGCAGGTGGCCTCGGACTGAAGCACACAGGTGGTCATGACGTCCGCGAATCCGGCGTCATTTCCCCCGATCGTGATGGAGACCAGGTCGGTGGCGGCCGAGAGGGGTCCGAGCTGATTCGCGGTGACATCACCCGTTCGGGCGCCCGAGCAGGCGGTGAAAGCGAACGAGGCGGGGGCGTTCGCGTTCTTCCACAGCACCGGGTACGCGTTCGTGGAGCGCTTGCAGTCGCCGCTGGCGCTGTCGTAGCTCCCGGCGCCGACGCCGGAGGAGTACGAGTCCCCAAGCGCCACGTAGTCGATCGCGGCGGTCCCTGCGGCCTGCGCGGCGCTCGCCCCGGTGAGGGCGAGGACGGTGCCTAGGAGGAACGCGGCGGAGAGGGCGGTGAATCGAGGCAGTCTCATGAAATCTCCCTGTAGCAGGATCTCTGCGCTACCAGATAGTAGCACCAGATCGGCCGCTCCGGAAGTGTTCATGTCAAAGATGGGGACGGAGATGTTCCGGTCATCGCCAGGAAACGGCATTTTTCGGCCAGTTCAGGAAGCGGAGATTCCGGTACCGCCCTGCACTCCCGTACGAACAGGGCACATTCACCCCGGGCACCCCGGAAGCCCGCTCCCCTCCCTCCACTCCCGGCAGAAAACGGACCGGCCGAATCCGGACGGACCGGTTGCCCAACCGCGCGTAGAGGCTTCGCCAAATAACGGAAAAGCGGGTCACCGGTAGGGCACTTGTCATACAGTCCCCCTCGTCAATACCGTCGTTCATCTCACCCGCACCGGATCCATCGCGCGAAGGCGGCTCAGGGGAGGGCTCCGGCGTCGCCGGCGGTCCCCGGGGCGGGGCGCGGTAGGGGGGTGCCGTGACCGATGTCCGAAGGTGCGCCGGATCATGGATGCCGCGCGGCCGAAGATGCCAACTCGCCGATCCCTCAAGAGGGTTGCTCCCGTCGAGGGGCCGGCGAACACCCCCCTTTCGAACCGGACACGCCATCGGACCGCCCAAGGGCTGGGCGGTCCACCGGACGAGAGGGAAAAGACCCATGAGCTCGTTCCCGCACCCCACCGTCACGGGTCGAGAATTGACCGAGCCGATTCGAATATCCACCCGGTACCGGGCGATCACCTCGCATTTGGCGATCACCCCACCGGTCAGCGTCGTCATTCCCGCGATGAACGAGGCGGAAAATCTTCCGTACGTCTTCCGGACGCTTCCGGACTGGATTCACGAAGTCGTTCTCGTCGACGGGAATTCGACCGACGACACCGTGGACGTCGCTCGGGCGCACTGGCCGGACGTGAAGGTCGTCAAGCAGGTCGGCAAGGGCAAGGGCGACGCGCTGATCAGCGGATTCGCCGCGTGCACCGGGGACATCATCGTCATGGTCGACGCGGACGGCTCGGCCGACGGACAGGAGATCGTCTCCTATGTCTCCGCCCTCGTCGGCGGCGCCGACTTCGCCAAGGGCTCCCGCTTCGCCAACGGCGGCGGCACCGACGACATGACGCCCATCCGCAGACTCGGCAACTGGGCCCTGTGCACCCTGGTCAACCGCAAGTTCGGCGCCCGCTACACCGACCTCTGCTACGGCTACAACGCCTTCTGGCGCCACTGCCTCGACAAGATCACCCTCGACTGCACCGGCTTCGAGATCGAGACCCTCATCAACATCCGGGTCGTCAAAGCCGGTCTCAAGGTGCAGGAGGTGCCGAGCCACGAATACCTGCGCATCCACGGGGTCAGCAACCTCAACGCCGTACGGGACGGGATCCGCGTCCTCAAGGTCATCCTCAAGGAGAAGTCCGTCGGCAAGGCGGACCGCCGCCGCCCCGCCCCCTTCTCCGTGAACGTCCCCCGGGGGGAAGCGTCTTGAACGACCGCACGGCCCCGCCCGGATTCTCCGTGGTGATCTGCGCCTACACGGAGGAGCGCTGGGAGGACACCCTCGCCGCCGTCGACTCCGTACGGAGGCAGTCGCTCCCGCCCCTTGAGACGCTCCTCGTGGTCGACCACAACGAGCGGCTGCGCGCCCGGCTGGCCGAGGAGTACGCGCGGCGGCTCGACGGAGAGGTCCGGGTGCTCGCCAACGCGGGGCCCCGGGGGCTCTCCGCGGGCCGCAACACCGGGATCGCCGCCGCCCGGGGCGCGTTCGTCGCCTTCCTCGACGACGACGCCGTCGCCGAGCGGGACTGGCTGCGCCACTTCGCCGCCGCCTACGACGACCCCCGGGTCATGGCCGTCGGCGGCCGGACCCTGCCCGCCTGGGCCTCCGGACGGCGCCCCGGCTGGTTCCCCGAGGAGTTCGACTGGGTCGTCGGCTGCACCTACCGGGGGCTGCCGCAGGGCCGGGTCCCGGTCCGCAACGTCCTCGGCGGCAACGCCTCCTTCCGCCGTACCGCCTTCGACGCGGCGGGCGGCTTCGCCACCGGCATCGGCAGGGACGGCACCCGGCGGCCCCTCGGCGGCGAGGAGACCGAGCTGTGCATCCGGCTCTCCAAGGCGCTGCCCGACGCGGTTCTCCTCCTCGACGACCGGGCCGTCATCCACCACAAGGTGCCCGCCACCCGCGAACGCTTCGGCTACTTCCGCACCCGGGTCTACGCCGAGGGCCTCTCCAAGGCGCTGGTCGCCCGGAGCGTCGGCGCGGGGAAGGGCCTGGAGTCCGAACGGCGCTACACGACCCGGGTCCTGCCCTCCGGCGTCCTGCGCGGGCTGCGCGACGCCCTGCTCGGCCGCCCCGGCGGCGCCGGACGCGCCGGGGCGATCGTCACCGGCGTCGCCCTCGCGGCGGGCGGCTACGCCCTGGGC
>NZ_MSJP01000069.1 GCF_014596525.1 Streptomyces sp. CBMA291
ATGATGTACGCGGCGGCCCTGACCGCGGCCGCCGCCATGGGATCGGTCTTCGTCGCCGTGGCCCTCGGCCGGGTCGTCCTCGTCCACGTACTCCTCGCCGCCGTGGTCGAGCAGGCGGCCAGCGCCAGCGCCAGGGCGGTCAGGGCGGCCAGGGGCAGCAGCCCCAGGGCCAGGGTCAGAGCCAGCAGGGCGGCCAGCAGGCCGGTCCGCAGGACGACTACGACGACGAGGCCGGCGGCCGTCGCGGCCGTCGGGGCCGCTACCGCGACCGCCGGGGCCGTCGCGGGCGCGACGACTTCCAGGCCGGCGAGCCGCAGGTCGCGGACGACGACGTCCTGATCCCCGTCGCGGGCATCCTGGACATCCTCGACAACTACGCGTTCATCCGGACCTCGGGCTACCTGCCCGGCCCGAACGACGTCTACGTCTCCCTCGCCCAGGTCCGCAAGAACGGCCTGCGCAAGGGCGACCACGTCACCGGCGCCGTGCGGCAGCCGAAGGAGGGCGAGCGCCGCGAGAAGTTCAACGCGCTGGTCCGCCTCGACTCGGCGAACGGCATGGCCGCCGACTCCGGCCGCGGCCGCCCCGAGTTCAACAAGCTGACCCCGCTCTACCCCCAGGACCGGCTCCGTCTGGAGACCGACCCGGGCGTGCTGACCACCCGGATCATCGACCTCGTGTCGCCGATCGGCAAGGGCCAGCGCGGTCTGATCGTGGCCCCGCCGAAGACCGGCAAGACCATGATCATGCAGGCGATCGCCAACGCGATCACCCACAACAACCCCGAGTGCCACCTGATGGTCGTCCTGGTCGACGAGCGTCCGGAAGAGGTCACCGACATGCAGCGGTCGGTCAAGGGCGAGGTCATCTCCTCGACCTTCGACCGTCCGGCCGAGGACCACACCACCGTCGCCGAGCTGGCCATCGAGCGCGCCAAGCGCCTCGTGGAGCTGGGTCACGACGTGGTCGTCCTGCTCGACTCCATCACCCGTCTGGGCCGCGCGTACAACCTCGCGGCGCCCGCCTCCGGCCGCATCCTGTCCGGTGGTGTCGACTCGACCGCGCTCTACCCGCCGAAGCGGTTCTTCGGCGCGGCGCGCAACATCGAGGACGGCGGCTCGCTGACCATCCTGGCCACCGCGCTCGTCGACACCGGCTCGCGCATGGACGAGGTGATCTTCGAGGAGTTCAAGGGCACCGGCAACATGGAGCTGAAGCTCGACCGGAAGCTCGCCGACAAGCGCATCTTCCCGGCCGTCGACGTCGACGCCTCGGGTACGCGCAAGGAGGAGATCCTGCTCGGCAGCGACGAGCTGGCCGTCACCTGGAAGCTGCGCCGTGTGCTGCACGCGCTCGACCAGCAGCAGGCGATCGAGCTGCTTCTGGACAAGCTCAAGCAGACCAAGTCGAACGGCGAGTTCCTGCTCCAGATCCAGAAGACCACGCCGGGCGGCAACAACGACTGACGCGAGACTCGCGTCACACGCCGGAAACCGGGCCCCTGCCCGTAACCCCGTCGTGACCTGCGTAAACCATCGCTCCCTCTGTGTCCGCACAGGGGGAGCGGTGCTGTTTCCGGGGGGAACTCACTCAAACCTCACAGCTCCCTATGCAACTCTTTCGGGTGATTCGCCGTCACATGGGGTGAACCGATGGGGTGAGGGAAGCAGATGACCGAGCAGAGCAAGAGCGGCCGCACCGGCGGCGCGCGGCACGGCCGACGCCGCAAACCGCCCACCCGCCGCCGCCGGGCGGCCCGCGTACTCCTGTCGACCGGCGCCGCCGTCCTCGTCCTCGGCGGCGCGGGCGCCGGATACGTCTACGCCCGGCTCGACGGCAACCTCCAGGGCGTCGACATCAACGGACAGCTCGGCGCCGACCGCCCCGACGACGTCGACGACGGCTCCCTCGACCTCCTCGTCCTCGGCTCCGACTCCCGCTCCGGCGCCAACGCCGCCTACGGCAAGGACGAGGGCGGCGCCCGCTCCGACACCGCGATGGTCGTCCACGTCCACCAGGGGCACCGCAAGGCCAGCGTCGTCTCGATCCCCCGCGACACCCTCGTCGACCGCCCCGCCTGCACCGACGAGCACGGCATCGCCGTCCCCGCCGCGCACCGGGCCATGTTCAACACCGCCTACGAGGTCGGCGGCCCCGCCTGCGCCGTCAAGACCGTCGAAGCCCTCTCCGGCATCCGCATGGACCACTACATCGAGGTCGACTTCACCGGCTTCCGCCACCTGATCGACGAACTCGGCGGCGTGGAGATCACCACCACCCGGCCCATCAAGGACGCCAAGAGCCACCTCGACCTCGCCCCCGGCACCCACACCCTCGACGGCGAACAGTCCCTCGGCCTCGTCCGCACCCGCAAGAGCGTCGGCGACGGCAGCGACCTCGGCCGCATCCAGCTCCAGCAGGCCTTCATGAAGGCCTTCGTCGAGCAGGTGAGGAGCGTCGGCGTGCTCACCGACCCCACGAAGCTCCTCGGCCTCGCCGACGCCGCCACCAAGGCCATCACCCCCGACTCCGAGCTGGATTCCGTCCCCGAGCTGATGAGCTTCGCCAAGGGGCTCTCCGGCATCGGCGCCGACAACGTCCACATGGTCACCCTGCCCGTCGAGTACGACCCGGTGGACCCCAACCGCGTCGTCCCCCTCGAAGCCCAGTCCCGGCAGCTCTGGACGGCCCTCGCCAAGGACCTCCCCATCCCCGCGTCGGCCGTGAAGGACACGGCCACGGGCAAGGCCGACGGCATCGTGAAATGACCCTTACCGACAGCCGCCGAGCGCCCCGGAGAGCCGCGGACGGACCCTTCGGGAATACCTCCGGCCCCACCCCGGTTTGGGGAGATGCGGCCGGTCCTGGCAGACTGGTACGTCGGCCCCGGTTCACGTGTGCCGCAATCCGCGGCGGCGACCCGGAGCCCTCCCGGAACTAGGAGACACCTTGAAGCGCGAGATCCACCCCGAGTACGTCGAGACCCAGGTCAGCTGCACCTGTGGCGCGTCGTTCACCACCCGGAGCACCCTGACCGATGGCACCATCCGTGCCGAGGTCTGCTCCGAGTGCCACCCGTTCTACACGGGCAAGCAGAAGATCCTCGACACCGGCGGCCGCGTCGCCCGCTTCGAGGCCCGCTTCGGCAAGGCCACCGGCTCCGCCAGCAAGTAGCGAGCCCCTGCGCCGGTTCTCGGTCGCCCCGCGCGGGTGGCCGGAACCGGCGCTTTGGCGTCCCCGTAGCAACTGACGAAAAAACCAGGAGCCACCGATGTTCGAGGCGGTCGAGGAACTGATCGGCGAACACGCCGACCTCGAAACCAAGCTCGCGGACCCCTCCGTCCACGCCGACCAGGCCAACGCGCGCAAGCTCAACAAGCGCTACGCCGAGCTGACCCCGATCGTCGCCACGTACCGGTCCTGGAAGCAGACCGGCGACGACATCGAGACCGCCCGCGAGCTGGCCCACGACGACCCCGACTTCGCCGCCGAGGTCAAGCAGCTGGAGAAGGACCGGGAAGGGCTGACCGAAAAGCTCCGCCTGCTCCTCGTCCCGCGCGACCCCAGCGACGACAAGGACGTCATCCTGGAGATCAAGGCGGGCGCCGGCGGCGACGAGTCCGCCCTCTTCGCCGGCGACCTGCTCCGCATGTACCTCCGGTACGCCGAGCGCGTCGGCTGGAAGACCGAGATCATCGACGCCACCGAGTCCGAGCTGGGCGGCTACAAGGACGTCCAGGTCGCCGTGAAGACCAAGGGCGGCAACGGCGCCACCGAGCCCGGCCAGGGCGTCTGGGCGCGCCTCAAGTACGAGGGCGGGGTGCACCGCGTCCAGCGCGTGCCCGCGACCGAGTCCGCCGGCCGCATCCACACCTCCGCCGCCGGTGTGCTCGTCACCCCCGAGGCCGAGGAGGTCGAGGTCGAGGTCCACGCCAACGACCTGCGCATCGACGTCTACCGCTCCTCGGGCCCCGGCGGCCAGTCGGTCAACACCACCGACTCCGCCGTCCGCATCACCCACCTGCCCACCGGCATCGTCGCCTCCTGCCAGAACGAGAAGAGCCAGCTCCAGAACAAGGAGCAGGCCATGCGCATCCTGCGCTCCCGGCTGCTCGCCGCCGCGCAGGAGGAGGCCGAGTCCAAGGCCGCCGACGCCCGCCGCAGCCAGGTCCGCACCGTCGACCGGTCCGAGAAGATCCGTACGTACAACTTCCCGGAGAACCGGATCTCCGACCACCGCGTCGGCTTCAAGGCGTACAACCTCGACCAGGTGCTCGACGGCGACCTCGACACCATGATCCAGGCCTGCGTCGACGCCGACTCGGCCGCCAAGCTGGCCGCGGCGTAAGCCGGAGCCCGTTCCCAAGCCCCACCCCGCACCACGGAGGACCAGCGTGAACCTGCTGCTTGCCGAGGTGGCCCAGGCCACCCAGCGGCTGGCCGACGCCGGCGTTCCCTCACCGCGTTTCGACGCCGAGGAGCTCGCCGCGTTCGTGCACGGCGTCAAGCGGGGGGAGCTGCACAACGTCAAGGACGCCGACTTCGACGCCCGCTACTGGGAGACGATCGCCCGCCGGGAGGCCCGCGAACCGCTCCAGCACATCACCGGACGGGCGTTCTTCCGCTACCTGGAGCTCCAGGTCGGACCCGGGGTCTTCGTGCCCCGGCCGGAGACCGAATCGGTCGTCGGCTGGGCCATAGACGCCGTACGCGCCATGGACGTCGTCGAGCCCCTCATCGTCGACCTGTGCACCGGCTCCGGGGCCATCGCCCTCGCCATGGCCCAGGAAGTGCCCCGCTCCCGCGTGCACGCCGTCGAACTCTCCGACGACGCGCTCGTCTGGACCCGGAAGAACGCCGAGGGCTCCCGCGTCACCGTCCACCAGGGCGACGCGCTGACCGCCCTGCCCGAGCTGGACGGCCAGGTCGACCTGGTCATCTCCAACCCGCCGTACATCCCGCTCACCGAGTGGGAGTACGTGGCGCCCGAGGCCCGCGACCACGACCCGGACATGGCCCTCTTCTCCGGCGAGGACGGCCTCGACACCATCCGGGGCATCGAGCGCACCGCCCACCGGCTGCTCCGCCCCGGCGGCCTCGTCGTCATCGAGCACGCCGACACGCAGGGCGGCCAGGTGCCGTGGATCTTCAACGAGGAAGCCGGCTGGGCCGACGCCGCCGACCACCCGGACCTCAACAACCGGCCGCGTTTCGCGACCGCCCGCAAGGCACTGCCATGACCGGCATGGCCCGCACGACCGCGAAGACGAACCACGCGAACGAGGAGCCCGGGAACTGATGGCAAGGCGATACGACTGCAACGAGGCCACCGACCGAGTGACCGGCCTGCGCGAAGCCGCGTCCGCCGTCCGCCGGGGCGAGCTGGTCGTGCTGCCCACCGACACCGTCTACGGGATCGGCGCGGACGCCTTCAGCAGCGAGGCCGTGGCCGACCTGCTCACCGCCAAGGGCCGCGGGCGCAACATGCCCACGCCCGTCCTCATCGGCTCCCCGAACACCCTCCACGGCCTCGTCACGGACTTCTCCGAGCAGGCCTGGGAACTCGTCGACGCCTTCTGGCCCGGCGCCCTCACCCTGGTCGCCCGGCACCAGCCGTCCCTCCAGTGGGACCTCGGCGACACCCGGGGCACCGTCGCCATCCGCATGCCGCTGCACCCCGTCGCCATCGAGCTGCTCACCGAGGTCGGCCCGATGGCCGTCTCCTCGGCGAACCTCACCGGACACCCCTCGCCCGAGGACTGCGACGCGGCCCAGGGCATGCTCGGCGACTCCGTCTCCGTCTACCTCGACGGCGGACCGACGCCCGGCATCGTCCCGTCCTCCATCGTCGACGTCACAGGCAGGATCCCGGTCCTGCTGCGCGAGGGAGCGCTGTCACCCGAGGAGCTGCGGAGGGTCGTACCAGACCTTGAGGTGGCCAGTTGACGGCCCCTGAGGGGCGTGGCATAGCGGGGCACGAAGACAGCGACACCTTCCGCATCCTCCACGTCAGCACCGGCAACGTCTGCCGCTCGCCCATCACCGAGCGGCTGACCCGGCACGCCCTGAGCGACCGCCTCGGCGATCCGCTGGGCGGCGGACTGATCGTGGAGAGCGCGGGCACCTGGGGCCACGAGGGCGCCCCGATGGAGGCCAACGCGGAACTGGTCCTCGCCGACTTCGGCGCGGACTACAGCGGTTTCGTGGGACGCGAGCTCCTCGACGAGCACGTCATCCGCGCGGACCTCGTCCTGACGGCCACCCGGGACCACCGGGCGCAGGTCATATCGATGGGCCATTCGGCGGGCCTGCGCACCTTCACGCTGAAGGAGTTCACCCGCCTGGTCCGCGCGATCGACCCGGCCACCCTCCCGGACCCGCGCCACGAGGGCATGGTGGAACGCGCCCGCTCCCTGGTCCGCGCGGCAGCGGCTCTACGCGGGTGGCTCCTGGCCCCGTCGGTCGACGCGGACGAGGTCAACGACCCGTACGGCGCCCCGATCACCTTCTTCCGCTCGATCGGCGACGAGATCAACCAGGCGCTGGACCCGGTGGTCACGGCGCTGACGGGCGTACGGGCGCGGGACTGACCGCACCCGTACCGCACCTGCACCGCACCCGTACCGCACCGGAGAATCTCGTCGGGCGCGTGGTGGCCGGTGTGCCTACATTGAGGGCATGCCGGTCACCGTGACCCCCGATGCGGAACTCGACGTCCTGCGGCGGCAGGACCCGGAGATCGCCGACGTGCTGCTCGGCGAGGCGCGGCGGCAGGCCGACGAACTTCAGCTGATCGCGGCGGAGAACTTCACCTCGCCCGCGGTCCTCGCCGTCCTCGGGTCCCCGCTGGCCAACAAGTACGCCGAGGGCTATCCCGGCGCCCGTCACCACGGCGGCTGCGCGTACGCCGACGCCGCCGAGCGGATCGCCGTGGAACGGGCCGAGAGGCTCTTCGGAGCCGCCCACGCGAACGTGCAGTCCCACTCGGGCTCCGCGGCCGTCCTGGCGGCGTACGCGGCCCTTCTCAGGCCTGGTGACACGGTCCTGGCCATGGGCCTCGAACACGGCGGGCACCTCACCCACGGTTCCCCGGCCAACTTCTCCGGCCGCTGGTTCGATTTCGTCCCCTACGGCGTCGACGCGGAGACCGGGCTCGTCGACCACGAGCAGGTCGCCGCGCTCGCCCGCCACCACCGCCCCAAGGCGCTCGTCTGCGGCTCGATCTCGTACCCCCGCCATCCCGACTACGCGGTCTTCCGCGAGATCGCCGACGAGGTCGGCGCCTATCTGATCGTGGACGCGGCCCACCCCATCGGCCTGGTCGCCGGGGGAGCGGCGCCGAACCCCGTCCCGTACGCCGACATCGTCTGCGCGACCACCCACAAGGTGCTGCGCGGTCCGCGCGGCGGCATGATCCTCTGCGGCGAGGAACTCGCGGGGCGGATCGACCGCGCGGTCTTCCCGTTCACCCAGGGCGGCGCCCAGATGCACACGATCGCGGCGAAGGCGGTGGCCTTCGGCGAGGCGGCCACCCCCGCCTTCGCCGCCTACGCCCGCCAGGTGGTCGAGAACGCCCGGACGCTCGCCGCCGCCCTCGCCGCCGAGGGCTTCGCGCCGACGACCGGCGGCACCGACACCCATCTCGTCACCGTCGACCCCGCCCCGCTCGGCGTGGACGGGCGCACGGCCCGCGCCCGGCTCGCCGCCGCCGGGATCGTCCTCGACACCTGCGCCCTCCCGCACGGACGGGACCGCGGCATCCGGCTCGGCACCGCCGCCGTGACGACCCAGGGCATGGGCGTCCCCGAGATGGCCGGGATCGCCGGACTGTTCACCGCCGCGCTGCGGGACGAACCGGGGGAGACGGCCGGGGTACGCGCGCGGGTGCGTCGGCTGACCGGACGATTTCCGCCGTATGGAGGGTGAGGAGCGGAGCGGGAAAGCCCCCGTGCAACCCTTCGGCACCCCCGCGTGTCTCCCAGCACATGGACGGCACGGCTAGGGTGTGGGGCTGAGATGGCCAGCGATTCCTGTGGGGCAGCCCGTGCGTGATTACCTGCTGACGCTCTGTGTCACGGCCGCGGTGACGTATCTGCTCACCGGTCCGGTGCGGAAGTTCGCCATCGCGACCGGCGCGATGCCGGAGATCCGTGCGCGCGACGTGCACCGAGAACCGACTCCGAGGCTCGGTGGCATCGCCATGTTCTTCGGACTCTGCGCGGGACTGCTCGTCGCCGATCACCTGAAGAACCTGAACAGCGTCTTCGAACTGTCGAACGAGCCTCGTGCGCTGCTCTCCGGCGCGGCCCTGATCTGGCTGATCGGCGTCCTCGACGACAAGTTCGAGCTGGACGCGCTGATCAAGCTGGGCGCCCAGATGATCTCGGCGGGCGTGATGGTCGCGCAGGGCCTGACCATCCTGTGGCTGCCGATCCCGGGCGTCGGCGTGGTCTCGCTGACACCGGGGCAGGGCACCCTGCTGACGGTGGCCCTGGTCGTCGTGACGATCAACGCCGTCAACTTCGTGGACGGTCTCGACGGTCTCGCCGCCGGCATGGTCTGCATCGCCGCCGCCGCGTTCTTCCTGTACGCGTACCGCCTCTGGTACGGCTACACGATCGAGGCCGCCGCCCCCGCGACGCTGTTCACCGTGATCCTCATGGGCATGTGCCTGGGCTTCCTGCCGCACAACATGCACCCGGCGCGGATCTTCATGGGCGACTCGGGCTCGATGCTGATCGGCCTGATCCTCGCGGCCTCCGCGATCTCGATCACCGGTCAGGTCGACCCGGACGCGCTGAAGATCTTCGAGGGTTCGACCCGGCAGGCGACCCACGCGGCCCTGCCCGTCTTCATCCCGCTGGTGCTGCCGCTGACGATCATCGCGATCCCGATGGCCGATCTGATCCTGGCCATCGTGCGGCGCACCTGGAAGGGCCAGTCGCCGTTCGCGGCGGACCGGGGGCACCTGCACCACCGGCTCCTGGAGATCGGCCACTCCCACAGCCGCGCCGTCCTGATCATGTACTTCTGGTCGGCGCTCATCGCCTTCGGGACGCTGGCGTACTCGGTGCACTCGGCCTCGATGTGGATCGTCCTGTGCGTGGTCGCGCTCAGCGCGATCGGTCTCGTCCTGCTTCTGCTGCCGCGTTTCACGCCCCGGGCGCCCCGCTGGGCGCAGTCCGTGGTGCCGCCCCGCTACCGGCGCCGCAAGCGCCCGCCGGAGCCGGTCGTGACGGAAGGGACCGAGGAGTCCGAGGCGGCGGAGGAGCGGGTTCCGGTGCCCGCGGGGCTCCACGGCTCGACGGCCATCGGCAACCGCGCGCGCTTCACCGATCGGCGGAAGGCCGGAACGCCGAGTTGACGAAAGCCGCAAGCGCGGCCATTAGCAGACGAACCCTCAGGCTGTCGCGCACACACGCGCGACGTCACTCTCATGTGTGAGAGTTGGCACACCTTATGGGTAAAGACCTATTCAAATAGTTTGTGATACGGTTCACGAGTCCCGGCGACAGAGCCGAAAGGCCGTAGTGCGACGGCCCGTTGGCCCCGAGACCCACCTCGGACCGGGCTTACGCTCGTCCATGACGACACCACCGCCCCTCCATGACTTTGCGGAGACACCGCCATGCCGTCCAACGACGCACGCATCCTGTTGCACACCGCCGTACCCACCGCTGCCGTCGGCGCTCTCGCCACGCTTGTCGCGGGTCTCGTCGCGGGCGGCAGCGGGGCGCTCGGCGCCGTCGTCGGCGTACTGGTGGTCCTGCTCTTCATGGGCATCGGGCTGTTGGTGCTCCAGCGGACGGCGAAGTCACTGCCGCACCTGTTCCAGGCGATGGGGCTCTTGCTCTACGTGGCACAGTTGCTGCTGCTGTTCGTCTTCCTGGCCCTGTTCAAGAACACGACGCTGTTCAACTTCAAGGCCTTCGCCTTCACGCTGCTCGCGACGACCGTGGTGTGGGTCGCCGCGCAGGCGCGTGCGTACATGAAGGCCAAGATCATGTACATCGACCCCGACAAGACGGGGCCGAAGTCGTGAAGGGTAGGGCCGGGATAAAGCCGCGTTCGGCTTCCTGCTATCGTCCGGTTCCAACTGCGGCACTGCGGGCGCGGGCATCCGAGCCCCCCGTCCCAGCGCGAGGCTCGACGCCGAACCGCCGCCCCCTTATCCGTAAGACCAGTCCAGTGCCGACCCGCGGCTGCGTGCCGCGCCGACACAACGAGGTTGCCGTACCTATGCGCCACGCTGAAGGAGCCCGCGGTGAGTGCTGACCAGACGCTTGCCTTCGACCCGGATTGCCACATCTTCACTGGATGTGGCTTCCCGGCGCCGGGGCTGCACACGTTCATGTACGAGCCCATGTTCTCCGTGGGTGGCTTCGACTTCACCAAGCCGATGCTCCTCGCCATCCTTGGCTCGCTCGTGGTCGTCGGGTTCTTCTGGGCCGCCTTCAACAAGCCCAAGCTGATCCCCGGCAAGATGCAGATGGTCGGCGAGGCCGGATACGACTTCGTACGCCGCGGCATCGTCTACGAGATCATCGGCAAGAAGGACGGCGAGAAGTACGTCCCGCTGATGGTGTCGCTGTTCTTCTTCGTCTGGATGATGAACCTCTGGTCGATCATCCCGCTGGCCCAGTTCCCGGTCACCTCCCTGATCGCGTTCCCGGTCGCGCTCGCGCTGGTCGTCTACGTCCTCTGGGTGTCGCTGACCTTCAAGAAGCACGGCTTCGTCGGCGGCGTGAAGAACATCGTCGGCTACGACAAGTCGCTCGGCCCGATCCTGCCGCTGGTCGTCGTCCTCGAGTTCTTCTCGAACATGCTGATCCGGCCCTTCACGCACGCGGTCCGACTGTTCGCGAACATGTTCGCCGGTCACCTGCTCATCGTGATGTTCTCGCTGGCCACCTGGTACCTCATGAACGGCCTGGGCTTCGTCTACGCCGGTGCCTCGTTCGTGATGGTCCTCGTGATGACCGCCTTCGAGCTGTTCATCCAGGCCGTCCAGGCGTACGTCTTCGTCCTCCTGGCCTGCAGCTACGTCCAGGGCGCGCTCTCCGAGCACCACTGAGCCGATCCGCCCCGGATCGTGGCTTCACCCCCAATCCAACAGTCGTCCGGTGGCCAACCCCCACCGGGTCATTGAAAGAGAAGGAAGTAACGGCATGTCCGCTGCTCTCGACATGGTCAACCTCGCCGCCGGCGCCAAGGAGAACGTGGTCGGCAACGTCGCGTCGATCGGCTACGGCCTGGCCGCCATCGGCCCCGGCGTCGGCGTCGGCATCATCTTCGGTAACGGCACCCAGGCCCTCGCCCGCCAGCCCGAGGCTGCCGGCCTGATCCGTACCAACCAGATCATGGGTTTCGCGTTCTGTGAGGCGCTCGCCCTCATCGGCATCGTCATGGGCTTCGTCTACCAGTAAGCCGGACCGACAGCCCAACTTTTACGGAAGGCACTGATGTGAACGCTCTGCTTCTTGCGGCAGCGGAGGAGCAGCCTCCGCTCATCCCGCACGCCGACGAGCTCGTCATCGGCCTGATCGCCTTCGTCATCGTCTTCGGCTTCCTCGCCAAGAAGCTCCTCCCGAACATCAACAAGGTTCTGGAGCAGCGTCGCGAGGCCATCGAGGGTGGCATCGAGAAGGCCGAGTCGGCCCAGATCGAGGCTCAGAGTGTGCTGGAGCAGTACAAGGCCCAGCTCGCCGAGGCCCGCCACGAGGCCGCGCGTCTTCGCCAGGAGGCGACGGAGCAGGGCACCGCGATCATCCAGGAGATGAAGGCGGAAGGCCAGCGCCAGCGCGAGGAGATCATCTCCGCCGGCCACGCTCAGATCGAGGCCGACCGCAAGGCCGCGTCCGCTTCGCTGCGTCAGGACGTGGGCAAGCTCGCCACCGACCTGGCCGGCAAGCTGGTCGGCGAGTCCCTTGAGGACACCGCCCGCCAGAGCCGGACGATCGACCGCTTCCTCGACCAGCTCGAGGAGAAGGCAGAGGCCGTCCGATGAACGGAGCGAGCCGCGAGGCACTGTCCACCGCACGCGAGTCCCTCGACGCGCTGACCGACAACACCTCGGTCGACGCGACGAAGCTCGCGAGCGAGCTGGCCGCCGTCACCGCGCTGCTCGACCGCGAGGTGTCGCTGCGCCGGGTCCTGACCGACCCCGCACAGTCGGGTGAGGCCAAGGCCGCGCTCGCGCAGCGACTCCTGGGCGGTCAGGTGGGCGGCGAGACCGCCGACCTGGTCTCCGGCATGGTGCGTTCCCGCTGGTCGCGCTCGCGCGACCTGGTCGACGCGGCCGAGGAACTGGCGAACATCGCCGACCTCACCGCGGCGCAGAAGGCGGGCGCGCTCGACAGTGTCGAGGACGAGCTGTTCCGGTTCGGCCGGATCGTGTCCTCCAGCCCCGAGCTGCGCTCGGCGCTGACGGACAAGTCGGCCACGGCCACCGCCAAGAGCGAGCTGCTCCGCAGCCTGCTCGGCGGCAAGGCCAACGCCACCACCGAGCGCCTGGTCGTCCGTCTGGTGACCCAGCCCCGGGGACGTAGCCTGGAAGCGGGACTCGACTCCCTCTCCAGGCTCGCCGCGGCGCGCCGGGACCGGATGGTCGCCGTCGTCAGCTCGGCGGTGCCGCTGTCGGACCAGCAGAAGCAGCGCCTCGGCGCCGTACTCGCCAAGCTGTACGGCCGCGAGATGCACCTGAACCTGGACGTGGACCCCGCGGTCCTCGGCGGGATCACGGTGCGCATCGGTGACGAGGTCATCAACGGCTCGATCGCGGAGCGCCTCGACGAGGCGACCCGTCGACTGGCCGGCTGACGGCAGCCAGCAGAACAACAGCACCACAGCATCACCAGCGGCCCGGTTGGGCCGTGCAGAGATTGCAGAAGATTCCTGGGGGTCGGCCCCCAGACCCCTTAAGAAACTTCGGGCCCAACAAGGAGAGCAGGGAACCCAGATGGCGGAGCTCACGATCCGGCCGGAGGAGATCCGGGACGCACTGGAGAACTTCGTCCAGTCGTACCAGCCGGACGCGGCCTCGCGCGAGGAGGTCGGCACGGTCAGCCTGGCCGGTGACGGCATCGCGAAGGTCGAGGGTCTTCCCTCGGCCATGGCGAACGAGCTGCTGAAGTTCGAGGACGGCACCCTCGGCCTCGCGCTGAACCTCGAAGAGCGCGAGATCGGTGCGATCGTCCTCGGCGAGTTCAGCGGCATCGAGGAGGGACAGTCGGTGCAGCGCACCGGCGAGGTCCTCTCCGTCGGTGTCGGTGAGGGATACCTGGGTCGCGTCGTCGACCCGCTCGGCAACCCGATCGACGGTCTCGGCGAGATCGCGACCGAGGGCCGCCGCGCCCTCGAGCTGCAGGCCCCGGGCGTTATGGCCCGTAAGTCGGTGCACGAGCCGATGGAGACCGGCTACAAGGCCGTCGACGCCATGACGCCGGTCGGCCGCGGCCAGCGTCAGCTGATCATCGGCGACCGTCAGACCGGCAAGACCGCTCTGTGCGTCGACACGATCATCAACCAGCGCGACAACTGGCGCTCGGGCGACGTGAACAAGCAGGTCCGCTGCATCTACGTCGCCGTCGGTCAGAAGGGCTCCACCATCGCGTCGGTGCGCGCGGCCCTCGAAGAGGCCGGTGCACTCGAGTACACGACGATCGTCGCCGCCCCGGCGTCGGACCCGGCCGGCTTCAAGTACCTGGCGCCGTACACCGGCTCCGCCATCGGCCAGCACTGGATGTACCAGGGCAAGCACGTCCTGATCGTCTTCGACGACCTGTCGAAGCAGGCCGACGCCTACCGCGCCGTGTCGCTGCTGCTGCGCCGCCCGCCGGGCCGTGAGGCCTACCCGGGTGACGTCTTCTACCTGCACTCGCGTCTCCTGGAGCGCTGCGCGAAGCTCTCCGACGAGCTGGGTGCCGGTTCGATGACCGGTCTGCCGATCGTCGAGACGAAGGCCAACGACGTCTCGGCGTTCATCCCGACCAACGTCATCTCCATCACCGACGGCCAGTGCTTCCTGGAGTCCGACCTGTTCAACGCCGGCCAGCGCCCGGCCCTGAACGTCGGTATCTCGGTCTCCCGAGTCGGTGGCTCCGCCCAGCACCCGGCCATGAAGCAGATCGCCGGTCGCCTCCGTGTCGACCTCGCCCAGTTCCGTGAGCTGGAGGCGTTCGCCGCCTTCGGTTCCGACCTGGACGCGGCCTCGAAGGCGCAGCTGGAGCGCGGTCAGCGGATGGTCGAGCTGCTCAAGCAGGCTCAGTACCAGCCGATGCCCACGGAGAACCAGGTCGTCTCGGTCTGGGCCGGCACCACCGGCAAGATGGACGACGTCCCGGTCGCCGACATCCGTCGCTTCGAGGCCGAGCTGCTGGCGTTCCTGCGCCAGAACCACTCGGGTCTCATGACCTCCATCCGTGAGGGCAAGAAGATGTCGGACGACACCCTGACGTCCGTCGCCGACGCCATCGCGGAGTTCAAGAAGCAGTTCGAGACCTCTGACGGCAAGCTGCTCGGCGAGGACGCTCCCGCCGCCGTCAACGTCTCGAAGTGACGACGGAAGGGACCTGACTCATGGGAGCGCAGCTCCGGGTCTACAAGCGTCGCATCAAATCCGTCACCGCGACGAAGAAGATCACCAAGGCGATGGAAATGATCGCCGCCTCGCGTGTCGTCAAGGCGCAGCGCAAGGTGCGGGCGTCGACTCCGTACGCGACCGAGCTGACCCGCGCGGTCACGGCGGTGGCCACGGGTGCGAACGACAAGCACCCGCTGACCACCGAGGCGACGAACCCGAGCCGTGCCGCGGTTCTGCTCCTCACGAGCGACCGCGGTCTGGCCGGTGCCTTCAACTCCAACGCCATCAAGGCGGCGGAGAAGCTCATCAAGCAGCTGGAGGGCGAGGGCCGCCAGGTCGACGTCTACGCTGTCGGCCGCCGCGGTGTCGCGCACTTCAGCTTCCGCGAGCGGAAGCTGAGCGACACGTGGACCGGCTTCACGGACGAGCCCACGTACGCGGACGCCAAGGCGATCGCGGCGCCGCTGATCGAGGCGATCGAGAAGGACACGGCCGAGGGTGGTGTGGACGAGCTCCACATCGTCTACACCGAGTTCGTCTCGATGATGACCCAGACGGCGGTCGAGGCCCGGCTGCTGCCTCTCAGCCTCGACGAGGTGGCGAAGGAGGCCGGCGAGCCGGACACCCTCCGTCCGCTGTACGACTTCGAGCCGTCGGCGGAGGACGTCCTGGACGCTCTGCTGCCGCGCTACGTCGAGAGCCGGATCTACAACGCGCTGCTCCAGTCGGCTGCCTCCAAGCACGCCGCCACGCGCCGCGCGATGAAGTCGGCGACCGACAACGCGGGAGACTTGATCAACAACCTCTCCCGACTTGCCAACGCGGCCCGACAGGCCGAAATCACCCAGGAAATCAGCGAGATCGTCGGTGGCACAGCAGCCCTGGCCGACGCGACCGCGGGGAGTGACAAGTAATGACGACCACTGTTGAGACGGCCGCCGCCACGGGCCGCGTCGCCCGGGTCATCGGCCCGGTCGTCGACGTGGAGTTCCCCGTCGACGCGATGCCGGAGATCTACAACGCCCTGCACGTCGAGGTCGCCGACCCGGCCGAGGACGGCGCCAAGAAGACGCTGACCCTCGAAGTCGCGCAGCACCTCGGTGACGGCATCGTCCGTACCATCTCGATGCAGCCCACCGATGGTCTGGTCCGCCAGGCCGTCGTGGTGGACACCGGCGACGGCATCACCGTGCCCGTCGGCGACGTCACCAAGGGCCGTGTGTTCAACACGCTGGGCCAGATCCTGAACGACCCCGAGGCCGAGTCGGAGGTGGGCGAGCGCTGGTCCATCCACCGCAAGGCCCCCGCGTTCGACCAGCTCGAGTCGAAGACCGAGATGTTCGAGACGGGCCTGAAGGTCGTCGACCTTCTCACCCCGTACGTCAAGGGTGGAAAGATCGGTCTGTTCGGTGGTGCCGGTGTCGGCAAGACCGTTCTGATCCAGGAAATGATCATGCGTGTGGCCAAGCTGCACGAGGGTGTTTCCGTGTTCGCCGGTGTCGGCGAGCGCACCCGTGAGGGCAACGACCTCATCGCGGAAATGGAGGACTCCGGCGTCCTCGACAAGACCGCGCTGGTCTTCGGCCAGATGGACGAGCCCCCGGGCACCCGTCTGCGCGTGGCCCTCGCCGGTCTGACCATGGCGGAGTACTTCCGCGATGTGCAGAAGCAGGACGTGCTGTTCTTCATCGACAACATCTTCCGCTTCACGCAGGCCGGTTCCGAGGTGTCGACCCTGCTCGGCCGTATGCCCTCCGCGGTGGGTTACCAGCCGAACCTGGCCGACGAGATGGGTCTCCTCCAGGAGCGCATCACCTCGACCCGTGGTCACTCGATCACCTCGATGCAGGCGATCTACGTCCCCGCCGACGACCTCACGGACCCGGCGCCGGCGACCACCTTCGCCCACCTCGACGCGACGACGGTTCTCTCCCGTCCGATCTCCGAGAAGGGCATCTACCCGGCCGTGGACCCGCTGGACTCCACGTCCCGGATCCTGGACCCGCGCTACATCGCGCAGGAGCACTACGACGCCGCCACGCGCGTCAAGGGGATCCTGCAGAAGTACAAGGACCTCCAGGACATCATCGCGATCCTCGGTATCGACGAGCTGAGCGAGGAGGACAAGCTCGTCGTCCACCGTGCCCGGCGTGTCGAGCGCTTCCTGTCCCAGAACACCCACGCGGCGAAGCAGTTCACCGGTGTGGACGGTTCGGACGTTCCGCTCGACGAGTCGATCGCCGCGTTCAACGCGATCTGCGACGGTGAGTACGACCACTTCCCGGAGCAGGCGTTCTTCATGTGCGGTGGCCTTGAGGACCTCAAGAACAACGCCAAGGAGCTCGGCGTCTCCTGAGCCCCGTGCTCTCCGAGGGGGGCGGGACCGGTCCCGCCCCCCTCGTCACGCCCCCTAGAATTGACCCCAACACCCGGCACGACCGCCGGGTGGTGACCCGAGGAGCCACCCTTGGCCGCTGAGCTGCACGTCGAGCTGGTCGCCGCGGACCGGAGTGTCTGGTCCGGCGAGGCCACCTTGGTCATCGCACGTACCACCTCCGGCGACATCGGCGTCATGCCCGGCCACCAGCCGCTGCTCGGTGTGCTGGAGTCGGGCCCGGTGACCATCCGTACGAGTGAGGGCGCGACCGTCGTCGCCGCCGTCCACGGAGGATTCATCTCCTTCGCCGATGACAAGCTGTCCCTGCTCGCCGAGGTCTGCGAGCTGGCGGACGAGATCGACGCCCAGCGTGCCGAGCGCGCGCTGGAGCGTGCGAAGACGGACTCCGACGCCGCCGCCGAGCGGCGCGCCGAGGTCCGGCTGCGCGCGGTGTCCGTCCGCTGACGGTCCGCGCCGCGTAGGAGTGCCCTCAGCCGCGGCACGGTCCGGAATTTTCCGGACCGTGCCGCGGCTGAGGCGATGCAGATGCAGGTGGTATCAGGTTCTGCCGGCGGTGCCGGCGACGGGACGCAGCGAGGAGGTCGGTGAAGATGTTCCTCGCTCTGCTCGTGTGCGGCCTGGTCGTCGCACTGGTGGTGATCGGGCTCTTCGTCTTCGGTCTGCGCCGGAGGCTGATCCAGCGCGCCGGCGGCACCTTCGACTGCTCGCTCCACTGGGACGTGCCCGACGTCCCCGATCCCAGCGGCAAGGGCTGGGTGTACGGGGTGGCCCGGTACAGCGGTGACGAGATCGCCTGGTTCCGGGTCTTCTCGTACGCGCCCCGCCCGCGCCGGGTCCTGGAGCGCGCCTCGATCGTCGCCCTTGAGCGCCGGATGCCGGAGGGCGAGGAGGAACTCGCCCTGCTCTCCGACATGGTCGTCCAGCCCTGTATGTACGAGGGCGTCCGCCTGGAGCTCGCGATGAGCGAGGACGCCCGTACGGGTTTCATGGCCTGGCTTGAGGCGGCGCCTCCCGGCCAGCGGGTGAACGTGGCCTAGGGGCGAAGACACGGAAGCGGGGGTCGGCGCAGTGCGCCGGCCCCCGCTTCTTTCGTGCCGTGGTGCGGTTAGCTCAGGCCGGAGTTGATCGCGCCGACCAGCTCGCCGTTGGTGGTGTCACCACTGAACTCCCAGAAGAACGCGCCACCGAGGCCCTGGTTCTTCGCCCAGTTCATCTTGGACGTGACCGTGGCCGGGGTGTCGTAGCTCCACCAGTTGGTACCGCAGTGGGCGTAGGCCGTGCCCGCGATGGTGCCGGTGGTGGGGCAGGAGTTCTTGAGGACCTTGTAGTCCTCGATGCCCGCCTCGTAGGTGCCCGGGGCCGCGCCGGTCGCCGTGCCGCCGGGGGCGGACTGGGTGACGCCGGTCCAGCCGCGTCCGTAGAAGCCGATGCCGAGCAGCAGCTTGTTGGCCGGGACGCCCTGCGCCTTGAACTTGGCGATCGCGTCGGCGGAGTTGAAGCCCGCCTGCGGGATGCCGGCGTACGAGTTCAGCGGGGAGTGCGGGGCCGTCGGGCCCTTCGCGTCCCAGGCGCCGAAGAAGTCGTACGTCATCACGTTGAACCAGTTCATGTACTGCGCGGCGCCGCCGTAGTCGGCGGAGTCGATCTTGCCGCCGGTGGAGCCGTCGGCGGTGACGGCCGCGGTGATGAGGTAGGACGGGCCGAACTTGGCGCGCATGGCCTGCATCATGTTCTTGAAGGCCGCCGGGCCGCTGGTGTCACAGGTGAGACCGCAGGCGTTCGGGTACTCCCAGTCCAGGTCGATGCCGTCGAAGACATCGGCCCAGCGCGGGTCCTCCACCAGGTCGTAGCAGGACTGCGCGAACGCGGCCGGGTTCTGCACGGCCTGGCCGAAGCCGCCGGACCAGGTCCAGCCGCCGAAGGACCAGAGGACCTTGATGTTCGGGTTCGCCTTCTTCAGCTTGCGCAGCTGGTTGAAGTTGCCGCGCAGCGGCTGGTCCCAGGTGTCGGCGACGCCGTCGACGGACTGGTCGGCGGTGTAGGCCTTGTCGTAGTCGGCGTAGGAGTCACCGATGGTGCACTTGCCGCCCTGGACGTTGCCGAACGCGTAGTTGATGTGGGTGATCTTCGACGCGGAGCCCGAGGTGGCGATGTTCTTCACGTGGTAGTTGCGTCCGTAGACGCCCCAGTTGGTGAAGTAGCCCATCTTCACGACGTTGGGGGGCGGGGTGCCGCCGCCACCACCGGTGGTGTGGACCGGGACCGCGGCGGAGGCGGGGCCGGTCTGGTCCTTGGTGTCGCGGGCGACGACCGTGTAGGAGTAGTCGGTCCCGGCGGCGAGGCCGGTGTCCGTGTACGTGAGGCCGGTGGTGGTGTTCACCTTCGTGCCGTCACGCAGGACGTCGTAGTTCTTGACGCCCTTGTCGTCGGTGGCCGCCGACCAGGTGAGCTTCACCGAGGTGTTGGTGATGTCGGAGGCGACCGGGGTGCCGGGGGCCGAGGGCGGGTTGTCGCCCGGCTGCGGGGTGGAGCCGTCGCAGGAAGCGCCGTTGATCTTACAGCCGCTGGGCGCGCCGGCGCCGGCGCCGTTGTAGCCGAAGGTGATGGAGGCGCCGGGCGCGAGGGTCCCGTTCCAGCCGAGGTTCTTCGCGGTCCAGTGGTTGCTGGAGCCGGTGACGGTGGCGTCCCAGGCGGAGGTCACCGAGGTGCCGGCGGGGTAGTCCCACTCGACGGTCCAGGAGCTGATGCTGGTGGTGCCGGTGTTCTTGACAGTCCAGCTGCCGGTGAAACCGGAACCCCAGTCCTGGGTCTTGGTATACGTGGCAGTGGCGGAATCGGCGGCCTCGGCGGGGGCTGCGAGGCCGACCATGGCGGCGAGCGGCAGGGCAAGGGCGGTCAGACCGGCGGCAGTGCGACGTCTGAACCCTTCTCTGCGCGTCAGTGCTTGAGTGCTCAACGGTGCTCCTCAAGTTGCGGACGTACAAGGGTGGGGGTGGTCCGTGAAGATGCGCGCGCCCCGCGAGCGTAGGAAGGTCTGGACCAATCGTCAAGAGGTCCAGACCAACGTCGGCAAAGTTCTGCTAAACCCCCAACTCCCTTGCTATGACGGCCGCTTGCACACGGCTTCGCAGCCTCAACTTGCCCAGCACCTTGCTGACGTGGGTCTTCACCGTCGCTTCCGCCATGTCGAGCCGTACCGCGATCTCCGCGTTCGACAGGCCCTGGCCGAGCGTCGAGAGCACCTCGCGCTCCCGGGGCGTCAACGCGTCGAGCACGGCGGGGTCGGGCCCGGGGCCCGTCGTCCGCACCGGACGGCTCGGCGCGGCGAACTCCGCGATCAGCCGCCGGGTCACCGCAGGGGCGATCAGACCCTCGCCCCGCGCCACCGTCCGCACCGCCTCGATCAGCTCCCGGGCGTCCGCGTTCTTCAGGAGGAAACCCGAGGCCCCTGCCCGCAGCGCCCCGAAGACGTACTCGTCCAGATCGAAAGTGGTCAGGACGAGCACGTCCGCGAGCCCCTCCGCCACCACGAGCCCGGTCGCCGTCACCCCGTCCATCCGGGGCATCTGGACATCCATCAGGACCAGATCCGGGCGCAGTTCGCGGGCCAGCTCCACCGCGCGCTCGCCGTCCGCCGCCTCGCCGACCACCTCGATGTCCGGAGCGCTGCCCAGAATGAGCACCAGCCCCGACCGCACCGCGGACTGGTCCTCCGCCACCACCACCCGCACCGTCATGCCCACTCCTCCGCCCCCACCCGCACCGTCATGCCCACTCCTCGTCGTTCGCGTCCACGGGCAGTTCCGCCCGGACCCGCCATCCTCCGTGTCCCTTGCCGTCCGCCACCGGGCCCGCCTCGAACCGGCCGCCGAGCAGCGCCACCCGCTCCCGCATCCCCACGAGCCCGGCCCCCGAGCCCGGCGCGGTCGGCCCGGGGCGCTGCCCGTAGGGGCTGGTCACCTCGACCGCGAGGGCGTCGCCGCCCCGGGTCAGGGTGACCCTGACCTCGCCGGGGGCGGCGTGTTTGAGCGCGTTGGTCAGGGACTCCTGGACGATCCGGTACGCGGCCAGCTCCACCGGCGCCGGGAGTCCTGCGCCGCTCTCCCGGGTGTCGTCGAGGACCAGGACGAGCCCGCTGGGCCGCGCGTTCGCCCGCGCCTGGTCGATCAGGGCGTCCAGACCGGCCAGGGTCGGCGCGGCGGCCGGTTCGGTGTCGCCGCCGCTGTCCCGCAGCAGCCCGATCAGGCGCCGCATCTCGGCGAGCCCGGCCACGCTGTTCTCCCGGATCACGGTGAGCGCCTGCCGGGTGGTGGCCGGTTCGTCGAGGGAGAGCGCCGCCGTCGAGTGGATCGCGATGGCCGAGAGGTGGTTGGCGACCATGTCGTGCAGCTCGCGGGCCATCCGGGCGCGCTCGGCCACCACCGCCTGGGTCCGGTCCATCTCGGCGAGCAGCGCGGTCTGTTCGGCCCGCAGCCGGGCGGCCTCCGCGGCCTCGCGGTGGTTGCGCACGATGGAGCCGGTCACGGCGGGCAGGAACGAGACGATGCCGGTGAGCACACCGACGAGCAGCGCGTAGGCGTTCTGCCACCAGACGAGGAAGCCGACGGTGACGCCGATGGTGACCAGGGCGGTGCTGTACGGGACGCGCCGGGCGGAGGCGGGGGAGCCGTACACCACGGCCGCGTAGACGACGTCGGTGAACATCAGGACCGTGGCCAGGCTTCCGTTGGTGAACTGGTCCGCCACGACCGCGAGCGTGCCGACGACGAGCGCGGTCTGCGGCAGGATCCGGCGGACCGCCTCCGTACAGGCCACCACCACGAGCGGGACGAGCGGGGCCCAGCGCTGGTCGAAGAGCCGGCCGCCGGTCGTGAAGAGGCCGAAGGCCCACAGGAGCAGTCCGCAGGCGAGCCCCGAGAGCGCGATGAGCAGATCGACGCGGTGGGGGCGGGGGAGGGTCACGTACCCCATCCAACACGGGCGGGTGCGCCCCGGCGTCCTCGTCCGGGCCGATCCGGGCCGGTCCGCACCTCCGCCGAAGGATGTAGGCGCGGTTCGTCACCGGCGACGACGCGCGGGCCCTGGGCGCACGGAAGGCTGGAGGGGAGGGACCGGAAAGGGGAACCGTCGTGATCATCACTCTGATCGTCGTCTGCGAGGTCGGCTTCTGGCTGCTGCTCGCCGCCGGGCTCGCGGCCCGTTACCTCCTGAGGATGCCCAGGACGGGCCTGGCGCTGCTGCTGTGCGAGCCCCTTCTCGAAGTGCTGCTTCTCGTCGTCACCGCGATGGACCTCAGGAACGGCGCGGACCCGAGCTGGCGGCACGGCCTCGCCGCCGTCTACATCGGCTTCACCGTCGGCCATGGCCACCGCACCGTGAAGTGGCTCGACGGGCACGCCGCCCACCGCTTCGGCGGCGCCCCGCCGCCCCCGAAGCCGCCCCGCTACGGGATGGCCCGCGCCCGGTACGAGGGCGTGATCTGGCTGGGCACGGTGGTCGCCGCCGCGGTCGCCTCGGGGCTGCTGCTCCTGGCCATGTGGTACGTCGGCGGGGACGGGAACACCGACGGGCTGCGGGAGACGATCGGCGCCGTCTGGCGGGCGGCGGGCATCCACGGCCTGATCGCGCTCGGCTACGCGATCCGGCCGAAGAAGGACCCGAAAGCGGGGTCAGCGCTCCCCGCCCGGGACCCAGAGCACGTCCCCGACCTCCTTGTTCGCGGTGCGCGCAAGGATGAAGAGCAGGTCTGAGAGCCGGTTGAGGTAGGTGGCGGTGAGGGCGTTCATCGTCTCGCCGTGCACCTCCAGGGCGGCCCAGGTGGAGCGTTCGGCCCGCCGGACCACCGTGCACGCCTGGTGCAGCAGGGCCGCCCCGGGAGTGCCGCCGGGCAGGATGAAGGAGCGCAGCTTGTCCAGCTCTTCGAGGAAGCGGTCGCAGTCGGCCTCAAGCCGGTCGACGTACGTCTGCTCGACGCGGAGCGGGGGGTACGGGGGGTTCTCGGCCACCGGGGTGGAGAGGTCGGCGCCGACGTCGAAGAGGTCGTTCTGCACGCGGACGAGGACCTTGACGACCTCCTCGTCGAGCTGCCCGAGGGCGATGGCCGTACCGATGACGGCGTTGGCCTCGTTGGCGTCGGCGTAGGCCGAGATCCGCAGATCGGTCTTGGCGGTCCGGCTCATGTCACCGAGCGCCGTGGTGCCCTTGTCGCCGGTGCGGGTGTAGATGCGCGTCAGATTGACCATGGATCCAGCCTAGTCAGGCCTGGGCCCCCCGGAAGACCCGTGTGCCCACCGTCACGGCGAGCGCCGTGCTCGCGAGGGCGACGAGCACCCCGTACAGCAGGCCGGGGGAGGCGTAGTGGCCCAGATACGCCTCCCGTACCGCGTCCACCAGATAGCGGAACGGCATCAGACGCGAGAGCGCGTCGAGCCAGCCGGGGGCGAGGGCCATCGGCAGCATCAGGCCCGACAGCAGCATCGCGGGCATGGCGAGCGTGTTGACGGCGGGGCCGAACTCCTGCTGGGTGCGCAGCCTCAGGGCGAGGACGTACGAGAGCGAGGCCAGCGTCACCGAGAGCAGGGCGACGAAGCCGAAGCCGATGAGGATGCCGGGCAGCGGCGCCCGGAGGCCCATGGGCAGGGCCGCGAGGACCAGCAGGGCCGCCTGGAAGACGAAGAGAGCGGCGTCCCGCAGGACCCGGCCGAGGAGCAGGGCGAGCCGGCTGACCGGGGTGACCCGCATCCGGTCGAAGACCCCCCAGTTCTTCTCCATGATGATCGAGAATCCGGCGAACGAGGCGCCGAACAGGCCGAGTTGGAGGAGGAGTCCGGGGACGAGGATCTGCCAGGAGTCGCCCTCGCGGCCGAGCGGGAGCCCGGTGAGGAGCGGCCCGAAGAGGAAGAGGTAGAGCAGCGGCATCAGGGCGCCGAAGAAGATCTGGAAGGGGGAGCGCAGGGTCTGCCGGGCGTAGCGCCCGAAGAGGAGTGCGGTGTCGTGGAGGAGCATCGGGTGTCCTTGGCTGGGGCCGGTTTTCGGGGCCTGTGGGGCCTGCGGGGCCTTGCGGTGGCTGTGGGGCCTTGCGGGGTCACCGGGGGCTGCGGGGCCTGTGGATCCGCCGGGGCCTGCGGGGCCTTGTGGTGTCTGCGAGCCCTGTGGGGCTGCCGGTGCCTGCCGGGCTGCCAGTGCCTGCAGGGCCGTCGGGCCTGCGGTGCTTGGGGGGTGTGGGGTCTTGTGGGCCCTGCGGGGCGCGGCGGGCTCGGTGGCGGGCTCGGCGGTGGCGTCCGGTCCGGGGGCCGGGAGGGCCGGGTCCGGGCGCGCGGTCTAGACGGTGGCGGGCGTGGTGTCGGCGGGGGCCGGGGTGCGGCCGGTGACGGAGAGGAAGGCGTCCTGGAGGGTGGCCGCGCCGTGTGCCGCCTTGAGGGCGGCGGGGGTGCCCTCGGCGACGACCGTGCCGTGGTCCACGATCACCAGCCGGTCGGCGAGGGTGTCGGCCTCGTCCAGGTAGTGGGTGGTGAGGACGACCGTGGTGCCGTCCTCGTCGCGCAGTCGGCGCACCAGGGCCCACAGGTCGGCGCGGCTGCCCGGGTCGAGGCCGGTGGTGGGTTCGTCGAGGAAGAGGACCTCCGGCCGGTGGAGGAGTCCCATGGCGAGGTCGACCCGGCGCCGCTGGCCGCCGGAGAGGGCGGTGGTGGGGCGGTCGAGGAGGTCGTCGAGGGCGAGGACGGCCGCGAGTTCCCTGGCGCGGGCGGCGGCTTCGGGCCTGCCCATCCCGTACAGGCGGCCCTGGAGGACGAGTTCGGAACGGACGGTCTCCTGGGGGTCGAGACCGCCGGACTGGGCGACGAGCCCGATGCGGCGGCGGACGGCCGCCGGGTCCCGGACGAGGTCGTGACCGGCCACGGTGGCCGCGCCGGAGGTGGGCGGGAGCAGGGTGGTGAGCATCCGGAGGGTGGTGGTCTTCCCGGCGCCGTTGGGACCGAGCAGGCCGACGATCTCGCCGGGGCGGACGGTCAGGTCGATGCCCCGGACGGCTTCGACGGGGCCGCCTCGGGCGTGGAAGGTCCGGGCGAGTCCGGAGGTGCTGATGATCGGCATGACGACCACGAAAGCAGAGTCGCTGAAACTTTGCAATGACTCCAAGTTTTCAGGGTGAGTAAAATTTCAGCGTCTCCAAAATTTCAGGGAGCCTAGGATGGCGCCATGGCCGAGGGACTCAGGGAACGCAAGAAGCGCGAGATGAAGCAGCGGATCTCGGACATCGCCACCGGGCTCTTCCTGGAGCGCGGCTTCGTCCATGTCACCGTCGCGGACGTCGCCGAGGCGGCGGACGTCTCCGTCAACACCGTCTACAACTACTTTCCGGCCAAGGAAGACCTCTTCCTCGACCGGATGGAAGGCGTCACCCGCCGCCTCGCCCGCATGATCAGGGGCCGCGACCGGGGCGAGTCCGCCGCCCAGGCGGTACTGCGCGAACTCCGCCAGGACATCGCCGCCGTCTCGCCCGCCTACGGACTCATGGACGGCTTCGACGCCTTCATGAACGTCATCGAGCACGCCCCGACCCTCAAGGCGCGGCTCTACCACGTACAACAGCAGGTCCAGGACGCCGTCGTCGCCACCCTCCGCGACGAGACCGGCGCGCCCGACGGCGACCCGATGCCGCTGCTCGTCGGCGGACAGCTCGCCTGGATCGAGGCCACCGTCGTCGGCTTCATCACCCGCGAGATGACCGCCGGAGCCAAGGCGGGCGCCGTCTCCCGCGAGGCGCTCGTCCTCCTCGACGGCATCGAGGAGCTGCTGGGGGACAAGGTCCTGGAGTACGCCGTCCGCGGGGACTGACACCCGTCCGGCGGGGGTACCGGCACCCGAACGGGGTGCCGTGAGTGTGACGTCCGTCAAAGAGGGCGTGACGCGCGTTACTTCACGGTCACATGGCGCCCCGCGAGCGCTAATCTCCGCCGGAGAGCCAGAAGTGAACGGGCGTTGGAGGGGTGGAACATCGTGGCCAGGAAGCTCGCCGTCATCGGGGCCGGACTCATGGGATCCGGCATCGCGCAGGTCTCGGCCCAGGCGGGCTGGGACGTCGTCCTGCGTGATGTCACCGATGCCGCCCTCACCCGCGGCACCGACGGCATCAAGGCCTCGTACGAACGCTTCGTCGCCAAGGACAGGCTGACCGCCGCCGAAGCCGAGGCCGCGCTCGGCCGCATCACCACCACCACCGAGCTGGAGGCGGTCGCCGACGCCGACATCGTCGTCGAGGCCGTCTTCGAGGACCTGGACGTCAAGCACGGGATCTTCCGCTCGCTTGACAAGCTCGTCAAGGACGGTGCCGTCCTCGCCTCCAACACCTCCGCCATCCCGATCACCAAGATCGCCGCGGTGACGGAGCGGCCCGAGGCCGTCGTCGGCGTCCACTTCTTCTCGCCCGTGCCGATGATGCGACTGGTCGAGCTGGTCCGCGGCTACAAGACCAGCGACGAGACCCTGGCCACCGCCCGGGAGTTCGCCGAGTCCGTCGGCAAGACCTGTGTCGTCGTCAACCGCGACGTCGCCGGGTTCGTCACCACCCGCCTCATCTCCGCCCTCGTCGTCGAGGCGGCCAAGCTGTACGAGTCGGGCGTCGCCACCGCCGAGGACATCGACACCGCCTGCAAGCTCGGCTTCGGCCACGCCATGGGCCCGCTCGCCACCGCCGACCTCACCGGCATCGACATCCTGGTGCACGCGGCGAACAACATCTACACCGAGTCCCAGGACGAGAAGTTCGCCCCGCCGGAGCTGATGCGCCGGATGGTGGACGCGGGTGACATCGGCCGCAAGAGCGGGCAGGGCTTCTACAAGCACTGATCCGCAGTCACCACCCCGACTCACCCTATGGGGTGAATTTCGGTATTGGTTCGCTGACAAGGCGCAACACTTCCGCCGGTGCGGCAGTCAAGTGTTGCGAAGACGGAGCACTCTCGGGGAGCGCATATGCACATCAGGGGCGACCACGCCGAGCTGGTCGTCGGGGGCCGCCTCGACGTCCGCAGCGCGGCGGACGCCCGTACGGTCCTGCACTCGGCCGTCGACGACGGAGTCGGCGATCTGGTACTCGACCTGACCGGACTCGACTCCTGGGACGCCACCGGACTCGGCGTCATCATGGGCGCCCACCGCCGGGCGGGCCGCTGCGGACGCCGGCTCGTCCTGCGCGGGGTGCCGCCCCAGATGCAGCGGCTGCTCGTCGCGACCCGGCTGCACCGCATCCTCGCCATCGAAGGCGGACTGGCCCTGGAATCCCTGCCCCGCGTCTGACCGCCCCTCACCGGCACGCCGGTGAGGGGCGGGAGGCGAGCGACGCCGGAGGGTGCGCGGCCGTGCGCCGGGGGCGGAGCGCGTACGAGCGCCGCGAGCGAGCGTCACGTACGGGCACGGCGTACGAGCGTCACGTACGGGCACGGCGTACGAGCGTCACGTACGGGCACGGCGTACGGGCATCGCGTACGGGCACGGCAGTCGTGCGAAACAGGCGTCACGCTCAATCCTCACAAGACCGTGACGTCTTGGTCTCCTGGGCACCCCACCTGTTCCCGGCCCTCTGACCACGGTCTAGGGTTCGGTCGCCCGCACATTGACGGATCCACCCCGCGGGCACCGGACACCGCTTCTTGGGGGCTTGGACCATGGACCCGATCAACCGGCAGCCGGAGGAGTACGGACACGACGCCGAGGGCGATGAGGCCCGGCAGGGACGCGGTACGCCGTCCCCCGCCCCCGCACCCGCGCGTGCCCGCGTCGCCCGACTCGTCTCCGGCGGCCTGCTCGTCACCGTCAACCCCGTCGACGGCAGCGAGATCGAGCCCTGCCCGCCCGGCCGGGAACCCGCCGCGCCCCGCCGCCGCACCCCCGAGGAGCGCGCCGAGGCCGCCCGCGCCGCCGCCCCGCCCGTACCCCCCGGCCCCGCCGCCCCCGAACTGCCCCTCCTCGAACGCCAGGAGCAGCGCGAACAGCTCGCCGGCATCCTCGGCCGGGGCCGTACCGTCCGGCTCGTCGGCCCCCCGGGCTCCGGCCGCACCGTCCTCCTCGACGCCGTCGCCGCCGACTGCGCCGGCCTCGCCCCCGACGGCGTCGTCCGGCTCTCCGGCCACCACCGCACCCCCGCCGAACTCCTCCACGAACTGTTCGCCGCCGTCCTGTACACCGAGGGCCACCGGCCCGACCGGGCCCTCCTCCTCGAACAGGTCGGCGAGATCGGCGCCGTCGTGGTCGTCGACGACCTGGAGTTCGGCGGCGCCGCCCTCGACGAACTCCTCGACGCGGCCCCCGAGTGCGCCTTCCTCCTCGCCTCCGGGCCCGGCGCCCCCACCCCCTCCGCCGACGCCCACGTCGAGGAGGTCCGGCTCACCGGACTCGGCCGGGGCGCCTCCCTCACCCTCCTGGAGAGCGCCGTCGGCCGCGCCCTCACCGACGAGGAGGCCAACTGGGCGGGCGACCTCTGGTTCGAGTCCGAAGGGCTGCCGCTCCGCTTCGTACAGGCCGGGGCCCTGCTCCGGCAGCGCGACCGACTCCGCGTCACCCCCGCTGAGTTCGACGCCTTCGGCGCCCTTGAGGAGGCCTTCGGACCGGCCGACCCCGACGCGGCGGCCGTCGTCGCGGCCGCCGCCTTCGACGGCGTCGAGGACCCCGACGTCGAACTGCGCGAGGTCCCGCTGCCCAGCCTCGGCGAGGGCGCCGCCCCCGCCGCCCTGCTCGCCTCCCGGCTCGGCCACTCCGCCCAGAGCGCCCTGCGCTTCACCGTCGCCCTCGGCGGCGAGGTCCCGCACCCGGCCCAGCTGCCCGCCCTCGTCGGCGACACCCGCGCCGACACGGCCCTCGGCGAACTCGTGGCCTGCGGTCTGCTCTCCCCGGTCGGCCCCCGCTACCGGCTCGCCGCCGGGGTCCTGACCCAGCTCCTCGCCCAGGGATACGACACGGGCGTCGCGAGCCACGTCCACACCGTCGCGCGGCACTACGCCTGGTGGACCGCCCACCCCTCGGTCGCCCCCGAGCGGGTCGCCGCCGAGTCCGACGCGGTCCTCGCCGCCCTCTCCGCCCTCGTGGCGGGCACCGGAACCCTGCCGGGAACCGCCACCGGGGCCTCCGGCGGGACCTCCACCGGGGCCTCCGGTGGGAAGGGGCCCGGCGCCTTCGGCGGGACCGCCACCGGGAACGCCTCCCGGCCCCCCGCCGGAGCCTCCGCCCGGCCCCCCGTCGGCCCCCCGTCGGACGGCCACGGAGAACCGGCCGAGGACCCCACCGCCGAACTCCGCGCCACCGCCGTCCGCCTCGCCCGAGCCGCCGCGCCCGCCTTCGCCGCCGGGCTCCACTGGGGCGCCTGGGAGCGGGCCCTGCGCGCCGGGCAGGAGGCCGCCCGGCTCACCGGGGACGTCGCCGAGGAGGCGTACTTCCACCACGAGCTGGGCATCCTCGCGCTCTGCGGGGGCAACCTGGAACGCGCACGCGCCGAGCTTGAGGCCTCCATCGGGCTGCGCGGGGTGCTCGCCGACAAGCGCGGCACCGTCGCGGGACGCCGGGCGCTCGCCCTCGTCACCGATCTCGCCGGTGACCACCCGGCCCCGGCCCGTACCGAGGAACCCGCCGGCCCGGCGCGCCCCGCCCCGCGCGGCCCCGCCTCCCCGCCGGAGATCGGAAGAGCG
>NZ_MSJP01000007.1 GCF_014596525.1 Streptomyces sp. CBMA291
CAGCCCTCCCCGGGTTTCCAGGTGCCCCAGGTTTCCCCCGCCCGCCAAGCCCCTCAGGCTTCTCCGGCTTCCTCAGCCCGCCAAGCCCCACAGGCTCCCCAGGCTTCTTCGGCCCCCCAGGCCCCCCCCCCCCCCCCCCCCCCCCCCCCCCCCCCCGCCCCCCCCCCCCCCCCCGCCACCCGCCGCGCCCCCACCGGCGCCCACTCCCGGCGCGGGCCCCCGGCCCCCGGTCGCCGCTCCCGTCGCCCTTCCCCATTACCGCCGGGCCTCGCGGTCCCGGCCCCAGGGCGGCACTTCCGTGGTGACGATGACGCTGGTGATCATCGCGCCCGCCGTTCTGGCGACCGCGATCCTCCGTCCGCGCTCGCGCTGATTTCGCCTCCCTCCCCGCTTTCCCCTATTCCTCTATTCCCCTGAAGGATCTCCATGTCCGAATGGCTCGTTCTCGCGCTCGCGATGGCCGCCGCGTGTGCGGTCGTCCTGGCGATCGTCGTCATCAACAACCGTCGGGTTCCCGAGGACGACGACCCCAGCGAAACCCCCGACGTCCTGGAATACATGACGATGATGATCGGCGTGATCTACGCGATCGTCCTCGGTCTCGCCATCGCCGGCGTCTGGGAGGGCCGCGGCGCCGCCCAGGAATCCGTACGGCAGGAAGCGCAGGCGATGCACGAGATCTCGGCGCGTGCCGCGGTGTACCCGGCCGAGGTCCGCGACCGGATCCGCTCCGACGTCGACGCGTACGTCTCCTACGTCGTCCACCACGAGTGGACCCACATGACCGAGGACGGCGAGCTGAGCGACGAGGGCACCACGCTCCTGGAGACCGTGCGGCGCAGCGTCACCGACTACCACCCGGCCAACGACTTCGAGGGGCAGGCGTACCAGCCGCTGGTGGACCAGGTCTCGGTGGCCGACGACGCCCGCAACGCCCGGGGGCAGAACGCGGGCGAGACCATGCCGGGAGTGGTCTGGTTCGGCCTGATCATCGGCGCCCTGGTGACCGTCGGACTGATCTTCACCCTACAGATCCGCAGGACCGGACGGGAGTTGCTGCTCGCCGGGCTCTTCAGCGTGCTGATCGCGTTCCTGCTGTTCCTGATCTGGGACTTCGACGCACCGTTCGGCCGGGGAGTCTCGGCCACCTCCTCGCCGTTCACCGATCTGTTCCCGCAGATCACCAAGTGACCCACTCGCCGCCGAGCGGGCCGGGCGACCACCGCCGTTGCCCCATTCGCCCCGCTGGGATCGCGACCGGGGCGGGACGCTCCTAGCGTTTCCGGCAACGGGGTGCAGGCACGCTCTCTCGCGGAAACCCCCTTTCCGCGGCTGCCCCTCGGGACCCGGAGGACTCACCATGCACGCGATACGTGCCGCGTCCACTGCCCTGTGGGGAGCGGCCATCCTCGCCCTGGCCGCTCCCGTCGCCCTCGCCGACGGTGCTCCCGCACCGGTCCCGCGGGCACCGGGGGCCCAGGTCAGGGGCGATTTCCTCGTGTCGCCCGGAGTGGTCGACCCCGGGGGCCGGGTGACGCTCAGCGCGCCCGGCTGCGCCAGTACGGCCACGGCGACGTCCGGCATCTTCGACACGGTCACCCTCGCGCCGGGCTCGGCGGCGACCGCCACCGTGGACCGGGACGCCCGCCCCGGCGCCGTGTACACGGTGGCGTTCAACTGCACGGGCGGCATCCAGGGCACGGTGGACCTGACCATCACCGGCACCTCCACCACCACGCCGACGATCAGCTCCACCATCCTCGCGCCCCCGCGCGGGGTGCGGGGCGGTCTGGGCGGCTCGGTGGGCGAGGGCGTCGACCGGGCCGGACTCGCGACGGGCGGGACCCTGGTCCTGGCCGCCATGGGCGGGGCGCTCGCCCTGCGGCGCCGTTCCGCTCGGACCCGCCGCCACTGAGGACGCCGTGCGCGCGTCCGGGACGACGGGCCGGATCCGCCGGAAGCCCGCCGTCCCCGGCTCCCTTGACGGGGACGCGGGGACGGCGGGCGCGGCGGGCCGACCGGGAGGCTCCGAGCCGTCAGACACCCGCGCCGACCACCCGGCGACGTCGGGCGACGAAGAGGCTGCCGCCGAGCGCGGCGGCGGCGACCAGGCTGCCGCCGACGGCCATCTCGGCGGAGCTGGGGGCGAGCGAGCCGCCCAGACCGCCCTGGGTGCCGCGCCCCGGCAGGACCCGGAAGGAGTGCGTGACCACGGAGGAGTTGTCGCTGCACCGGACGGCGAGGTTGTAGCTGCCCGGGGTGGCGTGGTCGTGGACACGGGCGATGGCGCTGGAGAGGCCGTTGGAGTTGACCGAGAGGTTGGACTCGGGGAAGGCGTTGGACCTGACCGTGCCGCCGTGACCGCAGCCCTTGGCGGTGATGGTGATCGTCGAGCCCGCGTGGACGTCGAAGGGGTTGACGGTGACGTCGCTCGGCCCGTTGTTGGCGGCGGCGAGGGGCGACGCGAGCCCGACCGCCGCGATCGCGGTGGCGGTCACCGCCAGAGTGCGTGCAGCACGCATGGTTGAACCTCCCGTGGAAGACGCCCCGAAGCGGTGCTCCGGAAGTTCGGCGAGTACGCCCTCCATGACGAACCCTCACAAGCCGGGGCAAGCCGTGCATGTCGGCGCTGGTCCACCCCGGTGAGGCGCCACGCCCGGCGCCGCCCCGCCGAAAGCGAGGGAAGTGCAGGTCAGAGCCGATCTTGCCGCTGATCCGACGATTACTCGGATGGGCCAGCGTCCCGTCACCCTCCCGTAGACCGGTCCCGGCCTCGCACCGGACGGCCGGACCAGGCCGCACCCACCCGTCCGATGGCGGCGCCCACCCGTTCGGACCGCCCGGAATGACGGGCCGTCAGGTCGCCCGTACCGTTCTGACCGACGCCATGAAGGGAGAACCATGCCCGCGAAGGACTTCCGCGTCGTCGAGCGCAGAAGACGCCGGCCCTGGGGCGTCCTGGCCCTGGCCATGCTGTCCGGGCTCGCGATGATGCGCAACGGGGTGGGCCTCGCGGACGGCCCCCCGCAACCCGCCGCCGCCGCGCGTCCGGCGGCCCGGCCCGTCGTCCAGCCCTCGGCCGCCGTGAGCGACGGTCTGGAGCCGCTGACCTTCGCCCCCGCCTCCCGGATCAGGATCCCGGCGATCCGGGTGGCCGCGCCGATCATGGACGTGGGTCTCGACCCGGACGGCTGGGTGGCCGCCCCACCGCCCGAGGACACCAATCTCGCGGGCTGGTACCAGAACGGCGTCGCGCCCGGCCAGCGCGGCACCTCGGTGGTCGTCGGCCATGTCGACAACGCCCGGGGACCGGCGGTCTTCTACGCCCTGGGCTCCGTGGAGAAGGGCCAGCACGTCGAGGTCGAGCGGTACGACGGCCGGGTGGCGGTCTTCGAGGTCTACGGCGTCGAGGTGTACACGAAGAACGACTTCCCGGGCCTCCAGGTCTACGCGGACACCGGCGAGCCCGAGCTGCGGGTCATCACCTGCGGCGGCGGCTACACCCGCGCGGGGGGCTACGACGGCAACGTGGTCGTGTACGCCCGCATGATCGCCTCCCGCTAGGCCGTCCCGGAAGAGACGGCCTGGCCACCGCCCGGGGCCTCGGCGGGAGGGCCCCGGCGCTCGTGCGGGCCGGGGCCTTCTCCGTACCGGCGGATCAGCGCGGGGGGATGGTGACGCGGTACCCGGCGTCGAGGAGCGCGGGCAGATAGCGGCGGAGCGCGGCCACGCTCCCCGAGCGGTCGCCGCCCGCGTCGTGGTTGAGGACGACGGCGCCGGGGGCGACCCCGTCGAGGGCGCGGCGGACGATGGCGTCGGCGCCGGGCTCGGTCCAGTCCAGGGTGTCGACGGTCCAGGCCAGCGGCTCCATGCCGAGTTCGGCGCCGATCTCGAAGGAGTACCGGTTCCAGGCCCCGTAGGGGGCGCGGTACCAGAGCGGGGCCGCGCCGAGGGCGCGTTCGACGACCTCGCTGGTGGAGCCGAGTTCGTCGCGGATGCGGGAGGGGCGCAGCTTGGGGACGAGGGGGTGGGACCAGGTGTGGTTGCCGACGACGTGTCCTTCCCCGGCCATCCGCCGCAGCAGGTCCTGGTTGTCGACGGCCATCTCGCCGCAGACGAAGAACATGGCCCGGCAGTCGTGGCGGCGCAGGGTCTCCAGGATGTCCGGGGTGTAGCGCGGGTCGGGTCCGTCGTCGAAGGTGAGCACCACGGAGCGGCCGACCCCGGAGAAACCGAGGAAGGGCCGCTGCCGTACGGGCGGGATCGCGCGCCGGTAGGCGGGAGGCGCGTACGCGGTCATCGGCTGGAGCCGGTAGGCGCTGGAGCGCAGCCGCGGGGCCTGTGCCTGCGGTCCCCCGGCGGGGGCGGCGGGCGGGTCGGCGGGGGCGGCGGGCGGGTCGGCGGGGGTGAGCAGGTCCGTCGCGAGGAAGCCCGCGGTGGCGGTGGCCCCGAGGGCGGCGGCGAGGCGGAGCACCGCCCGACGCCCCTGAGGCATCTGATCGTTTTTCATGACCAATGGTTCGTACGGCTGGGAGGTCGCACAGCTCCCCCACACCGGCCACCTGTCCGAAAACACTCGATGAGCCGATAGCCTCACCGGGTGACCGAACAGCAGCACGGCCGGTTCGAGCGCGGTACCGACGGCCCGAAAGTGATCATGGCGGGGGTCGACGGATCCCCCTCCTCCCTGCGCGCGGCGGCGTACGCGGCGGGGCTCGCCCGGCGGCAGAACGCGCTCCTCGCGCTCGTGTACGTCCAGCCGCTGGTCCCGGCGGGCGCCGCGATGGGGGCGCCCGTGGCGGGGACGACCGAGGAGATCGCGGAGGATCTCGTCGCGGAGATCCGCTCCTCGGCGGAGCGGGTGAAGGACCTGTGGCGGATGCGCTGGGAGTTCCACTCCTTCCGGGGCGACGCCTACGCGGGTCTCGTCCGGGCGGCCGAGGAGCTGACGGCGGACGCGGTGGTGGTGGGCGCCTCGGAGTCGGCGGGGCATCGCTTCATGGGCTCGGTGGCGCTCCGGCTGGTGAAGGCGGGGCGCTGGCCGGTCACGGTCGTGCCGTAACCCCGGTCACGGTCGCGCCGTGAAGCCGGGTCGCCGTCGTGCCGTAACCCCGGTCGCCGTCGTGCCGTAAGCCCGATCTCGGTCGCGCCGCGAAGGCAGTCGCGCCGTGACGCCGGTCGTCGCCGTGCGGTGACAGGCGGAGGCGGCCCTGGTTCGTGGCGCGCGGCGGGCTACTTCCCCCTCACGAGACCGTCCTCGTCGGCGCCCCTGCCGAGGACCACCCGGCTGATCGTCTCGCGGGGTTCGGCATGGTCGGCGGAGCCGTCGTCGGCGCTCAGATCGACCACCCGGCCCCGCGCGGTGTCGAACCACTGGGGGAGGAACTCGGCCTTGGTGACCTCCCAGCGTCCGCCGGGCACGCGGGGCGGGGCGAAGGTGAAGCGGCCGATGCTGCTCTGGTTTCCGCGCGGGTCGAAGGCGCCCTCGTCGTTGATCATGTCCCCGGCGATCTGGTCGCCCATGCCGTAGACGATCCAGGTCCCGTTGACCTTCTCGTAAGCCTGCGGAACGTGGGCATGCGTACCGAGCAGGATGTCCACGTCGGGGCGGCCGCCGGTCTCCGAGGCGGTGAGTTCACGGCCGAGGGAGAGCTGTTCCTCGTCGGGTTCGGTCTGCCACTCGGTGCCCCAGTGGAGGCTGACCACGACGACGTCGGCACCGGCGGCGCGGGCGGCGCGGGCGTCCTCGACGATCCGCGGCCCGTCGAGCAGCCGGACCGCCCAGGGCCGCCCCTCGGGCAGCGGGTGGCCGTTGGTGTCGTAGGTGTACGACAGATGGGCCACCGTGGCGCCGCCCGCCTTGAGCAGGGTGGGCTTCGCCGCCTCGGCCTCGGTGCGGGCCGTCCCGGCGTGCCGGACCCCGGCCCGGTCGAGCGCGTCCAGGGTGCGGCCGAGGCCCTCGGCCCCGTCGTCGAGGCTGTGGTTGGAGGCGGTGGAGCAGGAGTCGTACCCGGTGGCCTTGAGCGCGGCGGCGACCTCGGGCGGCGATTTGAAGGCGGGGTAGCCGGTGTAGGGGCCGCCGTCCTTCCCGTACACGGTCTCCATATGGCAGATGGCCAGGTCGGCGCCGGAGATCACGGGACGGACCCCGGCGAACATGGGGGCGAAGTCGTAGCCGTCGCCCTCGGAGTCCGCCTCGGCCCGGCGGATGACGGAGTCGTGCGGGAGGACGTCGCCGGAGGCGACGAGGGTGAAGCCCGGGGGCGCCGAGGCTCCGCCGGGGGCCGCAGAGGGGCCTCCCGAGCGTGCGGCGCCGGGGCGGGTGGCCGGGGTGCCGGGCGTGGGGGCGTTCGCCGGGTCGCCCCCCTCGGTGCAGGCGGTCGCCGCGAGCAGGACGGCGGCGAGCGCCGCCACCCCCGCCGGTCTGGTGCGTGAGGTCATGTGCGGCACTCCGCCCGAATTCAGAGGATGAACATGTGTTCATACGACTTGATCTCTCGGGCCTGTCCCGGTCAAGAACCAAGGCCGCATCACGCCTCAAACCGGGCCAAAAGAGGTGAAGGTTTCTGTCGTTCGCCGTAACCCGCCGCACAGGTGTCCGTCGACCGCTCGCCGTACCACTCGCCGCTCGGTGCGACCGTTCGTCGCAGACCGGCGTCCTCGCCCTGTCGTTCGTCCGCCGGATGCGTTCGGATACGCCCCGGACGACGAGCACGGGAAAGGCGGCAGGCACGATGACGACGGCGACCACCGACGAGCGGACCCTTCAGGAGCTCCAGCGGGACCACGGCCCCGCCCTGCTCTCCTTCCTCCTCGGGCTCACCTACGGGGACCGCCAGCGGGCCGAGGACCTCGTCCAGGAGACCCTGGTACGGGCCTGGCTCCACCCCGAGGCCTTCACCGGCCCCTACGACTCGATGCGCCCCTGGCTCTTCACCGTGGCCCGCCGCCTCGCCATCGACGCCCGGCGCTCGCGCCTCGCCCGGCCCGCCGAGACCGGCGACGGCGTCCTCGCCCTGACCCCCGACCCCGCCGACGCGACCGCCACCGCCGAAGCCGCGCTCGACGTCCGGGCGGCCGTCCGGGGGCTGAGCCCCGAGCACCGCGCGGTCCTCGTCCGGCTCTACTTCCACGGCCTCACCGTCAACGAGGCGGCCGTCGAACTCGGCATACCCGCCGGGACGGTGAAGTCCCGCTCCCACTACGCGCTCCGCCAGCTGGGCCGGTCGCTGCCCGGCTACCGCCCGCACCGCCAGGCCGTTGCCCGGCCGCGCGCCGGGGCCCCACAATGACCGCGTGACCCTGACGATCGCCACCGCCGAGCGGATCCTCGCCGACAACTTCGCCCCCTGGGTGCTCGACCTCGGGCTCTCGGTCGCCGCCGTCGACGAGGCGGAGGCCGTCCTGCGGCTCCCCTGGTCCGGCCGGCTCGCCCGGGAGGGCGGGGGCCTGTCCGGACAGGCCCTGATGGCCGCCGCCGACACCGCCACGGTGATCGCGGTCGCCGCCGCCCGGGGCGGCTTCGTCCCGATGACCACCGTCCAGCAGTCCATCAGCTTCCAGCGGGCGGTCGTCGACGCCGACGTCCTGGTCCGCGCCCGGCTCACCAAGACCGGGAAGCGGATGGCCTTCGCCGACATCACCATGACGGCCGAGGGCAGCCAGGAGACGGCAGCCCACGCCACCGCCGTGTACGCGCTCCTCGGCTGAACCGCGCCTCGCACCGCCCGCCCACGCCGCCTGGACACACCGCACGCGCCGCCCGGACACACCGCCCGGACACGCCGCCGACGGGGCTGCGACGATCCGCCGCGCCTTGCCTGGAGGGTGGCTCCCGCAAGTGGTCGGGAGCGCCCCGCCACACCCCGTAGCCCTCCCCCGGCCCCCGTCCCCCGCGCGCCGCTCAAGGCCCCCGGACCCCGCCAACCCCACCGGCACCGATCCGGCCGGGAAACGTATCCGAAACCACACGGGCGAGTTGAGCAAAGCGCGACACACGGGCGCCGTCCCCGGAGGAAGCTCTCCCCGGGTGCCCACAACGTCCGGGTCCCCGATCCGCGGGAGAAGGTGGGAACGTTGCTGCCCGAGAGCACGAACGGCACCGGCGGCACGAACGGCGGCGGGCTCGCCGTACCGATGGCCTGGCTGTGCGCCGAGTACCTGGCCGACGAGGTCCTGAGGGCCGCCGCGCTCGTGGCACCCGGCTCCCTGGAGTACCGGGCCGGCCGCCAGGCGCTCGCGCTGACCGTCCTCCTCGCGGAGGAACCGGACGGTCCCGTCGGCCGCCGCTTCCCCGACCGGGCCGACGAGTGGCTGCTGCACACGGCCTACGACCGGGCCTGGCCGCCCTGGGTCGAGGAGCGGCTCGCGGCCCGTGGCGAGAGCCCCGATCTGGCCCTCGCCGAGAAGGCCTGGCGGCGGCTGCGGGAGACCTGGGTGCGCGCCGCCGACCTCGACGGCAGGACCGAACCCGACTCCCCGGTCGACGAGGACGAGCAGATCTGGCTGCCCGCCTGGAAACTGGGACTGCCCCTCGCCCATCTCTCCCTGCATCTGCGCTGAGCCCGGTCGGGAGCGGAGCGGAGCGGCCTACGGGAGGAGGTCAGTGGGGAGAACTGTGCACTCCAGGGCGGTACTTGGGGATCCGCACCGTCACCTTCATGCCCGCCCCGACACCCGTCTCGATGACGAGTCCGTGCTCCACCCCGTACACCTGGCGCAGCCGCTCGTCCACGTTGGAGAGGCCGATGCCGGAGCCCGCCTGGTGCTCGCCGCGCAGTACCGCGCGCAGCAGCTCCGGGTCCATGCCGATGCCGTCGTCCTCGACGGTCACCACGGCCTCCGCACCCGCGTCCCGCGCGGCGATGACGACCCGGCAGCCCCGCTCGCGGTCCTGGAGGCCGTGCTTCACCGCGTTCTCCACCAGGGGCTGGAGACAGAGGAAGGGCAGCGTCACCGGCAGCACCTCGGGGGCGATCTGGAGCGTCACCTTGAGCCGGTCGCCGAACCGCGCCCCGGCAAGGGCCAAGTACTGCTCTATCGACCTCAGTTCGTCCGCGAGTTGGGCGAATTCACCGTGCCTCCGGAAGGAGTACCGGGTGAAGTCGGCGAATTCCAGGAGGAGTTCCCTGGCCCGCTCGGGATCCGTACGGACGAAGGAGGCGATGGCGGCGAGGGAGTTGAAGATGAAGTGCGGGGATATCTGCGCCCTCAGCGCCCGGATCTCCGCCTCCACGATCCGGGTCCGCGAGCGGTCCAGCTCGGCGAGTTCCAGCTGTACGGAGGCCCAGCGGGCCACTTCCGTCGCGGCCCGCGCCAGCACGGCCGACTCCCGGGAGCCATAGGCGACGAGCGCCCCGAGCACCCCGTCCTCCCCCGTCAGCGGGGCGACCACCGCCCAGCGCAGCGGGCACGCCGGGTCGGCGCAACCGGTGTGCGCCGAGCGGCCGCGGCCCGATTCGAGGGTCCCGGCCACCTGTTCGGGGACGTGCGCGCGGTGGTGGTCCTCGCCCGGCCCGTCCCAGGCCAGGACCGCGCCCCGGTCGGTGAGGCAGAGCGCCTCGGTGCCCAGGAGCGAGCGGAGGGTGCCCGCCGCCTTGCCCGCGGTCTCCTCGGTGAGCCCGGCGCGCAGCGGCGGCGCGGCGAGCGAGGCGGTGTGCAGGGTGTGGAAGGTGGCCCGTTCGACGGGTGTGCCGAGACCCGGGTCGGCGGCTCGCCCACCGCGCCGGGCGGCGAGCCCGCCGAGGACGAAACCGGCTGCCAGCAGGACCGCTCCGGCGGCAGCGGCGGCGGCGAGGGCGATGCCGCTCATCGGCGTGCCTCCTGGGCGGGGACGGGCCCGGCACCCTCCCCCGGCGGGCCCTGCCGGGTGACCTCCTCCGGCAGATGGAGCCGGGCGAGGAGGGCCGGGGTGCCGGGCGGGACGCTGCGGGGCGTGGCGAGCGAGACGAGGACCATGGTGAGGAAGCCGAGCGGCACCGACCAGACGGCGGGCCAGGCCATCAGGGTGTGCGGCCACCCCTCGGGCGCGAGCCCGGCGCGGGTCGCCATCACCGCGGCGAGCGCCGATCCGCCGCCGAGGAGCAGTCCCGCCATGGCGCCCGGCGGGGTGAGCCGCCGCCACCAGATGCCGAGGACGAGCAGGGGGCAGAAGGAGGAGGCGGAGACGGCGAAGGCGAGGCCGACGGCGTCGGCGACCGGCACCTTGGAGGCGACCACGCCCGCCGCGAGCGGGACGGCGGTGGCGAGGAGGGTCGCGAGCCGGAAGTGCCGTACGCCCCGGGAGGGCAGCACGTCCTGGGTGAGGACTCCGGCGACGGACATGGTGAGCCCCGAGGCGGTGGAGAGGAAGGCGGCGAAGGCGCCGCCCGCGAGCAGCGCCCCGAGGAGGTCGCCGAGGAGCCCGCCGAGGACGCGGTCGGGCAGGACGAGCACGGCGGCGTCGGCTGAGCCGGTGAGGGCCAGTTCGGGGGCGTAGATCCGGCCGAGGGCACCGTAGAGCGGGGGCAGCAGGTAGAAGGCGCTGACCAGGCCGAGGACGACGAGGGTGGTGCGCCGGGCGGCGCGTCCGTGCGGGCTGGTGTAGAAGCGGACGGCGACGTGCGGCAGGCCCATGGTGCCGAGGAAGGTGGCGAGGATCAGCCCGTACGTGGCGTACAGCTGGTGTCCGTCGCGGCCGCCGGCCAGCGGCTGGGACCAGCCGAGCGGGTCGGGCGGGGTGTCGGCCCGGCCGGGCGCGGGACCGGCGCCGGTCACCCGCTCGGGGAGGGCGGCGCCCGGGGCGAAGGCGAGGGTCGTGCCGCCGAGGACATGATGGGTGCCGGGCCCCAGGGTGATCCGGGCGGCCTCGTACCGGGTGGCGTCGACGGTGCCGGTGACGGTGAGGGCCAGCGGGGCGTCGAGCCCGATCCGTACGGTGTCGGCGACCTTGACGACGGTGTGGCCGCGCAGCACGGCGGGGGCGTCGAAGCGGGCGCGGGGCGCGCCGTCCCCGTACCAGGCGGCCACCAGGAAGAGGGCGGGCACGAGCAGCGCGGTCAGTTTCAGCCAGTACTGGAAGGCCTGGACGAAGGTGATGCTCCGCATCCCCCCGGCGGCGACCGTACCGGTGACGACGAGCGCGACGAGGAGTCCGCCGACCCAGTCGGGGGCGCCGGTCAGGATCTCCAGGGTGAGTCCGGCGCCCTGGAGCTGCGGCAGCAGGTAGAGCCAGCCGATGCCGACGACGAAGAGGCTGGCGAGCCTGCGGGCCTGCGGCGATTCCAGGCGGGCTTCGGCGAAGTCGGAGAGGGTGTACGCGCCCGAGCGGCGCAGCGGGGCGGCGACGAGGACGAGGAGCACCAGGTATCCGGCGGTGTAGCCGACCGGGTACCAGAGCATGGCGGGGCCCTGGACGAGGACGAGGCCCGCGATGCCGAGGAAGGAGGCGGCGGAGAGGTACTCGCCGCTGATCGCGGCGGCGTTGAGGGCGGGCCGGACCGTGCGGGAGGCGACGTAGAAGTCGGAGGTGGTCCGGGAGATGCGCAGGCCGAGGGCGCCGATGAGGACGGTGGCGAGGACGACGACGGCGACGGCCGCGACGGCGTAGGTCTGGTTCACGGGGCGACCGCTCCCGGTGGGTTCACGGGTGCGGGGACCGTCCCTGACACGTCCGCGCAGGCCGTCGCGGTCGCCCCTCGCGCGTTCCCGAGGGCCGTCGCGGTCGTCCCGGGCGCGTTCCCGAGGGCCGTCGCGGTCGTCCCGGGCGCGTTCCCGAGGGCCGTCGCGGTCGCTTCGTGGCCGTTCACGACGGTCGTCTCATCGTTCGACGAGGCCCGTGAAGTCGCGCTCGTTGCGTTCGGCGCGGCGCACGTACCAGTGGGCGATGCACCAGACGACGGGGTGGACGCCGAAGCCGAGGGCGATCCAGACGAAGGCCTCGGGCGCGGGCAGGGCGAGGAGCAGCGGCAGCGAGCCGACGAGCAGGGCGAGCGCGCCGAGGGCGGTGAGCGCGGCGCGCAGCTGGCTGCGCATCAGGGAGCGGACGTAGGTGTGTCCGAGGGTGGTCTGCTCGTCGATCTCCGAGCGGGCCGGTGGGTGCACCGGTCTGCGCCGGGCGGTTCCCTGTGGGGTGCCGGGGCCGTGGGCGGAGGCGTAGGTGACCGTCTCGCGGCGGGGTCTGCGTGACGGGTGGTGCTCGGACATCGGGGTCCGCCTCCGGCATCTCGACGGCTGCCCGTACGGGGAGGGAGGGCCTCGGGCCCGGGATGCGTGGAGTCTACGCAGGTGGGGGCGGGGGCGGTAGGGGTGTGCCCGGGAGGTTCGCGACGGTGCCGGGCGGTCAGCCTCCGGCGCGGCGCATCAGGAGGTCCCGTAGGGGGCGGGCGTGGCGGCGGCTGACGGCGAGGTCGGTGCCGCCGATGCGGACGGAGGTGGCGCCGCCGTCGAGCCGCAGTTCGTCGATCCGGGCGAGGGCCACGAGGTGGCTGCGGTGGATGCGGACGAAGCCCCGGGCGGCCCATCGCTCCTCCAGGGTGGAGAGCGGGATGCGGACGAGGTGGCTGCCGTGGTCGGTGTGCAGCCGGGCGTAGTCGCCGTGGGCTTCGACGTACGCAATGTCGTCGACGGTGACGAAGCGGGTGACCCCGCCGAGTTCGACGGGTATCTGTTCGGGGGCGGCGGTCACCTGCGGGGCGGGGGCGGCGGTGGCGTGGACCAGGTCGTGGACGCGGCGGACGGCTTCGGCGAGGCGTTCGCGGCGGACGGGCTTGAGGACGTAGTCGACGGCCTTGAGGTCGAACGCCTGGAGTGCGAAGCCCTCGTGGGCGGTGACGAAGACGACGAGCGGCGGCCGGGCGAAGCCCGCGAGCAGCCGGGCCACGTCGAGTCCGGTGAGTCCGGGCATGTGGATGTCGAGGAAGACGACGTCGACGGCCCCGTCCCCGTCGGGCCCGGATTCCAGGGCGCGGCCGATCCTGCGCAGGGCGGCGGTGGCGTCGCCCGCGCCCTCGGCGGAGCGGACCCGGGGGTCGGCGCGCAGCAGGTAGAGCAGTTCCCCGAGAGCGGGTTCCTCGTCGTCGACGGCCAGTACGCGCAGCATGCGGCGGAGTGTAACGGGCGGGGGTCCGGTCTCCGCGGGCCTCTATTTGAGGAGCTTCGAGAGGCGTCGGTCGGCGAGGGGTTTCCCGCCGGTCTGGCAGGTGGGGCAGTACTGGGAACGGGGTACCTGTGACCAGGGGCGTTAGCTGGAAACCCCCTGTGAGCTGCCCAAACGAGATACCCCTAGATCACTGGAGATCACGGGGTATCCGGTAGATCAGTGACCTGCATGTGCCCCCCGACCGTGGTGGCACACTTGCCCAGATCGATCAGGGGCGGGGCAGTTCTGCCGTGGGGAGGATCAAACCTGTGAGCGTGCGTTCTGTGGCGCGGCGGACCGTGGAGATGGCGAAGAAGGTCTGGCACGGGTTCGGCATGGTCTGTGCCGGGCTGTTCGTTCTTGTGTTCCCAGCGCTGATCATCTTCGGGATCATCGATGGGATGAAGCGCGACGAACAGCAGGAGCGCGAGCGACAGGCCAGGCTTGCTTCGGTGCCGTCAGCGGCGCCCACCACGCGCACACCGATCGATTGGACCTATGAGGGTGCGGTCTGCGCAGACGGAACGCTGTCCTTCTCTATCGGCAAGCAGGGTGCGTGCAGCCACCACGGCGGAGTAGCTGGGAGGTGGACTGCCACAGATGGCACGCAGGTCATCTGCCGCAATTCCCCGCCCCGCACTCAAGAGCAGGTTGATCAGCAGATGTCGAGGTTCGGCCGGATCGTTTGCTGAGCCTCAGATGGGCTTCACAGAGTCGGGTGAGGTCAGCCATTCACGACCGCCGCCCTCTGGCCATACGAACGCGGTAGCACGCTGACGCCGTGCAGCGGGCGGGTACTCCGAGGGGTCCTCGTAGTCGCGGATCAGGTCGCGGAGGATGCCGACTCGACCCGTTTCGTCGTGGACGCGCCTGCCGATGTCCTCAGCGGTGACCATCAGTGCCCCTCGGGGTGACGCCGCAGGAAGACATTGCAATCGGTCACGGTGGTCATGTCACCGCCTGCTCTAGCGCGGTCCCTCACGCTGGCGAGTTCAACGCATCCCGCGCAGTCCTCGACAGGGAGAGGGTCGGGGATGAGGTGCAGGGGAAGTTCTACGGGCGGGGTGCTGTACCGGGTCGGCTCGGTCATGACGCTCATGCTCGGGTGACCGGTGGGAACGCCACGGCCGATATTCGCGAATATTCTCGCGGGGGTCGCTGGTATCCCTAGACATGCGCATGGCGTGACGGACACCCTTGTGCCGGGGCATCGGTTCCGAGTGAGAGGCGGCTCGTATGGCGCGTCAGTTGAGGTTCAACGGGACGGGTAGCGGGGGCACGGGGTGTCCGTCCGTTCATGAGGACACAGTCAGTGGAGAGGTCATCGTTCACGGACCGCCGCTGACGGACCCCGACGACATCGGGCAACTACAACATCTTTCTGATGGGGAAGTCGCTGTAGTCGTGCCACGTGAGCTGCTCACGGACTGGGCCCCGAAGGATGCCACCCGTCAGGCCCGGATCATCGACCTGGACGAGTTCGAGAACCTGTTTCGGGTCTTCAAGCACTCGGCTTGGCGACTGGAGACCCGCCGCCGATTCGCCAGCGACGAAGCCACTGACACGTACCGCCAGTTCATCGAGACGGGTACAGCCGACTGGGACGCGGAAGACCCGTACTGCGACCTCATCCGGTCCCAGACCTCACAGGGCAAGCGGGTCGAGAGGGTGCGGATCGTGGACAACCCGCCGACCACCGGGCAGCTCTACCTGCTCGACAACGCCAAGCGGAACAGCGGTCTCGGAGAGGACATCCGGAACCTGTGGCGTTCCGGCGCGGATCGTCTCCAACTCGGGCCCGAGGACGTCTGGTTGTTCGACAGTCGCTTCGCAGCCCTCCTCCGGTTCGATGAGGATGACAACCTTGTGGATGTGGAGCTGATCACCGAGCCGGCTGAGGTCGTCCGATACTCCGTCATCCGGGATGCGGCGTGGCACCACGCAGTGCCCTACGAGGAGTTCGCGGCCAAGCTGAACGACAGCAAGTAACCGCACAGAGGGAACAGACGGGGTGTCCCCACTCCACAAAGAACAGGGCTCTGTACCCGTCCGTCGCGCACGGCCGGGGAAAGCAATGGGCGGTGTGCTACCGGGACCACGACGGCAGGCAGCGCAAAGAGCATTTCGACCGGAAGATCGACGCACAGAAGCGTGCGTCCGCGATACAGGCCGACATGGACCGGGGCCAGTACATCGACCCACAGGCCGGACGGGAGACGCTGGAATCTGTGGGAGTCCGTTGGCGGGAAGCGGCTCTGCATAAGAGGAGCTAACAGAAAGCTTCGTTGAACCCATGTCTCCTTCCTCGGTTGCTCGTTGAGCGGGTTATGGGGAAGGGGAAGGGGCCTCCGTGGGTGGTGTCGGATGATCTGTGGGGGCGGATCGAGCCGTTGCTGCCGGTCAGGCAGCGC
>NZ_MSJP01000070.1 GCF_014596525.1 Streptomyces sp. CBMA291
GGCCCGTCGACGTGCGGGAGCCGCCGTCCGCCTCCGGCCGGGCGGAGGCGGCGGGCGCGGCGGCCGTCTGCTCGGCGAGGGCCTGGCGGCGGCGCTGGCGGTTGAGGTGGTGACGGGGCGTCGGCATCGTGCGGTGTCCTTTCGGGTGCGGGTGGCTCGCGCGGGTACGGCCCTGGTCAGCCGGTCGCCGTGCCGCCCACGGGGGCCTGGCCCAGGCCGCTGAGCTTCCACTGGCCGTCGGTGCGGGTGAGTTCGCCCAGCATGCGGCTGTCCTTGTCGGTGCTCTTGGCGTCGGAGGTCGTGACCGTGACCCGCAGGGCGACGAGCACCCGGGCCCGCCCGGACCGGTCGTCGAGTTCCGTGACGGCGCCGGAGAGCACCCGGGCCGTGGTCACCGTCTTCGCGGTCCTCACCTGGTCGGTGAACCGCGCCCGCCCCTCGACGAGTTGGCGGTGCAGCTCGCCGGTCGTGGAGGACTCCCAGAGGTCGATCCCCTGGTCGACCTTCCGGTGGTCGAGGGTGTTGAGGTTCTGCACGGCCTGCTCGCCCGCCGCGAGCGCCCGGTCGCGCTGCACGGCGTACGCGGCGGAGTCGTCGTGGGCGGCGGCGTACCAGTCCCGGCCCGCCCAGGCCGCGAATCCCGCCGCGACCAGGGCCAGGACGAGGGCCGCTGCCAGGGCCGGGCGGATGCCCGCCGGGGTGCGGTCCGCGCGTGTCATGGGGTGCTCCCGTCTCCCGCTCATGGTCAGCGGGCCTTGATGTCGACGATCTGCCACCGGTCTCCCCCGAGAGTCGCGGTGACGGTGAGCTGGGCCGCGGCCGAGGTGGGTGCGGCCCCGTCCCGCCGCGAGGTCTGGTCGAGGAACACGAGGAGACGCGCGCTGTCCCCGTCGAGTTCGATCACCGCGGTGCGGACGGCCTGTGTGCCGAGGGTGATCCGCTGCTTCACCAGGCTCGCGCGGACCTGCGCGAACAGGTCCTCGTACTGCCGGGCCGCGCGTCCGGCCAGCACGTGGTCGGCGGAGCGTTCGGCGGCCTCGGTGTTGCCGGGGGTGTAGGAGAAGACCCGGGCGAGGCCCTCCCCCACGTCCCCGGCGACCCGGGCGGTGGCCCCGGCGTCGGTGAGCGCCTGATTCCGCGCGGCCGGGGTCGACCGGAGCCCGTTCGCCGCGTGGAAGAACCAGCCACCTGCGACGAGGAGGGCGAGGACGGCGACGGCGAGGAGGACACCGGGACGGGGGAGGCGCGACCGACGGGGGGCCGGGTCCTCACTGTCGCCGTCCGCGCCCTGGACCGGGGCCTCGCTGTCGCCGTCCGCGCCCTGGCCCGGAGCCTCACTGCCACCGTCCGCGCCCTGGGCCAGGGCCCCGTCGTCGTGTACGTCCGCGTCGTCCGTGCGGGCTGTGGCCTCGTCTGCTCCGGCGCCTGGGCCCGAGCCCGCGTCGTCCGTGCCCGCCTCGTCCTCGGCGACGGCCTCCGCCCCGGAAACGGCACCCGCATCGGCGGTGTCCCGTACCGGGTCGGGCCCGTCCCCCGGCTCGGACCCGTCCGTGGCCTTCCGGGGCCGTTCGGCCCCGGTGTCCTTCGCGTCCGCGTCCGGCCCCGAGGCCCCGGTCTTCGTGCCTTCACCCGGCCCGGGGGTCCCCGTCTTCGCACCCCGGTCCGGTCCGGAGGTCCCCGTCCTGGCTCCGCCGATCGGCCCGGAGGCCGCCCTCTGTGTGTCCCTCAGGATGCGCGTCACCGCTTTCCGCCCTTCTCCGTTCCGGCGACGGGCACCGCGCTCAGCGCCGCGACCTTCCAGGTGCGCTCGCCCGTACGCGTCAGGACGGCCTCCAGGCGCTTGCGGTCACTGGACGGTTTGCCCGGCCCGAGGGGCGTCACCTCCACCCGTACGGTCGCGATGAGCTTCGCCGTACCGGCCCTGGTGTCGAGCGCGGTGAGCGCCGCCTCGGTCACCGTGGCGCGTGCCGAGGCTCCCTCCGCGGGCCGGGTGCCGCCCAGTTCGGTGCGGAGCGGGCCGGTGGAGGACTCCCGCCAGGCCTCGATGCCCGCCTTCGCGCGCGCGGTGGTCGAGGCGTCGAGGGTGTTCAGGACGGTGAGGCGGTCACGGCCCTCGGCGAGGGCGGTGTCCCGCTCGCGGCCGAAGGCGAGTTCCTGATCGCCCCGGGCCCGCGCGTACGTCCAGGCGCCCGTGCCGCAGAAGCCGAGGGCGACGACGAGGGCGCAGGTGCCGAGGACACGGGCCCGCCTCATCGGGTGCTCCCGGTGCCCAGGCCGAGGAGACCGGCCATGTCGGTGGGGTTCCCGGAGTCGCCGGGCAGGGCGAGCGCGCCCGGCAGGCCCGTCCGCTGGGCCGCCGTGCCGGTGGCCGTGCCCGCGCTGCCCGAGGGCAGGGAGCCGGGCTTGGCGGCGGCCGGTACGGGGCCGCTCGCGGGGGCCTGTCCCGAGCCGCGTACGTTGACCCCGCTCGCCGCCGGACTCGTGCAGGAGGCGCCGGTGTTGAGGGCGGGCGCGGTGCCCAGGTCGAGGCCGTTGCGGTAGCGCGTGCCGCCGTATCCGGAGGTGCAGGGCAGGGGTTTGAAGAAGGTGACCGCCAGGCCGATGTTCAGGTGTCCGTCGTCGACGGCGGTGGCTCCGGCGGAGACGGCGGCGGGGTACTTCACCAGCAGTTCCTCCATGCCCCGCTGCCGGGTGACGGCCAGTTCCGAGGTGGTGAGGAGGTTGGCGAGGACGACGCTCAGACTGGGGTCGAGGTCCCGCAGGAGGCCGCTGACCTGCCCGGTCGCGTCGGGTGCGACGGCCAGGAGGCGGCGCAGGTCGGCGTCGGAGCCCTTGAGGGTGGCGGCGAGGTCGCGGGCTCCGGTGGCGAAGTCGCGGATGGCGCGGCTCTCCTCTGCCTGGGTGCGCAGGACGACCTCGCCGTCCTCGATGAGCCGGATGGTGGTGGGCAGCGACTCGTCGGCGGCCTCGACGAAGCCGCTGCCGCTGTCCAGGAGGACCTGGAGGTCGTCGCCGTGGCCCTCGAAGGCCTTGCCGAACTCGTCGACGACCGTGCGCAGGGAGTCCAGCGGTACGGAGCCGGCGAGGCTGTTCATGCTGGCCAGGACGTCGGTGACGGGGGCGGGGACCTCGGTGTCGGTCTGTTCGATGCGGGCGCCGTCGGCGAGGTAGGGGGCGCCGTCGCTCTCGGGCCGCAGGTCGATGTACTGCTCGCCGACGGCGGAGAGCCCGGCGACGACGGCTCGGGCGTCGGCGGGGATGCGGGGCGCGGACTTCTTGATGCGCAGTTCGGCCACGACGCCGTCGGCGGTGAGGTCGATGGCGCCGACGCGGCCCACGGAGACGCCCCGGTAGGTGACGTCGGAGTGGGTGAACAGACCGCCGGTGCGGGCGAGGTGGACCCGGACGGTGTAGTGGTCGGCGACGCCCGCGTACCGGCCCAGGTCGGCGTAGCGGACGCCGACGTAGCCGAGCACGAGGACGGCGATGACCAGGAAGGCGAGGTTCTTCAGGCGTACGGTGCGGGTGATCACCGGGGGTCGCCTCCGTCCTTCGGTGCGGTGGTCCGGCCGGACGGGACCGTCGTGACCGGCGGCAGCGGCAGGGCCGTGCCGCGGCTCCGGGCGGCGCCTTCCGCGCCCGGTTCGGGCTCGGGCTCCGGTTCGGTGGTCGGGGTCGGCGAGGGGGGCGGGAGTTCGTCGCGGGGGATCAGCGGCGGGGTGACCTCGGTGCCGGGGGCGGCGGTGAGGTGCAGATAGGTGTTGAGGTAGTCGCCCTTGACGCCCTTGAGGACCTCGTCGGTGAAGGGGTATGTGAGGAGTGCCTGGAGTGACTCGGGCAGGTCGGCCCCGGCGTCCGCGAGGGCGGTCAGGGTGGGGGCGAGGGCCTTGAGGTCGGCGACCATGTCCTTCTTGCCGGCGTCGATGGTGCTGACGGCGACCCCGGAGAGGGTGTCGAGGGCGCGCAGCATGGTCAGGAGCGAGCCCCGCTGGTTCTCCAGGGTCTTCAGACCGGGCGCGAGTCCGGTGAGGACGGTGTCGACGTCCTTCTTGCGTCCGGCGAGGGTGGCGGAGAGCCGGTTGAGTCCGTCGAGGGCGCGGGTGATGTCGGCGCGGTGCGCGTCGAGGGTGGTGACGAGCGTGTTCACCCGGTCGAGCATGGAGCGCACCTCGGGTTCGCGGCCGCCGAGCGCCGCGTTGAGTTCGCGGGTGATGGTCTTGAGCTGGTTGACGCCGCCGCCGTTGAGGAGCAGGGAGAGGGCGCCGAAGACCTCTTCGACCTCGGTGTTGCGGCTGGTGCGGGCGAGGGGGATGACGCTGCCTTCGGTGAGGCGGCTGCCGTCGTCCTTGGGCGGGGCGACCAGTTGGATGTACTTCTCGCCGAGGAGGCTGGACTGTTCGAGGCGGGCGCCCGCGCCCGCGGGGAGCCGTACGTCGCCGTTGATCCTTAGGGTGACGCGGGCGGTCCAGGTGCCGGCGCCGGGGGCGAGTTCGATGGCGGAGACGCGGCCGACGGCCACGTCGTCGACCTTGACCGCGGACTGCGGGACGAGGCTGAGGACGTCGTCGAGTTCGGCGGTGACGGTGTACGGGTGGGAGCCGAGGTCGGCGCCGCCGGGCAGCGGGAGGTCCTCGATGCCGTCGAAGCGGACGGGGTGGGCGGGGAGCCCGCCGAGGATCACGGCGATGCCGAGTCCGAGGGCGACGACGGCGACGGCGCCCGCGCCGAGGGCCTTCCCCGAGGGGGTCGCGTTGCCTTTCACCGGTCTCCCTCCGCGTCGGTGCCTGTGGGGCTTTCGGTGGGCGAGGGGCTACCGGTGCCTGCGGGGCCTTCGGTGTCCGAGGAGGCGCCGGAGACGGGCAGCGGGAGGAGGGGTCCGCCCGAGCTGATCTCGTTGAGGTTGGCGCGTCCGTGCAGGGTGCGGGTGTCCTTGTCGTAGGCGTCGACGAGGTTGCTCGCGGCGAGCGGGGCGACGTCGAGGGCCTCGGCGAGGGAGGCGCGCTGGTCGACGAGGGTCTGGGTGAGGGGCACGAGCCGGTCGACGTTCTTCTTGAGTTCGCCCCGGTTGTCCTTGATGAAGGTCTTGACCTGGGCGAGGGCCTTGCCGAGTTCCTTGAGGGCGGCGGCGAGGTCGTCCTTGTTCTCGGCGAAGTAGGTGACGACCTCGTCCAGGCGTTCCTGGGCGGTGCGGACGTCGCCGTCCTTCTTCCTGAGCATGCCGGTGAAGGTCTGGAGCTGGCCGAGGGTGGTGAAGAGCTGTTCGCTGCTGCCGTCGAGGGTCTTGGCCGCCTTGCCGAACTCCTCGATGGAGGTGCCGATGGCGGCGCCGTTGCCCTTGAGGTTGCGGGCGCCGGTGTCGAGGAGTTCGGAGAGGGCTCCGGCGGAGTTGGCGCCGTCGGGGCCGAGTGCCTCGCCGAGCCGGGTGATCGAGTCGTAGAGCTGGTCGATCTCGACGGGGGTGCGGTTGCGGGATGCGGGCAGTTGGGCGCCGTCGGCGAGGGCGGGTCCGCCGCCGTAGGCGGGGGTGAGCTGGATGTAGCGGTCGGCGACGATGCTGGGGGCGACGACGAGGGCGCGGGCGCCGGCGGGGACGCGGACGCCTTCGTCGAGGCGGAGTCCGACGCGGACGCGGGTGCCCTGCGGTTCGACGGACTCGACCTCGCCGACCCGTACGCCGAGGACGCGCAGGTCGGATCCGGCGTAGATGCCGACGGCCCGGTCGAACCAGGCGGTGACGTGGGTGCCTTCGGAGCGCAGGACGCGGACGGCGACGAGTCCGCAGGCGGCGAGCACCACGAGGGCGACTCCTGCGACGAGGGGTTTCCTGGCTCTGGTCATCGTGTGGCACTCCCCTGGGCCGTCGGCTTCTGTTGCGGCGGCATGCATCCGGTCGCGGGCTGCGAGGTCGCGGGCAGGTAGCTTCGGGGCACCACTCCGCAGAGATAGCTGTCGAACCAGCGCCCGTTGCCGAGGGTGTTGCCGACGAGCCGGTAGTACGGGCCGATGAGGGCGAGGGTCTTGTCGAGTTGGCCGCTGTTCTTCTCCAGGACGCCGGTGACGCGGCCGAGGGCCTTGAGGGTGGGGCCGAGCTGCCGGTCGTTGTCGTCGACCAGACCGCTGAGTTCGGTGCCCAGGGCCTTGCTGCCCTTGAGGAGGGCGCGGACGGCGTCGCGGCGCCTCTGGAGTTCGCCGAGGAGCGATCCGCCGTCCTCGATGAGCGTCTCGAAGCTGGACTTCTTGTCCTCCAGGGTCTTGGTGAACCGCTTGCTGTTCTCCAGGAGCCGGACGAGTTCGGTGTCGCGCTTGGAGACGGTCTTCGACAGTTCGGACAGGCCGGTGGCGGCGTTGCGCACGTGCGGCGGGGAGTTCTTGAAGGTGTCGGAGATGGTCTCGAAGCTCTCGGCGAGCTTCTCGGTGTCGATGGCGTCGACGGTGCCGCTGAGGTCCTGGAAGGCCTGGGTGACGTCGTACGGGGAGGTGGTGCGGGACCGGGGGATGCGGGTCCCGGGGTCCTGGGGGGCGGAGCCCAGCGGGTCGAGTGCCAGGTACTTCTCGCCGAGGAGGGTCTTGATGGCGATGGCGGCGGTGGACTTGTCGCCGACCCAGGCGTCGCCGACCTCGAAGGTCACCTTGACCTTGGGCCCGTCGAGGGCGACCGCGGTGACCTTGCCGACCTTGACGCCCGCGATGCGGACCTCGTCGCCGGTGTCGAGCCCGGCGGCTTCGGTGAAGTCGGCGCTGTAGGCGGTGCCGCCGCCGACGAAGGGAAGCCGTTCGACGTTGTACGCGAGGGCGGTGAGGAGGCCCAGGAGGACGAGGCCGACGACGGCGACGGCGATCGGGTTGCGTTCCTTGACCGGTGTGAACAGGGGGCGGGGTCTCATCGGCCGCACCTCGTCTCGGTGACGGTGATGCCGGTCGGCGGCTTGGAGCCGTCGGAGGTGCCCACGCCGCTCACGCGTGCCTCGCAGAGGTAGAGGTTGAACCAGGAGCCGTAGGAGGACAGGCGGGCGAGGGCCGTCATCTTGGCGGGGGTGTTGGCGAGGAAGGCTTCCAGCTGGGGCGTGTGGTCGCCGAGGGTGCCGGAGAGGCGGCCCAGTTCGCGGATGTCCTTCTTCAGGGGCGCGCGGGCTTCCTGGAAGAGTCCGGCGGTGGTGGTGGTGAGGTCGCCGATGGCCTGGACGGCCTCGCCGAGGGGCTTGCGGTCGCCGTTGAAGCCGGTGACGAGCTTGCGGAGGGTGACGACGAGGTCGCCGAAGGCGGCTTCGCGGGTGTTGAGGGTGGTCAGGACGGTGTTGAGGTGGGTGACGACCTGGCCGACGACCTCGTCCTTGGCGGCGACGGTCCGGGTGAGGGAGCCGATGTGCTTCAGGAGGCTGTCGACGGTGCCGCTCTCGCCCTGGAGGACCTGGACGAGGGAGCCCGCGAGGTCGTTGACGTCGGCCGGTGAGAGCCCTTCGAACAGCGGCTTGAAGCCGTTGAACAGCAGGGTGAGGTCGAGTGCGGGGGTGGTGCGGGCGAGGGGGATGGTGTCGCCTTCGGCGAGGCTGCCGCCGAGGTCGCCGGTGCCCTGGCCGAGGGAGACGTACCGCTGGCCGACCATGTTGAGGTACTTCACGGCGGCGGTGGCCGAGGACGGCAGGGCGCGGTCCTCGCGGACGGTGAAGGTGACCTGGGCGGTGCGCCGTTCGACCACGCGTACGTCGGTGACCTCGCCGACCTTGACCCCGGCGACCCGTACCGAGTCGCCCTTGACGAGCCCGGTGACATCGGTGAACAGGGCCTTGTAGGAGCGGGTGTCGGAGCCCACTCCGGTGTTGGCGACGCTGAAGCCGAGGACGGTGGTGGCCAGGGCGGTGACCAGGACGAACGCGAGGGACTTGAGGACCGTTCCGGTCAGTCCGCGGCGGCGCGTGTGGGAGGGAGGCGTCGTCATCGCAGGGTCACCTCCGCGCCGCGGAAGGCGGGTCCGGCCAGCAGGCTGCTCCAGTCCGGCAGGTCGCCGGGCCGCTTTCCGGCGGCGGGGGCGAGGAGTTCGGTGACGAGGTCGTTCTCCTGCGGGGAGTTGGCGGGCCCGAGGTCCTGGTCCGTCGCGGCGGAGGCCCGTGCGGCGGGGGCGGCGGGCGCGCCGAGGTAGGGCACGGGGTAGCAGTTCGGGCCGCCGCCGGAGCCGTAGGAAGGCTTGTCGCGGCCGGGGACGTACGCGCCGCGCGAGGGGACGGTGGAGACCTCCACGTGCAGTCCGGGCTTGTCCGTGCCCTTGCCGAGCGCCTTGTCCATGGCGGGGACGAACTGGGCCAGGGTGCGCAGGGTGCAGGGGAAGGACGGGGAGTACTCGGCGAGCAGGTCCAGGGTGGGCCTTCCGGTGGCGCTGAGCCGGATGATGTTGTCCTTGTTCTGGCGCAGGAAGGCGGTCAGGTCCTGGGAGGTCCGGGTGGTGGCGCCGAGGGTGTCGGCGAGGGCCGCCTCCTGCTCGGCGAGGGTGCCGCTGGTGGTGGTGAAGTCGGTGAGCGCCGTGACGATGTCGGGGGCGGCGTCCGCGTAGAGGTGGCTGACCTTCACGAGTTCTTTCAGGTCGCGGGTGAGGGCGGGCAGTTGGGGGTTGAAGCGGGTGAGGTGGGCGTCGAGCCGGGCGAGGGTCTCGCCGAGCTTGTCGCCGCGTCCTTCGAGCGCCTGGGAGACGGCCGACAGGGTGGCGGAGAGCTTCTGCGGCTGTACGGCGGTGAGCAGGGGCAGGACGTTGTCGAGGACCTGCTGGAGTTCGACGGCGTTGCTGGAGCGGTCCTCGGGGATGACGGCGCCGGGGTCCAGCGGCCGGCCGGAGGGGGCGGCGGGCGGGACGAGGGCGACGAAGCGTTCGCCGAAGAGGGTGGTGGGGAGCATCTGCGCGCGGACGTCGGAGGGGACGTGGCTCAGGGTTCCGGGGCGCATGGCGAGGGTGAGCCGGGCTCCGCCGTCGATGGCGTCGATGGCGCGGACCTCGCCGATGACGACGCCGCGCAGTTTCACCTCGGCTCCGAGGTGCATTTCGTTGCCGACGTCGCCGGTCTCGACGACGACCGGGTCGGAGTCGGTGAACCTCTTGTCGTAGACGGCGACCGCGAGCCCGGCGAGCAGGGCGGGCACCAGCAGGAAGACGACACCGGCGAACCGGCGGCGTACGGTCTCGGCACGTGAGTCGCTCATGTCACCCCGCCACCTTCACGGTCGTGGTCGCGCCCCAGAGGGCCAGCGAGAGGAAGAAGTCGGTGACGCTGATCAGCACGATGGCGTTGCGTACGGAGCGGCCCACGGCGATGCCGACACCGGCGGGACCGCCGGAGGCGCGGTAGCCGTAGTAGCAGTGGGCGACGATCACCATGACGCTGAAGATCAGCACTTTGAGCACCGAGAGGATGACGTCCGTCGGGGAGAGGAAGAGGTTGAAGTAGTGGTCGTACGTGCCCTGGGACTGGCCGTTGAAGAGGACGGTGACGTAGCGGGAGGCCAGGTAGGAGGAGAGCAGCCCGATGGCGTAGAGGGGGATGATGGCGACGACGCCCGCGATGATCCGGGTGGTGACCAGGTACGGCATGGAGCGGATGCCCATGCCTTCGAGGGCGTCGACCTCCTCGTTGATGCGCATGGCGCCGAGCTGGGCGGTGAATCCGGCGCCGACGGTCGCGGACAGGGCGAGTCCGGCGACGAGCGGGGCGATCTCGCGGGTGTTGAAGTAGGCGGAGACGAAGCCGGTGAAGGCGGCGGTGCCGATCTGTTCGAGGGCCGCGTAGCCCTGGAGTCCGACGACGGTGCCGGTGAACAGGGTCATGGCGATCATGACGCCGATGGTGCCGCCGATGACCCCGAGGCCGCCGGAGCCGAACGCGACCTCGGCGAGAAGCCGTTGGACCTCCCGAAGGTACCGGTGCAGGGTCCTGGGGATCCAGACGAGGGCGCGGACGTAGAAGAGGAGCTGGTCTCCGGAGCGGTCGAGCCAGACGAAGGGGGAGGCCATCGTGCTCATCCTCCCTTCGGCGGGACGATCTGGAGGTAGATGCCGGTCATCACCATGTTCACGAAGAACAGCAGCATGAAGGTGATGACGACGGACTGGTTGACGGCGTCGCCGACGCCCTTGGGGCCGCCCCGGGGGTGCAGTCCCCGGTAGGCGGCGACGATGCCCGCGATGAACCCGAAGATCAGGGCCTTCAGTTCGCTGATGTAGAGGTCCGGCAGCTGGGCGAGGGCGGAGAAGCTGGAGAGGTACGCGCCGGGGGTTCCGCCCTGGAGGATGATGTTGAAGAAGTAGCCGCCGAGGGTGCCGACGACGGAGACCATGCCGTTGAGCAGGAAGGCCACCGCCATGGTGGCGAGGACGCGCGGCACGACCAGGCGCTGGACGGGCGAGACGCCCATGACCTCCATCGCGTCCAGTTCCTCCCGGATCTTGCGGGAGCCGAGGTCGGCGCAGATGGCGGAGCCGCCCGCGCCGGCGATGAGGAGGGCGACGATGAGCGGGCTCGCCTGCTGGATGACGGCGAGGACGCTGGCGCCGCCGGTGAACGACTGGGCGCCCAGCTGCTGGGTGAGCGAGCCGACCTGAAGGGCGATCACCGCGCCGAACGGGATGGAGACGAGGGCCGCGGGCAGGATGGTGACGCCGGCGACGAACCAGAACTGCTCGATGAACTCGCGGAACTGGAAGGGGCGCCGGAAGACGGCCCGGCCCACCTCGACGGCGAGGGCGAAGAGGCGGCCGGTCTGCCGCAGCGCGCCCGCGATCACGAGCCGCTCCCCTGGGCCGGGAGCGGGACGGTCGGCGCCGGGGCGTGGTGGGCGTAGTTGTCGCGGATGGCCGCCTGGGCAGCGGGCGGCAGTCGGTCGAGCATGCCGAGGACGCGCTCGCGGTGGCGGGCGACGGCGGCACGCGGGGGCAGTCCGGGGGAGGGCTCCAGCTGCGGGACGATGCCGGGGGGCGGTCCCGGGCGGCGGGTGGCGGGTCCGGCGGGGCCCGCGGCTTCGGCGGCGAGCAGGGCTGCGTCCTTCTCCTCCGACATGCCGATGGGGCCTTCGCGGCGCCCGGCGAGGAACTGGGTGACGACCGGTTCCTCGCTGGTGAGGAGCACTTCGCGGGGTCCGAAGGCGACGAGGTCGCGCCGGAAGAACATGCCCATGTTGTCGGGGACGGTGGCGGCGATGTCGAGGTTGTGGGTGACGATCAGCATCGTCGCGTCGATCCGCGCGTTGAGGTCGATCAGGAGCTGGGACAGATAGGCGGTGCGGACGGGGTCGAGACCGGAGTCCGGTTCGTCGCACAGGACGATCTGCGGGTCGAGGACGAGCGCGCGGGCCAGTCCGGCGCGCTTGCGCATGCCGCCGCTGATCTCGCCGGGCAGTTTGCCCTCCGAGCCGAGGAGTCCGACGAGGTCGATCCGTTCCATGACGATGCGACGGATCTCGGATTCCCGTTTGCGGGTGTGTTCGCGCAGCGGGAAGGCGATGTTGTCGAAGAGGGTCATGGAGCCGAAAAGGGCTCCGTCCTGGAACATGAGCCCGAAGAGTTTCCGGGTCTCGTAGATGTCCCGTTCCGGACTGCTGACCATGTCGACACCGTTGATGAGGACACGGCCCCGCTGGGGTTTCAGCAGTCCGATGAGTGATTTCAGGAAGACCGTCTTGCCCGTTCCGGAGGGGCCGAGCATGACGCTGACCTCTCCGGCCGGCAAGGTCAGAGTCACGTCCTGCCAGATGTTCTGCTTGCCAAAGGACATGGTCAGACCCTCAACGACTACTTCGATTCCCATCCCACCTCCAGCAAGCGTGCGTCGGGCGTGCACACTGCGGGCGCACGTTAAGTCGGAGCGGATCACCCGGACAATAGGGCGGTCGGGAAAACCTTGATCCGTTTCCGTTTTTGTCACCGCGGAGACAAAGCCGGGAGCGGACCTTGTCTCCGCGGAGACAGAGCGGGGTGCGCCGCCCGGGACGACCGGGTGGACGGTCCCCGCCCGTGGTGACCCGCCCCCGCGAGGGGGCGGACCGGGGGCGGTCCGTCACGCGGACGGTCCGCGAATCCGCGCCGACCTGCGGCGGGACCCTGGCAACGCGAACGCTACGACCCGGTAACCTCTCCCGGCAATACCGGATTCCGAGATTTCGCGAAACAGTGCCTCGCGGTGCGGCTTTTATCAGCGGGGAGACAGTTTTATTTTTCCTCTTGTCACCTTGGAGAGCATTTCACGGTCGCGACCAGGGCGTTTGGATACCTTGGACGTCGACCACCTGCCGGGATCTCGCATGATCGATCATAATTGTCGACATTGCGCACTTCGGAACCAATCGGATTCCCGCCATCCCTCACTCTCTTGACAGGGGAGGCGACGTCTTCAAAGAATCATGGACTGCGCCATTGTTCAGCTAAGTTTCCCGCAAGTAACGTCTGGGTTCGCGGCCGATGGATTCGAGCCGCCGGCCGCCCGTCCCCTTCGCGGCCACCCCTCTGCCGGTCACATCCCCAAGGAGAGTCCCAGAGCCATGAAGAAGTCCATGAGAAACCTCGCCGTCGTCGCCGGTGGCGCCTCCGCCGCCTTCGCCCTCGCCGTCTCCCCCGCCTCGGCCGTGCCCTCCACGGTCTGGACCGTCAGCCCGTCCCCGGCCAGCATCACCGCCGTCAACAGCGGGAACATCGTCCTCAGCGTCAACGGCGTCGCCATGACGTGTACGAAGTCGAACGGCACGGGCACGGGCTCCAGCACCACCGGCAACCCGGCGACGGTCGGCACCATCAACACCATCGCCTTCGGCGCCACCGGGGCGCCCTGCACCAGCGTGCTGGGCAACGTGACCACCGTCGCGGCCACCCCCTGGACGATCGTGGCGGAGGACTACACCGCCGCGACCGGCGTCACCAAGGGCTACGTCGGCAACGTCGACGCCACCGTGACCGTCGGCGCCTGCGTCTTCCGCGTCACGGGCAAGGCGACCAGCACCTACACCAACTCGACGGGCGCGCTGGCCGTCAACAGCGTCGCCGGTGACCTCACCGTCGTCTCCTCGACCGGCTGCGGCGTGGCCGTCCCGGTCGGCGCCAAGCCCACCTTCAAGGGCACGTACCTCTTCAAGCAGGGCACCGTCATCCCGACGATCGTCGGCAGCAACCCGTAAGGGGCGGGCACACCGCACCTCCGCGCCCGCCCGGCCGACGAGGCCGGCCGGGCGGGCGCGGCCCCCTTCCGGGCAGCCGGCCCTCCGCCGGATCCATCCCCCGAGGCGCCACCCGCGACCCGCGCGGACCGACCGCACCCTTCGCCGGCGCGCCACCCCCGCCGGCCCACGAACGACCCGAGCGGAGCATCGGATGAAAGGCCCACGGCCCACCTCTCGATCCGCCCGCGCCCGTGTGCGCGGCGCGACGATCGCCGCGTTCGTGGCGCTCGCGCCCCTGCTTCCCGCGGCGGCCGTCGCCGTCGGGACGCTGAAGGTCGACACCGCGCTGCCCTACGTCTGCGCCCTGCCCTCCGGGCCGCAGGCCGCGACGGTCAGGATCACCGCGGCCTTCCCCGAACGGACGGACGTGGGCGAGGAGATCCGGCCCGCCGACGTCACCACGACGGTGGAACTCCCCGCGGCGGCCGTGGCCGACCTCGCCGCCCTCCAGGCCGCCACCGTAAGGGCCGAGACCCGGCTCACGGTCGCCGTGGCCCAGGGCGAACAGCACGCGGAAGCCACCTGGAGGGGCACGGCGCAGCCCGTCGACGTACCCGCCGAAGGGCCCCTCGTCCTCACCGCCACCGGCGACGTGCCGTCCCTGACCACCGACCGCGCGGGCGAACTGACCCTCACCGCCGGAAGCCTCGCCGTGGACCTGGCGCCCGGCACCGCCGAAGGAACGACCGCCGCCCCCGCCACCGCCTCCCTCTCCGTCCTGTGCGCCCCCGGACCGGACGCGCAGGACCGTACGCTCCTCGCCACCGTCCCGGTCGGCGACGGCGCCGGAACCGGAACCCCCACCGGGGAACCGGGCACCACGCCCGCCTCGCCCTCCGCGCCCACGCCCACCGGCCCCGGGCTCCCCTCGCGCCCCCTGCCGTCGCTCCGGACGGCACCGGGCGACGCGGAACCGACGGACGGCGCCCCGAAGGATCCGAAGGCGGCGGGACAGCAGGCGGACCGGGGGCCGAAGGCCGCCGACGAGGGCACGCCGCCGGGCACCACCCCGGCGCCCCGGCCCCCCGCGCCGTCCTGCCTCACCAAGGACCCGACCCCGATGTCGCTCTCCGCGTACATCACCGGCTACGCCAACGTGCGGAAGCTGAACGGCGCCTCGCTCATCCCGGTCTCCTGCATCCTGATCGAGCAGGGACTCATGGAGTTCCCCCCGGACCCGCCGCCGGAGGGCGAGTTCCACATGTTCACCCTGTCGCACGGAAACCTCTCCTACCAGGGCCGCAAGCAGACCCCGCCCTTCACCGCCACCTTCCTGACCTTCGACTTCCAGCCGGTCACCGCCACGATGGTCCTGGAGCAGACGGGCCCCATCACCATCAGCACGCTGCTCCGCATCGTCGCCACCGGTGACAACTACCTGGACAACACGGTCCGGGCCCCCCTCGTCCTGCGGGTGCTCGACGTCAAGGTCGACGGCGTCAAGCTGGACGTGGGCCCCTCCTGCCGTACGGCGACATCGCTCACCTCGCCCGATCCCCAGGCCGCCCGGTACCCCGGCGACCACCTGCTGATGACCGGCCTCGGGAAGATCCCCCTCGGCGAGCCCGCCCAGGGCTACATCCTCACCAGCGGCGGCCCCCTGACCGGGGAAGTGACCATTCCGGCCTTCAAGGGCTGCGGCTCCGGCGGCGAGAACTTCGACCGTCTGCTGACCGCCTCCATCTCCGGCCCCGGCAACTACGTCAAGCAGATGCAGGGGCAGACCTGCACCGTCCTCAGCGACGTGCCGACCGACGACCCTCAGTGCACCGAGGACCTTCAGCCGTACGTGGTTCCCAAGCCCGAGCGCTGAGACCCGCGCCGCCCCGGCCAGTCCCCCCGGGCCGCGCGCACTCCCGTACCGCACTCGTCACCGCTCCCCTCCGACGTCAACGAAAGGCATCCGCCATGCCGCTCGTCTCCTCCCGCACGAAGCTCGCCGGTCTCGCCGCGCTCACGGCGCTCGGCTCCTTCGCCGCCGTCGGCACCGCGACCGCCGCGACGACCCCGGTGCTCAACGGCTCCTGGGCGCCGTTCTCCCGCTGCCCCGTCGACGCGGCGCCGATGCTCGCGGCCGACGGTCTCGACAAGTCGCCGCAGTGCGTCTCCTCCTTCTCGGCGAACGGCACCATCAAGCTGGGCAACAGCACCGTGGTCACCGGCAAGAGCGATCTCCAGCTCGGCATCGTGCAGAACCCGGACGGCACCAGCAGCGTCGTCGCCCCCGCCGCCGGTGCGATCATCGCCGACTCCGCCACCGTCCCCGGCGGACTGCTCGGGCTGATGTGCCCCAACGACATCCCGCTCATCTCCGACGTCTGCAAGTCGATCACCAACGCCGACCTCAACAAGATCACCGCCACCCTGGAATCGGTCGGCACCCCCTCCGACTTCGACCAGATCGCGGGCGTCCTCACGGACCAGCCGATCGTGACCATCCCGGTCCGCGTCCACCTGGAGAACCCGATCCTGGGGAGCAACTGCTACATCGGCACCAAGGCCAACCCGATCCTGCTGCGCCCGCGCAACCTCGACGCGCCCGCCTTCGGCGTCGAGCGCTTCGACGGCAACGGCTCCGCGAACGAGGAAGGCGACATGAGCCGCCTCAACCTCCTCGGCTCCACCCAGGTCGACAAGACCTTCGCCGTCCCCGGTGCGAGCGGCTGCGGACTCCTCGGCATCCTCGACGGCGCCGTCAACCTCAAGAACGGGCTGCCCTCGGCCGCCGGCAAGAACAGCCTCGTACTCAACAACACCCAGACCTACCTGGGCGGCCTGTACGCCCCCGGCACCGCCGCCCCCAACGCGGGCAGGACGCTCGCCCAGAACTGGCACTCCGCCGTCAAGTAACGGCCACGCAGGGTCGATTCCCGGCCTACTCGGCGGTACGGAGTCGTTCCGGGACACCAACTCTTGCGCAAGTTGTGTACAGCACAGATCAGTTGTCCTAGCTTCAGCACTCCCCGTCGGTACGCACCTGACCGTGCACCGCGGCGCCCGTCCCCGCCAGGACGGGCGCCGCTGTCCATCCCCCACCGGTCACGCAGGAAGCAAGGGATCGGTCATGCCCGCCACCGCACCGTCACCGCACATCGGTGAACCGCTCGACCCGCTCCCCCGGGAGTTCGCCAACATACTGCGACCGGAGATCCCCGGGCTCCTCAAGGAGATCGGCGTGGAGGTCCAGCGGACCTATCCCGTCTACGCCCGTCTCTTCAACGGCCCCCACTCCGACGGCATCCGCCACGGCGTCGAGCAGACCCTGACGGCCTTCGTCGAGCGGATCGCCGACCCCGGCACCACCCCGGCCCTCCGGGACGAGATGCTGCGCAAGTTCGGCCGGGTGGAGGCCTACGAGGGCCGCGACCTCGAAACACTCCAGGGGGCCTACCGGCTCGGCGCCCGCATCGCCCTGCGCCGGGTCCGCGGCATCGGGCTCACCTACAACCTCTCCCCCACCCTGATCCTCGCCTTCGCGGACGCCCTCTTCGCCTACGTCGAGGAGCTGGAGGCCCTCTCCCGTGAGGGCTATCTGACGGTCCAGGCCCGCACGGTCTGCGATGTGGCGGCGCTGCGAAGACAGCTGCTCCATCTGATCGTCGCCGGACCGCCGATGCCCCGCGCCACCATCGCCGAGCTGTGCCGGGAGGCGTCCTGGCAGCTGCCCGCCACCTGCACCCTGGTCGCCCTGCGCCCCCCGGCCGGCGAACTGGCGCGCGGCGCGCTCGACCGGGACGTCCTCGCCGACCTCACCCTCCCCGAGCCGCACCTGCTGATCCCCGGGCCCCTCACCCCCGAACGCCTGGCGATGCTCGACACCGCCCTGGCCGGAGTCCCCGCCGTCGTCGGCCCGACCGTGCCACCGGCCCAGGCCGCCCACTCCCTCCGGTGGGCCCGGCGGGTCCTCCAGCTCATCGACGAGGGCATCGTGCCGGACGCCCCCGTCGTGCACTGCGAGGACCATCTGACAACGTTGTGGCTGCTCTCCGACCCGGCGCTCGTCGACCATCTCACCCGCCGCGAACTGGCCCCGCTCGACGGGCTCTCCGGCTCACGGCGCGACCGGCTGATCGAGACCCTGCGGGTCCACATCTCCACCCGGGCCCCCGCCGAACAGGTCGGCGAGATGCTCGGCGTCCACGCCCAGACCGTCCGCTACCGGCTGCGGAACCTGGACAGCCACTTCGGCCCCCGGCTCGTCGACCCCGACCACCGCTTCGCCCTGGAGGCGGCCCTGCGCTCGCTCCACCTCCAGGCCGGGAAACGGGCGGACTGAACGGCGGCTCCCCGGCCGGACCCCACTCCCTGTCAGGGGCCCGGCCGGGCGCGCCCGTCGTCAGCGCGTGCGGGGCTTCAGCCGGCAGCGGGCCGGGCCGTCCACCTGGAGGGTGATCGCCGAGCTGATCGGCACCTCGACGTCCACGGCGTCGAGGTCGTACCGCTGGAGGATCATCGCGAGCGCCACCCCCGATTCCAGCATCGAGAAGTGCTGGCCGATGCAGGCGCGCGGTCCGCCGCCGAAGGGGAACCAGGCGTACCGGGGGCGGGCCGCCTCCGCCTCGGGCGTGAAGCGGTCCGGGTCGAAGCGCTCCGGGTCCGTCCAGTAGTCCGGGTGCCGGTGGGTGACCCAGGGGGCCACGATGACGTCCGCGCCCGCGGGAATGGCGACGCCGCCGATCGTGGTCGCGGCGACCGAGCGGCGGCCGATGACCGGTGCTGCGGGGAAGAGCCGCATGGCCTCCTTGAGGACCCGGGTGAGATACGGCAGTGCGTCGAGGTCGGCGGCGCCGGGCTCCCGGCCGCCGAGCACCCGGTCGACCTCCTCGTGGGCCCGCTCGCGCGCCTCGGGATGGCGGGCGAGGAGGTGCAGGGCGAAGCCGAGGGAGGTCGCGGTGGTCTCGTGCCCGGCGAGGAGGAAGACGAGGACCTGATCGCGCAGTTCGGCCGCGTCGAAGCTGCCGTCCTCCGTGCTCTCCGCCGCGACGAGGAGCGTGAGGAGGTCGTCGCCCGCGCCGGGGTCGCGCCCGGCCTCGCGGCGGGCCGCGATGATCCGGTCGCACACCTCGTACAGTGCCCGGTGCACGGTGGCCGCCCGGCGGTTGGCCGGGGTGGGCCAGTTCCGGGGCACGTTCAGCGGGGAGTAGCCCCTGCGGAGGACATAGGCGCCCACCTCGGGAAAGCTGCTTTCCACGATCTCCACGGCCTCGTCGACGTCCGTGCCGAAGAGGATGCGGGCGACGGCGCGCAGCGCGAGCCGGGTCGTCTCCTGGAGGATGTCGACGGTCCCGGCGCCGCTCTCCTCCCATTCCCGGGTGAGGGTGGCGACCTCGGCGGCGATGGCCGAGGCGTAGCCGTCGACGCGGCGGCGGGTGAAGAGCGGCTGGACGAGCCGGCGCTGCCGCAGATAGGACTCGTCCTGACTGGTGAGCAGTCCGTTGCCGAAGGACTCCCGGATCTCCTGGTAGAAGTTGTTGTCCTTGCGGAAGTTGGCGGACTCCCCCGCCAGGACCTGCTGGGCGCCGTCGGCGGAGAAGACTCCGTAGACGGTGCTGCGGATGCCGGGCGGGCCCGCGGTGATCCGTACGACGTCGCCGTGGTCGCGCCGGGCGCGCAGGAAGGTGCCCAGCGAGTCGGCGCGCAGCTCCAGCATGGAGCCGAGCAGTGGGTTCCCCGCGACTTCGGGTGCTTCGGTACCGGTGGTGACGGCCATGGTCGTTCCCCTCGATCGTCGATGTGCGCGGTGATTCTCCCGCAGGAAACGGCCCGTGGGGGGCAGTCCGAACGCCGTTCGGGATCCGGGCGGTTGCGGCGGGAGGGCGGATGTCAGTGGGGTCTGGGAGGCTCGTGTCATGGAGCGACCCGTACCGGCCGAACGGCCCGAGATGACCCTTCAGCTGACGATCGACTGCGCCGACCCCCGGCGTCTGGTCCCCTTCTGGCAGGAGGCCTTGCGTTACGTCCCCGAGCCGCCGCCGGCGGGGCACGCGTCCTGGCGTGCGTACTGGGAGGCGATCGGCGTCCCGGCGGAGGAGCTGTCGGAGGGTGTGGGCGAGTTGCCGGAGTCCCTGGTGGACCCGGCGGGGGTGGGCCCGCGCGTCTGGTTCCAGGCGGTCCCGGAGCCGAAGTCCGTCAAGAACCGGATCCATCTGGACCTCAAGGTCGGCGGGGGCCGGGAGGTCCCGCAGGCGCTGCGGAGGGAGCGGGTGGACGGCGAGGTGGAGCGGCTGACGGCCCTCGGGGCCCGGGTGCTGTACGTGATGGACGAGCCGGACGGCATGGATTACTACGCCGTCGTCCTCCAGGATCCCGAGGGCAACGAGTTCTGCGTGGTGTGAGCGGGCGCCCGGCCCGAGGGCCGGGCGCGGGCCGCCTGCCGCTATCGGGCGAGGGCGCGGCCGATCACCATGCGCTGGATCTCGCTGGTGCCCTCGAAGATGGTGTAGATGGCCGCGTCCCGGTGCATGCGCTCCACCGGGTACTCGCGGGTGTAGCCGTTGCCGCCGAGGATCTGGACGGCCTGGGCGGTGACCTTCTTGGCGACCTCGCTGGCGTACAGCTTGGACATCGAGCCCTCGGCGCGGGTGAAGGGCTTGCCCGCCGTCGCCATCCAGGAGGCGCGCCAGACGAGGAGACGGGCCGCGTCGATCTCGGTGGCCATGTCGGCGAGCTGGAAGGCGACGCCCTGGTGCTCGATGATCGGGCGGCCGAACTGGACGCGGGTCTTCGCGTAGTCGAGGGCGACCTCGTAGGCGGCGCGGGCGGTGCCGACGGCCATGGCGCCGACCGAGGGGCGGGAGGCCTCGAAGGTGGCCATGGCGGCGTTCTTGACGCGCTCGCCGCCGGTTCTGGCCTTCTCCCGGGCGCGGGCGAGGCGCTCGTCGAGCTTCTCCTTGCCGCCGAGGAGGCAGCTGCCGGGGACGCGGACGTCCTCCAGGACGACCTCGGCGGTGTGGGAGGCGCGGATGCCGTGCTTGCGGAACTTCTGGCCCTGGGAGAGGCCGGGGGTGTTCGGCGGGACGATGAAGGAGGCGTGTCCCTTGGAGCCGAGTTCCGGGTCGACGACGGCGACGACGACATGGACGTTGGCGATGCCGCCGTTGGTGGCCCAGGTCTTGGTGCCGTTGAGCACCCATTCGTCCTTGGCCTCGTCGTACACGGCGCGGGTGCGCATGGAGGAGACGTCGGAGCCCGCGTCGGGCTCGGAGGAGCAGAAGGCGGCGACCTTGACGTCGGTGGCGTCGCCGTACATCTGCGGGAGCCAGGTGCCCATCTGCTCCTCGGTGCCGTTGGCCAGGACGCCGACGGCGGCGAGTCCGGTGCCGACGATGGAGAGGGCGATGCCCGCGTCGCCCCAGAACAGCTCCTCCATCGCCATGGGGATGCCGAGGCCGGTCGGGTCGAAGAACTGCTGGGCGTAGAAGTCGAGGGAATAGATGCCTGTCTTGGCGGCTTCCTGGATGATCGGCCAGGGAGTCTCCTCACGCTCGTCCCATTCGGCGGCGGCGGGCCGGATGACGTCGGCGGCGAAGCCGTGCAGCCAGTCGCGGACCTGTCGCTGGTCCTCGTCGAGTTCGAGCGTGAAGTCGCCCATCGTGCCTCCAAGGAGTGCGTTACTTCCGGTAACAGTAGTCTGTTACCGGCGGGTAAGAGCTGTCAACCTGCGGCGGAGCGATTCGGCCCGCCCGGCACCGGAGACCTGCCGGGTGTTACGTTGCGAAGGCTCAGGAAAACCACGGCGGGGAGACACGCTCATGGACATCGCACACCCGACCTCCGACCGGCAGACGCCCGCCGAGCAGCGGCGGCGCGAACTGCTGGAGGCGGCGGACCGGGTGGTGCTGCGGGACGGCCCCAAGGCCTCCATGAACGCGATCGCGGCCGAGGCGGGCATCACCAAGCCGATCCTCTACCGCCACTTCGGCGACAAGGGGGGCCTCTACCGGGCCCTCGCCACCCGGCACACCGACGCGCTGCTCGACGCGCTCAGGGCCGCGCTCGACGCACCCGCCGACCGGCGCAGCCGGGTCGAGTCCACCCTTGACACCTACCTCGCTTCGATCGAGGCGATGCCGCAGGTCTACCGCTTCCTCATGCACCCGGCGGAGGAGTCCCAGCAGACCGAGCAGGGCTTCGACGTCGGCCGCCACTCCGCGCCGCTGCTGCGCCGCATGGGCGAGGAGCTGGGCCGGGTCATCGCCGAGCGCGTCGACCTCGGCCCCGGCGCCGAGACACAGGCCCGGATCTGGGGCCACGGCATCGTCGGCATGATGCACGCGGCCGGCGACTGGTGGCTCGGCGAGCGCCCCTGCACCCGCGAGGAACTCGTCCGGAGCATGGCGGACCTCCTCTGGGGCCGCCTCGCCCAGGCCCCGGACCTGCCGGGGGGCCCGGGGTTCTGACCCGGGACGGGAGGCTGGAGCCGGAACGGGGTTCCGGCCCGGCCCGGGATTCCAACCCGGTTTGAGGTTCCGGCCCGGCCCGGGGTTCCGGCCCGGGATTCCGGCCTCAGCCCTCCAGTGCCGACGCCCGCGTCCCCCAAGGCTGCTTGCGGATCGCGCGCAGCAGGCGTGACTTGCGCCACCCCGAGACGTGGTCCGCGTAGACCCCGCCGTCCAGATGGTCGGTCTCGTGCTGGAGGCAGCGGGCGAAGAATCCCGTGCCCTCGATCCGTATCGGCGTGCCGTCCACCCGTACGCCCTCGACCACCGCGCGGTCGTGGCGGGGCGTCGGCGCCTCGAGGCCCGGCAGCGAGAGGCAGCCCTCCGGTCCCCGGACGACCTCGCCGTCCGCCGCCACCAGACGCGGGTTCACCACATGGCCCAGATGCCGGGTCTCCTCGTCGTCGGGGCAGTCGTAGACGAAGACCCGCAGCCCCACGCCGACCTGGTTGGCCGCGAGCCCCACCCCGTTCGCCGCGTACATCGTGGCGAACATGTCCTCGACGAGCCGGGCCAGTTCGGGGCCGAAGTCGGTGACGGGCTCGCAGGGGGAATGCAGTACGGGGTCGCCGAGCAGGGTCATCGCTCGGACGAGGCCGGAACTGCCGGGGATCGGCCGGTTTCGCATGGCCGTAAGGGTACGGTCCGCCGTGACCTCGCCGTTTCGGGCGGCCTCTCCACGGTGCCGCTGTTCGGGCTGCTGACCGGATCTCGATAGGCTGAGCCCGGACCGACGCAAGGAGGAACAGGAACGATGTCAGGACACCCCGGTAATCCAGAGCCGCTGTCGCCGCGCGCCAAGCTGGCCGTGACGGCGGGCAAGGCCGCGGCCGCGGTGTCGCGGGCAGCGGGGCGCGGCAGCGGATCGGTCATCGGCGGCCGGGTGGCGCTGAAGCTCGACCCCGATCTCCTCGGCCGGCTCGCGCAGCATCTGGACGTCGTCCTGGTGTCCGCGACCAACGGCAAGACGACCACGACCCGGCTGATCGCCGAGGCCCTGCGCGCCAGCGGCCCGGTCGTCTCCAACGCCCTCGGCGCCAACATGCCCGCCGGCATCACCTCGGCGCTGGCCGGCGGCTCGGACGCCCGGTACGGCGTGATCGAGGTCGACGAGAAGTACCTCGCCGGGGTCGCCCGCGACACCACGCCCAAGGTGATCGCGCTGCTCAACCTCTCCCGCGACCAGCTCGACCGCGCCGCCGAGACCCGGATGCTCGCCGAGAAGTGGCGCGAGGGCCTCAACGGCACCAAGGCCGTGGTCGTCGCCAACGCCGACGACCCGCTCATCGTGTGGGCCGCCTCCTCCTCACCCAACGTGGTGTGGGTCGCGGCGGGCCAGGAGTGGAAGGACGACGCCTGGTCCTGCCCCGCCTGCGGCGGTGTGATGCAGCGGCCGGGCGACGACTGGTTCTGCGGCGAGTGCGGCTTCCGCCGCCCCGCGCCGAGCTGGGCGCTCAACGGCGACCACGTGCTCGACCCGCACGGTTCGGCCTGGCCGATCCGGCTCCAGCTGCCCGGCCGCGCCAACAAGGCGAACGCCGCCACCTCGGCCGCCGTCGCCGCCGTCTTCGGGGTGCCGCCGCAGGTGGCCCTTGAACGCATGTACCAGGTGCAGGCGGTCGCCGGCCGCTACGACGTGGTCTCCTTCCAGGGCCGCGACCTGCGGCTGCTGCTCGCCAAGAACCCGGCCGGCTGGCTGGAGACCTTCTCCCTGATCGACGGACCGCCGGCCCCGGTGATCCTCTCGGTCAACGCGCGCGGCGCCGACGGCACCGACACCTCCTGGCTGTGGGACGTGGACTACGGCCGGCTCGCCGGGCACCCGATCATGGTGATCGGCGACCGCAGGCTCGACCTCGCGGTCCGTCTGGAGGTCGCCGGTGTGGACTTCCGCGTCTGCGAGACGCTGGACGAGGCCGTCTCGATGGCCCCGCCCGGACAGATCGAGCTGATCGCCAACTACACCGCGTTCCAGGACGTCCGCCGCCGCGTCGGCAACTGACCCGCAAAGGACTTGCAGCATGAGTGAGAGCAGCCTGCGAGTGGTCTGGGTCTACCCGGACCTGCTCAGCACCTACGGCGACCAGGGCAATGTGCTCGTGGTCGAGCGCCGCGCCCAGCAGCGCCGTCTCCATGTCGAGCGCGTCGACGTCCGCAGCGACCAGCCGGTCCCGACCTCCGGCGACATCTATCTGATCGGCGGCGGCGAGGACCGTCCGCAGCGGCTCGCGGCCGAGCGGCTGCGGCGTGACGGCGGTCTCAGCCGGGCCGCCTCCAACGGCGCGATCATCTTCTCGGTCTGCGCCGGCTACCAGATCCTGGGCCACGAGTTCATCAACGACCTCGGCGAGCGCGAGGCCGGTCTCGGGCTCATCGACGTGATCTCGACCCGGGGCGAGGCCGACCGGTGCGTCGGCGACGTCCTCGCGGACATCGACCCCCGGCTGGGCCTGCCCCAGCTGACGGGCTTCGAGAACCACCAGGGCATCACCCATCTGGGCCCCTCGGCCCGCCCCTTCGCCCGGACCGTCTTCGGCAACGGCAACGGCACCGGCGACGGCACCGAAGGCGCGTACAACGACACCGTCTTCGGCACGTACATGCACGGCCCCGTCATGGCCCGCAACCCGCAGATCGCGGACCTGCTCCTGAAGCTGGCCCTCGACGTGAACGCGCTGCCGCCGACGGACGACCGCTGGTACGAGGCCCTGCGCAACGAGCGCATCGCGGCCGCCACCCAGCCCGCCTGACGGGCTCCGCATCCCGCCCGAAGGATGCCGTACACACGTACGTTGTCCACTGTGCGGACATCCGGTTCGGCCCCGCCACCCTGCACCGATAGGGTGGCGGGGATCCAGCCGGACGACGGGGTCCGGGAGTCGGCCCACGTTGCAAAGGTTTTTGGGCTATGCGCATTGGCGTGCTCACCTCCGGTGGAGACTGCCCCGGTCTGAACGCTGTCATCCGTTCCGTCGTGCACCGCGCGGTGGTCGACCACGGTGACGAGGTCATCGGCTTCCACGACGGATGGCGGGGTCTCCTGGAGTGCGACTACCGCAAGCTCGACCTCGACGCGGTCGGCGGCATCCTGGCCCGGGGCGGCACCATCCTCGGCTCCTCGCGGGTCCAGCCCGCGCACCTGGTCGGCGGCGTCGAGCAGGCCAAGGGCCATGTGGCCGACCTGGGACTCGACGCGATCATCCCGATCGGCGGCGAGGGCACCCTCAAGGCGGCGAACCTGCTCTCCGAGGCGGGTCTGCCGATCGTCGGCGTCCCGAAGACCATCGACAACGACATCGCCTCCACCGATGTCACCTTCGGCTTCGACACGGCCGTGACCGTCGCCACCGAGGCCCTCGACCGGCTGAAGACCACCGCCGAGTCGCACCAGCGCGTCCTGGTCGTCGAGGTCATGGGCCGGCACACCGGCTGGATAGCGCTGCACTCCGGCATGGCCGCCGGCGCGCACGCGGTCGTCGTCCCCGAGCGCCCCTTCGACATGGACGAGCTGACCGCCCGGGTCGGCGCGCGCTTCGAGGCGGGCAAGCGGTTCGCGATCGTGGTCGTCGCCGAGGGCGCCAAGCCGCGCGAGGGCTCGATGGACTTCCACTCGGGCGGCAAGGACGAGTACGGCCACGAGCGCTTCACCGGCGTCGCCAACCAGCTCTCCGTGGAGCTGGAACGGCGGCTCGGCAAGGAGGCCCGTCCGGTCATCCTCGGGCACGTCCAGCGCGGCGGCACCCCCACCGCGTACGACCGGGTGCTCGCGACCCGCTTCGGCTGGCACGCGGTCGAGGCGGCGCACCGGGGCCAGTTCGGCATGCTCACGGCGCTGCGCGGCACGGAGATCACCATGGTGCCGCTCGGCGAGGCCGTGGAGACCCTCAAGACGGTCCCGGCGGACCGCTACGCCGAGGCCGAGTGCATCGTCTGAGCCGGTCCCCCGCGTGACATCCGCCCCCGGTCGCCGTCGCGACCGGGGGCGGTTCTAGTCTGGTGCGGACAACAAGCGCGAATCGGTCTCCGGGAGTGCACACGATGGATCACAGCGGGCACGGCATGACCACGGATCTGCCGCCGTTCACGCTGGGGCGGGGCCTGGAGTTCTCGCCCGACCTCTTCTTCCTGATCGGCTGCCTCGCGGGGCTCGGTCTGTACGGGTGGGGCGTGGTGCGGCTGCGGCGGCGCGGGGACGCGTGGCCGGTGAGCCGGACGGTCTTCTTCACGGTCGGCGTACTGACCGTGGCCCTGGTGATGTGCACCAAGCTGAACGACTACGGCATGGTCATGTTCAGTGTCCACATGGTGCAGCACATGGTGATCTCCATGCTGTCGCCGATCCTGCTGCTGCTCGGCGCTCCGGTGACCCTCGCGCTACGGGCGCTGCCGCCGGCGCCGCGCGGCTCGATCGGCCCGCGCGAGCTGCTGCTCAAGCTGCTGCACAGCTGGTACATGCGGGTGATCACGCACCCGGTGTTCACCATCTCGATGTTCATCGCGAGCCTCTACGCGCTGTACTTCACCCCGCTCTTCGACACCCTGATGGGCTCCAAGGCCGGGCACATCGGGATGATGGTGCACTTCCTCGCGGTCGGCCTGGTGTTCTTCTGGCCGATCATGGGCGTCGACCCCGGTCCGCACCGGCCGGGGTACGTGATGCGGATGCTGGAGCTGTTCGCGGGCATGCCGTTCCACGCCTTCTTCGGCATCGCGATGATGATGGCCTCGGAGCCGCTGGTGGAGACCTACAAGAACCCGCCGGTCTCGCTGGGCATCGACGCCCTCTCCGACCAGAGCGCGGCGGGCGGCATCGCCTGGGCGTTCAGCGAGATCCCGTCCGTGCTCGTGCTGATCGCGCTGGTCTACCAGTGGTACCACTCCGAACAGCGGCAGGCGGTCCGCCAGGACCGGGCGGCCGACCGAAACGGGGACAAGGAGCTGGAGGCGTACAACGCCTATCTGGCCTCGCTCCAGGCACGTGGCCGGTGACGGTGGCCGCTCCCCCGCGCTGACGGTTCGCGCTTCCGGGCCCGGTACGGGATCCCCTCCGGGGGGTCTCGTACCGGGCCCGGTGGCGTATCCGGCGTACGCCGGGGCGTCCGGGGAGTAGCGCGCGCCCCTGCCGGGGGGCCACGATGGGCTGGACGGCTTCCGCGACCTCGGTCGGGAGGAGGGCGGACTGATGATGTCCGGTCCCACGAAGACGATGGCGGTGCTCACCTGCGCCGCACTGGTGCTGACCACGGCCTACACCGTGGCGCTCGGCAGCAGCGGCTGGCTCTGGTTCGGCTGGGTGGTGCTCGGCGTGGCCACCATCGGGATGATCGCCTCGGACAGCGAGGCGCGCCCGTCCCCGGCCGGCCGGCCGCCCACGGGCTCGGGCCCGGGGCCCGCGTCCAGGTAGGGGCGTGGTCTCGGGGGCGCCCGGTGTTCTCCGGGCGCCCCCGAGGCACGCGCGAGGCTCCCCCGAGACACGCCCGGCGCGTGCTCAGGGGCGCTCTAGGGGGCGCTCCCCGGGGCGTTCTCCGGGGCGAGGAGCACCCAGATCTGTCCTGCGGCGAAGGTGAGCGGGGTTCCCGTAGGGGTGGTGAACGTGGTGCCGGAGGCGGCCGCGGGGCGGGACCAGCGGGCCTCGTACGCCCGGCCGTCGCGCAGGACGAGCGCGGTGCCGCCGCCCACGCTCACCGTGTACGGGGAGACGCTGCCGAGGAAGTCGTGGAAGCGGGAGGCGCGTATGTCGACGTGCTGGATCACGATGGTCGAGGGCTTCAGCGGTCCGCTGTCGGTGGAGCGGGCGGGGGCGCCGTCCATCGCGACCCGCCAGGCCCGGTCCGGGGCGGACCAGGTGAAGGTGTAGCGGGCGGCCGGGTAGCGGACGGTCCGCTCGTTGACCGGGGTGCCGCCGCCGGGCGTGGGGCCGAAGCGGAAGCCGATGTCCTTGGCGGGCCCGGCGTCCGGGGCGGCCGCGAGGGCGCGGGCGGGCAGCAGATAGAGGTTGTGGGGCGCCGGGCGGGTGTCGCCCCTGACATAGGCCCCGGGTGCGGTCGCCTGGGGCAGGGCTTCGAGGGGGGCGGCTTCCAGCAGGGGCTTCAGGGCGGTCTGCGAGCCGGAGTAGGCGAGCGCCGGGTGGTCGAACTGGGCGAGGAGTTCGATGTCGGACTCGCGGGCGCTGCGGACGGGGCCGACGCGGTCCGGGAGCCGGGAGGAGTAGACGGCCATGATCCGGGTCGCGCCGCCCTCGACCTGTTCGACGTAGACGAGGTCGGCGGCGCCGAGGCCGGTGTGGGGGCGGGCTGCGGCCGCGTTGTCGATCTTGACGGCGAGGACGGGTCCCGTCCTGGCCGGAAGCCCGGTGAAGGGCGAGTGCCCGGCGGGGACCGGAGAGGTCGGCGCGGGGCTCGTGGGGGTGGGTGTCGGGGCCGGTTCACGCCGGTCGGTGCCCGAGCAGCCGTACAGCCCGGCCGCCGTCAGCGCGCATATCAGCGCGGTGAGGACCCGGCCGGGGCGTCTGATTCCGTGCTCGCCGGTCATGGGACGCTCCTCCACCAGTGGACCACGGGGCCGCGCGCGGTTACAACGGGTGGACGGACGACGAACGGGGGTTTGGATGTTCTACCAGCTCATGAAGCACGTCCTGCTCGGCCCGTTGCTGAGGCTGCTCTTCCGGCCCCGGATCGAGGGGCTCGCGCACGTTCCCGAGGAGGGGGCGGCGATCATCGCGGGCAATCATCTCTCCTTCTCGGACCACTTCCTGATGCCCGTGGTGCTCGACCGGCGGATCACGTTCCTGGCGAAGCAGGAGTACTTCACCGGGCCGGGGCTCAGGGGACGCCTCACGGCCGCTTTCTTCCGGGCCGTGGGCCAGATCCCGGTGGACCGCTCGGGGAAGGGGGCGGGGCAGGCGGCGATCCGTGAGGGGCTCGGGGTGCTGGGCCGGGGCGAGCTGCTCGGGATCTACCCGGAGGGGACCCGCTCGCACGACGGACGGCTCTACAAGGGCAAGGTCGGGGTGGCGGTGATGGCGCTGACGGCGGGGGTGCCGGTGGTGCCCTGCGCGATGGTGGGGACCTTCGAGATCCAGCCGCCGGGGAAGGTGGTGCCGAGGATCCGGCGGGTCGCGATCCGGTTCGGCGAGCCCCTGGACTTCTCCCGGCACGCGGCGAGCGCAGGCGAGAAAGCCGTGGTCAGAGCGGTGACGGACGAGATCATGTACGAGATCCTGCGGCTTTCGGGCCAGGAGTACGTGGACGAGTACGCGGCGGTGGTGAAGGCGGCGGAGGCGGAGAAGGCGGCGACCGGCGAGGGGAGGACGGCGCGGGAGTTCCCCACCGGGGAACGCCGGGGGCGGATCCGCGCTCGGCGCAATCACCGGACCCGTCAGGGCCCGTGGACGTAACGTCCCCGTATGACCAAGGGACACGCGTGCGTGCTGGGCGGGACGGGACAGGTGGGACGGGCGGCCGTGCGGGCGCTCGTCGCGGACGGCTGGGAGGTGACGGCCGTCTCGCGGGGCGGCGGCAGGGACGCGGGGTGGCCGGCCGAGGTCCGGTCGGTGGCGCTCGACCGGGAGGAGGACGGCGCCCTCGCGGACGCGATCGGCGAGGGGCAGGACGTCCTCGTCGACCTGGTGGCCTACGACGGGGGGCACGCGGCGCAGCTGCTCGGGCTCGCCGGACGGATCGGCTCCGCCGTGGTGGTCTCCAGCGGGGCGGTGTACCAGGACGAGCGCGGGCGCAGTTTCGACACGCAGCACGAGGGGCCGGAGGGCTTCCCGCGCTATCCGGTGCCGATCCCGGAGTCGCTGACGACGGTGGCGCCGGGCGATTCCACGTACGGCACCCGCAAGGTGGCCCTGGAGCGGGAGTTGCTGGCGGCGGGCGACCGGCTGCCGACGACGCTGCTGCGGGCGGGCGCGATCCACGGTCCGTACTGCCGCACCCCCCGTGAGCTGTTCTTCGTGAAGCGGGCGCTCGACCGGCGGCCGGTGCGGGTGCTCGCGTACGGCGGGACGTCCCGGTTCCATCCGGCGCACGTGGAGAACCTGGCGGAGCTGATCCGGCTCGCGGCGGCGAATCCGGGGACGCGGGTGCTGAACGCGGCGGACGGGGAGGCGCCGACGGTGGCGGAGATCTGCACGGCGGTGGACGCGGTCGTCGGGGTGGAGAGCGAGACCGTGCTCGTGGACGGCGCGCCGCCGGTGGAGCGGCTGGGGCAGACGCCCTGGGGCACCGACCGGCCGATCGTGTTCGACATGTCGGAGGCGGAACGGGCGCTGGGGTACCGGCCGGTGGTGGGGTACGCCGAGTCGCTGCCCGCGACGGTGGAGTGGCTGGCGGACCGGCTGACCGGACGAGGGTGGCTGGAGGCCTTCCCGGCCCTGGAGAAGTACGACTTCGACTGGTTCGACTACGCGACGGAGGACGCGTGGCTGGCGTCGCGAAGGTGAGACGGGAGGGGCGGCGGGGGGCCGCGTGCGCGGGGCGCGTGGTGTGACGGGAGGGGCGGCCGTGTACGCGGGGCGGGTGTGACGAGAGGGGCTGGTGTGACGAGAGGGGCGGCCGTCGGGCGGCCGCCCCTCCCTTCTTCACCTGCCCGAGGGCGTGGTTACGGCTTCGGGGTGGCGTGCGGGGCGCAGGTCTGGTCCTTGGCGTCCAGCTTGCCGGTCAGCAGATAGGCCTCGACCTTGGTGTTGAGGCACGGGTTGAGCAGGTTGGTGATGCCGTGCGAACCGGCGTCCTTCTCCGTGATCAGGCGCGAGCCCTTGAACCGCTTGTGCAGCTCGACACCGCCCTCGTACGGGGTGGCGGCGTCGCGCTCGGCCTGGGTGATGAGCACCGGCGGCAGACCCTTGTTGGTCTTGACCTCGGTCGGGCGCTGGTGCGGCGCGGCCCAGGTGGCGCACGGGAGGTTCATCCAGGCGTTGGCCCAGGTCATGAAGGGGTACTGCTGGTGGAGGCGGGTGTTGTCCCGGTCCCACTTCCGCCAGCTGGTCGGCCAGGGGGCGTCGCCGCACTCGACGGCGGTGTAGACGGCGTTGCCGTTCTCCGAGGAGATGTTGCCGGCCGTGTCGGTGAGGTCGGCGGCGGCCGAGTCGATCAGCGGCTGCGGGTCACCGGCGGCGTAGGCGCTCCATGCCTCGGCCACGGGGGCCCACATGGAGTCGTAGTAGGGGGCGTTCTGGAAGAAGTTGATGAGTTCGGCGGGGCCGACCTTGCCGTCGAGGGGCGCCTTCTTCGCGGTGGCGCGCAGGGTCGTCCACTGCTGCCGGACCTTGGCGAGGGTGTCGCCGAGGTGGTAGGTGGCGTCGTTCTGGGCGACCCAGGTCATCCAGTCCTTGAGGCGGCCCTCGAAGGCGATGTCCTGGCCGAGGTTGGAGTCGTACCAGATGTTCCGCGTCGAGGGGTTGACCACGCTGTCGAAGACCATGCGGCGGACGTGGGTCGGGAAGAGCGTGGCGTAGACCGCGCCGAGGTAGGTGCCGTAGGAGACGCCGACGTAGTTGAGCTTCTGCTCGCCGAGGGCGGCGCGGATGACGTCGAGGTCGCGGGCGGTGTTGGGGGTGTTCATGAAGGGCAGCATGTCGCCGCTCTTCTCGGCGCAGCCCTTGGCGTAGTCGGCGGCGAGCTTGCGCTGCTTGAGCTTGTCGGCCTCGGTGTCGGGGACCGGGTCGGGCTTGGGGCCCCGGACGAATTCGGTCGGGTCGACACAGGAGATGGGGGCCGAGTTGCCGACGCCTCGGGGGTCGAAGCCGACGAAGTCGTAGGCCTTGGCCGCGTTCGCCCAGATGGCGTTCTTGGTGGTGACTCGGCGCGGGAAGCGCATGCCGGAGGCGCCGGGGCCGCCCGGGTTGTAGAGGAGCGCGCCCTGGCGTTCGGCGGGGGTGCCGGTGGCCTTGATGCGGTCGACGGCGATCTTGATCTTCTTGCCGTTGGGCTTCGCGTAGTCGACGGGGACGGTGACCCAGCCGCACTGGATGGGCTTCTCCAGGCCCCAGTCGGCAGGGCAGTCCTTCCAGTCGATGCCCGTCGCGGCGGCGCGCGCCGCCGCGACGGTGACGCCGATCGACTCGGCGCCGCGCAGGTGCCGGTAGCTGTCGGCGTTCGCCGCCGGGGCGGCGAGTCCGCCCACGACGAGCGTTCCGGCTATCAGAGTGCCGGCCGAGCCGAGCACTGCCGTACGTCTCACAGGTCCTCCCCCAGCTGGGCGCCGCCCCCGTGGCAGCGCCTCGTGTTGGTTGTCGGGGGATCCTTTCGTCTGAGGGGCTCACCGTGAAAGGGCGTACGCGCGTTTCTTTGCCGAACCAATAACCGGTGACGTGTGTACCGCTGAGCGGTGACGTTCCGGTGGCTCGCCCGAGGTGGGTCAGAGCGGGGCGAGCCACGCCAAAGCGGTGTCGAGGAGGCGGCGCAGGGCGAGCGCGTCCGGGGCGACGGCGGTGACGAGGGCGGCGGGTCCGGCCAGCGGGGTCACGGCCGCGTGCTCCCCGAGGAGCCGGGTGGCCACCGGAGCCCGGTCGAACTCCGGGTCGACGACGAGGAGTTGTCCGACGGCCCGGTGCCCGCCGAGGACGGCCCCGCCGTCCCAGCCGCCGGGTGCGCCGGGCCCGAGGGAGAGTTCCTGGTCGAGGAGGGGCCGCCCGGCCCGGCGGACGGTGAGCCGGGTGACGAGGGTGCCGGGTGGTTCGCCGTGGCGGCCGAGGATCTGTTCCTCGCGCAGGACGAGCCGGGCGGTGGCCGCGAGGTCGACGGTGGTCCGGGTCCGCAGGTCGGAGCCGTGGACGGAGACCAGCTGCTCGGGCAGCCAGCGGAGCGCCGCGTCCTCGCCGACCGTGAGCCGTACGTCGTATGTGGCGGGCTCGGCGTTCCGGCCCGGCAGGGCGAGGGTGGCGGCGGCGGCGTCGACCAGGAGCCGGGCCCCCTCGCGTACCTCGGTCTCGACGGCCAGCCGGTCGCCGCCGAGCGGGGCGCTCATCGCCCCGACGACGGTGACCCGGGCATACGGCTCCGGGGCCCGGGTGCGCCGCAGGGCGAGGGGCCCTTCGCTCACGAGGAGCGGCAGCCCGCCTCCGGCTTCGGCGGCGATCCGGGCGGTGGCGCGCAGGCTCACGCGGTCCAGGCCCCGATCCGGGCACGGACCCAGTCGGCGACGGGGGCGACACCGTTCTCGGCACGCAACGAGGTGAAGGCGACGGGCAGTTCGCCGCGCTGCTCCCCGGCGTCGCGGGCCATCCGTTCCAGGTCGGAGCCGACGTAGGGGGCGAGGTCGGTCTTGTTGACGACGAGGAGGTCGGCGGCGGTGACGCCGGGGCCGCCCTTGCGGGGGATGTCGTCGCCGCCCGCGACGTCGATGACGAAGATCTGGGCGTCGACGAGCCCCTTGGAGAAGGTGGCGGTGAGGTTGTCGCCGCCGGATTCGACGAGGATCAGATCGAGGGGGCCCACGGCGTCCTCCAGTTCCTCGACGGCTTCGAGGTTGGCGGAGATGTCGTCGCGGATGGCGGTGTGCGGGCAGGCGCCGGTCTCGACGGCCCGGATGCGCTCGGGCGGCAGGACGGCGTGCCGGAGCAGGAACTCGGCGTCTTCCCGGGTGTAGATGTCGTTGGTGACGACGGCGAGGGAGAGGGTGTCGCGCAGTTCCCGGCAGAGGGCGGCGACGGTCGCGGTCTTGCCGGAGCCGACGGGCCCGCCGAGGCCGATGCGCAGGGCGCGGCGGCGCCCGTCGGGGCGGTGGGCGTCGGCGGAGACGGCACCGAGGTGGTCGTGGCCGTGGTCGAGATGCATGGGTGACTCCTTGGGTCGTGGGGCGGGCGGGGGCGGGGTGGTGCCGGTCGGCCCCGTCTGGCCGGGTGGCGCCGGTCGCCCTTGACCGGCCGGGCGGGGCGGACGGGGCCTCACCCGGCGGGGCTTCGGTCAGGAGGCGAAGAGGCGTACGGGCCAGGCCGCGTGCTGTTCGGCGGTGAGGTCGAGCAGCGGTGCGGAGGCGGCGGGCAGGGCGTCGAGGCCCTGTCGGGCGGCGGTGACGGCGCGTTCGGTCACCTCGTCCATCTCGGGGGCGAGGCGGGCGAGGACGGCAGTGGCCTGGTAGGGGTCGAGTCCGAGGAGCCGTACGGTGGCGGTGGCCGGTCCGCCGACGGTCTCGTACGCGACGCAGTGGGCGGCGTCCTCGGGGCCGAGTCCGGCGGCGCGGGCGGCGGTGCCGAGGACGACGGGCTGGTGGGCGCCGGCGGGAAGCGGGGGGCCGGGGCGGGGGGGGGGGGGCCGGGGGGGGGGGCGGGGGGGGGGGGGGGGGGGGGGGGGGGGGAGGGGGGGGGGGGGGGGGGGGGGGGGGGGGGGGGGGGGGGGGGGGGGCGGGGGGGGGGGGGG